>NZ_JAUYWJ010000007.1:0-175569 GCF_032656585.1 Streptomyces herbicida
ACTCGTTCGCGGACCAGACGCTGGCCCAGATCGAGCTGTTCACCAAGCAGTCCGAGTACCCGGTCGGTGTGTACACGCTGCCCAAGCACCTCGACGAGAAGGTCGCCCGTCTCCACCTGGACGCCCTTGGCGTCAAGCTGACGACGCTGCGCCCGGAGCAGGCCGCGTACATCGGCGTGGAGGTCGAGGGCCCGTACAAGCCGGACCACTACCGCTACTGACGACCAGTCGTCCAGAGGAGCGCACCATGCACCCCGACAACCAGGAAGAAGCCCAAGCCCCCGTGCTGTACCTGGCCGGGGTGGACGAGGACCCGGCCGAGTCGCACATCGTGCGCGGTATCGACTGAAGGCAGAACCACACGAGGGCCCCCGGAACGAACCGTCCAGGGGTCCTCGTGTGTTCCAGCCACACCCGACACAGCCGGCCGGGCCCCGGAATGCCCGCGGGATCCGTTCGGCGGCCGGCGCCGAGGGCGAGGACCCGCGGTCCCGGACCATCGCCCGCGCCATCCGGGCCCGCTGGTCCGGCATGTGGCGGTGAGCCGCCGGGGCGGGGTCGGCCGCGCGGTCGGTGTTTCGCCGGCCGGGGCTTCCGGTGGCGACGGCGGGCCCGGGGCCGTGCGGAGGGCTCAGTCGGCCGGGCCCCCGAACGCCCGCAGGATGCGCTCCGCGGCCAGGGTCGCCGTCAACGAGCCTTCCCTGACCTGCTGTTCGAGGCCGGGCGTGGCCTCACGCACCGCCGGATCGGCGTGCAGCCGGCCCAGCAGCTCGTCGCGGACCATCGCCCAGGTCCAGCCGACCTGCTGGTCCCGCCGCTTGGCGGTGAGCCGGCCCGTTGAGTCCAGGAGCGTACGGTGCTGCTCCAGCCGCTCCCAGACGACGTCCAGGCCGCTCGACTCCCGGGCGCTGCAACTGAGCACCGGCGGGGTCCAGAAGGCGTCCTTGCCGTGCATCAGCCGCAGCGCGCCCGCCAACTCCCGTGCGGCGGCGCGCGCGTCCCGCTCGTGTGGGCCGTCCGCCTTGTTGACCGCGATCACGTCGGCCAGCTCCAGGACGCCCTTCTTGATGCCCTGCAGCTGGTCGCCGGTGCGGGCCAGTGTGAGCAGCAGGAAGGAGTCGACCATGTCGGCGACCGTGGTCTCGGACTGGCCGACGCCGACGGTCTCCACCAGGATCACGTCGTAGCCCGCCGCCTCCATCACGACCATGGATTCGCGGGTGGCCTTGGCGACCCCGCCCAGCGTGCCCGCGCTGGGGGAGGGCCGTACGAAGGCGTTCGGGTCCACCGCCAGGCGCTCCATCCGGGTCTTGTCGCCCAGGATGGAGCCGCCGGTGCGGGTGGAGGACGGGTCCACGGCGAGCACCGCGACCCGGTACCCCAGCGAGGTCAGCAGCGTGCCGAACGCGTCGATGAACGTCGACTTGCCCACGCCCGGCACCCCGCTGATGCCGATCCGCCGCGCCCGGCCGCTGTGCGGAAGCAGCTCGGTGAGCAACTCCTGCGCCAGCGCCCGGTGCTGCGGACGGGTGGACTCGACGAGGGTGATCGCGCGGGCCACGATCGCCCGCTTCCCCTCGAGCACACCCTTCACATACGTGTCGAGATCGATCGCTGCCATGAGGCTCTACAGGTCGTGGCCGAGGTCGGCCGACAGCCGCTTCACCAGGTCGTACGCCGCGTCCGGGATCACCGTCCCGGGCAGGAACACGGCCGTGGCGCCCATCTCCAGCAGGGTCGGCACGTCCTGCGGCGGGATGACCCCGCCGACCACGATCATGATGTCCTCGCGGCCCTCCTCGGCGAGCGCCTCGCGCAGCGCCGGGACGAGGGTGAGGTGACCGGCGGCCAGCGACGACACCCCGACCACGTGCACGTCCGCCTCGACCGCCTGACGGGCGACCTCCTCCGGGGTCTGGAACAGCGGGCCGACGTCGACGTCGAAGCCGAGGTCGGCGAAGCCGGTGGCGATCACCTTCTGGCCGCGGTCGTGGCCGTCCTGGCCCATCTTGGCGACCAGGATGCGCGGCCGGCGTCCCTCGGCCTCGTCGAAGGCGTCCACCAGGGCGCGGGTCCGGTCCACGGACGGGGACTCCCCTGTTTCGTTGCGGTACACGCCGGAGATCGTACGGATCTGGCTCTGGTGGCGGCCGTACACCTTCTCCAGGGCGTCGGAGATCTCGCCGACGGTGGCCTTGGCGCGGGCCGCGCGCACGGCCAGCTCCAGCAGGTTGCCCTCGCCGTCCGCGGCCCGGGTCAGCGCGTCCAGCGCGTCCCGGCAGGCGGTCTCGTCCCGCTCCGCGCGCAGCCGCCGCAGCTTCTCGATCTGCTGGGCGCGCACCGAGGAGTTGTCGACCTTGAGGACCTCGATGGCCTCGTCGTTCTCCACCCGGTACTTGTTGACCCCGATCACCGGCTGGCGACCGGAGTCGATACGGGCCTGCGTACGCGCGGCCGCCTCCTCCACGCGCAGCTTCGGAATACCGGCGTCGATGGCCTGCGCCATACCGCCCGCCTGCTCGACCTCCTGGATGTGCGCCCAGGCCTTCCGGGCGAGGTCGTACGTCAGCTTCTCCACGTACGCGCTGCCGCCCCACGGGTCGATGACCCGGGTCGTGCCCGACTCCTGCTGGATGAGCAGCTGGGTGTTGCGGGCGATGCGCGCCGAGAAGTCGGTCGGCAGCGCGAGCGCCTCGTCGAGGGCGTTGGTGTGCAGCGACTGGGTGTGGCCCTGGGTCGCCGCCATGGCCTCGACGCAGGTGCGCGTGACGTTGTTGAACACGTCCTGCGCGGTCAGCGACCAACCCGAGGTCTGCGAATGCGTGCGCAGGGACAGGGACTTGGTGTTCTTCGGCTCGAACTGGGAGACCAGCTTGGCCCACAGCAGCCGGGCCGCTCGCAACTTGGCGATCTCCATGAAGAAGTTCATGCCGATCGCCCAGAAGAAGGAGAGCCGGGGCGCGAACGCATCCACGTCCAGGCCGGCTTCCCGCCCCGCGCGGATGTACTCAACACCGTCCGCGAGCGTGTAGGCCAGCTCCAGGTCGGCCGTGGCCCCGGCCTCCTGGATGTGGTAGCCGGAGATGGAGATGGAGTTGTAGCGCGGCATCCGCTGCGAGGTGTAGGCGAAGATGTCGGAGATGATCCGCATCGAGGGCTTCGGCGGATAGATGTAGGTGTTGCGGACCATGAACTCCTTCAGAATGTCGTTCTGAATGGTCCCGGCCAGCTTCTCGGGCGGTACGCCCTGTTCCTCCGCCGCCACGATGTAGAGCGCCAGCACCGGCAGCACGGCGCCGTTCATCGTCATCGACACGGTCATCCTGTCCAGCGGAATCCCGTCGAACAGCTGCCGCATGTCGTAGATCGAGTCGATCGCCACGCCCGCCATGCCGACGTCACCCGTCACGCGCGGGTGGTCGCTGTCGTAACCCCGGTGCGTGGGCAGGTCGAAGGCGACCGACAGGCCCTTCTGACCGGCCGCCAGGTTGCGCCGGTAGAACGCGTTGGACTCCTCGGCGGTGGAGAAGCCCGCGTACTGGCGGATCGTCCAGGGCTGGTTGACGTACATCGTCGGGTACGGGCCGCGCAGATACGGCGCGATGCCCGGGTAGGTGCCCAGGAAGTCCAGGCCCTCCAGGTCACGGCCGGTGTAGAGCGGCTTGACGCCGATGCCCTCCGGCGTCTCCCAGAGCGTCTCCTCGGCGCCGGTCGCGCGCTTGACGGCCGTACGCCACTCCTCGGCACTGCCGTCGGCGGCGGTTCCCTCGGCGGTCTCCAGCTCGATGCCGGAGAAGTCGGGGATTCCCATCAGGACACTCCCATGCGGTCGAGGGTCGCGGACAGCGTGGCGACGGCGTCGCAGCCCGCGAAGACGTACGAGTCGATGTCCGCGTACTCGGCGGGGCGGCCCGCGAGGAACACGTGCCGGGCGCCGGCCGCCTTCAGGGACCGGGCCACCTGCTCGGCCTGCTCCTCGTACAGCGCGTCGCTGGAGCACAGCACGGCCTCGGTGGCGCCGCTGTCCTCGAAGCCGCCCTCGGTGACCGGCTCGATGCCGCCCGCCTGGAAGAGGTTGGCGGCGAACGTCGAGCGCGCGGTGTACGCGGCGGCCGAGCCGATCGTGGCGAGGAAGACCCGGGGGCGGGAGCCGGTCGCCGCGAGGTGGGCGTCGGAGCGGGCGCGCAACTCCTCGTACGCCTCGTCGCGGCGCACGCGCGGCAGCCCGCCGGAGGGCCCCTCGGGAGCGGGCTCGCGCTCCACGGGCTTCTCGGCCAGGTGCGGGAACTCGCTGACACCGGTGATGGGTTCACGCCGCTTGGCGAGCTTCTTGGAGCGCTCCGCCCATGTCGTGGCGAGGTCCGTACGGATACGGCCCGAGCGCAGCACGGCCGCCTGGCCGCCGTCGCGCTCGATCGACCGGAAGAACTCCCAGCCCGCGCGGGCGAGTTCGTCGGTGAGCGACTCCACGTACCAGGAGCCGCCCGCCGGGTCGATGACCCGCGCCAGGTGGGACTCCTCGACCAGGATCGTCGACGTGTTGCGGGCGATACGGCGGGCGAACGCGTCCGGCAGGCCGAGCGCATGGTCGAACGGCAGCACGGTGACGGAGTCGGCCCCGCCCACCCCGGCCGCGAGCGTCGCGATCGTCGCGCGGAGCATGTTCACCCACGGGTCCCGGCGGGTCATCATCACCGGGGAGGTCACCGCGTGCTGCACCTGCGCGCCCGCGCCGGGCGCCCCGCACACCTCGGCGACCCGCGCCCACAGCCGGCGCGCCGCACGCAGCTTGGCGACTGTCAGGAACTGGTCGGCGGTGGCCGCGTAGCGGAACTCCAGCTGCGCCAAGGCCTGCTCGGCCGTGAGGCCCGCCTCGGTCAGCTCGCGCAGATAGGCCACTCCGGTGGCCAGGGAGGCGCCCAGCTCCTGTGCGGCCGAGCCGCCGGCCTCGTGGTACGGCAGCGCGTCCACGGTCAGCGCGCGGAGCCCCGGGTACTCGGCGGCGCACCGCGCGGCCAGGTCGGCGACCGGCGCGAAGTCCTGGGCGGTGCCGGTACGGGCCTCATGGCCGAGGGGGTCGGCGCCGAGGTTGCCGCGCACCGCCTTCGGGTCGACGCCCCGCTCCTCGTGGAGCCGCAGCAGTTCCGCCGCGGCGGCCTCGACGTCACGTCCGGCGTCGAGCACCACCGGGGCCAGGTCGAGGTAGACACCGTCGAGGGCGCGGGCGAGGCCGGACACCGGGATGCCGCCCTGGCCCACGAGCAGCCACAGCGAGGTGACGCCGTTCTCCAGGTCGGTCAGGATCGCGCCGTCCTCGACCGCCGCGTGCCGCTGCCGTACGTCCCAGCCGCCCGCGGTGCTGCCCTCGCAGCGGCCGCCGCGCACGAAGGGTGCGAAGCCGGGCAGGCCGGGGTCGGGCGCGGTGTCGCGCGCGGTGTACAGGGGACGGGTGCGCAGCCCGTCCTCCAGCGTCGTGGACAGAGCGTCCTCAGCTGCCGCGCCCGAGACTTCCTTGCCCGACTTGCGCAGCACACCCTCGACCAGGCGGTGCCACTGCTCGTGTGTCGCGTCAGGGAACTCGGCGGCCAGTGAGAGCCCGTCGTCAGGCAGGACCGTCATGGCTCGGATGCTAGGGCAGGCCGCTTAAATGGCAGCAGCGCGGGGGCTGTGACGTTGCCCTCCTCGTGGTTGTGACCTGTGCCTCTCCGGTGCCGTACGCCCCCTTTCGTACCGTCAGCAGGGGTTGTTGTCGGGGCCGTCAGCAGGTCCCGTCGGCGAGTCCCGGCAGCAGTCCGCTCACCGCGTCGCGCTGCTCCGGTCCGACGAACTCGGCGAGCGCCTCCTTGACCGTCGCGGCGAGCAGTCCGGAGGTCTCCTTCAGCAGCCGCCGGGCCTTTTCGGTGAGGGTGACCTGGACGCCCCGCTTGTCGCCGCAGACCGTCTGGCGGGTGACCAGGCCGGCGTGCTGGAGGCAGGCGATCTGATAGGTGAGCCGGGTCTTCGGGCGGCCCAGGAGGTCGGCGATCCGGGTCATGCGCAGACCGTCCCGCGGGTGCTCGGCCAGCAGGCACAGGATGAGGAACTCGTCGTGGGAGACGTCGAGGTTCTCCTTCACCACGGAGCGCAGCCGCTGCTCCACCGCCCCGGTCGCGGCCAGCAGCAGCATCCAGGCGCGCAGCTCTCCGGGGAGCAGTCCACTGCCCTCCCGGGCGCAGCATTCGGGCTGGTCGGCGGGGTGCTCGTCGGGGGCGGCCATGGTTTCGAGTCTACCTGTTGTTCAAATTTGGATGATGGGCTAGCGTGGCAGTCATCCAAATTTGAACCACTCGGATACTCGGATACATCGCATTGGAGTACGACCATGACCGTCGCCGTGGAAACAGGTGTCTGGCAGCTCGATCCGGCCGCCACCACCGTGGCCCTGAGTCACAAGACCTTCTGGGGCCTGGTGGCCGTGAAGGGCACCTTCGCCGCCGTCGCCGGCCAGGGCGAGGTCGGGCCCGACGGGTCCGCCACGGGCACCGTGACCCTGGACGTCGCCTCGCTGGACACCAAGAACGCCAAGCGCGACACCCATCTGCGCTCGGCGGACTTCTTCGACGCCGACCACCACCCGGAGATCACCTTCGCCGTCCGCGGCGCCCGACTGCGCGACGGCGACACGGCGCACGTCGACGGCCAGCTCACCGTGCGCGGCATCAGCCGGCCGCAGTCCCTCACCGCGCGCGTCACCGCGGCGGACGCCGGCGCGCTCACGCTGGAGGCCGAGTTCACCGTGGACCGCGCACAGTTCGGCATGGGCTGGAACCAGCTGGGGATGATCCGTGGCCTGACGACGGTGACCGCCGCGCTGCGGTTCACGCGCGCGGTGGCCTGATCCGTTCGGTCAGCCTGCTTCGCCGGTGCTCTTCCGCAGCCGTATGTCCTGGCTGGACAGCGTCTGCGGGGACGCCGTGAAGGCGCGCAGCCGGATCCGTACGCTCGGCCTGGGAAGCGGGAAACTGCCCTTGGGCGGCCGGAGTTCCACGCTCGCCGTGCCGTGGGCGGGAATCGTGGCCGGACCCCGCACGAGCGCCCAGTACTTGTTCATGCCCTGGCCCGTGGTGAGCGTGTAGTGCGGGGTGAGCGCGGCGCCGCCCGTGTTGACCACCCGCACGGTCAATGCCGAGATCGCGTTCGCCGAGGCCCGGCGCACCGAGGCGACCTCCATCCTGAGCGGCGGCCTGCCCGACACCGCCAGCGCCGCGCACACCAGGGCCGGGGTGACCAGCAGGGCGATCGCCGCGGCCAGGGCCGGGCGGCGCCGGGGGCCGGTCAGCGGCCCCGGGCGCGGCTGCCAGGCGTTGTCGAACTCCGCGAGGGGTGCGGTGACCGCCGCGGCCAGCCACAGCGGGGTCATCATCAGGTAGTAGCCGTCCTGGGAGCGGGTCGCCAGGTAGAAGGCCAGCCAGGGCAGCACGGTCGCCGCCGGGCCCAGCCGCCGTACGAACAGCACGAACAGCGCGAGCAGGGCCGCCGCGAGGAGCATGCTCGCGTGCGCGTACCAGTCGATCCGGTCACTGCCGTCGGTGAAGTACAGCGAGATGTCCACCAGGCCCTGGCCGTGCAGCACCGCGCCCTGCGTCAGCGGCAGGGCGATCCCCTGCAGCCACGGGCCTGGCTCGGAGACGATGAAGTACGTGTTGATCAGCAGCCACACCGTGACGGCGATCCCCACGATCCGCAGTACCACCAGCCCCGCCGCGCGCCCGCCCAGCTCGCCGCGGCGCACCGCGTAGATCCCGGCCAGCAGGAACGGCGTGACGAACCAGGGAAGTTGCTGCGCCGCGCACGCGGCCCCCAGGCACACGGCCCGCGCGATCCCGGCGGCGCCGAGCCGCCCGCCCCTCCCGATCTGCGGCCAGCGCACCACCACCGGCACCAGCAGGGCCATGCCGGTGATCGCCGGATAGCCGAGCCGGGCGTACGACGGCAGGAACCCGAAGCCCAGACAGGCCATCGTGGCCGCCGACCGCCACGGGACCGGCAGCATCCGCCACATCACGACCGCGCCGACGACCAGCGCGCCGGTGCCGACCGCCGTCGCGGCCGAGCCGCCGTGCCCCAGCCAGAGCAGCGGGGCGGCCAGCAGCGGGGCCAGCGGGGGATAGCCGTACGTGAAGTCGTAGCCGCCGTTTATGGTCGGCGTGACGGCGATGCCCTTGCCGCTGAAGAGCCAGGGCCAGGGCTGTCCGTAGACGGTGTGCCCGGCGACCAGTTCCTTGGCGGCCTGGGTGGTGAGGACCGCCTCGTCGCCGCCGCTGTGGTTCAGGGCCCAGTTGCACAGGGTGAGTGCGACCGCGGTCACCAGGACCACCAGGTCCAGGCGGGCCAGCGAGCGGGCGCGGCGGACCGTCAGGGCCAGCACCCCGGTCACCAGGATCGAGGCGTAGCAGACGGAGATGACCGCCGCGAGGACGAGACGGTGGGTCGCCGCCTGTGTCCACACCGCACGGGTCCCGATGAACAGGCTCACGTCGGCGAGGAGGGTCAGGACACGGTGCCACTGTGCCGGGACCCCCGGGTCGGCGGACACCGCCGACTGCGTCCGCCGGCCGGGTGTCACCAGCTGTTTTTCTGCCAAGTGCACGACATCGGACCGTAATCGTGACCGGTGAGCGGGGCATTGCAGGACGTGAAGAGTCCGGTGTGAGGGCGGTAAGAAGCGGGCTATTTCGCACATGTGTCACAGGAGGTGACGGAAGGAGGGACCGCCGTTCGGGTCGCGCTTCGTGTCGCTGTTGGGCCGAACGGGTGACTTGGCGTAAGAATTGGCTGGTGCAGGCATGGAATGCGAGTCAGTTCGGGGGGATCCGGTGAGCCGTTACGACGTCACCGATGAACAGTGGGAAGGGCTCGCGCAGGTCGTGCCGCTCCGGGGGCGCGACGCCTGGCCGTCCGCGGTGAGCCACCGCTCCCTGCCGGATGCGGAGACCGAGACCCGGCGGCGGTTCGTCGTCCTGCGGGTCAATGTCTTCGCGGACGCCCGTGAGGTGGCCGAGACGCTCATGGCGGGTGTGCCGGTCCTGCTCGACCTCTCCGGTGCGGAGACCGAGGTGGCCAAGCGCGTCCTCGACTTCAGCACCGGTGTCGTCTTCGGCCTGGGCAGCGGAATGCACCGCGTGGACCGGAACGTGTTTCTGCTCACCCCGCCCGGTACCGAGGTCAGCGGGCTCATGGAGGGCGCCGGGGTCTCCGGCACGTGAGGCCGGTCCCCCGTTCGTAGGAAGGTCCCGAAGCCGGAACGGTTCCCCTTCCACCGGGGCCCCTACGGTCCGGATATGACCGCACCCCCCACATCCGTCCCTCCGGGCCGAGCACCCGAGCCCGCCACACCCGGCCCGAGGCGGGAGCAGAACCCCGCCCCACCGCGGCCACCATCCGCGGCGCCGGTTCCCGACGGCCCGGCCCGTCGGGACAGGTGGGCGCCGCCGCGGGTCACCGAGCTGCGGCTGTCCGCGTTCGCGGGGCATCGCGGTGCCGGGCTGCCCGTCGGGGCGTTCACTCTCTTCGCCGGGCCCAGTGGATGCGGCAAGTCGAGTGCGCTGCGGGCGTACGAGGCGCTCGCCCGGCTCGGCGGCGGCGCGCCGCTCGCCGCGGTGTTCCCGGATCCGGTGGCCTGTGTGCCCGAGCGCGCCCGGCCCGACCTGCAGCGCCGGCGCGGCTTCCGCATCGGGTGCACGACGGACGGCCCCGAGGGCCCGGTCCGGCTCGACGTCGCCGTCCAGGCCGAGCCCGAACTGCGCATCGTCGGCGAGCGGCTGACCGCGGGCGGACTCGTCCTCCTGGAGACGGCCCTGCGCGACCCGGGCCGCCCCGCCGTACAGGCCGCCTGGCACACCGCGGGGTCCTCACCGGTGACACGTGCCCCGCTCCCCGACGACCGTCTCGGCACCGCTCTCCTCCCGCTGCGCGTGGCCGGCAAGACCGACGGCCAGCGCCAAGTGCTCGCCGCGGCCGAACAGACGGTGGTCGCCCTGCGCTCGGTCTTCGTCTGCGACCCGTGCCCCGACCGGATGCGCGAGGCCGTCCCCCTGGGCTCCGGACGCCTTCTGCCGGGCTGCGACAACCTCGCCGAGGTGCTGTGGCGCACCCGGTCCGAATGCGGGCGCCGGCACGCTCGACTCGTCGCCGCGGTGCACGCCGGATGCGCCGGCCCCGTGGCCGACCTGGCCGCCGAACCACTGGGCGACGGCACGGTGCGGGCGCTGCTCGACCGCGGCGACGGCATCCGGACCGACCTCGGCCGGCTCGGGGACGGCGAGCTGAGATACCTCGCGCTGGCCTTGGTGCTGCTCACCGGCCCGGGCGTCCTGGACGTCGACACGCCCCGCGAGGTCCCCGACGCCATGCGGACCCTCAGCGTCCTCGCCGACGGCTTCGACCGCGCGCTGGACGGCCGCCAGCGCACGGAACTGCTGCGGCTCGCCACCCGGATGTGCGGCCTCGGGCACATCCGCCTGGTGGGCGCGGTGAGCGACGCCTCCTGGGCCGCGGAAACCGAAGGAGTCACGGTGGTAGACCTGAACCCGTGACGGAACACCTGGACGTGGCGAAACTGCAGCGCCGGCTGGCCGAGTTCGCGGCCGCGCGGAACTGGCAGCCGTACCACACCCCCAAGAACCTCGCGGCCGCCCTCAGCGTGGAGGCGTCCGAACTGGTCGAGATCTTCCAGTGGTTGACGCCCGAGGAGTCCGCGCGCGTCATGGACGACCCCGACACCGCGCACCGCGTCACGGACGAGGTGGCCGACGTGCTCGCCTATCTGCTGCAGCTGTGCGAGGTGCTCGGTATCGAACCGCTGGCCGCCCTGGACGCCAAGATCGACCGGAACGAGCGGAGATTTCCGGTGCCGGGGGAGGGCGAAGCGTAGGGAATCCTTGATTCCGAAATCACTCTCCGGAGTCAAAATGTCGCCTGAATCCGAATTGTTGTCCGCAGATTTCCGCCTTCCTCTGGCTTTCTGTCTCAGCGCCCCTCACTCTGGGTAGTGAACAAGGGAGTTCGGGCGGAGAGCGTGCGCGAGCACGTCGGGCGGACGGGGACGGCCCATGGAAGCGATGCGACTCATCGTGACGAGCAGAAGCGCCCTGGCGGGAAGCGGCGACGCTCCGGGGATCCTGGCGGAGGTGTGGCAGGCCCAGGCCCTGGCCCAGGCGATCGGCAGCCGTCTGGCGGTCTCCGGTCCACCCGAACTGCGCGGCGAGGCACTGGGCCTGACGGAGCTGGCGGGCCGCGGCTGCGGCGTCCTGGACCCACCGGAGCTCGATCCCGGCGACCTGCGCGCCGCCCAGCTCACGGAGCTGGACGACGCCCGCGAGACGCTTCTCTGCCTCGGCGGCCTCCTCGGCGAGGTCGGCATCGCCCTCGTCGGCATGGCCAGCTCCGCGGACGACCAGGCGACGTACTGGCAGTGCATGGAGGCAATCGACGCGGCGGACGAGTCCCGGGACCGCGTCCTGGAGATGCTGCGCAAACTGGCGGCACGGGAGGAGGCGTTGCCGGAGAGGGAGGCTGGCTGAGAGGGCTCGCGGCCTGGCCGACCGGGAGTACTACGGGGTCCGGGTGGGCCGATGGATGGTTGGCCTACGGCCTTGGCCGGGGTGGGGGTGACGGGCTTGGGCCCCGGCCGGCGGATGGCCGACGCGCGGCCCTGGCCGACGGTGAGGGCGACTGCTTCTCCGCCGGGCCCCATACCGCCGGACGACGTCACCGAGGCCGTTCAGGCGCGCATGCGCCGCAACTCGGTGGTCCGCGAGGGCGATCACAGATTCGCGATCGTGCTCGAAGAGTCGGTCCTCCGATACCGCATCGGCGACGCCGACACGATGGCGGCACAGCTCGGGCACCTGCTCTCCGCCATGGCGTTGCCGTCCGTCTCGCTGGGTGTGATCCCTTTCGCCGTCGAGCGCACTGTCTGGCCTATGGCCACCTTCACCGCCTTCGATGGTCAGCGGGTCCACGCAGACTCGCTCGATGCCGCCGAGACGCTCACGGCGCCGGGACAGGTCGACGTCTACCTTCGCGCGTTCCAAGGGCTGTCCGGGATGGCGGTCTACGGCGCAGCCGCACGGGGACTCGTGACGCAGGCGCTTGCTGCCCTCGACGAGTAGACCCGCTCCGGGGCAGACCTCTCGGCCAACCCGACCGGGCACGGCTGGGACGAGTGGCGCCGGTGGGGCTGACAGGACCGTTGGCGTGCAGGATGGATGTATGGACCTTCGAATTTTCACCGAGCCCCAGCAAGGGGCGACCTACGACACCTTGCTCGCCGTGGCGAAGGCCACCGAAGACCTCGGGTTCGACGCCTTCTTCCGGTCGGACCACTACCTCCGCATGGGCGACGTGGACGGCCTCCCCGGCCCGACCGACGCCTGGATCACCCTTGCCGGCCTGGCCCGTGAGACCAGGCGGATCCGCCTCGGCACCCTGATGACCGCCGCCACCTTCCGGTTGCCCGGCGTGCTCGCCATCCAGGTCGCCCAGGTCGACCAGATGTCCGGCGGCCGGGTCGAACTCGGCCTGGGCGCCGGCTGGTTCGAGGAGGAGCACAAGGCGTACGGCATCCCCTTCCCGAAGGAGAAGTTCGCCCGCCTGGAGGAGCAGCTGGCGATCGTCACCGGCCTGTGGGCGACCGAGGTCGGCAAGAGCTTCGACTTCCACGGCGCGCACTACGACCTCACCGACTCGCCCGCGCTGCCCAAGCCCGCCCAGGCCAAGGTCCCGGTCCTGATCGGCGGCCACGGCGCCACCCGCACCCCGCGGCTGGCCGCGCAGTACGCGGACGAGTTCAACATGCCCTTCGCCTCGATCGAGGACAGCGAGCGGCAGTTCGGCCGGGTGCGCGCCGCCGCCGAGGCCGAGGGCCGCCGCGCCGACGACCTGACCTACTCCAACGCCCTCGTCGTCTGCGTCGGCAGGGACGGCCAAGAGGTCGCCCGCCGGGCCGCCGCGATCGGCCGTGAGGTGGACGAGCTGAAGGTCAACGGTCTGGCCGGCTCCCCGGCCGAGGTCGTCGACAAGATCGGCCGGTACGCCGAGATCGGCTCGCAGCGCATCTACCTCCAGGTCCTCGACCTCACGGACCTGGACCACCTGGAACTGATCTCCTCCCAGGTCCAGTCGCAGCTGTCGTAGGCGGCGCGTACGCGGGCGTACGACGACCGGCCGTCCGGGGCATCACGACGGTCGGTCGTCGTTCCGCTACCGTGCGAAAAGCGCTGGTCACCGGCGCCCTGGCCAGGGAGACTCAGGGCATGTTCCTGACCATCGGCACCACCGGCACCCCGGAGCGCCCCGCCACCGACCTCGGCTTCCTGCTGCACAAGCATCCCGAGAAGGCGCAGGCGTTCTCCACCTCCTACGGCACGGCCCACGTCCTCTACCCAGAGGCGGCCGCGGAACGCTGCACGGCGGCGCTCTTGCTGGAGGTGGATGCCGTGGCGCTGGTGCGGCGGGGGAAGGGCAAGGGCCGGGGCGGAGCTCCCGACGCGGCGCTCGCGCAGTATGTGAACGACCGCCCGTACGCCGCCTCCTCGCTGCTCGCCGTGGCGCTGAGCAGCGTCTTCTCCAGCGCGATGCGGGGCGTGTGCAACGCCCGCCCGGAGCGCGCCGCGCAGCCGCTGCCGCTGCGCGTCGAGGTGCCCGCGCTGCCCGCCCGCGGCGGCCCCGGCCTCGTACGACGCCTCTTCGAGCCGCTCGGCTGGGCGGTGACCGTCGAGCCGGTGGCGCTGGACACCGCGTTCCCGCAGTGGGGCGACTCGCGCTATGTGCGGCTCGTCCTGGAGTCGGAGGCGCTGACCCTCGCCGAGGCGCTGCGGCACCTGTATGTGCTGCTGCCGGTCCTCGACGACGCCAAGCACTACTGGGTCGCCTCCGACGAGGTCGACAAGCTGCTGCGGGCCGGGGAGGGCTGGCTGCCCGGCCACCCGGAGCAGAAGCTCATCACCAGCCGCTATCTCTCCCGCCGCTGGTCGCTCACCCGGCAGGCGATGGAGCGCCTGGAGCTGGTGCGGCTTGCGGAGGCGGACGACAGCGACGTCGAGGAGATCGACAACGCCGTCGAGGAGGAGAGCGAGGCGGAGGAGAAGCCGACCCCGCTCGCCGTGCAGCGCCGGGACGCGATCATCGCCGCGCTCGGCGAGTCGGGCGCCGCCCGTGTCCTCGACCTCGGGTGCGGACAGGGCCAGTTGGTGCAGGCGCTGCTCAAGGACCCGGGGTTCACCGAGATCGTCGGCGTCGACGTGTCGATGCGGGCGCTCACCATCGCCGGACGGCGGCTGAAGCTGGACCGGATGGGAGAGCGGCAGGCTTCGCGCGTCAAGCTCCAGCAGGGTTCGCTCGCCTACACCGACAGCCGTCTCAAGGGCTACGACGCCGCAGTGCTCAGCGAGGTCATCGAGCACCTCGACCTGCCCCGGCTGCCCGCCCTGGAGTACGCGGTGTTCGGTGCGGCCCGGCCCCGCACGGTCCTCGTGACGACCCCGAACGTCGAGTACAACGTCCGCTGGGAGTCCCTCCCGGCGGGACACGTCCGGCATGGCGACCACCGCTTCGAGTGGACCCGCGAGGAGTTCCGCACCTGGGCGGGGGCGGTGGCCGAACGGCACGGCTACGACGTGGAGTTCCGCCCGGTCGGGCCCGACGACCCCGAGGTCGGCCCGCCCACGCAGATGGCCGTGTTCAGCATCGGGACCATGAACGAGAAGGAGGCGAAGGCAGCATGACAGAGACACGGAAGGGGCGGGTGCTCCCCGTCACGGACCTCTCCCTCGTGGTGCTCGTCGGCGCCTCCGGCTCGGGCAAGTCCACCTTCGCCCGCCGGCACTTCAAGCCGACCGAGATCATCTCCTCGGACTTCTGCCGAGGTCTGGTCTCCGACGACGAGAACGACCAGAGCGCGACGAGCGACGCCTTCGACGTCCTGCACTACATCGCCGGCAAGCGGCTGGCCGCCGGCCGCCGTACCGTGGTCGACGCCACCAGCGTGCAGCAGGACAGCCGGCGCCAGCTGATCGAACTGGCGAAGAAGTACGACGTGCTGCCCATCGCCATCGTCCTCGACGTCCCCGAGGAGGTGTGCGCCGAGCGCAACGCGGCCCGCACCGACCGGGCGGACATGCCGCGCCGGGTGATCCAGCGGCACATCCGTGAACTCCGGCGTTCCATGAGGCACTTGGAGCGCGAGGGTTTCCGCAAGGTGCACGTCCTGCGCGGAGTCGAGGAGGTCGACGCCGCCACCGTCGTCACCGAGAAGCGCTTCAACGACCTGACCCACCTCACCGGCCCCTTCGACATCATCGGCGACATCCACGGCTGCGCCTTCGAACTCGAGTCGCTGCTGGCCAAGTTGGGCTACAGCGACGGCGTGCACCCCGAGGGCCGTACGGCCGTCTTCGTCGGCGACCTCGTCGACCGCGGCCCGGACACCCCCGGCGTGCTGCGCCGCGTGATGTCCATGGTCGCTTCGGGCAACGCGCTGTGCGTGCCCGGCAACCACGAGAACAAGTACGGGCGTTACCTCAAGGGCCGCAAGGTGCAGCACACCCACGGGCTCGCCGAGACCATCGAGCAGATGGAGGGCGAGAGCGAGGAGTTCAAGGCACAGGTCCGGGAGTTCCTCGACGGCCTCGTCAGCCACTACGTCCTCGACGGCGGCCGGCTCGTCGTCTGCCACGCGGGTCTGCCCGAGCGGTACCACGGGCGGACGTCCGGCCGGGTCCGCTCGCACGCGCTGTACGGCGACACGACGGGGGAGACGGACGAGTTCGGGCTGCCGGTGCGCTACCCGTGGGCCGAGGACTACCGGGGCCGCGCGGCCGTGGTCTACGGCCACACCCCGGTTCCGGAGGCCACCTGGCTCAACAACACCATCTGCCTGGACACCGGCGCCGTCTTCGGCGGCAAGCTCACCGCGCTGCGCTGGCCGGAGCGACAGCTGGTCGACGTACCGGCCGAGCGGGTCTGGTACGAGCCGGCCAAGCCGCTGCGCAGCGAGGCGCCCGGGGGGCACGACGGGCGGCCGCTGGACCTGGCGGACGTGCACGGCCGAAGGGTCGTGGAGACACGGCACGCGGGCCGCGTCGCGGTCCGCGAGGAGAACGCGGCGGCGGCCCTGGAGGTCATGAGCCGCTTCGCGATCGACCCACGGCTGCTGCCGTACCTCCCGCCGACCATGGCGCCGACGGCCACCAGTCATATCGAGGGCTACCTGGAGCACCCGGCGGAAGCCTTCGCGCAGTACGCGCAGGACGGCGTCGCGCGGGTCGTGTGCGAGGAGAAGCACATGGGCTCGCGGGCGGTGGCGCTGGTGTGCCGGGACGCCGAGGCTGCGCGCAAGCGGTTCGGGGCTGGGGGCACCTCCCGCTCGAGCGAAGCCGAGAGTGGGGGAGGGCCCACCGGGTCGCTCTACACCCGCACCGGACGGCCGTTCTTCGACGACGAGGCAGTGACCGAGGAGATCCTCGGGCGCGTCCGGTCGGCGATCGGGGAGGCGGGCCTCTGGGACGAACTCGACACTGACTGGCTGCTGCTCGACGCCGAGCTGATGCCGTGGTCGCTGAAGGCGTCCGGGCTGCTGCGCTCGCAGTACGCGGCCGTGGGTGCCGCCTCCGGCGCGGTGTTCCCGGGCGCGCTGGCCGCCCTGGAGGGCGCGGCGGCGCGCGGTGTGGACGTGACCGGGCTGCTCTCCCGGCAGCGCGAGCGGGCCGCCGACGCGGCCGCGTTCACGGACGCGTACCGCCGCTACTGCTGGACCACGGACGGCCTGGACGGGGTGCGTCTCGCCCCGTTCCAGATCCTGGCCGTGCAGGGGCGCAGCCTGGCCGCCCTGCCGCACGACGAGCAACTCGCGCTGCTCGACCGGCTCGTCGAGCACGACGGGACCGGACTGCTGCAGACCACCCGGCGGCTGTACGTCGACACCGGCGACCCGGAGTCGGTGCGGGCGGGTGTCGACTGGTGGCTGGAGATGACCGGCCGGGGCGGCGAGGGCATGGTCGTCAAGCCGGTCGGCGCGATGGTGCGCAGCGGCGAGGGCCGTCTGGTCCAGCCGGGCATCAAGTGCCGGGGCCGCGAGTACCTGCGGATCATCTACGGTCCCGAGTACACCCGGCCGGACAACCTGGACCGGCTGCGCAAGCGGTTCCTCAACCACAAGCGGTCGCTGGCGATCCGCGAGTACGCGCTGGGGCTCGAGGCCCTGGACCGGCTGGCGGAGGGCGAGCCGCTGTGGCGGGTGCACGAGGCCGTGTTCGGGGTGCTGGCGCTGGAGTCGGAGCCGGTGGACCCGCGCTTGTGAACCGTCCCACCCCCAGCCTTGTGCCTCACATGTATCTGTCCATATGGTGAAACGCCTTGCGACGTACATGTGTTCGGAACGCCGGAGGGAGTGAGGGACATGGAGATCAAGAAGGTCGTGGTCCATGAGGACCAGAGCACCAGCCGTCGGCCGGCGATCCTGGAGAAGCGGCCGACCCGCTGACCGAAGGGGTGGTATGCGCGTTCACCTGGTGACGATGCCCTGGCATCCGATCGACCTCCCCTCGCTGCAGGTGGGCCTGCTGCACCGGCTCGTGCGGCAGGCCCGCCCGGCCGACGGGGTGACCGAGTTCCACGGCTCCCTGCGCTGGGCCGAGTTCCTCCTGGAGCACTCCGGAGGGCGGCTGCGGCCGGGCGACTATGTGGCGGTCGGCAGCGACTCGATCTTCCACGGCCTCGGTGACTGGGTCTTCTCGGGCGTGCTGTACGACGACCCCGACTGGGGCGTCGCCCGGCTGCGCAGCTATGCGGCCGACCGGGACGTCTTCATCGACACCGCCCTCGACATGCGGCCGTACGCGGCCGGGTTCATCGACGAGTGCGCCGCCGAGGTGCTCGCGGCGGAGCCCGACGTCGTCGGGTTCACCACCACGTTCATGCAGAACGTGTCCTCCCTGGCGCTGGCCCGGGAGCTCAAGCGCCGCCGCCCGGAGCTGACCGTCGTCTTCGGCGGCAGCAACTGCGACGGCCCCATGGGCCACGCCCTGCACCGCAACCACCGGTTCGTGGATCATGTGGTGCGCGGCGAGGGAGAGTACGCCTTACCGGCCCTTCTGCGGCATCTGGACGCGGGCACCCCGCCCGCGGACGTCCCGGGCCTGTGCTGGTGGGACGGAGACATATCCCGGGCCAACACCGAGACCCGGCGCACGGTGGCGCCCGCCGACATACCCTCGCCCGACTACGACCAGTGGCAGGCCGCCCTGGAGGCCTCGCTGGTGCTGGGGTACGTCCACCCCAAGCTGGTCGTCGAGGGGGCCCGGGGCTGCTGGTGGGGGGAGAAGCACCACTGCACCTTCTGCGGGCTCAACGGCTCGTCCATGGCCTTCCGCGCCAAGCCGGGGGAGCGGCTGTGGGACGAGATAGACCGCCTCGTACGACGGCACCGCATCCTCGACATCGTCACGGTCGACAACATCGTCGACATGGCGTACTTCCGGGACTTCCTGCCGCGCGTCGTCGACAGCGGCTGGGACCTGCGGCTGCACTACGAGGTCAAGTCCAACCTCACCCCCGACCAGCTCCGGCTCCTCGGCCGCTCGGGCACGGTGCACATCCAGCCCGGCATCGAGAGCCTGGGCAGCCGGGTGCTCGACCTCATGGACAAGGGCGTCAGCGGCGCCCGCAACGTCCGCACCCTCCGGGAGTGCGAGAACCACTCGCTCACCTGCTCCTGGAACCTCCTGTACGGCTTCCCCGGCGAGACCGCCGAGGACTACGCCCACGTCGTCGACCAGCTCCCGGCGCTCGTCCATCTGCAGCCGCCCAGCGGCGCCCACCGCATCCAGCTGGAGCGGTTCAGCCCGCACTTCACCGATCCGGGCCTGGGATTCGGCAAGCGGCGTCCGGCCGCGATGTACCAGCACGTCTACGACCTGCCCGAGGACGAACTGGCCGACCTCGTCTACCTGTTCGACACGGAGGACGCCGGCATCGGGGGTGAGACGGAGAACCGGCTCAAGGCGGCCGTGGCGCAGTGGCGCGCCGGACATCACAGCTCGCGGTTGCTGTTCGAAGAAGCCGATGCAGGCGAGGCGGACGAGGCAGCCACGGCAGCCACGGCATAGGGGGCGGACGCGGCCGCCCTGCTGGTGCACGACCGGCGGCAGGGCCGGCCGCGGACCACCCACCGCTTCACCGGCTGGGCGGCGGCCGCACTGCGCAGCCTGGAGGACGGGCGCACCGAGTCCGCGCTGCACCGGCTGCTGGCGGAGGGCGGCCACGCCGTCAGCCGCGAAGCCCTGCATGAATGGCTCCAACACGCCTTCTCCCTCGGCCTGTTGTTCCGCGACGGCCGGACGTATGTCGCCCTGCCCACCTGGGACGAGACGGTCCGTATGCCCGACGGGGCGGGGGTCGCCGGATGACCGGGCTGCCCACCGTCGTCCCGCACCGCGTCACCGGCCGCCGGGTCGAGGTGTCCGAGCCGCTCGGCCTGGGTGAGGGTGGGCACCGCACCGCCGTGGCGGTCCAGTTCCTGCGCGAGTGCCAGAGTCTCGGACTCCAGGTGAGCTGGACGGCGGCCGACGGGGAGACGCCGTACGACATCGGGCTCCTGCGCCATCTGCCTCCTCCCGCTCAAGTACGCGATGAGTCAGGTGAGTTGAAGGAGTGGCGGGCGGGGTATGGGTACGGGATGCTCTACCACCGTCGTGGCCCGGACTTCGTCGCCGTCATGGACCGCAGGGAGCCCGGCACCGCCGTACGGCTCACCCTCGACCACCCCGATCTGCTCTCCGCCTTCCACACCCTGCAAAACCCCGCGCCCCTCCACGAACTGGACCCCGGCCCGCGCGAGGCCGCGGGACTGCTGGCCGCCGAGCGGCTGGCCCTGGTCACCGACGAATGGGCGGTGGCCCTGCCGCCGCGCATCAGCCGCTGGCCCGTGCCCTGCACGGGGATCTGAGGGTTGGCCGCGGTACCCGCCGAGGCCCGCCCGCTCCCGCCGCGCCGGCAGCGGGCCTTCGTGCTGCTGTGCGGCGAGCAGATCGCGGGCTCCGTCGGACGCCAGGTCACCGCCCTCGCGGTGGCACTGCTCGCGGTGACCGATCTGGACACCGGGCCGTTCGGGGCGGCCGCGGTGCTCGCGCTGACCTATCTGCCGGGGGCCCTGCTCAGTCCGTTCGCCGGAGTGCTGGTCGACCGGGTGCGGCTGCGCCGGCTGCTCGTCGTGGTGACCGCCACGCAGGCCCTGGTCGTGGGCTCGGTCCCGCTCGCGGACGCCCTGGGCGGAGTCGGCCGTCCTCAGCTGTACGGGGTCGCCGTCGTCTCCGGCGCGCTGACCTTCACCCTCTCCGTCGCCCTGCAGGCGGCGCTGCCCCGGGTCGTCGGACCGGACCGGCTGCTGGCCGCCAACTCCGCTCTCACCGGGGCCCGTACGGCCGGACTGATCGGCGGTCCGGCACTCGGCGGTGTGCTGGTCGGGATCCTCGGACCCGCCCCGGCCCTGCTGGCGGGCAGCGCGGCCTACGCCGTCGAGGCGCTGCTCCTGCTGGCCCTGCCCGCGGCACTGAACGACCCGGCCGAACCGAGGGACGCACGGTCGCCGACCGCCCTGCTCCGCTCGGGACTCGAGGTGGTCCGCGGCGAACCGCGGCTGCGCCTGATGGTCCTCGCGGGCGCCGGGCTCAACCTCGGCAGTGGTGCGGCGGGCGCGCTCCTCGTGTACTACGCGACCCACGATCTCGCCCTGTCCGCTTGGCAGTTGGGCCTCTCGTACGCCGTGCACGGCGCGGCCACGCTGGCCGGGGTGTGTGTCGCCGGCCGCTTCGCCCGGACGACGGGGCTGTGGTCGGCCACCAGGATCTGCGCGCTGCTGGCGGGCGGCGCGGTCTTTCTGGTCCCGGCGGCCGCGCTCGGCCCCGCATTCCCGCTGCTCCTCGTCTACCAGGCCTGTTACGGGCTCGCCGTCACCGTATGGGCGATCTCCATGACGACTTTGCAGCAGCTGGCCACACCGGACGGCATGCAGGGCCGGGTCGCCGGGTTCGTGCAGGCCGCGCTTCTCGGGACGGTGCCGGTCGGAGCGCTCGCGGGCGGCGCGCTGGCCGCCGGGATCGGCAACGTGCCCGTGCTCCTCGGCTCGGCGGTGGTGGCGCTGCTGGCGGCGGCGAGCCTGTGGGCGCCGGGCGTCAGCCGACCAGCCGCAGTCGCTGCTCGCACACCCGAACCCGGACCGTCTGCCCCCAGGTGAGCTCCAGCGCGTCGCTCTCGATCCCGTCGCCGAAGGCGATCAGCCGGTCGGACTCGACGGTGACCGACAGGGCCTGAGCGGCCGCGAGTTCGCCCGCCACCAGGGACGTTCCGGTGGCCGGTGACGGCCAGGCCTCCCGTACGAACCACAGCAGCCGGTCCTCGCCGGGGGAGGGGAGTGCGAGCCGGCTGGCCCGCTCCTGCCAGACCGACCGGAGCCACCCCGTGGCCCCGGTCCCGGTCCCCACCAGCACCCCGGAGGAGGCCTGGGCCTCGACGACACCCCCGTCGCCGTCGAGGCCCAGGCGGTACCGGGCGGTCTGATGTCCCGCTGCCCCCAGATAGATCTCGTTGAGCGCGACCAGGCGCTGTGTGTCGTCCGCGACGGCCTCGACCATGGTGAGCTCGTCGACGCCGGTACCCCGGGCCAGGGCGGCCGGCAGCAGCGCCGCCGCGTCCGCGGGCCGGTGCCGTACGAGCACACCGGGGTTGCGGCCGGGATCGGAGTCGATGCCCAGCACCGGCTGGCCCGCGAGGTACTTGGCGGCGTTCGCCACCAGCCCGTCCTGGCCCACGACCACGACCACGTCCTCGGGCGCGAACAGGAAACGGTCCAGGTCGGCCCGCTCCACGCGGCTCTGCCGCCAGGTCAGGGGGACCGTGGAGGCGACCTCGGCCAGCGCGCGGCGCGTGCGGTGGTGGCGTGCGGCGACCTCGTCGATGTCGCGGCCCCGGGAGGCGAGGAAGAAGGCGGCCTGGCCGTGCGTGCCGTGCCGGGCCACCAACTCCTCGTACTCCGTGGTGCGGTGGACCAGCACGGCACGCGGGGCGAGACTCACTCCTGCGCCCCGGTGCCGCCGAGCTTCGCCAGCAGTCCGGTGAGGACGTCCGGCGACACGGTCACGCTGTCGATCCGGGGCAGGTTCTCCGCCAGCCGGGTGGCGGTCAGGGCATGCAGGGTCGCGACACCGTCGACTCCGGCGTCCGCGTGCACCCGCAGCCACGCGGCCTGTGCCTGCGCCCGCGCCTCACCCACCTCGCGCGCGCCCTCGGCCTCGGCGCGGGCGAGCCGTGTCGAACGGGCCGCCTCCGCCTCCGCCAGCCGGGCCGTCCGCGCCGCCTCGGCCTCGGCGAGCAGCCCGGTGCGCCGCGCCTCGGCGTCGGCCAGTCGCACCGAGCGGTCCGCCTCCGCCTCCGCGAGCTTGACCGAGCGGGCCGCTTCGGCCTCGGCGAGCCTGACCGTCCGCGCCGCCTCCGCCTGGGCACGCACCGCGTCGGCCGCCGCGTGCTCCTCGGCCTCGCGGCGCGCGTTCGTGCCGCGCTGCTCGACCAACTGCTCCTCGCGGCGGGCGAGTTCGATCTGGCTGGCCAGCTCGTTCTCGGCGATCGTCCGCTCCCGCTCGACGGCCACGGCCCGCCGTTCGTAGGTGGCCCGGTCGGCCTCCTGCTGGATCTGCTCACGGGCCGGGGTGCGCAGCGCCCGCTCCACCTCGGGCTCCGGCCGCAGCGCCATCACGCGGACGGCCACGACCTCGAGGCCGATGGCCGGCAGCCGGGGCTCCGTGCCCAGCCCCTGCGCGATCCGCTCGCGCACCGCGCTCACTCCGTCGGCCAGCGCCGACGACAGCGGCGTCCGGGCGAGGACGGCCAGCGCGTGCTGCTGGGCCGTCTCGGTGAGCAGCGTGCCCAGCTGTTCGAGGGGCGCGCCCCGCCACCCGCCCGTGTCGGGGTCGATCGAGAAGTCCAGGCGGGCGGCGGCCACGGCCGGATCACCGATCCGGTAGGTGACCGTTGCCTGCACGGCCACGTCCTGGAAGTCGGACGTGCGGGCGTGGAAGGTCATCGCCAGCTCACGGTCGTCGACCGGCACCTCCGAGAGCGCGGCGGTCAGCGAGCGGTACCAGAAGCTGAGCCCCGGGCCGTCGTGCGCGAGCTTTCCCGACCGGTGGTGTCTGATGTGCGCCGTCGGGGCGCCGCGCAGATGGCGCCAGCCGAGGCGCCGGGTGATGTCGGCCATGGGACCCCCTCCTGTTTTCGTCATGTAGACGATAAACGGAGGGGTCGCTTGTCGTCAATGGGACGAAAACAAGAAGATACGGAAACGGTCGAGCAGAGGGTGAAGGCGGTCTTCGATGGTCAGGATGGAGGCATGGGATTCCACGTCGACTCCGAGGCCGGGCGGCTGCGCCGCGTCATCCTGCACCGGCCGGATCTTGAGCTCAAAAGGCTCACCCCCAGCAACAAGGACGCCCTCCTCTTCGACGACGTGTTGTGGGTGCGCCGGGCGCGCGCCGAGCACGACGGGTTCGCCGACGTGCTGCGCGACCGCGGTGTCACCGTCCACCTCTTCGGTGACCTGCTCGCCGAGACCCTGGCGATCCCGGAGGCCAGGAAGCTCGTCCTGGACCGGGTCTTCGACGAGAAGGAGTATGGCCCCCTCGCCACCGACCACCTCCGGGCGGCCTTCGAGACCCTGCCCGCGCGCGAACTGACCGAGGCCCTGGTCGGCGGCATGACCAAGCGGGAGTTCCTGGACGCGCACGAGGAGCCGACCTCCGTCCGCTTCCATGTGATGGACCTGGACGACTTCCTTCTCGGCCCGCTCCCCAATCACCTCTTCACCCGGGACACCTCCGCCTGGATCTACGACGGGGTCGCCATCAACGCCATGCGCCTGCCCGCCCGGCAGCGCGAGACCGTGCACTTCGAGGCGATCTACCGGCACCATCCGCAGTTCCGGGACGAAACGTTCCGCGTCTGGTCGGCGGGCCAGGCCGACTATCCGTCCACCATCGAGGGCGGGGACGTTCTGGTGATCGGCAACGGCGCCGTTCTGATCGGCATGAGCGAGCGCACCACCCCGCAGGCCGTGGAGATGCTCGCGCACAAGCTGTTCGCGGCGGGGTCGGCGCGAACGATCGTCGCGCTCGACATGCCCAAGCGGCGCGCCTTCATGCATCTGGACACCGTGATGACGATGGTCGACGGCGACACCTTCACCCAGTACGCGGGGCTGGGCATGCTCCGCTCGTACACCATCGAACCGGGTGCCGTGGAGAAGGAGCTCAAGGTCACCGACCACCCGCCGGAGCACATGCACCGGGCGATCGCCGCCTCCCTCGGGCTGAGCGAGATCCGTGTCCTGACCGCCACCCAGGACGTGCACGCGGCCGAGCGCGAGCAGTGGGACGACGGCTGCAACGTCCTCGCCGTCGAGCCCGGCGTCGTCGTCGCCTACGAGCGCAACTCCACCACCAACACGCATCTGCGCAAGCAGGGCATCGAGGTCATCGAGATCCCGGGCAGCGAGCTGGGCCGGGGCAGAGGCGGGCCGCGCTGTATGAGCTGCCCGGTGGAACGGGATGCCGTATAGAAATGTGTTCGGTCGTATAGACTTCCAGCCGTCCCGTGTTCTCGTACCCCTGGAGCGCCCCCCATGGCGACAGTCCCGACCGCCCTCGCCGGCCGCCACTTCCTCAAGGAGCTGGACTTCACCCAGGAGGAGTTCCGCGGTCTGGTCGAGCTGGCCGCGGAGCTGAAGGCCGCCAAGAAGGCGGGGGCCGAGACGCAGTACCTGCGGGGCAGGAACATCGCGCTGGTCTTCGAGAAGACCTCGACGCGCACCCGGTGCGCGTTCGAGGTCGCCGCCGCCGACCAGGGCGCCTCGACGACGTATCTCGACCCCTCCGGCTCGCAGCTGGGCCACAAGGAGTCGGTCAAGGACACCGCCCGGGTTCTCGGGCGGATGTTCGATGCCATCGAGTACCGCGGGCACGGACAGGGCGTCCTCGAGGAACTGGCCGCCTTCGCCGGGGTCCCCGTCTACAACGGCCTCACCGACGAGTGGCACCCCACCCAGATGCTGGCCGACGTGCTCACCATGACCGAGCACAGCGACAAGCCGCTCACCGACATCGCCTTCGCCTATCTGGGCGACGCCCGCTACAACATGGGCAACTCCTACCTCGTCACCGGCGCCCTGCTCGGCATGGACGTCCGCATCGTCGCGCCCCGGCTGCTGTGGCCGGACGACACCATCGTCGAGGTGGCCCAGCAGCTCGCCGGTGCCTCCGGCGCCCGGATCACCCTCACCGACGACGTGAAGGAGGGCGTGCGCGGCGCCGACTTCATCGCCACCGACGTATGGGTGTCGATGGGCGAGCCCAAGGAGGTCTGGGACGAGCGCATAGCGCTGCTCGGTCCGTACGCCGTGACCATGGACGTGCTCCGCGCCACCGGCAACGAGCAGGTGAAGTTCCTGCACTGCCTGCCGGCCTTCCACGACCTCGGCACCGCCGTCGGCCGTGAGATCCACGAGCGGCACGGACTGACCGAGCTCGAGGTCACCGACGAGGTCTTCGAGTCCGAGCACTCCGTGGTCTTCGACGAGGCGGAGAACCGGATGCACACCATCAAGGCCGTCCTCGTGGCCACCCTCGGGCGGCCTGCCGCACCCGACATTGTCTGACCGGCCTCACCAGGCCTTATCCTGTCCGGCGGCCCGGCGCCACCCCTGCCACGGCCGCCGCAGCGATCGACAACGGATCGCGCCCGCACCACCAGAAACGAGCACCACCCCTATGCCCGCTCAGCCCACCAAGCTGCGTACCAAGTCCCCTGCCCTGCTGGTCGCCGAATCCGGCGCCGACCGCGAAGGCCACGGCCTCAAGCGCACGATGGGCCTCTTCCAGCTGATCTGCTTCGGCGTCGGCGCGATCGTCGGCACCGGTATCTTCGTCGGTCTCTCCGACTCGGTCGCCCAGGCCGGACCGGCGGTCGTCGTCTCCTTCATCCTCGCCGCGATCACCTGCGTCTTCACCGCCTTCTCCTTCGCCGAGCTGGGCGGCGCGATCCCGGTCTCCGGATCGTCGTACTCCTTCGCCTACGCGGGCCTCGGCGAGTCCACCGCCTTCCTGGTCGGCTGGTGCCTGCTGCTCGAGTACGGCATCTCCATCTCGGCCGTCGCCGTCGGCTGGAGCGAGTACGTCAACGAACTGCTGCACAGCCTCACCGGCCGGCAGCTCCCGGCCGCGCTCTCGGCCGGCCCGGCCGACGGCGGGATCGTCAACGTCCCCGCCGTGATCGTCATCGCCATGGCCTCCGTGCTGCTGGTGCGCGGTGTGCGCGAGAGCGCCCGGGCCACCGCCGCCATGGCCGCGGTCAAGCTCGCCATCCTCATCGCCTTCTGTGCCATCGGCTACAGCGCCTTCAAGCACGGCAACCTCACCCCGTTCTCCCCGGCCGGGCTCGGCGGCATCGGCGCCGGCACCACGGCCGCGTTCTTCTCGTACATCGGCTTCGACGCGATCACCACCGCCGGTGAGGAGGCGAAGAACCCGCGCCGCGACATCCCGGTCGCGATCCTCGTCTGCATGGGTCTGGTCACGCTGCTGTACTGCGCGGTGGCCGTCGCCGCCATCGGCGCCATCGGCGGCGACCAGGTCGCGAACCGGCCCGCCGCCCTCTCCTACGTCGTCAACCAGGTCACCGGCTCGGCGATCGGCGGCGGGGTCATCGCCTTCGGCGCGGTGGTCGCCATCGCCTCCGTCGTGCTCGCCGTGATGTACGGCCAGACCCGCATCCTGATGTCGATGTCCCGGGACGGACTCATCCCGCGCGTCTTCGAGAAGGTGTCGCCCCGGACCTCGACGCCCGTCGCCGGCACCCTGATCGTCGCGGTCGTCTTCGCGCTCCCGGCGGCCTTCGCCCCGCTCGACGCCGTGATGAACCTGTGCACCATCGGCACGCTCGCCATCATGGCCGTCGTCAACATCACGGTGATCGCCCTGCGCCGCCGCGAACCGGGCCTCGTCCGCTCCTTCCGGGTGCCGCTCTACCCGGTCGCCCCGCTGCTCGGCGTCGGCTTCTGCCTGTACCTGATGTACGAGACCGGCTGGACGACCTGGATCCAGTTCGCGGTGTTCCTCGCGGTCGGATTCCTGGTGTACGCCCTCTACGGGCGCCGGAACTCCACGCTCACCAAGGCACGGGACGCCGAGGTCACGCAGGACGCCGCTGACGCGGTACCACAGGCAGTCTGAACCAGACCGCCTTGCCCGACTCGGTCGGGCGGTGGCCGCAGGACGAGCTGAGGGCGCGGAGCAGCAGCAGTCCGCGCCCGTGCTCCTGCCAGGGGTCGGGCTGCTCGACGACGGGCCGGGTCAGATGGCCGGGCGGCGCCGGGTCCGGGTCGTGCACCTCGACCTGGCAGCCGGTCGGCCGCAGCTCCACCACCAGCTCTATCGGGCCGTTGCCCGAGGTGTGCTCCACCGCGTTGGCGACCAGCTCAGCGGTGAGCAGCTCAGCGGTGTCGCTGTCGGCCGCATGCTCCAGTTCCGCCAGTGCCGTACGGACCAGCGCACGCGCCACGGGCACCGCGGCGGCGGTGTGCGGCAGCGCGATGCGCCACGAGGCTGAGGCGGAGGGGCGTTCGTACAAGGCGGTTCCGTTCATGGAGCAGGCTGTCCTGCTTTCAACCCAAGAGATGGTACGGCGCCCGACTTCAGCGTCTCTCGAGGGGCACCGTAGGGGACCTTCGGCCCCGGTACCGGGCGGCTTACCCGCTCCCATGGCCCGGCTAGCGCGTCCCCTCCCACTGTTACCGCCCTGTCGACGACCCGTGACCGGCGTGACCGCACTCGGCCATATGCGCCACTCGTGTCGCGCACTCGTGACGACAGTCATAAATGGGTGATAGCTTCGTAGGGTAGAGCTACGTGAGGCACCGCCGCCCTAGGAGGCCGCACGTCATGAGTCCCTTCACCGGCTCCGCCGCCCGCACCTCCGACTGGGAGCACCTGCGGGTCGAGATCGCCGACGGCGTCGCCACCGTCACCCTCGCCCGCCCCGAGAAACTCAACGCCCTCACCTTCGGCGCCTACGCCGACCTGCGCGACTTGCTCGCCGAGCTGTCCCGCGAGCGGTCGGTGCGCGCCCTGGTGCTGACCGGCGAGGGCCGTGGCTTCTGTTCCGGCGGCGACGTCGACGAGATCATCGGCGCGACGCTGTCCATGGATACCGCGCAGCTGCTCGACTTCAACCGGATGACCGGGCAGGTCGTGCGGGCCGTACGGGAGTGCCCGTTCCCGGTGATCGCGGCGGTGCACGGGGTGGCGGCCGGAGCGGGAGCGGTACTGGCTCTCGCGGCCGACTTCCGCATCGCCGACCCCTCGGCCCGCTTCGCCTTCCTCTTCACCCGCGTGGGCCTGTCCGGCGGCGACATGGGCGCGGCCTATCTGCTGCCCCGTGTGGTCGGCCTCGGCCACGCGACCCGCCTCCTGATGCTCGGCGAGCCGGTGCGCGCGGCGGAGGCCGAGCGGATCGGCCTGATCAGCGAACTGACCGAGGAGGGCCACACCGACGAGGCGGCCCGCGCCCTGGCCCACCGCCTGTCCAACGGCCCGGCCCTCGCCTTCGCCCAGACCAAGGCCCTGCTCACAGCGGAGCTGGACATGCCGCTGGCAGCCGCGGTGGAACTGGACGCCTCCACCCAGGCCCTCCTCATGAACGGCGAGGACTACGCCGAGTTCCACGCGGCGTTCACGGAGAAGCGCCCTCCGAAATGGCAGGGGCGGTGAGTATGCCGACCAAAGGGGTGCGGGGCAGTGCCGATATGCGGCTCCGCCGCGGGGCGCGACCAGCCACATCGAACCCGCAGCCGCCGCACACGACCGGCCACTCCCAACGCATCGCGATCATCGGGGGCGGCCCCGGCGGCCTGTACTCAGCCGCCCTGCTCAAACGCCTGGACCCCGCCCGCGAAATCACGGTCTGGGAACGCAACGCCCCCGACGACACCTTCGGCTTCGGAGTGGTCCTCTCCGACGAAACCCTGGGCGGCATCGAACACGCCGACCCCACGGTCTACGAGGCCCTGCAGAAACACTTCGTCCGCTGGGACGACATCGACATCGTCCACCGCAACACCCGCCAGACCTCCGGAGGCCACGGCTTTGCGGCCCTCGGCAGAAAACGCCTCCTGGAAATCCTGCACGAGCGCTGCCGCAACCTCGGCGTGGAGCTGCGCTTCCGCAGCGAGGCACCGTACCCGGCCTGGCTCTCCGAGGCATACGACCTCGTCATCGCCGCCGACGGGGTGAACAGCACCACCCGCGAGGCCTACACCCATGTGTTCCAGCCCCATGTGGCCACCCACCACTGCCGCTATATCTGGCTCGCCGCCGACTTCGCCTTCGACGCCTTCCGCTTCGAGATCGCCGAGACCGAGCACGGTGTGATGCAACTGCACGGCTACCCCTATGCGGCCGATGCCTCGACCGTGATCGTCGAGATGCGCGAGGAGGTGTGGCGGGCCGCCGGGTTCGACGAACTGGGCGAGCAGGAGTCGGTCGAGCGCTGCGCGAAGATCTTCTCGGACGCGCTGGGCGGGCGGCCCCTGCGCTCGAACAAGTCCGCATGGATCAACTTCCGCACCGTCGTCAACGAACGCTGGTCCTACGGCAACGTCGTCCTCCTCGGCGACGCCGCCCACACCGCCCACTTCTCCATCGGCTCCGGCACCAAGCTGGCCGTCGAGGACGCCCTCGCGCTTGCCGCGTGTCTGGAGGAACAGCCCACCCTGGCCGAGGCGTTGACGGCCTACGAGACCGAGCGCAAACCGGTCGTCGCCTCCACCCAGCGCGCCGCCCGCGCCAGCCTGGAGTGGTTCGAGAACATCGCCCTGTACCTCCGCCAGCCGCCCCGTCAGTTCGCCTTCAACCTGCTCACCCGCAGCCGCCGCGTCACCCACGACAACCTCAGGCTGCGCGACACCGGCTTCACCGAGTCCGTGGAGCGCGAGTTCGGCTGCCCGCCGGGCACGCCCCCGATGTTCACCCCCTTCCGGCTGCGCGGCCTGAACCTGCGCAACCGCGTCGTCGTCTCGCCCATGGACATGTACTCGTCGGTCCAGGGCGTCCCCGGCGACTTCCACCTCGTCCACCTCGGCGCCCGCGCCCTCGGCGGCGCCGGTCTGGTGATGACCGAGATGGTGTGCGTCAGCGAGGAGGGCCGGATCACCCCCGGCTGTGCCGGCCTCTACACCGGCAGGCAAGCCGAGGCCTGGCGGCGGATCACCGAGTTCGTGCACTCCCGGTCGCCGGGCACCGCGATCGGCGTTCAGCTCGGCCACAGCGGACGCAAGGGCTCGACGAAGCTGATGTGGGAGGGCATGGACGAGCCCCTGCCCGACGGCAACTGGCCGCTCGTGGCCGCGTCCCCGCTCCCCTACAAGCCGGAGAGCCAGACCCCGCGCCAGCTCTCCCGCGCCCAGCTCACCGACATCCGGGAGCAGTTCACGGCAGCCGCCTGGCGTGCCGCCCGCGCCGGCTTCGACCTGCTCGAACTCCACTGCGCCCACGGCTATCTGCTCTCCGGCTTCCTCTCCCCGCTGACCAACCGGCGCACCGACGCCTATGGCGGCTCGCTGGAGAAGCGGCTGCGCTTCCCGCTGGAGGTCTTCGACGCCGTACGCGGGGTGTGGCCGGAGGAGCGGCCCATGACCGTGCGCATCTCCGCCACCGACTGGACCGAGGGCGGCACCACGGCCGAGGACGCCGTCGAGATCGCCCGCGCCTTCGCCGCGCACGGCGCCGACGCGATCGACGTGTCGACCGGTCAGGTGGTGGCCGAGGAGGAGCCGGAGTACGGACGGTCGTACCAGACGCCGTTCGCCGACCGGATCCGCCACGAGCTCGGCATCCCGGTCGTCGCGGTCGGCGCGATCTCCTCCTGGGACGACGTCAACTCACTGATCCTGGCGGGGCGTACGGACCTGTGCGCGCTGGCCCGGCCCCACCTCTACGACCCGCACTGGACGCTGCACGCCGCCGCCGAGCAGGGGTACGAGGGACCCGGTGTCGTCTGGCCCGACCAGTACCGCGCGGGCAGCCGGCCCCCGCAGACCGGACGCACGGACGCCCCCAAGCCCCGGCTCACTCTGGAGAGCTGACCTCTGCCATGCCCGGGGTAGGCGTCGCGCCGTCCGCCGGGTCGATCGCTCGGCAGCCCGGTGAGCCGGACAGTGGCTCCCCGAGCCCTTGCCGTGATGGCCGGCTCACAGCCCGGCGAATGTGGCCCCCGCGTCCCGCAGCCGCTCGTGGAGCCCCTGGAACACCTCGGCCGACCGCGCGCCCGGCCAGTTCGCGGGCAGCAGGTGCACGGGGAGGCCGGGGTCGGTGTAGGGGAGGTGCCGCCAGGTGTCCAGGGCCAGGAGGTAGTCGCGGTAGGCCTCCTCGGGCGGGGTGTCCGTGCGCCGCTCCCAGTCGTGCAGCACGCCCTCGTGCGCGTCGAGGAACGCCTCGTGCTCCTTGGCGATCGCGGCCAGGTCCCACCAGCGGGCGGCCGCCTCGACCGTGGGCGCGAAGCCGAGGTGCTCGCCGCGGAAGAAGTCGACGTACGGGTCGAGCCGCAGCCGCTGGAGGGTGTGCCGGGTCTCCTCGTACAGCCGCGCCGGGGCGATCCACACCCCGGGGGCCGCCGTGCCGAAGCCCAGGCCGGCCAGCCGGGAGCGCAGCACGTGCCGCTTCTGCCGTTCCGACTCCGGCACCGAGAACACGGCGAGCACCCAGCCCTCGTCCTCGGGTGGTGTGGTCGCATAGATGCGCCGGTCACCGTCCTCGAGCAACTGCCGTGCCTCGGGCGAGAGTTCGTACCCGGCCGCGCCCTGCTCCGTACGGGCGGGCCGCAGCAGGCCGCGCCGCTTCAGCCGGGACACCGACGAACGTACGGAGGGCGCGTCCACGCCGACCGCGGCCAGCAGCCGGATCAGCTCGGCGACGGGTACCGGACCCGGTGTGAAGCGGCCGTACGCGCCGTAGAGCGTGACGATGAGGGACCGTGGTGCGTGCTGCTCGGACACGTTGATCATCTTAGGTCTTCGGCGTCACGGCTGATCACCTTCGGTGCGGAGGCGATAGCGCTGGAGCTTGCCGGTCGCCGTGCGCGGCAGCGCGTCGAGGAAGACGATCTCGCGCGGGCACTTGTACGGAGCCAGCTCGGACTTCACGAAGCCGCGCAGGGCGTCGGCGTCCCGTTCCGCGCCCTCCTTCAGCACGGTGTAGGCCACCACCACCTGTCCGCGGACCTCGTCCGGCTGCCCGATCACCGCCGCCTCGACCACGTCCGGGTGGCGCAGGAGCGCGTCCTCCACCTCCGGTCCGGCGATGTTGTACCCGGCCGAGATGATCATGTCATCGGCGCGGGCGACATAGCGGAAGTAGCCGTCGTCCTCGCGGACGTAGGTGTCGCCGGTGACGTTCCAGCCGTCGCGCACATAGTCCCGCTGCCGCGGATCGGCGAGGTACCGGCAGCCGACCGGCCCGCGCACGGCGAGCAGCCCGGGTTCCCCGTCCGGCACCGGATCCCCGTTCTCGTCCTGCACCCGCGCCTGCCACCCCGGTACCGGAACACCCGTGGTCCCGGGCTTGATCCGCTCGTCGGCGGCGGAGATGAAGATGTGCAGCAGCTCGGTGGCGCCTATGCCGTTGATGATCCGCAGGCCGGTGCGCTCGTGCCAGGCCCGCCAGGTGGCGGCGGGCAGGTTCTCCCCGGCGGAGACACAGCGTCTGAGCGAGGAGGTGTCATGGCCGTCCAGGTCGTCGAGCATCGCGCGGTACGCGGTGGGCGCGGTGAACAGGACGGAGACCCGGTGCTCGGCGATCGCGGGCAGCAGCCGCTTGGGAGTCGCCTGTTCGAGGAGCAGTGCGCTGGCGCCGGCCCGCATCGGGAACACCACGAGTCCGCCGAGGCCGAAGGTGAAGCCCAGCGGGGGACTGCCCGCGAAGACATCGTCCACATGTGGTTTGAGCACATGCTTGGAGAAGGTGTCAGCTATGGCGAGCACATCCCGGTGGAAGTGCATGCACCCTTTCGGGCGACCGGTGGTGCCGGAGGTGAACGCGATCAGGGCGACGTCGTCGGCCGCGGTGTCGACGGCGGGGTACGGAGTGCCCGGCGCGGGGCGGTTGAGGAGGTCGTCCGGGGCGTCACCGCCGTACGTCGTGATGCGCAGCCCGGGGATCTCGGCCTTGGTGAGGTCGTCGACGGCCCGGATGTCGCACAGTGCGTGTCCCACCCGGGCGATCGAGCAGATCGTGCCCAGCTCGTGCGGGCGCTGCTGGGCCAGCACGGTGACGGCCACCGCGCCCGCCTTCAGCACCGCCAGCCAGCAGGCCGCGAGCCAGGGGGTGGTGGGGCCGCGCAGCAGGACGCGGTTGCCGGGGACCACGCCCAGGTCGCGCGTGAGGACATGCGCGATGCGGTCGACGTGGGCACGGAGGTCGCCGTAGGTCCAGATGTCGCCGGCGGGCGCGTGGAACACGGGACGCGCCGGGTCGGCGTGGTGCATGAGCTCGACGGCACAGTTCAGCCGCTCGGGGTAGTGCAGCTCCGGCAGGTCGAAGCGGAGCTCCGGCCACTGCTCCGGTGGTGGCAGGTTGTCGCGCGCGAAGGTGTCGACGTGCGCCGAGACGTTCATGACGGTTCGCCCCCTTGCCTGGTGGGCTCGCGTGGGCTCGTGGTGCGCTCGCGCAAGGAGCGTATCGTGTTGGTGACGGCAGTCAACAGTACGCGATACCGTCGAGTGGGGGTCGATGGCGACCCGCCGTGGAGGGAGGACCGGCAGTGCCCGCATTCTCGCTCGAACCGGAACAAATCGCCTGGTGCGCCGAGCTGCGTGTCCTGACCGCGGAGCGGCTGCGCCCGCTCGCGGAGAAGGGTGAGCCCGGCCGGGTCGACCGGGCGCTCCTCGCGGAACTGGGCCGGCTCGGTCTGCTGTCGCGCCTGTTCACCTCCGGCGCCCTGGACCTCTGTCTGATGCGCGAGTCCCTGGCCCAGGCCTGCACGGAGGCCGAGACGGCCCTCGCCCTCCAGGGCCTCGGCGCCCACCCGGTCCACGCCCACGGCACCCCGGCACAGCGCCGGCGCTGGCTGCCGCGCGTGTCCGACGGCACGGCGGTGGCCGCGTTCGCGCTGAGCGAGCCGGGTGCGGGCTCGGACGCGGCGGCGCTCGGCCTGCGGGCGGATCCGCAGGGGCCGGGGAGCTGGCGGCTCACCGGGCAGAAGTGCTGGATCTCCAATGCCCCCGAGGCCGACTTCTACACCGTCTTCGCGCGGACCACCCCCGATGTCGGCGCCCGCGGGGTGACCGCCTTCCTGGTACCCGCCGACCGGCCCGGCCTCACCGGCGCGCCCCTGGAGATGCTCTCCCCGCACCCCATCGGCAGCCTCGACTTCGACTCCGTACCCGTGACCGGGGACGACGTGCTCGGGGAGGTCGACCGCGGTTTCCGGGTCGCGATGGGCACGCTCAACCTCTTCCGCCCGAGCGTCGGTGCCTTCGCGGTCGGCATGGCCCAGGCGGCGCTCGACGCGACCCTCGCCCATACGTCCGGACGGGACGCGTTCGGCGGCAAGTTGAGGGATCTTCAGGCGGTCGCCCACCAGGTCGCGGAGATGGCGCTGCGCACGGAAGCGGCCCGGCTGATGGTCTACGCGGCGGCGACGGCCTACGACGAGGGCGCCCCGGATGTGCCCAAGCGCGCCGCGATGGCGAAGCTGCTGGCCACCGAGACCGCCCAGTACGTCGTCGACGCGGCCGTCCAGCTGCATGGAGCCCGGGCGCTGGAGCGGGGCCATCTGCTCGAACACCTCTACCGCGAGGTGCGCGCCCCGCGCGTCTACGAGGGTGCCAGCGAGGTCCAACGCGGCATCATCGCCAAGGAGTTGTACGCCACCGCCCACCGGGAGGCCCGTCCGTGACGACCGAGCGCGTCAATCCGCCCGACCTGTCCCCGCCCGCCGGCTTCTCCCACGCGGTCGTCGCCACCGGCACCCGCGTGGCCTTCCTCGCGGGCCAGACCGCCCTCGACACCGACGGCAAGGTCACCGGCGACACCCTCCCCGAGCAGTTCGAGAAGGCACTCGGCAATCTCCTCACCGCCCTGCGCGCGGCCGGCGGCACCCCCGCCGACCTCGCCCGCGTCACCGTCTACGCCACCGACGTCGCCGCCTACCGCACCCATGCCCCCGAACTCGGGCGGATCTGGCGCCGGTTGGCGGGCCGCACCTATCCGGCCATGGCGGTCGTGGAGGTCGTACGGCTGTGGGACGAGCAGGCGATGGTCGAGCTCGACGGCTTCGCGGTGCTGCCCTAGAGCCTTTTTGGCCCGGAACTCAGGCGGCGACCGCCGGCCGCTCGGCCGGGGCCCGGTGCGGCTCCACGACGCTGCCGTCCGCGTGCAGCTCACCCGTGTCGTCGAAGACGATCCCCCCGTCGCACAGCAGGCTCCAGCCCTGCTCGGGGTGGGCGGCGACGACGTGCGGGGCGCCGCTGTCGTGAGTCGGGGTCCGGTGGGAACACATGGCACACCTCCGCGTCGGATGTGACGGGTGCCTGCGGCCTGTTCGCCGCCCGGCACGAGTAGACCATGCTCCCCTCGTGAACTCCTCGGAACGGCCTGAAGCGAAGTGTGACAACTCGCGGACAACTCCCTGACCGTTCCACGACCGCCGTGACTCGCCACCGATGGAGTGACGTTCACACACGGTGCCGCGCCCGCCCGGTACCAGTGGGAACCCCCCACTGCACGATCGGAAAGGCCCCCCATGCCCCTACGTCCCGCCCTCGCCGCGGCCGCCGCCGGAGCCGCCGCGCTGCTGCTCGCCGCCGTCGCCCCCGCGAGCGCCGACCCGAACGAGACCGTGACCGTCGATCCGACGGGCCGCGTCGCGGCGGACGGCACCGTGACCCTCTCCGGCACCTATCGCTGCACCGGCGGCACGGGACCGGTGTTCGTCAGCAGCACCGTCGGCCAGGACTCCTCGACGGTCCGCTACGGCATCGGCGGCACCAAGGCGGTGTGCGACGGCGCCGCACACACCTGGGTGAACACCGGCAAGGTCGAAAAGGGACGGCTCAGCCCCGGCGCGTCCCACGTCGAGGCCACCGTGATGGAGCTGCGCCCCGAAGGCGGTCTCCCGCTGCCGTACTTCCACGCCCAACAGCAGCAGGAGGTGACGCTCGGCCAGGGCTGAGCGCGTGCACGCAGCGGCCCGGCGCACCTGGTGCGCCGGCCGCTCGACGTTCAGGCCGCTCCGTGGCTCATGACGTCGTCCGAGCAGGCGATGTGGATCGTCAGGTCGGCCGGGGCCGAGCGCTTGAGGAAGGGCCAGGTCTGGGCCTTGCGCACGGTGATGATCCAGCCGGTGGCGTGGTCGTTCATCCGGTCCTCGGTGACGTCGGTCCGATCCGTGCCGAGGACCGCGTCCTGCTTGGCGCTGATGGTGTATCCGCCGCTGTAGGCGTGCTGTGCGGCCGGGCAGAGCGCTTCGTGCGGCCGGCCGTCGGCACCGCCGGGGACGAACACCGAGAAGTGGTGCGGCGGTTGGGGCGGGTCGGCCACGGCAGGGGCGGCACACACGAGCAGGGCGGCGGCTCCCGCGACCGCGGTGACGGCGGTACGTGTTCGGGGCATGGGGGTGCTCCTGGCAAGGGGGACAGGGGACTGGACGGGATCATTGCAGCCGTCGTGCCGTCGAGGCCTCCGCCGGACACGCAGCGTTGCACCCCATCGGGGCAAAGCGGCCAATCTTTCGAGAAAGCGGTCACATTTCGCTATGCTGTGTGATTCACTGGCGCCATTCTGTCACTCTATGTGGCCGCGTTCTCGTCCCCTGACGTTCTCGTCCCCCCACGCCTTCGTCCCCTGCCGCCGGACACCCGGGCGGCGGTGCCCCTGCCGCCGCCCGCTGCCGTCCGGTACCTCCCCCGCCCGTCCCACCAAGGGAGTTCCATGTCCGCTCAACTACCGCTGCGCGACAGCACAGAGATCCAGGGCGACATCCTCGCGGGTTCAAGGTCGAACAGGTCGACGCGATCGTGCCGGTCCCCGACGAGCAGTCCGTGAACGGCGAGAGCAGCTACTGGCTCTTCCACACGGTGGGCGGCACGCAGGTCTACCGCCGCATCTACCTCTCCTGCGACGCCCGGCACGCCAGCCGCACCGTCGGCGACGACCGGGCGCTCAGCGCCTGGCGCTCCCTCAAGGACGTCAAACGGGTCGACGCGGTGCTGCCGGTGCCGGACCTGCGTCGCGTCGACGGCAAGACGCAGTGCTGGCTCTTCCACACCACCGCGCAGGGCCGGCGCTACCGTCTGATCTCCATCGCCGACGGCGGCATGCACACCGACGAAGCGGTCCGCAGCGACCGAGACCTGACCCAGTGGACCTCCCTGCGGGGCGTCACCAAGGTCGACGCCTTCCACTTCGTCCCCGGCAAGTACCGGATGAACGGACAGACCTGGACCTGGGTCTTCCACAACCAGCAGTACCGCCTCATCAGCATCGCCGACGGCTTCGGCCACGCCGACACCCTGCTCCGCGAGGACCGCCCGAACACGGCGTGGTTCCGCGGGGCCTGACCTTCCCACCCCCAACCGGCCCGGCAGAACATGGCTCTGCCGGGCCGGTTGGATGCCCTCGCAACAGGTCTTCCGTGTGCTCCGCGAGCAATGGACACGCCGCGTCGCGCTGCGATAGCGGTTGGCGGGAATGTTGATCAGTAAAGATGACCTTCAGGGGGCGAGCAGCGGCATTCCGGTTGCAAGTGCCGAGCGGCGGATCAGGCCCGGGGCACGCGTCTTACGCCGAGACGGCGATGTCCTGAGCAGCCTTGGTCAGCTCCCGCAGCATCGCCTTCACCGAGGGCACGGACTTCGATGCGGGCAGTGTCAGGGCGACGACCTCCCGGTGCGCTGCGGGCTCAAGTCGTAGCGCCCGCACGGTTCCCGACGGCAGGGATCTCCGTGTCATCTCGGGCAGGACGGCCACTCCCAGTCCGGCCTTCACCAAACCGATCACCGTGGGGTAGTCATCGGTGGCGAAGTCGATCCGCGGGGAGAAGCCTTCGCTCCGGCACAGGTCCACCAGGTGACGGCGGCAGCGCGGACAGCCCGCGGCCCAGGGTTCGTCGGCGAGGTCGGTCAGTTTCACCTGCCGCGCACCTGCGAGCCGATGGTTCTCCGGAACCAGGGCGACCAGCGGATCGGCGAGCAGCGGGCGGACGATCAGATCGTCCCATGCGAGCGTGGCCGCCGCCTCGCTTCTCGCACCGGGGACTTCCGGATACCGGAATGCGAGTGCGATATCGCAGTCTCCGTTGCGCAGTATGTCGATCGAGTCCGGAGACGTGGATTCAGCCATGGAAACCTTGATTTCCGGCCATCCGGCGCGCATTGAGGCGAGCGCTGAAGGCACCAACGTCGATGCCGCGCTCCGGAATGAGACAAGTCTCACCCGCTCGGCGTCGAGACCCGCCAGAGACGCGACTTCTTCCTGCGCGGCGCGGAGTCCGGCGAGAATGCCGCCGGCATGCCGTACGAGTACCTCGCCCGCCTCGGTCAGGCGTATTCCGCGCCCGGCGCGGATCAGTAATGGTGTCCCTACGGACCGCTCTAACGTCTTCATCTGCTGACTGACGGCGGGTTGAGTGCAGCCGAGTTCCCGGGCGGCCGCAGTGAAGGAGTCGGCCTGCGCAACGGCGCAGAGCACGCGGAGATGGCGGGCCTCGATCATGGACCGGACCCTAATCGACCAGGAGGGGAATGGTGTCACATGCATCGATGTGAGGTGTCTCACCCGGCCCCCTATAAGGCGCAGTTATGGCCTTCCATGGAAAGGGTTTGAATTCGCGCGACGAGAGTGGCGCCACAAAGCGGACAATGGCCTGGATTTGTGGTGCGGAAGCGGAGGGGGCTGACTCACATCAGTCCTCTTTATTCAATCCAGAAGAACTTTTTTGAGTTGCCGCCCGTGCGCGGCTCCGTGTAGAAAACAGCCATGCACGCCAAGATCGTCAGCACGGTCCACGGTACCTTTGGAGAAATCCTTCAAGGCTATACTCTTGGCGCCGACGGGTTTGACCACTTTCTCTTCACGGCGCCGGTCGACGAGCTTCGTTCCGAGGCCCGTTTGCGGCGTACCGGGGTGTCATCCACGCAGGCGCTCACCATCAGTCCCGCAGACCGCACCAAAGCGCTGTCCGCCTACGAGAAGATGAGCCGTGAGCTCGGTTGCCCGACCGGCGGCGTGGCCATTGAGATAGTCTCAAACATCCCCGTGGCAAAGGGATACGCGAGTTCGACGGCCGACATTCTCGCGGCAGCTTTGCTCTGCATTCGGGAAACGTACCCGGATACTCCCGAGCAGATAGCGCATGCCTTGGCGCTCTCCGTGAGCCGACGACTCGAGTATGGCGACTACCTCCTGCATCCAGGTATCGCCGCCTGCGCTCAGCGCAGGCAGGAGCTGATCGCCAAGTACCACACGGACCTGCGGTGGACCATCGTCGGGTTGGACGAAGGCGGCCTGGTGCGCACCGAGGAATTCCACAGAGAGTGCCCTGAGGATGCCGGGAAGGCGCGCGTCTACGAGCAGTTGTTCAACGAGCTCGACGCGGCTCTCCGGGTGAACGACGGGGCCGCGGCTGCCGAAGTCGCCACACGGAGCGCCGAACTGCACAACGACCGGCTCCCCAAGAAGACGCTGAACACCCTCAAGGAGATGGGACGAGACCTCGGTGCCCTGGGCATCTGCGTGGCGCACAGCGGCACCCTCGCCGGTCTCATCTTCTCCAGGCACCAGACGGATCACGACCGTCGAGTCGCGGCATGCCACGCAGCCCTGCGATCCCGCGACTTTGAGAGCAGCACGTTCACATTAAAGGAATCGAGGCGCTGATGAGCCGAGCGACGACAGCTCCCGTGGAGGAGAACGGCCCACCGGCACGCCACGGCACAGAGGATCCACCGCAAGTTACGGCTGAACCGCCCGCCGGGCCGAAACGCGGCCGATATCAGCTCATGGTGCTGTGCGCGGTCTGCTGTCTGGCCCTCGGCGGCGTCTTCGTGCGGATCAGCGAAGTGGGTCCGGTGGCGACCGGCGCGTACCGCTCGCTCTTCGCGGCTCCGATGCTGCTGGGGATCGCCTTCAGCACAGCACGGAGGGCGCCCGGGAGCGCCCGGATGTCGCGAAGCGCCCGCATCGCGGGGCGCGACCGGCTGATGATCGTGCTTGCCGGGCTGTTCCTCGCCGCTGATCTGTGCCTGTGGAACATCTCGTTCCTGTACACCTCGCTGGCCGAGTCGAATCTGCTGGCCAATCTGGTGCCCTTCGTCATTGCGCCCCTGTGCTTCTTCCTCTTCGGGGACCGGCTGCCCTGGCAGGTCGTCTTCCCCGCCATGCTGGCCCTCGCCGGTCTGTACATCCTGGTGATCCTCGGTACCGGTCTCGACCCGAAGCATCTGCAAGGTGATCTGCTGGCGCTGGCCACGGCGGTGTTCTACGCGCTGTTCCTCGTGATCGCCAAGGGGCTGCGCGAGCGCTACGAAGCGACGCGCATCATGGCGAGCCTGAGCCTGGTCTGCGCCCTGGCATGCATCGTGGTGGCGGTCTGCTTGAGCGAGAGCCTGTGGCCCCACAGCGGCCGGGGCTGGCTGGTGCTGATCGCACTGGCCGTGACCTCCCAAGTCCTCGGCCAGACCCTCATGGCCCACGCGGTGAAGTTCCTGCCCCTGCAACTCGCCGCACTCTTCGTGCTGCTCCAGCCCGTGGCAGCCGCCGTCTACGGGTTCTTCCTCTTCGACCAGCACCTGAGCCTGCTGCAACTGGCGGGCATCGCCATGCTGCTCGTCTCGATCTTCTGGGCCAAGAACCTGCTGGAGGGACGGAAATGAGCCGCAGTGACCTCGACCCCTATGACGTCATCGAGGAGTTCAGCCGACTCACCACACTCGACTGCGGTGCTCTGGAGGGTGGTTCGCTCCGGTTACGGGCGATTCACGGCAGCCCGGCCACGGAGTCGAGCTTCAAGTCGATCCTCGGACTGGGGCTCCTGCTGCTGGGCCGCGAGCAGGGCCTCCTCTCCGAAGGGCAGCCCGTCATCGAGTCCACCTCGGGCTCTCTCGGCCTGGGTCTGGCCGTCGCGGGGCGGCTGCTCGGGCATCCGGTGCACCTCGTGACCGACCGAGGCATCCCCGACGTGACCCGCCGCAAGACAGAACTCGCCGGTGCGGTGCTGCATTTCGCCGAGCGACCGCATCCCGTCCTCGGCTCCCAGCAGGCCCGGGACGATCTCCTGCAGGCGATACGGGCCGATCATCCCGAGTACTACTGGACGAACCAGAACGACAGCCCTCTCAACCCGCTGGTGTACACGCGTTGGGTGGTCCCGCACCTGACGGCGTCCCTGGACTTCTCCCGCATCGTCGCCGGTGTCTTCTGCGTCGGCAGCGGCGGGCACTTCGCGGCGCTGTCGGCGATGCTGCAGGACAAAGGCATACCCTCCTACGTCGCCGACCGGGAGGGTTCGATCACCTTCGGCGGCGAGCCGGGCCGGAGCATTCTGCGCGGCACCGGAAACCAGAACCGGATTCCAGCCGTCATCGACTCCGCGCGTTCACGCGTGACCGGCGTCTACCAGGTGTCCGACGCGCAGGCATGTGCGGGAGTGCGGGAACTGGCGGCCCAGGGAATCAGCGTGGGCGGATCGTCCGGCGTCTGCTTCATGGGGGCACGCCAACTCGCCCGGGATCTGGCTCCTGAGACGGACGGGGAGATCCTCACCTTCTTCGCCGACCGCGGCGAGCTGTACGGCACCACGCTCTTGGACGGAGGAACCATCGGTGATTGACCCGGGTATGTGGAGCAGGGCCCCGGCGACACGGCAGCTCTACCACGAGGACCCCTACGCCACTTGTGCGACCGCCACAGTGCTGGCGGTGAGCGGGCACCACGCCGTCTTCGACCAGTCGATCTTCTACGCGGAGTCCGGCGGCCAGGTGGCCGACCAAGGAGTGATCAACGGTTCGCGGGTGGTCGATGTACAGAAGGCGGGAGGACGCCCGTTCCAGCTGCCCAACGGCGAAGTCGCCACGGTCGAGGCGGTGTTCTGCCACGAGTTCGAAGCTCCTTGCACCCTCGCCGCGGGTGACCGGGTGACGATGGAGATCGACTGGGAACGCCGGTTCCGCAACATGCAGATGCACACCCTCGCGCACTACCTCTTCCACGCGACCGGGGAGTACCTCGCGTCCCGGGGGACAGCCCGCTCCACCCGCGGCTGCCGGATCAGCGACGATGCTGCACGCTTCGACTTCGGCTGCGCGATCCCCGGTGAGGCGGTGACCGAGATCCAGGAACGGGTGGAGGAACTGCTCGCGACCTCCCCGGAGGCGACTGTGCGGCCCTTGCCCGACACCCATGACGTCTTCATCTGGCGCTCCGGCGGCATCGAGATCCCCTGTGGCGGGACACACGTGCAGCATCCCCGGGAGATCCGGGGAACGATCAAGGTCCGTCGCCGCACCAAGGGCAAGGGAGGCACCCGTCTCTACGTCGAACTGGACCGGCATGAACCCTGAGGCGCCCACAGCCCCCGGCGGGCTCCGGCCGACGGCGCGTCCGGTGCGCCGGCAAGTCGGCCGAGAGCGGCAAGGGCCGCAGGACGAACCGGAGTTCATCGACTCCCTCGACGCCCTGCGTCGTCGTCGGACACTGAAGTGGCAGGTCGGATCGCCCGACCCTGATCGCATCTGCCTCGGTGTCGCCGAGATGGACGTGGCCACACCGCAGTTCCTGCGCACGGCACTCACCGACGCCGTGCGCAACGGCGAGACGGGGTACGGCCTGTGCGAGGAACAGGAGGCGGCGTGCAAGCGCTACCTCCAGCGGGAGCACGGCGCCTCGATCGTCCGGGCGCGGTGCACCACCGACGTGCTCACCGCTCTTCGCACCCTGATGGGACTCCAGTTGGCGCCAGGCAGCGGTGTCATCGTCGAAACACCGGTGTACGGCGACCTGTTCGGCGTCATCCGGGAAGCCGGGCATGTTCCGGTGCCGGTGCCACTGAGCCGAACGGCGGATGGCCACCGGCACGACTGGGCGGCACTGACCGCCGCCGCGGAGGCCGGCGCGCGGGCCTGGATCCTGTGCCAGCCGCACAACCCGGTGGGGCGTGCGTGGACCCGCGAGGAGACGGCACACGCCGTGTCCCTGGCGGTGGCGCACGACCTCCTGGTGTTCGCCAACGAAGTGCACATTCCCCTGGGTCTGACCGATGCGCAGCCAGGCTCGGTGTTCGCCGACCCTGGTGCGCACGACGTGCGTGGCTTCGGCTTCACTTCGGCGTCGAAGGCTTTCAACATCCCCGGTCTCAAGAGCGCCACCGTCTATGCGCCGCAGCGCACGGCCGACACGCTGTTACAGGTTCCGCAGAGCCTGCTGGGGCGGCCGGGCAGCCTCGGTGCCATCGCCACCGTCGCCTGCTATGAACAGGGCCTCGACTGGCTGCACGCCCTGCGCGGCAGGCTCGCGGAGTCTGCGGCCGTGGTGGTGGACGAGCTCGGCGGCCTGGGCCTTGAGGTGGCCGCCGCCCTTCCGCAGGCCACCTATCTGGTGTGGGCCGGATTCCCGCGCGCGGCTCAGGCACGGGCTGTCACCGGCGCTCTCGAAACCTCAGGCGTCCATGTGCTGGCCGGAACGGCATTCGGCGGGCCCGCGTTCGAGCACTGGTTCCGTATCAATGCCGCCGCCCATCCGACGGTCCTGCGGCATGCCTTCGCCCGTCTTCGGTCCGCGCTCCGGAGCCGTAACCCTTCCATGGGCTCCTGACGCGGCTCGTGGACGGGAGAGCCGGGACGACCGGGACCGCCGCGCCAAGGCGTGCGCCGGCTTGGCGCCCGGTCTCACCGGTGCTGACCGGTAGTCCCGAGCCAGCCGAGGCGGGCCGCCCGCACTCCCGCTTCGAAACGACTGCGGGCGTCGAGCTCGGTCATGATCTTGGATACGGTCCGCCCCACGGTCCTCGCGGACACGTCGAGTTGGCGAGCGATCTGCTGATCGGTGAGCCCTTGGGCGAGCATGCGCAGGATGTCCCGCTGCTGCCCGTCCGCGGCCGGCCGGTCCTCGTCGGCGATGGGCTCCGAGTCGTCCCACAGCCCGTGGAAGAGGTAGCGCAGCATGTTCGTGGTATCAGGGCACCGGGAGACGGAGATCTGACCCGGCTCCGGGATGACCAGGGCGGTGCCGAAGTCGACCAGGGCGACCGTGACGGGCACGTCGGGAGCGGTGCGGACCTGGGCCTGGGTGCGGTTCTGCCACCGTACGTACGTCGCCATGGCGGGGTCGTTCAGCACTTCCTGTTCCCAGATGACGTGGATCCGGACCCAACGCTGAAGCAGCCAGGTGATCACCTTGGCCTCTTCACGGATCTCTTCCGGCCGTAGTGTGCCCCGCGACCGCAGCAGCGTGACTTCGTGGCGGGCCGAGGACAGCCCATGGGCGAAGCCGGAGAACGGACTGCCGGACGCCCCGGCGGTGCGGGCCTCGGGGGCCCGGCGCGTGGCCCTGGGTTGGGCGATGGCGACGGCCATGGCTGGTCTCCTGTTTTGTGCGAATGAGAGGACAGGGCGGGGGAGGCTCCGGGGGACGGCGGTGCGGAGTGAGGCGGGGAGCGCGCGGAGACGCGGCAGGAGGGACGAGAAAGAGCGGTGGAAGGAGGGCATCGAGTGTCAGTCGGAGATGCGGATGTCGACGACCTTCGGATCGTCCTCGGGGTAGCTCGGGTCCGGTGGACGTTCGGCGGCAAGTGCCTCGTTCAGCCGCGCCGAGTCGAGCCGGCCCAGCCAGTTGGTGATGACGAGAGCGGCCACGGTGTTGCCGATGAAGTTGGTGACGGCCCGCGCCTCGGACATGATGCGATCGATGCCGACGACAAGGGCGACCCCGGCCAACGGGACGGAGTGCGTGACCGAGAGTGTCGCTACCAGGGTGAGGAGTCCGGAACCCGTCACCCCCACCGCGCTCTTGGACGTGAGTACGGCGACGGCGAGGAACAACAGCTGGTGGCTCACCGAAAGCCCCCCGCCCGTCGCGGTCGCCACGTACATGGCGGCCATGGTGAGGTAGACGCAGGTCCCGAGCAGGTGCAGTGAGTACCCGCCGGCGAGCAGCGGTGCTCCGGTGGCCCGGGGCACTCCCGCCAGTTCGAGCTTGCGCAGGACTCGGGGGTAGACCGGTTCGGAGGACGACGTGCCGACGACGACGAGCAGTTCGTGCCGCAGGTATCGCAGCAGACGGAGCAGGGAGAAACCGTTGGCGCGGGCGACCAGGCCAAGGCCGCCGACGATCACTGCCCCACAGGTGAGATAGAAGGCGAGGACGAAGGAGAGCAGACCGCGCATCGGTACGAATCCGAAACGGCCGACGGTGAAGGCGGCGCCGCCGAAGGTGGCGGCGGGCGCCGCGGTCACCACGATGCGGACCATGCAGAACATGATGTGTCCGAGGCGGTCCACGAGGTCCAGTACAGGGGCGCCCCGCTGACCCGACATGACCAGGGCCGCTCCGAACAGGACTGCGAGGAAGAGGACTTGAAGGGCGTTCCCGCTGGTGAATGCTGACATGAAGGAGTGGGGGATGATCCAGTCGAGGTTGGTGACGCCGCCCAGACCGGCCGCTTCCCTCTCCAGGGGTGCCACCACGCCCCTGTCGATGTGTGCATCGGCCCCGTGCGGGACGGGGAGCAGGGCGAGCGCGTTGCCCACCAACAGACCTATGACAAGGGCGAGGGTGGTCGCCGCCTCGAAGTAGAACAGGGCTCTCAGGGAAAGCCCGCCCAGGCCGCCGCGACCGCCGATGGCGGCGATCCCGCCGACGACGGTGGTGAAGATGACCGGGGCGATGAGCAGGGTCATCACGGAGATGAACGTGTCCGCCAAGAACCGCATGCGGACGGCGAACTCGGGTGCCACGAGCCCGAGGAGGGATCCCGCGAGCAGGCCGACCAGCACCCAGAAGGTCAGCGTGCGGTGAAACCCCCGGCCTTGGTAGGACTTCGGCATACCTCACCCCCGTCGACGCCATGATGTCCGGCCTGCTGGAGATGCTAGGGAGGCGGTGCGAAGGCTGTGAGCGAGGAACGACAGAGGAATGTGAGACCTACGCAATATCTGTCTGTGCAAATGACCATGCAATAGTTGCAGGATCTGGGCGAGGACAGTTCTGGACCACTCTGTCCCGCCCCACTTTTCGATTTTTCGATCTGCGCGACGCGGGCGGGGGCTGCGGCATGAAGGCGCTGTTGGTAGAGGACGACCTTGAGATCTTCGAGGCACTGTCCGAGGGACTCAGGCAGCACGGCTGGGTGGTCGAACACGTGTCCAGTGGTGAGGCCGCTCTGCAAGCGGACCTCACCTGTGACATCGTGCTCCTCGACCTCAATCTGCCGGACATGGACGGACTGGAGGTGTGCCAGAACCTGCGGGTGAGGACCGGGGTGCCCATCATCGCGGTGACGGCCCGTTCCGACGAGCTCGACATGGTGCTGTGCCTGCGGCTGGGAGCCGACGACTACATTGTCAAGCCGTACCGCCTCCAGGAGTTGCTGGCCAGGATGGCGGCGGTGCGCAGAAGGGTCGGCTCGCGGCCGGCCGCGCAGGAGCCACCGGAGCCGAAGAAGCCGGACCCCCACGTCATCGCCCACGGCCGGCTCGTCATCGACGAGCTCGAACGGCAGGTGCGGCTCGACGGCCAGCCGATCCGGCTGACCTTGAAGGAATTCGAGTTACTGCTGCTCCTCGCGCGGTCCCCACGGCGTGTCTTCACCCGCTCCCATCTCCAGGAGGCTGTGTGGTCCGACCGATGGATCGGAACCTCACGCACCCTGGACTCCCATGTCTCGGCCTTGCGCCGCAAGCTGCGTGAACCCGGCTGGATCAAGACCGTGCGAGGGGTGGGCTTCAGCTTCGAGCCGCAGCCCGCCGCTGCCGACTGAGGCCGCGGCCCTGTGCGCCTCACCCATCTGACGCTCATGGGCGTCCTCGTCGGCGCCGTCATCGCCGCCCTGCTCGCACCTTTGGGCTGTCTGTTCGCCCGGGAGGCGGGCCGGGACGCGATGGGCCGGCTCACGGCCACCGCCACCGTGGCGGGCTCCCGCGTGTCCGACGCTCTGCGCTCCGTCGGAGCGGAGAGGACAGCGACCAGGCGGACACCCGAAAGGCTGGAACAGCTCCTCGCCGGCATGTCGCACGGGCGTGGCACGGAACTGTCCGTCCTTCTGCCTGACGGGAGGATCGTCACGACCGGCGACCGGCACCTCGTCGGCAAGGTCATCGGCAGGCTGCCGCGCCGGGGGGCAGCCGCGATTCCCGGACTGCGAACGGCGCCCGTGCCGATGGTGCCGGCCCCCGGCTCCTTCCTCTCCGTACGGATGACCGTTCCAGTCGGCGGCCAGAGCGCCGCTGTGCTCCTGGTCCGGGCACCCGCGGACGACTTGCGCTCCGACGTCCTGCTGCGCTGGGCCGTGCTGGTGGCACTGCTGCCCACCGCGGTGCTCTGCTGCATGGTTCCTGCCCTCGCGCTGCACCGCCGCTCGGCACGATCCGTGCGGGACATCGGGGCCACCTTGCGCGCGCTGTCGGAAGGGGCGTACCACACCAGGGCCGAGACTCATTCCCACGGCTACCACCTGAACGAACTGGCCACGGTGGTCAACACGCTGGGGGCCACAGTCCAGTCCGCCATGGAGGAGTACCGCACGTTCCTCGCCGATGTGGCCCACCAACTGCGCAATCCGATGATCGCGATGCGGCTGCGGATAGAGAACCTGCGCCCCTATCTGCCGGCGGCGGAGGCGGAGCGGCAGACCCGGCTTCTCGCCGACGTCGACCGCATGGACCGGACGCTCACCGACCTGCTGGACCACGCCCGTCGGCTCCCGGCCGACCGCAACGCCCAGGTCGTCGACGTGTGCGACATCGCCGAGGAGTGCGTCCGAGCCTGGGCGGCCGTCGCCGAGCAGCGCGCTGTCCGGCTCAGCCTGAGCCGGCCCCGGCGTGCCTGGGCACTGGCCCGCCCGGGGGCCGTCGAGCAGGCCCTGAACGTCCTGCTCGACAACGCTCTGAAACACTCCCCGGAAGGCGGCGTGGTACGGCTGTCCATCGCGGTGACCGGGCCGCGGCTGAGAATCGAAGTGAGCGATGAGGGGCCCGGCCTGCCACACGCGGACCGCGAGGCGGCCCTGGAGCGCGGCTGGCGGCGTGGTCCGGCCGCCAGCAGCGGTATCGGACTGTCCATCGCGGCGAAGCTCATCGAGTCGTCCGGCGGACGGCTGGAGCTGCGGACCGACGACGCACCGGGACTGAACGCCGTACTGCACCTGGCGAGCGCGGCACCCGAGTGGGCCGGGTCCGGACAGGCCGACAGGTGAACTGTCCGGTACCAGATCCCAGTTGACGTAATGGGGACAAGGAGCCGGTCTTGAGTTCTGTCTCGGTGCGACCGATGCGAGCATGGGCCCTCAGACGGCCAGTCGAATCCCAGTGTGATTCAGGGGGAAGGGGCTTCCGGCATGACCATCGTCACCATCCAGGGCCAGCGGCTCGACGACCCGGCGCAACTCGTCGCCACCGTCGACGAGTTCCTGCAGGACTCAGAAGGTGACCTGATCGGCTACTGGAATGTGCCGCTGGACGAGAACCTGCTTCTGGAGCTGTTCCTCGGCGCAAGGGAGTGGACCGGTGCGGGCACGGCGCGCGTGATCTACCCCCACGGTGCCCTGCGCGACGCGCGGCTGTCCTTCGAAGCCGCCCGGCAGCGCGAGCGCGGCGCCCTGGTGGGGCAGAGCGCCTGGCTGCCGCCGGGCGCGATGCTGCTGACCTCCGCCGGAGCCATCGTCACCACCCGGCCCGAGAGCGGAGGCTTCACAGCGGTGCGGGACCCCAGCCTGCTGCGGGCGCTGCACTCGCTGGCCGAACTGCTGTGGCGCCGCGCCGAGATCGTGCCGGCCCAGCCTGAAGATCCGCCGACCGAAGCCGAGCAGCAGTTGCTGCGCATGCTCATGGAGGGCCTCACCGACCAAGCGGTGGCGCGTCGGCAGGGCACGTCCGAACGGACGGTGCGTCGGATGGCGGCGCAGTTGATGGAACGTCTGAACGCGGTGAGCCGCTTCGAAGCGGGCGTCCGCGCAGTCGAGCGGGGCTGGATCTGACCTGCCCTGTTCCAGGACCTAGGGAGGAATGATCTGTGGGCGACAGCGAACGACGCGGCCGGAGGCGGCTGCGGTCGCTGATGGTGGACACGACCGCGTTCCGAAAGTCCCGTGACTACCGGCTGCTGCTGATCGGCGGGGTGTTCAGCCGCATCGGCTCGCAGATGACGACGGTCGCGCTGCCGCTGCAGATGTACCGGTTCTCCGGGTCCCCATGGCAGGTCGGCCTGCTCGGACTGGCGGAGTTCGTGCCGTTCGCCGTGCTCTCGTTGTTCGGCGGAGCGATCTCGGACCGGTACGACCGGCGTCACGTGCTCATCGCCTCCCAGGCGGTCATGGCGGCGGTCATCGCTACGCTCGCCGTAGCGACCGGGACGGGGGTGGCAAGTCCGGGTCTGCTCTACGTGCTGGCCGCCGGGACGGGCGCGGCGTCCGCCTTCGACGGGCCGGTGAGGCAGGCACTGCTGGTGCAGGCGGTGCCCAAGGAGTACATGCGTTCAGCGGTGTCCCTCTCGTACGGAATAGTGCAGGCGACGCTGGTCCTAGGGCCGGCGCTGGGCGGATTCTCGGTGGCGTGGTTCGGCTTCGCCCCCGTCTACGCGGTGGACGCCCTCACGTTCGCCGTGCTCATCGTCTCGGTCGCGATGGTGCGTCATCGGGCACCCGCACAGCCGGTGTCCGGGCGGCCGTCGGTCCTCGGTTCCCTGGCGGAGAGCATCAGGTTCGTCCGGCGGGAGCGAGCGGTGCTGGGAAGCTTCGGCATCGACCTCATCGCGATGACCTTCGGCATGCCGCGGGCGCTGTTCCCGGTGCTGGCCCTGCACGTCTACCACGTGGGTCCCGAAGGCACTGGTCTGATGCTGTCCGCCGTCTCTTTCGGCGCACTGGCCGCAGCGCTCACCACAGGGTGGCTGGGCCGGGCGCGCCGCCTGGGCCGCGTGGTCGTCGGCGCCGTGCTCATCTGGGGCGCCGCCATCGCGGTGGCCGGGGCGATGCCGAACTTCCCGGCGGCGCTGGTGTGCCTCGCGGCGGCGGGAGCGGCCGACAGCGTGAGCGCGGTGTGCCGGTCGACCATCGTGCAGACGATCACCAGTGACGAGATGCGCGGACGGATGTCCGCCATGTTCGTGCTTGTCGTGGGCAGCGGCCCCTATCTCGGGGACGCCGAGGCGGGCGGGATCGGCTCGCTGTTCTCGCCGCGGGTCTCGGTGGTCTCCGGGGGGCTGGTCTCCATGGCGGGCGCGTTGCTCATCGCGGTGACGTGCCCGCAGCTGTACCGGTTCGACAGTGAGGACTATGCGCAGCGCGACGAGGCCGCGAAGGCGGACGGCGACGACCCGCCAGGCGCCTCGGGCGAGCGCCGGGCCCACTCGGCCCGGAAGGGGAAGAGTTCCCTCGCCGAACCGGTTGAGGTCGCCGACCAGTAGTGCTTCGCCGCATGGAGCATCTCCGGGTCTTCTCCTCCCGGGAGGAGAAGACCCGGAGATGCCTGCAGTCTCAGCTCGTCGTAGGGCAAGGGAGGCGAAGACGTACGACCCCCGGTCAACTCTCCACCGCTGCAACGGTCCAACCGGCTCCGCCCAACGCGGGAAGAGTTCCGCCGTCGATCCGGTCGAGATCGCTCACCAGCACCGTGTGCCAGTGTCCTGCGGCCAGTTGGCGGGCGCTCGCGTCCAGGGCGCACGGTGTGACACCGGCCAGGAGGGACACGTCGTCATCGACGGCATGTGCGGCGCGGCCGAGGCCGAGTTCCTGGGACAGCAGACCCGCCAGGTCGCTCTGGCCGCCGTGGGACATGACGACCGCGCCCGCGGCGAAGTCCCCCGCGACGGTCCGTTCCGTGTCCGTGACGCCCTCCGCCATACTCCGGGTGACCTCGTCCAGGAGGGTGACCGCCTCCGCGGTGACGGACAACCCGACGTCCGTGATGATCCGGAGGTCCGTCGCGCGGGGCCTGCGTACCAGCCGGCTGCGGGCGATGTACGCGTAACCGTGGTCCTCGCGAAGCGTGCGCGCGAGTCGCGACGAGGGCTGACCACCGAACACCAAGTCGCAGACGCGCCAGGCGGCGCCGTCCGTAGCGCGTCCGGTGCCACGTCGGTCGTGCGGCACGACCAGGACGCGGCGCAGCGTGGTCTGAGCGGCCCCGGGACGGTGGACCGCGATGTTGCGGGAGCCGGTCACGGCGGGTGGCAGGGCCGGTACGGGGACGGGGGCGCGGCCGAGGTGGCCGAGGAACTGCTCGACGAGTCCGACAGCGTCCTGCGGGACGACGTCGCCGACGATCGCGATGCTTCCCCCCGCCGTGGTGATGCCCGAGCATCCGGCGAGAACCTCGTCGGGGCTCAGGGTGCCGATCAGCTCGGGACCCGGCCACTCATAGGCGTAGGGCGAGGCGTCGCCGTACGCCGAGCGCAGCGCGGTGGCGGTGGCCACGACGTCCGAGTCGTCCGCGCCGGCGCGGCCGGCCTCGGAGAGATCGTGGATCGCCGCGCGGACGGCGTCCCGTCCGGGGGCGGGCCGGTCGATCGCGGAGCCGATCTCGCGCAGCAGCGCGGCGAGGGCCGCGGCGGGCGCCGTCGCGGCGACGCAGAGGTGGTCCTGGTCCGCGGCGGCGACCAGATAGCCGCCGCGGCGGGCGCTTTCGGCGCGGGCGGGGGCGGCGTGGCCGAACAGCACCTCGGCCGCGACTTCGGCGGCGGCGACACCCCGGGGGCCGGGCATGGGCATCGGGAGTCGCAGCCGCACCTCGACAAGGGGCACGGTGGCGAGTCGCACGGCGTGGGCGGTGAAACCGCCCGCATCCGCCGTGTGCGAGTCGAGGTGGCGGCGGGTCCGGACGGCGGTCATGAGCGGGTTCCCTTGTCCTGGGGCCGGACAGCGAGTACGGCGGGCGGTGTGCGGAGGATGCGGGTGGCGCAGCGGCGGATGTCCTCGGCGCCGACGGAGGACACCAGCGAGGGGTGTCCGAGCAGGCGGTCGGCCGAGCCGTGCAGCACGCCGTGTGCGGCGAGCGCCCGCGCCTGGCCCGTGCAGTTCTCGAGCGACCGCCAGAACGCGATCAGGGAGAACAGCGCGGTTCCCTCCATGCTCTCCTCGTCGACGTCGGTCGCCAGCCGTGCCACTTCGTCCCGGACGAGCTCGACGGCCCGGTCGGGGTCCGCTTCCCGCACCAGGTGGGCCTCGGCGACAAGCAGCTTGGGACTGTGGCACTGCAGGGGGTCGTTGAAGCCGACGTAGCAAGACGTCATGCGGGCGATGCCGGTGTCCAGCACCAGCCGGTCGTGCAACCGGCTCTCGCTGCCGCCGCCGAGCATGTCGGCGAGCAGCATGGCCGCGGCGTGCTCGCGGGGGCTCGTCCCGGCGGAGGGCACGGGCCAGCCGACGGCGACGGCGGGGGAGGCGATGAACGGGTCGGTGCCGGTGTGACGGCCGGGGACGAAGACGGCGGGGCCGGGCGTCGGGAGCGGCGGTGGTGGCCCGGCCTCCGGCCAGGCGCGCAGCATGACCGCCCGCACCTCTTCCGGATCGACGTCGCCGACGACGGCCACGCTGAGGCGGCTGGGGTGGTAGTGGCGGGAGAAGAAGGACTCGGCGGACGCGACCGTAGCCCGGGCCAGCGACTCGCGGGTCCCGTAGCCGTTGTGTCTGTTGGCGTGGTCGCGGAACGCCACGGCGGGCAGCCGGGCCCAGGGGAAGCCGCCGAGCGGCTGGTTCTCCACGTTCGAGGCGATCTCCTCCAGGACGATCTCCCGCTGCCGCGCTACGGCCTCGGAGGTGAGCAGCGGGCGGGTGAAGCGTTCCGCCTCGTCCCGCAGTGCCTCCGCCAGCGCGTGATGGGGCAGTTCCTGCCAGTAGAGGGTGTGATCGAGGTGGGTGGAGGCGTTGGTCGTACCGCCACGGTGGTGGACCTGCTGGAGGAAGCCGCCGTCCTCGTCGCCGCCCCGGAACATGAGATGTTCCAGCAGGTGGGCGAGGCCCTCCTCCCCCGGGGCTTCCGTGCGGAAGCCCGCCGGTGCGCCGACGGCCACGCCGACGACTCCGGCTCCGGGACGCGCTGAGACGAGCACGCGGGGTCTGCCCGGTGGTTCCAGGACGGTCACGGGAATGCGGTGGGAGGCGAGGGCATGGATGAGGGCGCGCCGTTCGGAGCGGGGCGCGGTGTCCGGGCCGGCCGTCATGACCGGGTGCGTCCGGTGGATGTGGACAGGACGCGGCCGATGAGTCCGGCGACCCGCTCGACATCGGCGGTGGCCGCTCCGGCGTTGAGCCGGAGGTGGCCGGTGCCCAGAGGGCCGAACCGGCTGCCCGGCCAGACTCGGGCGCCGCACTCGGCGAGGAGGTGTCGGGCGGCCTGGGTGTCGGTCATGTCGGTTCCTTTCAACTCCACCCACAGGCAGGTGCCGGCCTGAACCGGTGTGACCCAGCGGGGTGGGAAGGCGGCGGCCAGGACGGGGAGGTTGCGGGAGATCTGGGCGCGCGAGGCGGCCACCACGGCGTCGTAGCAGCGCAACGACATCCCGAGGGCGACCTGGCCGGGAACAGGGGCGCTCATGGTCAGTTCCCAGGAGGCATGGGCGGCGAGGGCCGCGGTCTCACGGGAGGCGGCGAGCCAGCCGATGCGCAGACCGCTGAGCCGCAGTGCCTTGGAGGCGCTCCAGATGCCCGCCGACCGTTCCGGGTCGGCCCAGCGCAGCGGTGAGACATGCGTACCGTGCCAGACCAGGTCGTGGAATACCTCGTCACTGAGCATGAACAGCCCGTACTGGTCCGCGAGTTCGGCCGCAGTGCGGTTCTGCGGGGCGGTGAAGACACGTCCCGTGGGGTTGTGCGGTGTGTTCCACAGCAGCGCACTGCAGCGGGGGGCGTGCGCGGCGATCACTTCGGCCCAGCGGGCGTCGCCGGCCGAAGTGGGCACCGGATAGCGCTCGACGTGACGGCCGAGGGTCCGGATCGTGCGGGCGTAGAGCGGCAGAGCGGGATCGGGCACCAGGACCGTGCCGCCGGCCGGTACGCGGGCCAGCACGAGTGCCGCGAAGGCCCCTGTGGCTCCCGCGGTCAGCACGGTTTCCTCCCCCGTGACCGGGCGCGGTCCGCGCTCGGTCAGGTGTCGTGCGACGTCCTCGCGCAGGGCCGGGTTACCGCCGGGCGGGGTGTAACCGCTGGGGCGGGCGAGCAGCGCCGCGACGGCCGCTGCCACGACATCGGGCGGCCGAAGGACGACGTCCGCGGATGTGAGATCGACGAAATGAGACATGTGAGGATCACCGCGGATCGTGCTAGCAACGGTCAGGACAGCGTCACCCGAAAGATCCGAACGCGACAGGAGCCTGCATGGACCGCCCACTGGCCGCCCTTCTCGACAGCCTCTACCAAGAGGGCCGGGCACACGACGGGCCGCTGGCCGACCGGCTGCTGCGGTTGCGCAACATGACGCCGGAGGCGGCGGGCCTGATCGCCTTGCTGATCCGGGCTCAGCGCGCCAAGTCCGTGCTGGAGATCGGTACTTCCAACGGCTACTCGGCCATCTGGTTCGCCGACGCCGCGCGGGACACCGGTGGCCGGCTGACCACGGTCGAGACGGACGCGGTCCGGGTCGAGGCCGCCCTGCGCAATCTCGAACGCGCCGGAGTGTCGGATCACGTGGACGTGGTGCACGGCGACGGGGGCGAGGTGCTGGCGCGGACCGAGGACGCGTCGGTCGACCTCGTCGTCCTGGACGCCGAACGCCCCGCGTACGTGGAGTACTGGCCGCAGTTGCGCCGGGTACTGACACGGCACGGCATGGTGGCGGTGGACAACGCCGTGAGCCACCGCGACCAGCTCACCGCCTTCCGCGCCCTCGTGGCGGAGACCGGTGACTTCGCGGTGGATCTACGGGAAGTGGGTGACGGGGTGTTCACAGCGGTCCGGATACGCTGAATCATCGCGCGTCCGCCGGGCCGCGGCGGCCGGCTCGGCCCGCTTGGCCGGGTCGGCCGCCCCGGGACGCGGCTCACTCCGGGGCGAGGGCGAAGCTGTAGTTGTCGGCCAGGTACTTGGCCATGCTCGCCATGTCCTGCCACGTCTCGCGGTTGGTGTGCGCGAAACAGGCGTCGAGGGTCTCCTTCAGGGAGGGGTCCTCGCGGAGCCAGCCGTCGATCGTCTCGCCCGTATACACGACGTGGTTGATCTCGTCGACCATGATGTGCTCGATGACCGGGATCATCTCGTCGGCGATGTCCCGCCGCGGCATTTCCCGGAGGGCGTCGAGGTAATAGCGCAGAACGGTCCACGAGCGGATTTCGATGGAATGCACGCGGCAGATGAAGGCCCGCAGGTCGTCGTCGAAGTCCATCACCATGCCGACCTGCTCTTCCCCGTCCGACAGGTCGACTTCGACGGTCTGATATCCGGTGAGCTGAACCATGTTCAGAAACAGCCGGCTGTGCTTGAGTTCCTCGCCCACATGGCGATTCATCTTCTTGCGCAGATCCTCGTCCGCGTATTTCTCCGCGATGATCTGGATGCGGGCCGCACCCTTCGCCTCGTCGATTCCGTTCTGCACGAGGTTCCAGGCGATCATGCGGGGACTGTCGAACAACGTCCGCGTGATGCCGTACATGGCCGGCACCTGGTAGGAGAGCTGGTGGTCGAGCGCCGCCGTCATCGACTCGATGTAGAGCGGACCCAGCTCGATTTCGCGTTCCTTGTAGAGGTTCTTCAGGTCAGCCAAGACGTCGTACACTGCCGGGCTCCTTTTTCGGTGATGAGATCGGCAGGAAAGGGAGGCGTCCTGTCGCGGACGCCTCCCGTCCCTCGATGCCTTACTTCTTCTCGCTGGGCTTGGCGAACGCCGAGTTGGCGCGAACCAGGCGCGGCGGCTCCTGCCCCGGGGCGGCAAGCTTCTTGCCGATAACCGCCTCGAGCTTGGTGTTGAGCTGCTGAGTGGAAGCCATTTCGAATCACCTCCTCGTTTTCCGACCTGCCACAGATCTTTCGCCGGACCGGCATCATGTGTCAATGAAATCCAGGGCAGTTGGCCGGGTCATGACGGCGCGGTCGGAAAGCGGCCAGAGCGCTTCTCCCGGCACACCGAATGTTTCACGGTGGAGTTCGCGTCCGGCGAACTGAAAGGAAGAGCCGCATGTGGAACATCGAGCTGACCTGTGCGCTCGACCGGGTTCCGGCCGGCCTCGACTGACAACGCGCCCGGGCGCCGGCCGGAGTCCCGGACCGAGACGGCCATCACGGACGAGGAGTGCCCGGCCCGCGGGACGGGCCGGGCACTCGCCCGTACCCCGGATCCCGGCGCGCGCACGGGAGCCCCTGGCCCCTGGAGGGAGAGTCCCACCGTGATCACGAAAGGCCCTGAGCTTTCCACCAGCCTTTCCTTTCCCGTCTTCACCGACGCGAGCGTGGAGTTGGTCGTCGACCCGCAGGCCCACGCCGCGGCCTCCGTCCCGGCGTCGGGCGAATCGGACCCCTCCCGCACGGTCCGGGTACCGCCACCCGGACCGGACACCGGTTTCGCCACCATGGCGGGCGTGATCGCCCTGACCGATGCAGCCCTGCCGGTGCTGGGCTCCGGCGCCATGGGCGCCCGAGATGAACTCACCGCCCAGCTGTGCGGCTTCCGGAACGCGATCGACCGTGCCGAACCGGACGGTCTGCTGCCGCTGACCCGATCGGCCGTGCTCGGTGTGACCCGGCGTCTCCACCGTGAGTCCCACGACAGTGCCGTGATCATCGACCGGCTGGCACGCACTCTGGCGGCGAGCCTGACCCCGCCGACACCCGCAACGGGGGCCGGACGCGGCCGGATCACGGTGCTGGTGGAACGGCTGGACCTGTGGGACCGGCCCTCGTTGCGCGTCCTGTACCGGCTCTGCCTCCTGTCCGGGAACAGCGGCCCCCTGGTGGTGGCCTCCGCCCACGAGTGGCACGGCATGGATGTCACCGGCCTCACACCGCTGTGCCGGCTGGCAGCGGACGCCCGTATCGACTGGCTGAACCGGCTGCGCGACCTGCCGCACGTCGTCTGGCGCATCCCGGCGGACGAACCGGTCGTGGACCCGGCGGAGCCGGCGTCGGTGGCCCGGCACGCGGGCGGGCGCTGGCTGGAGCTGCGTGAGCGGTCGTTCGAGACGGCCCTGCTGGAGCTGGAGAACGCTCTGGCCTTCCAGAATTTCGAGCACTTCTTCTTCGTCGCCGCCGCCGCACTCGAGGCAGCCCGGGATCCGGAGGAAATCTCCGGCATCCACCGGCTGACGGCCATCGCCGAGGTGCAGTCGGGCCACTACGACGCCGCCATGGAATGGCTTCGACAGGCCAGGAGCGCCACGGCCGTCGCGACGACCGCAGCCCACATCAGCGGTCTCATGGGCCTGTTGCGGACCGAGCGGACCCTGTCCCCGGCCGAGGGAGCCAGGCACCACGACGAAGGTCTGGCACTGCTGGAGGCCGCCGAGGTCACCCCTCGCGCCGCTGTGGAGCACGGCTGGCTCCTCAACGGCAAAGCCCTGAGCCTGGCGATGTCCGCTCGCCGCGCGGCGACGCAGCAGGAACGGACCGAGACCTTTGACAGGGCTTTCCGGCTGTGCTCCGACGCACTGGCCCGCATCAGCGGACTGAGTGGGGGGCACGCCGAGCACCTGCGGCACAACCTCGTCTCCGACATCACGTTCCTGTTGGAGATCACCGGACGGCACCGAGAGGGGGCACGCTTCTGGGAGCGTGCCTTCGGCGGTCTCGCCGCCACCGGCGCATCCGGTTGCCTCGTGCCCTACCACGCCCGGCTCGGCCGGCTCCTGGGCCACGAGCGCGACGACGGGGCCCAGGAGCACTTCGCGCAGGCGACCACCCACGCCCGCCGGCTCGGCGACCGCTTCCACGAGGAGCGGATCCGCTATGCCCGCGGTTATGCCTGCTTCCGCGCCGACCGGTTCGACGCCGCCGTGCAGCACTTCCGTACCGGGGCACATCTCGCGGCCGGCCTGTGCGACCGCACGGGCTATTTCCAGCAGTTGTCCGGCGCGCTCGTGGCGCTGGTGGAGGCGGGCGACGCCGAGACGGCCGCCGCACTGGCGGAACGATCGCCGCTGCTGCCCGACGGCCTGGCCGGTGGGCTGCGCGCCGCCGGGACCGTTCAGGCGCAGCGCCAGGTCCTGACCCTCAACAGCGTACGTCTGGAGAAACCCTTGCCCGAACTGCCTGCATACATCGCCCACGTGGACCTGGAGGGCACGGAAGAGGAATCGCTCAGCCGGATCCCGGTGACGCCGGCGGGCACCGGAGACCGAGGAGCCGGCCGTGGTGAGTGAGTCAGGGCACCAGCCGCCGAGCAGGCTGGTGGCGGCACTGCTGCAGACGCTGCGCGACTTCCCCGGCGCGATCGCGGTGGTGCGCGGTGACGGATGGTCGGCCAACCTGTGCGGACAACTGGTCATGGGGCGGGACGGCGCGGACCCGTACGCGCTGCGTCTCAAGGACTGCGGCTGCCATCTGCACTTCGACTGGAGCCGGGTGGCCCGTTTCACCTACCACGACGAGGACGTGGGATACGGCCCCGAACCGATGGTGGCGCTGCGCGACGCCGAAGGGGCGGTGGTGGCACGGTTCTTCTATCAGCCCGACAGCCGCACGGAGCTGATCGCCGCCCTGCGCGATCTCGTCGCACAGCTGCGTTGCGCTGGGGAGCCCGGCTGATGACCGTCCGAGCCGCGGTCGTACACACCTCCGGCCGCCCGCTGCTGTCCGCGCGGGGCCGGGCCGCGCATCGTACGGCCCTCAGGCGGCTGGGTGTCGAACTGGACGACCGGGGGCCCGGCGACGACGCCGCCGCACGTCATGGCTACAGCGTCGCCACTCCGCGGGAGCGGGCGGCGATCCTGGCCGCCGCCCTCACCGACCCGGACATCCCGGTGGTGTGGGCTGCGCAAGGCGGGTTCGGAGCCACCGAAGTGCTACCCGATCTGGAACGGCTGCTGCCCGCCCGGCTGCCCGCCACGACGTTCGTGGGGTTCTCGGACTCGTGTGCGATCGGTGCCACACTCGCGCTGTGCCACACCGGTGTGGACTTCCTCCACGCCACCCACGCCTTCGACCCGCACCTGCTCACCGGGCGCCGCACGGATGCGGCCGCCTTGATCCGGCACCTCCACGGCGTACCGAAAGTGATCACCGGGACGGCCACGGCCGGCGGTACGGGTGGCCACGGAAGGGTCGCAGGGCACGTGGTCCCGCTCAATCTGAGCATCGCGGCCTGCCTGCCGGCCGTAGTCGAACTGCCGGACGGACCGGTGCTGTTCCTCGAAGACGTCGACGACGACCTGCGGCGGCTGCTGCGCGCCCTGGACGTGCTGTGCGCGGCGGGCTGGCTGGAAGCGGCGAAGGCCGTCGTCCTGGGAGAGTTCGCGGCCTGCCGGGACGAGAGCGGCGCCACACTCCCGCTGGAGCGGATCGCCCGCGCGGTGGCCGAGCGGACCGCGACGCCCGTCCTCGTGTGGCCGGAGTTCGGTCATGGCCGTGCGCGGGTGCCGCTGCGGCTCGGCGCGCCGGTGGAGCTCGTCCCCGCCGGGGACATGTGCCGGCTGACCGTCGGTGTCTGAACGAGGGCGTGCGACCTGCCCGCCGGCCCGGGAGAAGAGGAGCGGTGGCAGCCGACGTCGCAAGCCATTGCCTGCGGTGACCGGCGCCCTGGCAAACACGGAAGGGGGAACCGCCGTCCGGTCCGTCAACGGGTGCGGCGGTGAACAGATATGTCCGATGAGCTCGAATCTCTGCGATCCGACGTACTGCCACGCCAGGTCTACGAGACCCTGAGAGCCCGTGGCCCACTGCAGGCGGAACAGCTGCGGTCGTGCCTCGGAGTGTCACAGGAGCGGCTCACCTCCGCACTCGACGACCTGTGCGATCTGCGGATGGTGAGGCCGGACCCGCAGGACCGCAGGATCACCGCCTTGCCGACCGGTGCCGCACTCAGAGAGCTCCTTCGGGACCAGCGTGACCAGCTCGACGCCGCTCTGGAAGACGTCCTCCGCCGGACCGCCACCGTTGACCGAGTACTGAGGGACTACCCCCTGCGATTCGAGGGGGAGCAGGCGGAGCCTCCGGTGACGGTGCTCACCGAGCGCAGTGAGATCGAGCAGTTCCTCACGGATCTGGCCGAGACGGCGACCTCCACCCTGGAGTCGATGCACCCTGGCCCGCTGCCCTCCGCCGAGATGCTCTCCGCTTCGCTGGCCAAGGACCGACGGCTGCTCAGCCGCGGCGTTGTCGTCCGATCCCTCTATCCGACGAGCTTCCCCGCGGCCACCCGGCTGCGCCGCTACTTCCAGGACGCGGCCGAGGCGGGCAGTCGCATAAGGCTCAGCAGCCATGTCCCGGTCGATCTGCTGATCGCGGACCGGCGGGAGGTGGTCCTGCCGCTGGATGTCGCCAACCCGGGTCTGGGCATATGCATCCTGCACGGGGGCCCGGTGGTCCAGGCGTTCGTCTCGTTCTTCGAGTGCTTCTGGCTCCTGGCCGCGCCCCCTTCGGCCGAGGCGCCCGGACAGAGCGAGGCACCACTGGGCGACCAGCAACTGGTGCTGCTGAAGCTGCTCGCCGGCGGCATGAAGGACGAGCGCATCGCCCGCGTGCTGGGAGTGTCGCCGAGGACCTTGAGCCGACTGATCTCCGAACTGATGGCCATCCTGGAAGCGGAAAGCCGATTCGAAGCCGGGGTCAAGGCCGCCCGGCGCGGCTGGCTCGGCTAGACCGACCTCTCTCAGAATCTCGTGTGCCCGGGGGATACTCATGCACTTCTGTGACAGCAAGATCTGGTGGCCCGACCCGCCCCCGGAGCGGCGTCGCGGCTGCCGGGGTTCGTACGGTACGGGCCGTGGCCGGGTCCCACAGGCCGGGCCTCTGGTCGGCGGCTCGTAGCAGCACCCACAGGGCGCCGCAGCCGCCGTCGGCGAGCGAGTGGTTGACGTGCGCTCCCGAGTCGTCGGGGACGGTGATCCGGCCGTGGCGGATGTTGGCCCGCGCGGCGATGGCCGCGAGCAACGGCTCTGCTGTGCCGCCACCAGCGTCCACGTCCAGTAGGAACTCGGTCCACCCGCTGATTCCTCGTGCGAGCCCGGTGGGTGCCGTACTGTGGCGGGCCTTGACGAGGTCCTCGATCCGCCGGAGGGCGTACTCGGTGGTCATTCCGTGGCGAGCGGCGGCGGCCAGCAGACGCCCCTCGCCTGCCAGTCCGTCGTGGTGCGCCAAGCGGGGACCAGGCCCTGTCACCGCCTTGACCACTCGTTCGCAACGCTTTCGCACCGTCTGCTCGGCCCAGCTGACGGCCGGGTCATGGTCCAGCGCATGACCGAGAGCCAGCAGGAACCAGGCGACTCCGGCCGTTCCGTCCAGCAACCCGCCCGCATCCGGTTCAGCCGCCCGCTCGTGTGCCGCCAGCAGGGCATCGGCGCAGGTCAGCGCCGCCTGCCGCAGTTCCGCGCTGCCAGTGGCGAGGTACAGCTTCAGTTGCAGGGTGCCCAGACCTGCGATGCCATGACCCAAGCTCAGCCGCAGCGGTGTCCCCCCGGCCCCGGCAAGCGGGCGGACCGCTGTGGTCAGTTCGGTTGCCCGTGCCAGCAGCCGCGCGCGGATGCCGCGGTCGTCCAGCACGGCGGCTGCGTCCCAGAGGGCCCACAAGCACCCTGCTTCTCCCGTGCCCAGGCCGAGGCGAGGGCCAGAGCTCAGGGAGTCCGGACGTGGCAGCCGCTGGAGATGCTCGACGATCCGTCGGATCGCGTCGTGGAGCCGGGTCGGGTCGACGCCGGTGAGGGAGGGGGGCACCGCCATGGCACGAGTCAGCAGCAGGAGAGGTCCGCACACGCCGAAGTCCGCGCCGACTCCGTCCCGTCGACTTCGCCAGGGGACGTCCAGGAGGAGGGCTTCGGGGCCACGCCTGCGGACGAGTTCGACCAGTTCACCGATGCCGTCGGCCAGGACCGTCCGGGCAGCGGAGCGGGGAACCTCGGCTTCTGCTCTGCCACCGCCCGGCCGGCCGGTGGCGGCCGACGTCCGGGAGCGGGCCGCCTTGAGCCGGACCAGCCGGGACGCGGTCGCCGCCGCGGTGGGCCGGTCCCGGGGATCCCCGTGCAACAGGGCTTCCACCAAGGGCGCGACAGAGGCGGCGAACCCCTGCCGGTCTTGCAGCGCGCTCAGTTGACCGGCCAGGCGCTCGCCCGCACTCCACATACCGTTCAGGTGAAGCGGATCGCGCCCAGCGGCCAGCAGGAACAGCAGGCCGCCCAGCGCGTGGCAGTCGGCTGCCGGACCCGGAGCCCGGTCGACGAGGGCTGCGTATCGCTGTTCGGGGGACGCGTAGCCGGGAGTGTTGTCACGCAGGACACGGTCGCCGGGCCGGGCCGCCAACTCGAGGTCGACAAGGGTGCAGTGGCCGGCCGGGCCGACCATCACATTGCCCGGCGACAGGTCGCACAGGGTCCAGCCTGCGGCGTGTACGGCACTGACGGCGCGTGCCAGTGACGTGGCCACCTGCCACACCTGGTCGCCGACGGTCTGCCCGGGGCTCCACTGCTCGGCGGCGAACTGCCGCAAGGTGACGCCTTCCAGCCGCTCCTCGACGAGGTACGTGGCCCGCTCGGTCTCCACGAGATCGATCAGGTCGGGCACCACGCCGGTGCCCGACAGTTCCCGCAGGACCCGCGCCTCGTGCCCCAGCACATCGCGTGCGTCCTGACCGGCGGGAGTGACGCCGACGTGCGCCCGCGCATGTTTGATCACCACCGGCTGGCCAGTGGCGAGGTCCTGACCCGAGAAGACCCCGCCGCGGGCGGAACGCCGCAGCACCGATTCGATGCGGTACCGGTCGGCGACGAGCAGCGCCCGGCCGGCATCCGGAGTGCGGACGGCCGCGGGCCGGGGCAGGGCGGGTGCCCAGGAGGGAGGCGAGAACCGGTCGCGGACATCACGCTCGGCGGTTCCGTCGGGCCTGAGCAGCACAGGGACGAACCTGCCGTCGTCGGTGAGGCGGTCCTCTGTGGTGAAGGCTCCGTAGCGGAAGTGGACGGGCGAACCCGGTTGCCAGGTCGCGTCGGAGACCACGGTAGGACCCGCCAGCCCTGCGGTGGCCTCGGCAAGGAGGTCGCCGACGGCGACACAGGTGCCGGCGTCGGGCGGGTAGGCGGTGAGGAACTTGCCCATCCCGCCGGCCTCGTACCGGCTCGACAGCAACTGGAGGAGCACAGCGGTGTCCTCGGCGCACTTGAACGCCACCCGATGCTCGCGCAGGACCGGCACGCAGGCGGCCAGAACGGTCGCGGCAGTGTCGGGGACGGCCGATACGTGAAGTTTCCATCCCTGGACCGGCAGCCGGCTGCCGATCAGGCGGGCATGCAGCCAGAAGCCGTCCGCTCGGGACTCCCAGTCGTTGCCGAGCAGGGAGTCGACCAAGGGTGTGAACGGGGTGTTGCCGTCCGCAGTGAGGACCTCGCGCCATTCGGCGCCTCGGTGACCGAACACCCTGTCACTCCGCCGGCTGCCAGGTGCCGGGGAGTACCGCGGTCTCGCGCAGGGGCTGAAGGGTGCCCGGTGGCCCGACCACCGCGCACCTGGTCTGCTTCGGGACGAGGACCCGCCGAGCCGTCTCCAGGACCTCCTCGGCGCCTATGTCGGCCCAGAGGGCAAACTGCTCGTCCTCGGACTGCGGCACGCCGCGCCGCAGGATCTCCCTGCCTCTGGCCAGGCACCGGGCGGCGGCCGTTTCACGGTTCCGCACGTGGTCGCCCCGGTTCATGGCGACTGCCCCGGCCAGTTCCGATGTGCTCATCGGTGCGTCCAGCGCCTCGTCGACGAGTGCCGTCACCGCGCGCACAGCCTCCGCGACCCGCTCGGGCGCACAGGTGAAGAGCGCGAGGAGGGCTCCGGTGCCGGCGTGGGGTTCCAGGACGGTGCGGGCCTGGTAGGCCACACCGAGTTCGTTGCGCAAGCGGGTGCTGAGGCGGCTGCCCCGAATGCCGCCGAGGACGGTGTGGAACAGGCGAATGGCGTGCATTTCACGCGAAGTGAGCCGGTATGAGACACCGGGTATCGCGAGGGCCACGATGGCGGTGCGGCCCGGGAGTTCCAAGGCCAGATGGGTCAGAGGGCCGTAGTCGGCCGGAGAAGGCCCGGCGGTCGGCCTGCCCGCTGCCGGCACGACGTGCCGGGCGATGACATCGTCGACGCGGCTGTCGTGGCGTGGGCTGTCGACGAGTATCGTCAGCCGGTCGGGGCCGGCGTGGCCTCGGGCGAAGGCCGCGACATCGGTGCCGGTGAGGGGGGCGATCTCGTCCGCTCTGCCGAGCGGCGACAGCGCGAAGGGCCCGGGGCCGTGCAGGGCCTCGGTGGCCAACTGGCGTACCCGCCGCCCGCGGTCGTCGGCGAACATGCGCAGCTCGTTGTCGATCGCACGCTTTTGGATGGCCATTTCACCGTCTTCCCGGCGGGGGGCCGTGTAGCAGGTGAGGAGGAGCTCCATGGCTTGGTCGAGGGTGTCCTCCGGGCCGCTGAGGTAGAAGTAGGAATACTCCGCAGTTGTATGGCCGTTGAAGGTGTGACCGAGCGCGGTCGCCGCCGCGGCGATGTCGTGTGCCGTGTGGTGGCGACCGGAACCGGCGAAGAACGCGTGCTCCCACAGATGCGCCAGCCCGGACTTGCCCTGTGGGTCCGACCAGGATCCCGCGGACACGAACACCATGGCGCATGCGGAGCGGCCGGGCCCCGAGCTGCCGCGATGCACCGGGACCGAGCCCGTGACCGTCGCGGTCATCGTTGGGCCGCTTTGACCACCGCGGCCGCCAGGCCGTCGACTCGGGCACGCATCCGGGGCGCCGACAGGCGCCAGTCCCCGCTGTCGTCGCGGTCGTAGTCCTCCGGTGTGGTGACGGCCTGTTCCGGGACGCAGTGGCCGTAGAGGCTGCGCACCACGATACGCAGGTGATCGCAGACCTGTACGGCGGTCAGCTGGGGGCCGTGGGCGAGGAGGCCGACGGATTTGCCGGCGAACTCGGACATGGACACGCAGTCGAGGGCGTTCTTGAGCACCCCGGAGTAGGAGCTGTGGTACACGGGGCTCGCAAGGAGCAAGGCGTCGGCACGCCGCGCAGCGGCCACGAATCGGCGTACGGCTGGGTCCGGGTTGGCCGCCGGCTCATGGTGGTATGCGGGATTCGCCATGGGCAGTGGGCGTTCGGCCAGGTTCCAGAGCATGACCCGGTGACCGTCGCCGTCGAGCCGGGCGGCGGCGTACCGGGTGAGGGCCTGGGTGTGTCCGCCGGGGCGCACGCTGCCGCACACGATGAGCACCTCGGGCGATCGGGCGGCGGTGTGATCGGTCATGGTCCGTCCTTTCTCAAGTGCGCGCACCGGCCGGCGAGGCCGTCAGGCGAGGGGGTGCGATCGGTGAAGTCCGGCACCGGCCACCGGGGCCCGTCGGCCATGGAGTTCGGCGGACATCATGCGGTGATGCCGGCCCGATCACTCCAACGGGACACTTCAAGCCCGCACACGTCGGCCGGCAGTGTGGTGGTGGCGATGGCTCCGAGTCTGCGGGTGTGTTCGGCATATCCGGCGAGGTCGTGCGCGAAAGCGGGGTGTTTGACGTCGTGGGCGACCACGACTGCCCCCTCGGCCAGGTACGGCACCCAACGTTCCAGCACCCGGTGGTATCCGGCCTTACGGGCGCCGGGCTCGTCCACGTCGATCACTACGAGGTCCCAGGGACCCTGCGCGGCAAAGGCGTCCGCCGCGTAGGCGTCCGCGCACACCGCACGAGCCCCGGGGCTGTAGCCGGCCCCGCGGAGATTCCGCTCGGCGAGCGCGACCGCCGCCGCGTCCACGTCCAGACCGACGGCGCAGGCGCCCGTGAACCGCGCCTGCGGCCCGAACCCCGGCCCTGCCGTCCAGCCCAGCAGATTGCCGGCGTAGCACCCGAGGACCGCGAGGCGCTGCGGCCGGTGAAGGGCGGCGATGCCGTGCAGCAGCCGGGCGGCCAGTGGCGTCAGATGGGTGTCCGGGATGGTGAAGGTGTCGTACAGCCGGGACCGCAGCCGGTGATAGCCCTGCCAGAGCCCCTCGGGGCCGGGGGGCAGGATGCCCTGCTGCCGGCAGTGCTCCAGCATCCGGTCGGCCAGCGCGTCGGTCTGGGCGACGGTGAGAGTCGGCGGCACGGTCTCCTGACTCACCGCGTCTCCTTCTCGGCGCAGGGCGCTTCGGTGGTCGCCACACCGGCCAGGAACCGGTTGAGGTCCCGGCTGGGCCGGCCCTCCAGATCCACGGAGGCGACATAGGACGGCAACTTGGAAGAAGGCACCAGGAGTTGGGCATCGGCCGCACGCAGGGCGGCAATGGCACGGTCCCGGTCGTCCCCGTCCAGGTCGCGTACCACGGTGGGGAACCAGATCTCCGCCGCCTCGCGCACCTGCTCTTCCAGGTCCCTCCCGCCGAGGACGACCGACCACAGCAGACCGGTGAGCTGCTGACGGTAGGCGTCTTCGTCGCGTAGCCAACGGGCCAACCGGACCCCCTCCCGGAACACCGCGGCGGCCTCGACGTGGTTGCCGCGCCGGTGCTCGACATAGCCGAGAGCCGACAGCATGCGCTCCAGGTAGAACGGGTCGTGAAGCGATTCGGCCAGTTCTGTGGCGCGGCGCAGGGAGTGCGCGGCCCCGGCCAGGTCCTCGGTGCGCAGCCGCAGCAACCCGATTGCGTACTCGTACAGAGCGCCGTAGTCCGCCCGCTCGGCGGACAGCAGGACGGAGGAGACGGAGGCCAGGAACGACTGGGCCTGCTCGAACTTGCCGGTGATCTCTAGCAGGAACGACAAGTTGTAGCCCAGGTTGTAGCGGAGATAGAACGCGCTCATCCCGGGCAGCCCGCGGACCGCCGCGAAGGCGGCCAGCTCTTCCTCGTACGCCTCGGCGTAGCGCGCCTCCCGGACCTGTGGGTCTGTCGCGCTGCGGGCTTCCATGACCGCGACCAGCGCGAGCCCGTTGCCCACCCAGGCCCGTTCGACCAGGGCATCGACGCTGGGGTCGGCCAGATCGTCCACCGCGCGGCGGGCACGTCCGTAGTATTCACGGGCCGTCGCGAGGTCGTAATTGCGTTTCGTGGCGATCAGCGCAAGCAGATAATTGAGATGAGAAACGTCCTCGGGCCGCTGTGCCAGATCAAGGGCCTGTCGGAGCAGTTCCTCGGCTTCGGAGACATCGCCGACCTGCGCCGCCGCGATGGCTTCAAGACGCGTTATCTGAATGGGCAGGTCGAGCCCGGCCTCGGCAGGCAGCATGTCTTCCCGGTGCATTCGCAGGGCGGTAGCCGAAATGAGCCGGGCCCGCTCGAAGTTCTGCATGGCCAGAGAGCCGCCGACAAGCCGGAGAAGGCCGGGCAGCCCCTCCGCCAGCGACCGGCGCACCATGTCCTCCACGCCGGCTGTGCGGGCGCTCAGGTCAACGCTGCGCGCATCGGCGGGAATTCCGGCGCGGGAATGGACCATCACGCCACGACGCTGGGCGAGGTGGGTGAAGAACGTCTTGCGCAAGCGTCCGATGACCTCGTCCTCGCCGTCGGCATGAGCCATCCGGCCGCGCACGAGCAGCTCGGCTCGCTCGCTCGCGGCCACCAGCGCCGAGCGGTAGAGCACTCGCAGGGATGGACGGTCCCAACTGTCCAGCGCCTCGATGTCGAGCAGCAGCGGACCGCCTCCGGCCACCAGTCGCGCGCAGTCCGCGATCAGGCGCGCCGCCTGGTCGATCCACAACGCGCTGGTGTGGGACTCCCTGCTGATGCGGCGGGTCGTGCCCAGCGCTGCCGCCTCCGAGATCGGCAGCAGGCGGCCGATGCCCTCGCGGTGGCCGGGAGATGTCAGCAAGTCGATCGTCCGGTGATGGCGCGAGCGCAGCTCGGCAGCCGCGTCCGGGGCTGAAGACTCCTCGACCTTCTTCAGCAGTGCGCGCAACAGGACGTCGGTGCCCGCGAGGTCCTCGAACCCCGCCGGCGGGGTGCTGATCCGGATGCGGAAGCCGGGCAGTTCCAGCCCGGCCGACGCCAGGCAGTCGGCGGTGCCGTGCCGCCGCGAGCACAATACGACAAGCCGATGGTCAGGCCGCCAGGCCAGGCCCGCCTCGGCCTGCCACGGTCCCCGGGATCCCCATGAGGAGACCGGCTCGGCTTCCAGCCTCGAACTCACCACTGCGCACACCCCGCTGTTTCCTCGAATTCCGGGACAGGGCGGCCCCGGTCGCCCGGGGGCCGCACCTTTGTCGCTGTTCCGAATTCTTTCCGGATCGGCCTTTTCGGTTACCAGGCCTTGGTCTCGCGAGCGAGCTCGTACTCACGCTCGGTCAGGTTCTCGTCAGCGGCCTCGAAAGAAGCGAGAACCTCTTCGAGCGCGCTGTTCAGGTCGGCGTCGGTCATGACAACCAATCCCTTCTGTCGATGGAGAATCGGAACCCTTCGAGGCGTCGAAGGGCATGCCAGAAGAGTGAACCCGCGGAATGACCGGCGGCAATGATCTGAGGTTGCGAGAGCGCGCCATGGCGTATGCCCGCCATACCGGACCCCGAAGGCCCGGGCATTCGGCCGGTGGCCGCAGGACGTCGAGGCCGGCGCCGAGCGGCCGGCGCCGAGCGGCCGGGGGCGATGAGGCAGCCCTCTGTGCGAGCCGGCCGACTTGTGCATGATGAGGATCGCTTCAAGTGGGCGACGCGTCAGGGTTCCGGATCCGGGAGGAGAATCACTCGCCGCCGTCAACCCGCCCGTTCAATGGGCCCAAAGTCCCAGAAAAGCGCCAGAGGCGCCGCCACGCCCCCTCCTGCCTGACGTTCATGCAGGCCAGGAGGGGTGTGGCGGCGGCTTTTGGGTAAGGCGTTCAGATGTCCCGGAAGATCTCGATCTGCGCCCCGATCGAGTTGAGGCGCTCGGCGAGGTCCTCGTAACCCCGGTTGATGACGTACACGTTGCGCAGCACCGAGGTGCCCTCGGCCGCCATCATCGCCAGCAGGACGACCACGGCGGGCCGCAGCGCGGGCGGGCACATCATCTCGGCGGCGCGCCAGCGCGTCGGGCCCTCGACGAGGACACGGTGCGGGTCCAGGAGCTGGAGACGGCCGCCGAGCCGGTTGAGGTCCGTCAGGTAGATGGCCCGGTTGTCGTAGACCCAGTCGTGGATCAGGGTCTTGCCCTGGGCCACCGCGGCGATGGCCGCGAAGAAGGGGACGTTGTCGATGTTCAGGCCGGGGAACGGCATCGGGTGGATCTTGTCGATCGGCGCCTCCAGCTTGGAGGGGCGCACGGTCAGGTCCACCAGACGGGTACGGCCGTTGTCGGCGACGTACTCCGGAGTGCGATCGTGGTCGAGGCCCATCTCCTCCAGGACCGCGAGTTCGATCTCGAGGAACTCGATGGGCACCCGGCGCACCGTCAGCTCCGACTCCGTGACGACCGCGGCGGCCAGCAGGCTCATCGCCTCGACCGGATCCTCCGAGGGGGAGTAGTCGACGTCGGCGTCGATGTCCGGCACGCCGTGCACGGTGAGGGTCGTCGTGCCGATGCCCTCGACCTTGACGCCCAGCACCTCGAGGAAGAAACAGAGGTCCTGGACCATGTAGTTGGAGGACGCGTTGCGGATGACGGTGACGCCGTCGTGCCGTGCGGCGGCCAGCAGCGCGTTCTCGGTCACGGTGTCGCCGCGCTCGGTCAGCACGATCGGCCGGTCGGGCCGTACGGAACGGTCCACCTGGGCGTGGTACTGCCCCTCGGTGGCGGCGATGTCGAGCCCGAAGCGGCGCAGCGCGATCATGTGCGGCTCGATGGTCCGCGTGCCGAGGTCGCAGCCGCCGGCGTAGGGCAGTTTGAACCGGTCCATACGGTGCAGCAGCGGGCCGAGGAACATGATGATGGAGCGCGTGCGCACGGCCGCGTCGGAGTCGATGGCGCCCATGTCGAGCTCGGCCGGCGGCACGATCTCCAGGTCGACCCCGTCGTTGATCCAGCGGGTCCGCACGCCGATCGAGTTGAGTACCTCCAGCAGGCGGTACACCTCCTCGATCCGGGCGACCCGACGCAGCACCGTGCGGCCCTTGTTGAGCAGCGTCGCGCACAGCAGGGCCACGCAGGCGTTCTTGCTGGTCTTCACATCGATGGCCCCGGACAGCCGGCGGCCGCCGACCACTCGCAGATGCATCGGACCCGCGTAGCCCAACGAGACGATCTCGCTGTCCAGGGCTTCACCGATTCGAGCGATCATCTCAAGGCTGATGTTTTGGTTGCCGCGCTCGATGCGATTGACAGCGCTCTGACTTGTGCCGAGCGCTTCCGCGAGCTGCGCCTGTGTCCAGCCACGGTGTTGCCGGGCGTCACGGATGAGCTTGCCGATGCGTACGAGGTAGTCGTCTGCCATGAGGCTGAGGCTATCTCAGATATGAGATGGCGCCTGTTGGGGGGTCCATTCGGGTGATGGGGTGTCAGTGTACTTCTGGATGAGAGGGATTGATCAGGTTATGTCGCACAAAAGTCTTACGTACTGATTTGCGAAGAACATTCCGCACTCGGTGCGCAGGTCGGGCACTCCGGGTTCCGGGCGGTGCCCCTGGTAATGCGTGACGTCGTCGCCCAGGGTGTTGTGTGGGTCACGCCACTGAATATCGGGGCGGCGGATTCGGTCCGGGCATGACCATTCGGCCCCCGTGTACTAGAGTTATCTCGACATCGAGATATCTGCCGAGGAGCACCGCAGCTGCACGCCGCCATCGAGTCCGGCGGTAAGGGTTACCTAACTTAGCCTTACCTTAGCGGAACGGCCAAGATGCCGTGGCGGCAGGATCGTGGTGAGTACGCGCACATCAATGAAGGAGACTGTCGTGTCGGCGAACAGCTTCGACGCCCGCAGCACGCTGCAGGTGGGCGACGAGTCGTACGAGATCTTCCGGCTGGACAAGGTGGAGGGCTCGGCCCGGCTGCCGTACAGCCTCAAGGTCCTGCTGGAGAACCTGCTCCGCACGGAGGACGGCGCGAACATCACCGCCGACCACATCCGCGCTCTCGGCGGCTGGGACTCGCAGGCCCAGCCCAGCCAGGAGATCCAGTTCACGCCGGCCCGCGTGATCATGCAGGACTTCACCGGCGTCCCCTGCGTCGTGGATCTCGCGACCATGCGTGAGGCCGTGAAGGAGCTGGGCGGCGACCCGGCGAAGATCAACCCGCTGGCCCCGGCCGAGCTGGTCATCGACCACTCCGTCATCGCCGACAAGTTCGGCACCAACGACGCCTTCAAGCAGAACGTCGAGCTGGAGTACGGCCGCAACAAGGAGCGCTACCAGTTCCTGCGCTGGGGTCAGACCGCCTTCGACGAGTTCAAGGTCGTCCCCCCGGGCACCGGCATCGTCCACCAGGTGAACATCGAGCACCTGGCGCGCACGGTCATGGTCCGAGGCGGCCAGGCCTACCCCGACACCCTCGTCGGCACCGACTCGCACACCACCATGGTCAACGGCCTCGGCGTCCTCGGCTGGGGCGTCGGCGGCATCGAGGCCGAGGCCGCCATGCTCGGCCAGCCGGTCTCCATGCTCATCCCGCGCGTCGTCGGCTTCAAGCTGACCGGTGAGCTCCAGCCCGGCACCACCGCCACCGACCTCGTGCTGACCATCACCGAGATGCTCCGCAAGCACGGTGTCGTCGGCAAGTTCGTCGAGTTCTACGGCGAGGGCGTGGCCGCGACCTCGCTCGCCAACCGCGCCACCATCGGCAACATGTCGCCGGAGTTCGGCTCCACCGCCGCGATCTTCCCGATCGACGGCGAGACCCTGAACTACCTGCGCCTGACCGGCCGCTCCGACCAGCAGGTCGCGCTCGTCGAGGCCTACGCCAAGGAGCAGGGCCTCTGGCTGGACCCGCAGGCCGAGCCGGACTTCTCCGAGAAGCTCGAGCTGGACCTGTCGACGGTCGTCCCGTCGATCGCCGGCCCGAAGCGCCCGCAGGACCGTATCGTCCTCGCCAACGCGGCCGAGCAGTTCAAGACCGACGTCCTGAACTACGTCTCCACCGCCGACGAGGCGGGCGAGGAGTCCTTCCCGGCCTCCGACGCCCCGGCCATCCACCCGAACGGCGCGCCGTCCAACCCGGTCCAGGTCACCGCCCCCGACGGCACGACCTACACCATCGACCACGGTGCGGTGACGGTCGCGGCCATCACCTCCTGCACCAACACCTCGAACCCGTACGTCATGGTCGCCGCCGCCCTGGTGGCCAAGAAGGCGGTCGAGAAGGGCCTGACCCGCAAGCCGTGGGTCAAGACCACCCTCGCCCCGGGCTCGAAGGTCGTCACGGACTACTTCGACAAGGCGGGTCTGACGCCGTACCTCGACAAGGTCGGCTTCAACCTGGTCGGTTACGGCTGCACCACGTGCATCGGCAACTCCGGCCCGCTGCCGGAGGAGGTCTCCAAGGCCGTCAACGACCACGACCTCGCGGTCACCTCGGTCCTCTCCGGCAACCGGAACTTCGAGGGCCGTATCAACCCCGACGTCAAGATGAACTACCTGGCCTCCCCGCCGCTGGTCGTCGCGTACGCCCTCGCGGGTTCCATGAAGGTGGACATCACCAAGGACGCGCTCGGCACCGACCAGGACGGCAAGCCGGTCTACCTGACCGACATCTGGCCGACCGAGGCCGAGGTCAACGACGTCGTGGCGAACGCCATCGGCGAGGACATGTTCAACAAGTCCTACCAGGACGTCTTCGCCGGCGACGCTCAGTGGCAGTCCCTGCCGATCCCGACCGGCAACACCTTCGAGTGGGACGCCGAGTCGACGTACGTCCGCAAGCCCCCGTACTTCGAGGGCATGCAGATGGAGCCGGCCCCGGTCACCGATATCGCCGGTGCCCGCGTACTCGCCAAGCTGGGCGACTCGGTCACCACCGACCACATCTCCCCGGCCGGCGCCATCAAGGCCGACACCCCGGCCGGCAAGTACCTCACCGAGCACGGTGTGGAGCGTCGTGACTTCAACTCCTACGGCTCCCGCCGTGGCAACCACGAGGTCATGATCCGCGGTACGTTCGCCAACATCCGCCTGCGCAACCAGATCGCGCCGGGCACCGAGGGCGGCTACACCCGAGACTTCACCCAGGCGGACGCGCCGGTGTCGTTCATCTACGACGCCTCGCGCAACTACATCGAGCAGGGCATCCCGCTGGTCGTCCTGGCCGGCAAGGAGTACGGCTCCGGCTCGTCCCGCGACTGGGCCGCCAAGGGCACCGCGCTGCTCGGCGTCAAGGCCGTCATCGCCGAGTCGTACGAGCGCATCCACCGCTCGAACCTCATCGGCATGGGCGTCCTGCCGCTGCAGTTCCCGGAGGGCGCCTCGGCCGAGTCCCTCGGTCTGACCGGCGAGGAGACCTTCTCCTTCGCGGGTGTCGAGGAGCTCAACAACGGCACCACGCCGCGCACGGTCAAGGTCACCACCGACACCGGTGTCGAGTTCGACGCGGTCGTCCGCATCGACACCCCCGGCGAGGCCGACTACTACCGCAACGGCGGCATCATGCAGTACGTGCTGCGCAACCTGATCCGCAAGTAAGCGGCAGCGCACGGCGGTACAGGGCCGCATCCCCGGTGACGGGGGTGCGGCCCTTCGCCATGTCCGGGCCGGGTAGGGCGATGGCCGTCATGAAGGTCATCACCCACCCTCAGACGGAACACAGGCTTCCCCCAGCGAACCGGGACAGGATCGGTACATGAGCCGCCGCCCGTGGGCCCGCTCGCTGCGCACACGCCTGCTGGTCCTCGTCACCGCCACCCTCGTGTGCGTGTGCGCCGCGCTCGCCCTCACCACCGTCCTCGCCCAGCGCGCCTGTCTCATGGGCAACCTGGACGACCGGGTGAACGACGCCGCCGAACGCAGCGTGGGCGGCGCCGCGCTGCACCCCGGACCCCCCGCCGACCTCGCCTTCCTCGGCGAGGGCGGCCACACCGAGGGCCTGCTCGCCGCCCGGCTCGACGCCGCCGGGCACATCGTCTCCGCCGCGGTCGTCACCCGGGACGCGGCCCCACGCACCCTCGGCCCCGCCCAGCGCGGCGTCCTCAACGGCATCCGGCCCGACGGCTCGCTGCACACCCGGACGCTGCCCGGACTCGGCACCTACCGGGTCACCGCCCTCGACGCGAGCGGCATCCGCGTCCTCACCGGCCTGCCCCTGGACGACGTCCGGGCCACGCTCGGCAGACTGGTCGAGATCGAGGCGGTCGTCGGCGCCGCCGGACTCGCCCTCGCCGGCGGCGTCTGCGCGATCGTCATCCGACGTCAGCTCCGCCCGCTCGCCCGGGTCGCCGCCAACGCCGTCGAGGTCTCCCGGGTACTACCGCTCGGCCACGGCTGCGTCGGCGCGCTGCCCCGGGTCCCCGGACGCGACACCGACCCCGGCAGCGAGGCCGGGCAGGTCGGTGCCGCCCTCAACCGGATGATCGACCACGTCGAGACCTCGCTCGCCGAACGCCGGCGCGGCGAGGAACGCATGCGCCGCTTCATCGCCGACGCGAGCCACGAACTGCGCACCCCGCTCGCCTCCATCGCCGGGTACGCCGAGCTGATGAACCGTGTCGCCCCCGACCCCGCCTGGAGCCGGGTCTTCGCCGATTCGGCGCGCATGACGGAGCTGGTCGAGGACCTGCTGCTGCTCGCCCGCCTCGACGAGGGCCGCCCGCCGTACAGCGCCGAGGTGGACCTCGCCGCCCTGGTCGCCGAGGCGGTATGGGACGCGCGGGCCGCGGGCGCCGGCCATGTCTGGCAACTCGACCTCTCCCCGGACAGCCCCGCACTGGTCGTGGGCGACGAGGCCCGCCTCCACCAGGTGGTGGCCAACCTGTTGGCCAACGCGCGTGTGCACACGCCTGTGGGCACGACGGTGACCGCCTCCGTCGCGTCCACACCCACCCATCACCTCATCCGCGTCCGCGACGACGGTCCCGGCATCCCGCCGGAACTCGTTCCGTCCGTCTTCGATCGGTTCACCAGGGCGGACACGTCCCGCACCCGGGCCGGGGCAACGGAAGGCGGATCGGGGCTGGGGCTGGCGATCGCGGCGGCCGTCACGGCGGCGCACGCGGGTCGTATCGACGTGCGGAGCGAGCCCGGGCGCACGGAGTTCACGGTCGTGCTCCCGTCGGCAGGCGGCTCGGGGGCGGACGCGTCGGCGTGCCGGTCCAGGGCCTCACTGCGGTGAGCACCGGCCGCGGGATCACGGCCCCGCGTCACTCTCTCGCCGAGCGGTCGGGGCGTTCAAATACGTATGGCATATCGACTGGATCGGGTATGGCTGCGGGAGTCCCGACTCGCCTACCCTTGCAATGTAGTAGCTGTGCGTAGTCTTTCGGGTGCCGCGTGTGTTTCCTGTGGCCCCGCGTGTTGGGGCATTTGCCTGCGGTAGTGCACAACCGTCCACTAACCTGGATGGGCACCATCCAGGCGCATCGGGGGAGCAGGGGGGCTGAGGTGGTGCATGGGGGGCAACTGTTCTGGCGCAGGAGCAGCATGTGCGGCAATGAGAACGAGTGCGTGGAGGTCGCCTCATGGGAGGGCCGAGTGCTCACCCGCGACTCCAAGAGGCCCACGCGTTCCCCTCTCTGCTTCACCGCCTCCGCCTGGACGGAGTTCCTCCGTGCGGTCGCGCAAGCCGAGTTACACGGCCCGTGACGTTTTTATCGAGCCATCGGCTGGAGGGTAGGGGGCCTTAATGGGTGCCGGGGTATCTGCAGTGGAGCGCTCCGGGGGGAAGATACCGAAGCGGTCCGGTGGTGTGACCGGAGCCGTGAGCTTCTCCCTGGGTGTCGGTGCGGCGGCGACGCTGTCCGCCGCTCTCGCTTCGCTGCTCGTCGACAACGTGATGGCCAAGCGGATTCTGTGGGTGCTCGTGGCCGTGGCGGTGGCCGTCGGTGCGGGGCTGTGGCGTGCGGCGTGCGCCACTATGACGCCATCTGATTCTGATCTCCTTCCGGAGGGTTCGCGGTCGGGTTCGCCGGAGTAGTGCCGACGGCCGCGCGGCGCTTCAGTACCCGCTTCGCCCACCAGGCCGTCAACGCGGCGAGGGCGGGCGCGCCCATGTACGTGCCCGCGATGGTCACGATCCGCGACCAGGGGAGCTTCAGGTCCGCGGCCGCCTGGACGACCACGAGCGCGGCCGAGACCAGCACCAGAAAGGCGCCCAGCAGCAGGCAGCCGACGAGCGCCACCAGCTTGAACTGATTCCTGCTGCGCTCGTTCTCTATTCGGATCAGGTTGTCCGTCTGCTTGTCGTCCTGGATCGCCCCAGCTTTGAGCTCCTCGTCGGACAGGCCGGTCTGTCCTGCCCCGAGTTGTGTATTGGCCCAGTCCTGCAGGGCCTGCCATATCGACCTGAAGACCACGTCGGTCCTCCCCCTGGCTCAACCAGCCATGGGCGCCGCAGCTCTCTAGCGGGCCCCGAGGTCTTGCTTGATGTGATCGATCAGGTCGAGAGACTCGGTGTCGCCGAGTGCCAGATCCGTGATCGTTTGAAAGCACTCCTGGTAACGCGCCAGCAGCTCCAGGTCCTCGCCGCCGGTCATGCTGCCCGCGGCGTGCTCCAGGTAGAGCAGATCGTCGTCGTCCGGAAAGCCCAGCAGGACGAAACTGCCCAGGGTGCTGTAGTGCGCCCCGGCACCGAAGGGCAGGACGCGGATCGTGACGCGCCGGCGCTCGCCGAAGTCGAGCAACTGCTGCAACTGTTCGGCGAGCACCTCCTTCCCGCCGATCTGCCGCCGCACGGCGGCCTCGTCCAGTACGAAGGTGGTGGTGGGCCCCTCGTCGCCGTCGAACATCCTCTTCTGCCGTTCCATCCTGAGGTCCACCACCCGCTCGGCCCGCTCCGGGGTCAGACCGCGGGGAGCGAGGAGCGCTTCGGCGTACCCACGCGTCTGCAGGTGTCCCGGGACGACGATGGGATGGTACGTGTTCAGGGACGTGGCAGCGCTCTCGTAGCCCAGGTACTGGGCGAACTGCGGGGTCACGACCTCGTGGTGCCGCGACCACCAGCTGGGCCCCTTGCTGCCGCGGGCCGCCTCCTCCAGCTCATGCACCCGGTCCGGGTCGGTGATCTCGTACAGCGTCATCAGCGCACGCAGGTCGCTGACGGACACACTGACGGTGCCGGTCTCGACCCTGATGAGTTTCGACTGCGACCACTCCACCCGCTCGGCGGCCTCACGCTGGCTCAACCCCGCGTGCTCGCGAGCCTGCCGCAGGGCAAGGCGCAGTTTCCGCCGGTTGAGGCTCGGGTCCACGGGGGGTGTCATCGTCGCTCCTTCGACCGTGCACGTACCCTGGCAACGACCGGCCATGCACAGAAAGTTCCTAGCTCTTAGACATGACCATTATGCCTCGCGCAAAATGCATAGAGCTGATTGACCTGAGCCTGATCGCTCACGGGTCGTGGTGTGCACCGGTCGCCCCCGAGCGGGCCCGTCCTCATTTAAGGGACAACGAACGTACGGGCATCTGTGCTCCGAAGAGGCGTTCTTCCGCCTCGATCGGCGGATGCGAGGGGGCTCAACCGGCGCACGAAATCCCCTGGCGGCGTGCAGAATTGCGCCCCGCGCGCACAGGGGCGCTCGTTGCGTTCACCGTAGTGCGGGGCGTCCAGTGCGGGTCGTCGAGTGCCAGGCCGGCCGTGGGGCAGTCCGGGAAGGCGTGGATCAGTCCGGGAAGAGGTCGTCCGGGAAGTCCGGCAGACCGACCTCGTCGGGATCCGGCGGGACCAGTTCGGCCCAGATCACCTTGCCCTGCGGGGTGTACCGGGTGCCCCAGCGCTCGGCCATCTGGGAGACCAGGAACAGGCCCCGGCCTCCCTCGTCGGTCGTCGCGGCGTACCGCAGATGCGGCGAGGTGCTGCTGCCGTCGGACACCTCGCAGGTCAGCGTGCGGTCCCGGATCAGGCGTACATGGATGAACTCGGAGCCGTAGCGGATGGCGTTGGTGATCAGTTCGCTCAGAACGAGTTCCATGCCGAAGCCGAGCTCGGACAGATCCCACTCGTCCAGCTTCGCGGAGACGGCGCTGCGCATCCCCGACACGGCGGCCGGATCGCGCGGCACGTCCCAGTCGGCGACCTGGTCGGACGGAAGTGCCCGGGTGCGCGCGATGAGCAGGGCGACGTCGTCCTTGGGCCGCCCGGGCAACAGCTCCTCCACCACCGCCCGGCAGCTCTCGTCGGGAGGACGGTCGGGGTGGCCCGACAGCGCCTGGCGCAGCAGTTCCATGCCCACGTCCAGATCGCGCGTACGGTCCTCGATGAGGCCATCGGTGTACAGAACCAGCTGGGTGCCCTCCGCGACGTCCACCTCGGCCGTCTGGAAGGGCATGCCGCCCAGGCCGAGCGGGGGCCCGGCAGGCAGGTCGGGGAAGGTGACGCTGCCGTCGGGATGGACCAGCGCCGGCTCCAGGTGTCCCGCGCGTGCCATGGCGCAGCGGCGGCTCACGGGGTCGTAGATCGCGTACAGGCAGGTGGCGCCCACCACCTCGGACGCCTCCGCGCACGCCTCGTCCTGGTCGATGCGGCCGACCAGGTCGTCCAGGTGGCTCAGCAGCTCGTCCGGCGGCAGGTCCAGGGTGGAGAAGTTGTGCACCGCGGTCCGCAGCCGGCCCATCGTCGCGGCGGCGTGCAGACCGTGCCCGACGACGTCGCCGACGGCCAGCGCCACCCGGTTCCCCGGCAGCGGGATCACATCGAACCAGTCACCGCTCACGCCCGACTGGGCGGGGATGTAGCGGTAGCCGACCTGCAGGGCGCTCAGCTCGGGCAGGGCCCGCGGCAGCAGGCTGCGCTGGAGAGTGACCGCCAGGGCGTGCTCGCGGGTGTACCGGCGGGCGTTGTCGATGCTCACCGCGGCGCGGGCGACCAGTTCCTCCGCGAGCGACAGCTCCTCGTCGTCGAAGGGTTCGTGCCGTTTGGAACGCCAGAAGTTGGCCATGCCCAGCACGACGCCGCGGGCCTGGATCGGTGCGGCGATGAGTGAGTGGATGCCGTAGGCGACGATCTCCCGGGCGCGCTCCGGGTCCTGTGCGCGCCACTCCGGTGCGCCCGACAGGTCCGTCACCAGCTCGGAGCGGCCGGTGCCATAGCCGCGTGCCTGGGGGGTGGAGGGCAGAAAGTCGATCAGCCGGCCCTTTTCGTAGAGCGGATGGTCCTCCCGGATGCCGCACACGGCGACCCGTCGCATGTCGGTCGCCGTGGGGGCGGGTTCCTCTCCGTGGATGACGGCGTCCGCCAGGTCCACGGTGACGAAGTCGGCGAAGCGGGGGACGGCGACCTGCGCCAGCTCGTCGGCGGTCTGGAGCACGTCGAGCGTGGTGCCGATGCTGAGTCCCGCGTCGTACAGCAGCTTGAGCCGCTCACGAGCGAGCTCCGCGCGGCCGGACACCGCCTGGAGCTCGGTGGAGTCGCGGAGCGTCACCACGGTTCCCCTGGGGCCGCCGTCGCGGTCCGTGGGCCGCTGGTTGACCGCGAGCAGCCGCTCCCCGGCGAAGTGCACCTCGTCGGTGGCCTCGCGCCCCGAGACGAGCAGGTCCACCATGTCGGGCTCGAGGTCGGAGAGCTCCCACACGTGCCACCCCTCCACGTCCGGGGCCAGCTCGAGGAGCCGTCTCGCCTCGTCGTTGGCGAGGAGCAACCGCCCGTCCTCACCGACGATCAGCACTCCTTCCCGTACGGAGTGCAGCACCGTGTCGTGGTGCTCGTACATGCGGGTCATCTCGGCCGGGGCCAGGCTGTGGGTCTGCCGCTGCAGCCGCCGGCCCACCAGTGCCGTACCGCCGGTCGCCACCACGAGCGCACCGGTTCCGGCGGCGAGGATGATCGGCAGCTGCCGGTTCACCTCGCTGGTCACGTTCTTGACCTTCATCCCCGCGGACACGAGGGCGACCACCTTGCCGTCGGCGTTCTCGATGGGCACCGTCGCCTGCACCTCATGACCCAGCGGGCCGTGAACGCTCTCGGTGTAGACCTTGCCTTCCAGCGACGGCTCGATCCTTCCCACGAACCGATGGCCGATCCGGCCCGGCATGGGGTGGGTGTAACGGATGCCTTTCGTGTCCATGACCACAATGAAGTCGACGCCCGCCGCCTTCCGTCCCGCCTCGGTCAGCGGCTGGAGCACCTTCGACGGTTGCTTGGTCTTCAGCGCCTCCAGGACGCCCGGGGAGTGCGCGAATGTCTGTGCAACGGCCACGGAGCGGCGCTTGGCCTCCGTGCTCGTGTCCCGCTCCGACTGCAGGACGAGGGCGAAGACGGCACCGATCACCAGCAACGCGACCAGCGTCACCTGCAGTACGAAGACCTGCCCGGCGACGCTTCGCGGGCTCTTGCCGGCAAGCGAGCGCCATGAGAAGCGTCGAAACCGGGCGAATCGGTCCGCCATGCGACATTTGTAGCACCGGCAATTCCCCCTGGCTATGGCCCGGCCCAATGTAGGGACAGAGTCACCGCATCTTCACGGACGGCGCTGCCGCCTCCTTTCCCACAGAAAGTGGCCTTTTTTGCCGGAAACCCCCCGCCTCCCGGGAGGTCACCCGCCCTTGCGGCATCGGGCGTTCACAGCCGTCTCAGTCCGCGCCGGCTTCACGAGGGAGTGGGCGGGAGCGCTCCCATTCGGCGGACCGGAACCCGCCGTCCCGGCCCGCTACCACGCGCCCTTCGGTGCACATCCGCGCATGTTCGGCACGGCCGTCGAGTGTTCCGCATGATGAAGGAAGAGCTGTCATGCCTACGGCAATCAAAGCTGTCATGCCTACGGCAATCTCGACTGGTCCCCTCTTGGCCGGTCCCCGGTCCCCGGGGCGCCCGCGACTACCGCACTCGACTTCCCGCGGCAGGGTGTTCTTCCTGATTTCGCCCGCAAGGGGGCCCAGCAGGTCGGACGGACGGTGAGCCGTGCAGCGGCGGCAACCCCGACTCCACCCGATTCGACCTGCCGCGGAGCAACCGGTCCCGCACCCGCCTCACCTCGGGCGCGACAGTCGACTTCTTCTGCAACGCCCGGGTGGCGCGCCCGGGTTGGTCCCATGTTCACGTCACCAAGGACGGCTACGACCCGACCGACCGCTCACCTGGTACGACGTGGAGGACCGGCCCCACATCATTCACTGGTCTGGCAGCGTACGGTCGCTCTGGGCGGACCCGGTGGCGGTGCACACCGGGTCCGCGAGCCGGGCGGGCGAGGGGGTGCGGCCCGCCCGGGTGGAGCGTGGCTTGTGTCGACGCCGTGATGTGCGACAACGTTGTCTACTCGGTCTGTACATGACTCTACCGCCCCAACCGACAACGATGTCAAGCGACTTGGGGTCACCCGACAGGGTGGTCCCGGAGTGCGTCGGCGCCAGTGCGCGCGGTCTTCCGTGGTACTGCCGACGCGCGTTACTGTCCCTGCGGCTTGTGCGACCTGTGATGCGCGACCCGTCCGAAGGAGGAGGGGCCGCGTCATGCGTTTCCGTCCCACGTCACTGCTGCTCGCCGCGGTACTCGCGGTGGGCGGCGGCACCCCCGCCCTGGCGGCGACCGCCGATCCCCCCGATCTCGTCAAGGACCCCACCGCATACGTCGATCCGCTGATCGGCACCAAGAACGGCGGCAATGTCTTCCCGGGTGCCGTCGTGCCGTTCGGCATGCTCTCCTGGAGCCCCGAGAACACCCGAGGCGACGCCACCCGCACCGCCGCACCCGGCGGTTACCAGTACGACGCCACCCGCATCCGCGGCTTCAGCCTCACCCATATGTCCGGCACGGGCTGTGCGGGCGGCAGCGGAGACATCCCGCTCTTCCCGTACGTGGGCGAGGTCACCTCGTCCCCGGCGAGCGATACCAAGGACGCCGTCTACGCCTCCGACTTCAGCCATGCGGACGAGACCGCCGAACCCGGCCACTACAAGGTGGGCCTCGCCTCCGGCGTCACGGCCGACCTCACCGCGACCGCCCGCACCGGCTCGGCCCGCTTCACCTTCCCGGCGGACAAGCCGGCCTCGCTGCTCGTCCGCACCGCCAACTCCGAAGTGGGGTCGGCCGGTTCGACGGTCACGATCGACCCCGCGACCCGAACGGTCTCCGGCTCCGTCACCTCCGGCGACTTCTGTGGCTATCTGGACACGGAGGGCCGACGCGCCTACTACACCCTCTACTTCACCGCCCGCTTCGACCGAGCCTTCAAGTCCACCGGCACCTGGCAGGACGACCGGCTCGACCCGGGATCCACGACGGCCTCCGGCGGCACGGGCGGCTTCGCCGGCGGCGGGCGGCCCGTCGCGGGCAAGGGCGCGGGCGGGTACGTCGAGTTCGCGCCCGGAACCGGCCCGGTGAACGTCAAGGTCGGTATCTCGTACGTGAGTCAGGCCGGCGCCGAGGCGAACCTCTCGGCCGAGAACCCGTCGTACCGCTCCTTCGAGTCGGTCCAGGCCGCGGCCCGGCACGCCTGGCGGCACCGGCTGGGCGCCGTACGGGTCGGCGGCGGCACGGACACGGACCGCACCACCTTCTACACCGCCCTCTACCACTCCCTGCTGCACCCGAACGTCATCAGCGACGCCGACCGCAGATACCGGGGCAGCGACGACAGGGTGCACCGGGTGGGCGGCGGTCACCGGGCCCAGTACGGCACCTTCTCCGGCTGGGACGTCTACCGCGACCAGGTGCAGCTGCTCACCCTCCTCGATCCGCGCACCGGCTCCGACATCGCCCAGTCGCTGTACGAACTCGCCCGGCAGAACGGCGGCATCTGGGACCGCTGGCTGCACGGCGCGAGCGGCACGCACGTCATGAACGGCGACCCGTCGCCCACCGCCCTGGCCGGTATCCACGCGTTCGGCGGCACCCGCTTCGACCTGCGCGGCGCGCTGGACTCGCTGGTGAAGGCGGCGACCGTACCGACCGACAAGGACCTGTCGGCCGCGGGCAAGCCGGTGCTGTCGGTCGGCCAACGCCCGTCCCTGGACAAGTACTTGGCCCACCACTACATGCCGTCCGTGTCCAACGCCTGGGGCGGCGCGGCCGAGACCCTGGAGATGTCCACCGCCGACTTCTCACTCTCCCGGCTCGCCGCGGCGGCGGGGGAGAAGGACACGGCGGCGGCCTTCGCCCGGCGCGCCCAGTGGTGGCAGAACAACTTCAACATCGCCGCGGACTCCACGGGCGGATACATCGCCAACCGCAAGGCCGACGGCAGCTGGGTCACCGGCTTCACCCCGGACACCGGCAACGGGTTCGTCGAGGGCACGGCCGCCCAGTACACCTGGATGGTCCAGCACAACCCGGCCGGCCTGTTCGCGGCGATGGGCGGCACGGACAAGGCGCTGGCCCGGCTCGACGACTTCTTCCACAACGCGGACGGCAGCTGGGCCTTCACCGGCAGCGGTGGCGCCAAGTCCGAGCTGGACAACGAGCCCTCCCTCAACGTCCCCTACCTGTACGACTACGCGGGTGCTGCGTACAAGACGCAGGAAACGGTCCGCGCGGCGATGAAGCAGCTCTGGTCGACGCGGCCCGGCGGCATCCCCGGCAACGACGACCTCGGCGCCATGTCGTCCTGGTACGTCTTCTCCGCGCTCGGCATGTACCCCCAGGTCCCCTCCCGCGCCGAACTCGTCCTCGCGTCACCGCTGTTCGAGCGCATCGAGATCGGCCGTCCGCAGGGGAACGACATCTCGATCCGCGCGAGGGGAGCGGGCGCCGACGCCCCCTACGTCCAGTCCCTGAAGGTCAACGGCCGTACCAGTGACCAGCCTTGGCTTCCGGACTCCTTCGTGCGTGACGGCGGCCGTCTGGACTACACGCTCTCCGCCACCCCGAACCGGTCTTGGGGCACCTCCGCCCCGCCCCCGTCCTTCCGGGAGGGCGAGCAGCCTTACCAGATCGGCGTCGGCCCGACCGCGGCGACCGTCGCGCCCGGCGGCAGCACCGAGCTCGGCATCCGCGCCCTGTCGCTGAGCGGCGGCGCCGGCCCCGAGGTCCGCTTCCGCGTCGAGACCCCGGACGGTGTCACGGCCGCACCCGCCGACGGCACGGTCACCGACGGCTCGCAGGAGATCACCCTCTCCGCGGCCGACGGCGCCCGCCAGGGCTTCTACTCCGTCAAGGTCACCGTGACCTCGGGCGACACCTCGTACGAGCAGCCGGTCGCCCTGACCGTGGCCGCCCCCGGCACCCTCCTCGCCGCCTACAACAGCACCGGCGTTTCGGACGACGAGGGCGACCACGACGAGGCCGACTTCGACGGCGGCGGCTGGAGCTACTCCCGTCAGGCGCTCGCGGCGGCGGGTCTGATCCCCGGCAGGCAGGGCACGGTGGACGGACTCACCTTCATCTGGCCGAGCTCGCCCACGGGCCGCCCGGACAACGCCGCAGCGGCCGGTCAGACCGTTGAACTGCCCACCCCGGCCGCCAAGTTGTCCTTCATCGGCAGCGGGGTCAACGGAAACCAGCAGACGAAGGCGACCGTCACCTACACCGACGGCACCACCGACGCGGTCGACCTCTCCTTCACCGACTGGACCGTCGGCGGAGGCGGCGGAACCGTCCAGTACGGCAACGAGGTCGTCGCCAAGAGCGCGTACCGCAATGTCGCGGGCGCGGACAAGGACCCGGTGGCGACCTACGTCTTCGCGACGAAGCCGTTCGAGGCGCCGTCCGGGAAGACCATCAGGAGCGTGAAACTCCCGGACGACACGGATCTGCACGTGTTCACGCTCGCGGTGGGCTGAGCATCCTGCCGTCACCCCGGGCGCAAGAGGCCGCCCCCGGTTCTTCCGGGGGCGGCCCCTTCGCACAGCACGACGGCCCGGACCTCATCGGGCTTGGGGAACGGCAGGTCGCTGCCGAACTCCGGCGGGGCACCACCCGTAGCCCTCGTCCGGCCCGCGGACGACCAGCGGCCCATGCAGCGAGGAGCCGGTGGGCTTCCTGCGTCTCCTGCACGGGCCGGCTGTCTCACCGTGGGTTGGGTCAGGCCAGCAGCTCCACCTCCGCCAGCGTCGCCTCGCCGTCGAGGACCAGGCGGTACTTGGCGTACGAGCCCGGTGTGGTGATCGTGAAGGCCCGGGTCTGCCGGTCCCAGGCGAACGATTCTCCGGTGCGCCGGTCCAGGGTCTGCCAGGTCGTGCCGTCCGCCGAGCCCTGCAGCGTCCAGCCGGTCGGCGCCTTGGCGCGGTCCGCGGAGGACGTCAGCGTGTACTGGACGGCCTTGGCGGCGCCGCCCACCGGCAGGTCCGCCGAGGTGACCGTGGCGTCCGTCGCCGACGTGTTGTCGAACAGGGCGCCGTCACCCTTCAGCACGTCCGCGCGCGGCGTGGGCACCTCGTCGTTCCGGGTGATGGAGACCGGGGCCGCGTTCTTGCCGGTGCCCCAGGTCGAGGACTTGGAGCCCATGTGGAAGTCCAGCACCCCGCCCTTGGCGAGCAGCGAGTGGGGGAGCGAAGTCGACGTCCAGGGATGGCCGTTGACGGTAAGACCCTGTACGTACACGTTCTTGGCGCTGTTCCTCGGTGCCCTGATCACCAGGTCCTGGCCGTTCTCCAGGTGCACGGTCGCCTTTGTGAACAGCGGGGAGCCGATGGCGTACTCACCGCTGCCCATGACCAGCGGGTAGAGGCCGAGCGAGGAGAAGAGGTACCAGGCCGACTGCTCGCCGTTGTCCTCGTCGCCGTGGTAGCCCTGTCCGATCTCGCTGCCCGTGTAGAGGCGGGAGAGCGCCTCGCGGACGTACCGCTGGGCCTTCCAGGGCCGGCCGGCCGCGTCGTACATGTAGATCACGTGGTGCGCGACCTGGTTGGAGTGGCCGTACATGCCCATCCGCACGTCCCGTGCCTCGGTCATCTCGTGGATGACGCCGCCGTAGGAGCCGACGAAGTCGGGGGAGGCGGTCTCCGGGGTGGAGAAGTACTCGTCGAGCTTGTCGCCCAGGGCGCCGCGGCCGCCGTAGAGGTTGGCGAGGCCGCGGCTGTCCTGCGGGGCGGTGAAGGCGTAGCCCCAGCCGTTGGTCTCGGTGTAGTCGTAGCCCCACACGCGCGGGTCGTACTTGGACGAGTCCAGGCGCCAGTCGCCCTTGGCGTCGCGGCCCTGGAAGAAGCCCGCCTTGGAGTCGAAGAGGTTGACGTAGTCCTGGGCGCGGTTGAGGAAGTACGCGGACTCGTCCTTGTAGTGCTTCGCGCCCGTCCTCCGGTAGAGGGCCTCGCCCATCTTGGCGATGCCGTAGTCGTTGACGTAGCCCTCCATCGCCCACGACAGGCCCTCGTGCGTGTCGGTGCTGGTGTAGCCGAGGAAGGGCGAGGTGCTCATGCCCTTGCGGCCCACGCCCGAGGCCGGCGGGACGACGGTGGCGTTCTTCAGGGCCGCGTCGTACGCCGCCTTCGCGTCGAAGCGGACGCCCTTGACGTATGCGTCCGCGAAGGCGACGTCGGAGGAGGTGCCGGTCATCAGGTCGGCGTAGCCGGGGGAGGACCAGCGGGAGGTCCAGCCGCCGTCCTTGTACTGCTGCACGAACCCGTCGACCATGTCGCCCGCCTGACTGGGCGTCAGAAGAGAATAGGCCGGCCAGGTCGTCCGATAGGTATCCCAGAAGCCGTTGTTGACGTACACCCGGCCGTCCACGATCTTGGCGCCGGTGCGGGTCGGCGTGTCCGGCCCCGGCATGGGGGAGAACGGGGAGGCGTACTGGTCCTTGCCGGCCACCTTCTCGAAGCCGGAGTTGGGGTACAGATACAGCCGGTACATGCTGGAGTACAGCGTGGTCAGCTGGTCCGCGGTGGCGCCCTCGACCTCGACCTTGCCGAGCAGCCGGTCCCAGGTCCGCTGGGCGCGTGCCTTCACCGTGTCGAAGGGGGTGCCGTCGGGGATCTCCTGGCGCAGATTGTCCTGCGCCTGGTCGATGCTGATCAGCGAGGTCGCCAGGCGCAGGGTGACAGTGCGGTCCGCGCCCGCGTCGAACCTCAGATAGCCCTTGACACCGCTGGAGCCGCCGTCCGTCACCGGCTTGTCGAACTGCCCGTACACGAAGAGCCGGGTCGCGCCCGTGGACAGGCCCGACTTCACGTCGGAGTAGCCGGTGACGATCCCGTGGTCCTCGTCCAGGGTGAGGCCCGCCTGCTCGGTGACATTGTCGAAGAGCACGCTCGCGTCGTCGCCGGGGTAGGTGAACCGCAGCGCGGCCGCGTGGTCGGTCGGGGTCATCTCGGCCTTGAGCCCGTTCTCGAACCGTACGCCGTAGTAGTACGGCCGTGCCGTCTCGTTCTCGTGCCGGAAGGCCAGCGCCCGTGCCGTGCGGTCGGTGTCCGGGGCGCCGGCGGCGGCCGACGGCATCAGCTGGAAGGTCTGCCGGTCGCCCATCCAGGGGCTGGGTTCATGACTGGCGCTGAACGCCTGGATGGTCGGCAGGTTGGCGTCGTTGTTGGCGCGCGCGTACTCGTAGAGCCAGCTCAGCGAGGACGCGTTGGTCGCCGGCGTCCAGAAGTTGAAGCCGTGCGGCAGGGCGGTCGCCGGGAAGTTGTTGCCGCGCGAGAAGCTGCCGCTGGAGTTGGTGCCGCGGGTGGTCAGCGCATAGTCGGACAGGTGCGCCCTGGGCGGCTCCGGGGCGGCCGGCCGGATCGCCACGTCGTCTATCCAGCCGCGGAACTTGGCGGGACCGCTCGGGGAGTCGTAGGCCAGCAGGATCCGGTCGACCGTCCTGCCCGCGGCGACCGAGCCGATGCGTGAGGCCACGTTGTTCCACTGGTTGACGTACAGCGCCTTGGCCGCGCCCTGGCCCCGCGGCGAGAGCGGGAAGCCGTGCTGGTCGGTCGCGCCGAGGTCGCTCAGATAGGTGCCGTCGGTGAAGGCCAGGTCGACGGAGACGTTCGTGGCGTCGTAGTCACGGTCGCCGTCGGCCATCGACGGGAAGATCCGGTACGCCAGCTGTGTGTCCCGGCCGACCGTGACGTTCACGTCGAAGACCCTGTTGTACGAGTACCCCCGGCCGGCCGCCGTGTGCCGACCGGCGTAGCGCAGGGCCCGGGTGCCGGTGAAGCCCGCGCGGGCCTTGGCGGTCGGCGAGCCGCTCGGGCCGCGATCGACCAGGGAGAGCATGTCCTGCGGGACCGGGCCTCCGCCGCCGCCCGTCGAGAACTGGACATCGGCGAGCTGCACGATGCCGGAGGCGCCGTTGTTCTTCGTGATGTCGAGGCGGAAGTGCCGGTACTCGGCCGGCTGGGCGAGGTCGTACGACTTGGTCTGGAACCGCTCGGAGAAGGTCTCGCCGGTGCGGGTGTCGACGGTCTCCCAGTCCTTGCCGTCCGTGGAGCCCTGAAGGGTCCAGTCCTTCGGGTCGCGCTCGTCGTAGTCATTGGCCGACGTGAGGGCGTACGTCATGAGTTTGATGGGTTTGTCCAGGTCGAACTCGACCCAGCCGGTGGGCTCGAAGGCCAGCCATTTCGTGCCCGGTTCGCCGTCGACGAGGTTCTCCTTCACCTCGCCCGCGCCCGTGTTCTCGGCGCTCGCCCGTACATCGGTGACATGGTCGGTCACATTGCCCGGGATGCCGGTGCTGTAGCCGCCGTCGACGCCCGAGGCACGCTTGCTCCCGTCCGGCCCCGTATCGACGGTGTTCAGCCAGTCCGGCGCCGGGTCGTCAGCCTCGAACGAGGATGCGAACTCCCGGTCGGTGGCGGCTGCCTGGGCGGGCGCCTGCGCCGGCCGGGCGACCGCGGCTCCCTGCGAGGCCACCGCCATGACGAAGGCGGCCGTGAGCACGGCCGCCGTACCGAATCTGTGCCGAGTTCTCCGCTGCAACAAAACGGGTTCCCTCCCTGCGCGGACTTCAGACAACGTTGTCAGCTTCGTGCGCAGGATCCAGTAGGTGGCCAAGTGGCCCTTGGTGTCAAGGGTGTTGGGTGTGGCATTCAGGGACCTATGTCGCGGACTTTTCCGGCAGTGCGGTCACAGGCGGCTCATATTTCCGTGAGGTCTCAACTCGGAAAAGACCCATGGCCAACCTTGCGTTCGATCTTGCTCCGTCGGCCGGAAGTGGACTATACCTGTCGGCGTTTCCTGCATGACCCAGCGCTACCCGACCGCGGTGCCGGGGAGGATCCGGTTCACCGCCTGAGTCCTGGAGAAGGCGAGGACTTGAGCATGGGATCCCAATCCGCAGCGAACCACGGTGCCGAGGGTGTGGGCCGCCGTGATCTGATCAAGCGGTCCGCCGCACTCGGTCTGCTCACCATTCCGACGGCAGGCTTCCTGTCCGCCTGCGCGAGCGGCGGCGGCGACAGCTCCAACGACAGCGGCGACCAGGGCAAGACGTCCAAGTCGAACCCGTTCGGCGTGAAGAAGGGCGGCAAGCTCGACGTCGTCATCTTCAAGGGTGGTTACGGCGACGACTACGCCAAGGCGTGGGAGGCGGACTACCAGAAGAAGCTCGGCATCACCTCCACCCATACCGGCACCCAGGAGATCACGGGCAAGCTCCAGCCGCGCTTCAACGCCGGCAACCCGCCGGACATCGTGGACGACTCCGGCGCCCAGCAGATCAAGGTCGACGTTCTCTACAAGAACGGCCAGCTGCTCGACCTCGCCTCGGTGCTCGACGCGCCGTCGGTCGACGACCCGGGCAAGAAGGTCCGGGACATGATCATCCCCGGCACCCTGGACGCGGGCATGCAGGAGGGCAAGATCGTCGCCCTCAACTACATCTACACCGTGTGGGGTCTGTGGTACTCCGGCAAGCTCTTCAAGGAGAAGGGCTGGGAGGAGCCCAAGACCTGGGCGGACTTCCTCACCATCTGCCAGGACGCCAAGAAGCAGGGCATCGGCGGCCTGGCCCACCAGGGCAAGTACCCGTACTACATCAACGTCGCCATCATGGACCTGATCGCCAAGACCGGTGGTCTGGACGCGATGAAGGCGATCGACAACCTCGACCCCAAGGCGTTCGTCGGCTCGGACGCGGCGCAGGCCGGTGTCGAGGCGATCTATGAGGTCGTCGAAAAGGGCCTGCTGATGCCCGGCACCAACGGCCTGACCCACACCGAGTCCCAGACCCGCTGGAACCAGTACAAGGCCGCCTTCATCACCTGCGGCTCCTGGCTGGAGAACGAGCAGCTCAAGCAGACGCCTGCGGACTTCGACATGAAGTTCATGCCGATGCCGCTGCTGCCCGGCAGCAAGCTGCCGTTCGAGGCGATCCGGGCCGGCTCCGGCGAGCCCTTCATCATCCCGGCGAAGGCCAAGAACCTGGCCGGGGCGAAGGAGTTCATGCGGCGCATGCTCTCCAAGGAGTGGTCGACGCTGTTCGCCAAGGAGGCCAACTCGCTCACCATCCTCAAGGACGGCGTCGACCCCAGCGTCAAGCTCCGGCCGGGCACCCAGTCCACGGTCGAGGCGTCCAAGGCGGCCGGTGACAACACCTTCCGTTACCTCTACACGGAGTGGTACAGCGAGATGGGCGCCGCCATCGAGGCCGCGTCCAACGAGTTGATGGCCAAGCGCATCCAGCCGAAGGAGTGGCTGAAGCGGTGCCAGGCCGCGGTCGACAAGCAGGCGAAGGACCCGGCCTCCAAGAAGAACCACCGGGACTGACCGCACGCCGTATCCCGGGCCGGAGCGATCCGGCCCGGGGGAGGACACCAGGAGCAGGAAGGCCAATGCGCAAAGGGCAGTACAGATTCGTCGCGGGATTTCTCTTCGTGCCCGTGGCGCTTTATGTGATCTTCGTGATCTGGCCGTACATCCAGACGTTCGGCTATTCGCTGACCGACTGGAAGGGCCAGTCGCAGACCTTCAAGTTCGTCGGACTGGACAACTACAAGGCGCTGTTCCAGGACGACGTCTTCATGCAGGCCATCTGGCACAACATCCTGTTCCTGATCTTCATCCCGGTGATCACCATCCTGCTCGCCCTGTTCTTCGCCTTCATGGTGAACGCGGGCGGCCGCAGCAGGGCGGGCGGAGTGCAGGGCGTCGCAGGGTCCCGGTTCTACAAAATCGTCTACTTCTTCCCGCAGGTGCTGTCGCTGGCGATCGTCGCGGTGCTCTTCAACGCGGTGTACCGCAGTGACGGCGGCGGCCTTCTCAACGGCTTCCTGATCAAACTCGGACTGGTCGACACCGACAATCCCGTGGAATGGCTCAACGAGCCCAACCTGGTGCTGTGGATGCTGATCGCCGCCGTGGTCTGGCACGGCGTCGGCTTCTACCTGGTGCTGTTCTCGGCCGCCATGCAGTCCATTCCGAAGGACATCTACGAGGCCGCCCTCATCGACGGCGCGGGCCGCAACCAGTCCTTCTTCCGCATCACCCTGCCCCTGCTGTGGGACACCGTGCAGACCGCGTGGGTCTATCTGGGCATCGTCGCGATGGACATGTTCGTCCTGGTTTCCTCCATGACCCAGAACATGGGCGCGTACGGCGGCGGCCCCGATCACCACAGCGACGTGATGTCGACGGTGATGATGCGCAACTTCCAATACTTCGGGAAGAGCGGCTACGCCTGCGCCATGGGCGTGGTCATGCTGGTGCTCACCCTGGTCCTGTCCGTGGTCATGCTGCGCGCCACCCGCCGCGAGCGCGTCGAGTTCTGAGCGGGAGATACGACGACATGAGCGCACCTTCGAAGGAGACCGAGGCCGTTCCCGCCGAGCGGTTCGCCGACAAGGTTTCCGAACGCCCCGGCGAGCAGCGCGGCGAGGGCATCGTCCTGAACGTCTTCTCGCACGGCTTCCTCGCCCTGTGGGCCCTGCTGATCGTGCTGCCGCTGCTGTGGCTGGTGCTCAGCTCCTTCAAGACCGACGCCCAGATCGGCGGCTCGGCCTTCGGCTGGCCGCACAACTGGTCCTTCGACGTCTTCCACCGGGCCTGGAACAAGGGCATCGGCGACTACTTCCTGAACACCGTCATCGTGCTGGTGTTCAGCGTGCCGCTGACGATGCTCTTCGGCTCGATGGCCGCGTACGTCCTGGCCCGCTACCAGTTCTGGGGCAACCGGCTCCTCTACTACTTCTTCGTCGCCGGCGCGATGTTCCCGGTGTTCCTGGCCCTGGTCCCGCTGTTCTTCATGGTCAAACGGCTGGACATGCTGAACACCTACCAGGGTCTGATCCTGGTCTACATCGCCTACTCGATGCCGTTCACGGTGTTCTTCATGCACGCCTTCTTCCGGACCCTGCCCACGGCGGTCTTCGAGGCGGCGATCCTGGACGGTGCCTCGCACACCCGGACCTTCTTCCAGGTGATGCTTCCGATGGCGAAGCCTGGCCTGATCAGCGTTGGGATCTTCAACACTTTGGGCCAGTGGAACCAGTTCATCCTGCCGACGGTCCTCATGCAGCCGCAGAGCGGCTCGGACCCCGAGCGCTATGTCCTCACCCAGGGCCTCATCCAGCTGCAGCAACAGCAGGGATACGCCTCTGACCTGCCCGTTCTCTTCGCGGGCGTCACCATCGCGATGATCCCGATGCTGGTCGTGTATCTGTCCTTCCAGCGTCAGGTGCAGGCCGGACTGACCTCGGCGACCCTGAAGTAATGCCTGTTCGGAGGGCTCGGCGTAGCGCTCCGAAACAGTCCGTACGCGCGCCGTTCCCGGGTTCGGGGGCGGCGCGCGGTCGTGTGGGCAAGACCCCGGAAACAGTTCAACCTCTTGACGGGAGCCGACCCGAACGGCTCAGCTTAGAGTTCACTAGTTGGACATAGACGGGGCCTCGCCGAAGCGGTCCCGCGCGCAGGAGGTCGTCGTGGAGACTCCGGGGTCGCAGTCATCACTGCACCGAGCCAACCTGGAGAGGGTCGTGCGCGCCGTACGACTCGCCGGTTCGCTCACGCAGGCGGAGATCGCAAGGACCACGGGTTTGTCCGCAGCGACCGTCTCCAACATCGTGCGGGAGCTGAAGGACGGCGGAACGGTCGAGGTCACGCCCACGTCGGCGGGGGGCCGCAGGGCACGCAGCGTCTCTCTGAGCGGGGACGCGGGGATAGTGATCGGTGTCGATTTCGGCCATACCCATCTACGGGTCGCGGTCGGCAATCTGGCCCATCAGGTGCTTGCCGAGGAGTCCGAGCCACTGGATGTGGACGCCTCCGCGGCACAGGGCTTCGACCGGGCGGAACAGCTGGTCAACCGCCTGATCGGGGCAACGGGAGTGGATCGCTCCAAGATCGCCGGCGTGGGTCTCGGCGTACCCGGCCCGATCGATCTGGAGTCCGGCACGCTCGGCTCGTCCGCGATCCTGCCGGGCTGGAGCGGCACCAGACCCGCCGAGGAGCTGCAGGGGCGGCTCGGGGTGCCGGTGCACGTGGACAACGACGCCAACCTGGGCGCCCTGGGCGAGCTGGTCTGGGGCAGCGGCCGGGGGGTCCGTGATCTTGCTTACATCAAGGTCGCGAGCGGTGTCGGCGCCGGCCTGGTGATCGAGGGGAAGATCTATCGCGGGCCCGGCGGTACGGCGGGTGAAATCGGGCATATTACGCTGGACGAGTCCGGCCCGGTCTGCCGCTGTGGCAACCGCGGCTGCCTGGAGACGTTCGCGGCCGCGCGCTACGTGCTCCCGTTGCTCCAGTCCAGTCATGGCACCGACCTGACCATGGAAGGCGTCGTACGGCTGGCCAGGGACGGTGATCCGGGCTGCCGTCGGGTGATCGCCGACGTCGGCCGCCACATCGGCAGTGGAGTGGCCAATCTCTGCAATCTCCTGAACCCGAGCCGGGTGGTCCTCGGCGGTGATCTCGCGGAGGCCGGAGAGCTGGTTCTGGGGCCCATCAGGGAGTCCGTGAGCCGCTATGCGATCCCCAGTGCCGCCCGCCAGCTCTCCGTGCTCCCAGGGGCACTCGGGGGCCGTGCGGAGGTGCTCGGCGCGCTTGCCCTCGCCCTCAGCGAGATGGGCGATTCGACCCTTTTGGACGGTACTCTGGCTGCCGCGGCACCTGCCTTCACTTAGAGAACGCATGACGCCGTTGCCATCTCGTTAAGTATTTACTTCTTGACGTCGAACTTGCGGCCGAGTTGACTTCGAGCCACCTCGGCCGCAGCGTTGCGGCCCTGTCAGGGAGGCACCCCCAAATGAACGCAACGATGCGCAGAGTCGTCATCGGTACGGCCGCGGTTTCGATGGCACTGTCCATGGCCGCGTGTGGCAAGGCCGGCGACAAGAAGGACGACTCGTCGAGCAGCAACAGCTCCTCCGGCAGCAAGACCATCGGTCTGCTGCTCCCCGACAGCGTGACCGCTCGCTACGAGAAGTTCGACCACCCGCTCTTCGAGGCGAAGGTCAAGGAGCTGTGCTCGGACTGCAAGGTCGAGTACGCGAACGCCGCCGGTGACGCGGCCAAGCAGGCCCAGCAGGTCAGCAGCATGATCACCAAGGGCGTCAAGGTCCTCGTGATCAGCGCCCAGGACTCGGCCGCCATCAAGTCCTCCATCCAGACCGCCGTCGACAAGGGCATCAAGGTCGTCGCGTACGACCGCCTCGCCCAGGGCCCGGTCTCCGCGTACGTCTCCTTCGACAACGTCAAGGTCGGCGAGCTCCAGGGTCAGGCGCTGCTCGACTCGCTCGGCTCCAAGGCCGACAAGAAGTCGAAGGTCGTCATGATCAACGGTGACGACGCCGACCCGAACGCCGGTCAGTTCAAGAAGGGTGCCCACAACATCCTCGACGGCAAGGTCGACATCGCCTACGAGCAGTCCGGCCTCTGGAAGGACACCGTCGCCGCGCAGAAGATGAAGGCGGCCATCACCCAGCTGGGCGCCAAGAAGATCGCGGGCGTCTACGCCGCCAACGACGGCATGGCCGGCGGCATCGCCACCACGCTGAAGGGCGCCGGCATCAGCGGCATCCCGCTGACCGGTCAGGACGCGGAGCTCGCGGGCATCCAGCGCATCGTCGCCGGCACCCAGTCCTCCACCGTCTACAAGGCCTTCAAGCCGGAGGCGGACGCCGCTGCCCAGCTCGCGGTCAACCTGCTGCAGGGCAAGGACATCAAGTCCCTCGCCAACCAGGAGCTGACCAGCGGCTCCGGCGACAAGGTGCCCTCGCAGCTGCTGACCCCGGTGTCGGTCACCAAGGCCAACATCAAGGACACGGTGATCAAGGACAAGCTGTACACCGTCCAGGACATCTGCACCGCCGAGTTCGCGAAGGCCTGCAAGGCCGCCGGCCTCGAGTAATCACTCGGCCCATGCCCGGTGAGGCGCGTACGAGCCTCACCGGGCCCCGACCGCCCACGGCGGTCCCGCGAACCCCTCCGACGCCCGCCCCGGCCTACATACCCCGCTGCCGGGACGGGCGTCGGACGGAACCGTTGCCAAGGGCAGCGGATTCGCGCATGTTCATCTTGTAAACCTCGTGCTTTGTGCACGTCCCTCCGCGCCTGTCCAAGCGCGGCATCCCCGCCGGTCAGGCGGCGAAGGAGATGGTTCACGTGTCCGCTACGCCCGTGCTGGCGTTGCGCGGAGTCTCCAAGCGATTCGGTGCGGTCCAGGCCCTCACCGACGTCGAGCTGGAGGTCCACGCCGGAGAAGTGGTCGCCCTGGTGGGCGACAACGGCGCAGGAAAGTCGACCCTGGTCAAGACGATCGCCGGTGTCCACCCCATCGATGAGGGCGTCATCGAGTGGGAGGGCAAGCCGGTCAGCATCAACAAGCCGCACGACGCCCAGGGACTCGGCGTCGCGACGGTCTACCAGGACCTCGCGCTGTGCGACAACCTCGACGTGGTCGGCAACCTCTTCCTCGGTCGCGAGCTGCTGCACCGGGGAGTCATCGACGAGGTGTCGATGGAGAAGCAGGCCCGTGAGCTGCTGAGCACGCTCTCGATCCGCATCCCCAGCGTGCGCATCCCGATCGCGAGCCTCTCCGGCGGTCAGCGCCAGGTCGTCGCCATCGCCCGCGCCCTGATCGGTGACCCGAAGGTCGTCATCCTCGACGAGCCGACCGCCGCGCTCGGTGTCGAGCAGACCGCGCAGGTCCTCGACCTGGTCGAGCGGCTGCGTGAGCGCAACCTCGGCGTCATCCTCATCAGCCACAACATGGCGGACGTGAAGGCTGTCGCGGACACCGTCGCCGTCCTGCGCCTGGGCAAGAACAACGGTTCCTTCCCCGTGAAGAGCACCAGCCACGAAGAGATCATCGCCGCGATCACGGGAGCCACGGACAACGCCGTGACTCGTCGTGCGGAGCGTCGCACCACGGAGGCGGCAAAGTGAGTGACACGTCTAAGGTCGAGAAGGTAGACCCCGCCGCCCCGGTTCAGGACACCGTGGCCCCCGCCGACGACCCCACGGCCGCGCCGGTCGCCGTCGTCGACCCCCGCCTGCTGGTCCGCGAAGAGGGCTTCAAGGGCTACCTCACCGAGTTCAAGCGCAAGATCAAGGGCGGCGAGCTCGGTTCGCTGCCGGTCTTCGTCGGTCTGGTCGTCATCTGGACGATCTTCCAGCTGAAGAACGACCTCTTCCTCAGCGCCGACAACCTGTCGAGCATCAGCTACTTCCTCTCGGCCACCGGCATGCTCGCCATCGGCCTGGTGTTCGTGCTGCTGCTCGGCGAGATCGACCTCTCCGTCGGCTCGGTCAGCGGTCTGGCGTCCACCGTGTTCGCGGTCTTCGTCGTCAACCACGGCATGAACGGCTGGCTGGCGCTGGTCCTGGCCATCGTGACCGGTGTCGCCATCGGCGCGCTGCAGGGCTGGTTCTTCGCCAAGATCGGCGTACCGGCGTTCGTGGTGACCCTGGCCGGCTTCCTCGGCTGGAACGGTCTGATGCTGTGGCTCCTCGGCGACAGCGGCACCATCAACATCCCGGGCGACTCCGGCCCGGTGCACCTGCTCGGCCAGAGCTCCTTCTTCATGGACCAGGCCATCGTCGGCGCCTACCTGCTCGCGGGCCTCGGTGTCGTCCTGATGGCCGTCGGCTCCTTCAACGAGCAGCGCCGCCGCCGCGCCGCCGGTGTGCCCTTCCGGCCCACCAGCGAGATCCTGATCCGGGTCGTCCTGCTCGCCATCGCGTCCTTCGCCGCCGCGGCCGTGCTGAACAACGCCTCCGGTGTCTCCAACGCCCTGGTGATCTTCCTCGCCGCGCTGGTGATCGTCGACTTCGTGCTGCGTCGTACGACCTACGGCCGGAAGGTCTTTGCAGTCGGTGGCGGCATCGAGGCCGCGCGCCGTGCCGGTATCAGCGTGCCGATGGTCCGGATCACCGTGTTCGCCATCTCCGGCGGCTTCGCGGCGGTCGGCGGTATGTTCTTCGCCGGCCAGACCGCGAGCGCCACGCTCAACGCCGGTGGTGGCAACACCCTGATGCTCGCCATCGCGGCGGCCGTCATCGGTGGTACGAGCCTCTTCGGCGGCCGCGGCTCCGTCTGGTCCGCCCTGCTGGGCATGCTGGTCATCCAGTCCATCCAGACCGGACTCGACCTGCTCAACATGAACACCTCCATCCAGTACATGATCACCGGTGGAGTGCTTCTGGGTGCCGTCGTCATCGACTCGGTCTCCCGCAAGAGCCAAAAGGCGGCCGGCCGCGCATAACGCGGTCGCGGTCCCTCGCAAGACCCCTGTGCCCGGCGCCAATGGCGGTGCCGGGCACAGGTGTGTCCCGGGAACGCTTCTGGTGGGTACGGCCGTTCGCGTGACGTACGACGCACGGCCCGGGCGTCGGCCGCAAAGGCGGAACATTAGACTCGACAAGCCCGGCAACAGCTCGATCAGCTCTACTGCAAGGAGGCACGGGTGCCGCTGCTGACCCGCATCAGGGGACCGCGCGATCTGGACCGGCTCAGCCTGGAGGAGCTGGACCTGCTGGCAGAGGAGATCCGGAGCTTCCTCGTCGACGCCGTCTCCAAGACAGGCGGACATCTCGGACCCAACCTGGGCGTGGTCGAGCTCACCATCGCCCTGCACCGCGTCTTCGAGTCCCCGAAGGACAAGGTGCTGTGGGACACGGGCCACCAGTCCTATGTGCACAAGCTGCTCACGGGCCGGCAGGACTTCTCCAAGCTGAAGATGAAGGGCGGTCTGTCCGGCTACCCCTCGCAGGCCGAATCCGAGCACGACATCATCGAGAACTCGCACGCCTCGACGGTGCTCGGCTGGGCTGACGGTCTGGCAAAAGCCAATGAACTGCGCAAAAAGGGCAGTCATGTCGTCGCCGTCATCGGCGACGGCGCGCTCACCGGCGGCATGGCCTGGGAGGCGCTGAACAACATCGCCGACGCCAAGGACCGCCCGCTGGTCATCGTCGTCAACGACAACGAGCGGTCGTACGCGCCGACCATCGGCGGCCTCGCCAACCACCTCGCGACGCTGCGCACGACCGACGGCTACGAGCGCTTCCTGGCCCGCACCAAGGAGGTCCTGGAGCGCACCCCGGTCGTCGGCAAGCCGCTCTACGAGACCCTGCACGGCGCGAAGAAGGGCCTGAAGGACTTCATCGCTCCGCAGGGCATGTTCGAGGACCTGGGCCTGAAGTACGTCGGCCCGATCGACGGCCACGACATCGAGGCCCTGGAGTCGGCGCTGGCCCGCGCCAAGCGGTTCGGCGGCCCGGTCATCGTGCACTGCCTCACCGAGAAGGGCCGCGGCTACCAGCCCGCCCTCCAGGACGAGGCCGACCGGTTCCACGCCGTCGGCAAGATCCACCCCGACACGGGCCTGCCCATCGCCAGTTCCGGCGCCGACTGGACCTCCGTCTTCGGCGACGAGATGGTCAAGCTGGGTCACGAGCGGGAGGACGTCGTCGCCATCACCGCCGCGATGCTCCAGCCGGTCGGACTCGACCGGTTCGCCAAGGCCTTCCCGGAGCGGGTGTACGACGTCGGCATCGCCGAGCAGCACGCCGCCGTCTCCGCGGCGGGCCTCGCGACGGGCGGGGTGCACCCCGTCTTCGCCGTGTACGCCACCTTCCTCAACCGCGCCTTCGACCAGGTGCTGATGGACGTGGCCCTGCACAAGTGCGGCGTGACCTTCGTGCTGGACCGGGCGGGCATCACCGGCACCGACGGCGCCTCCCACAACGGTATGTGGGACATGTCGATCCTTCAGGTCGTGCCGGGGCTCAGGCTGGCCGCGCCACGCGACGCCGACCAGGTGCGCGCGCAGCTGCGCGAGGCCGTCGAGGTGAAGGACGCGCCGACCGTCGTGCGCTTCTCGAAGGGTGCGGTCGGTCCCGCGGTACCGGCCGTGGGCCGCGTCGGCGGCATGGACGTGCTGCGCGAGCCGGGCACCGACACCCCGGACGTGCTGCTGGTCTCCGTGGGCGCCCTCGCCCCGATGTGCCTGGAGATCGCCGGCCTGCTGGACCGGCAGGGCATCTCCACCACCGTCGTCGACCCGCGCTGGGTCAAGCCCGTCGACGAGGCCATGGCCCCGCTCGCCGAACGGCACCGCGTGGTCGTCACCGTCGAGGACAACTCCCGGGTCGGCGGCGTCGGCTCGGCCGTCGCCCAGGCCCTGCGGGACGCCGGCGTCGACGTCCCGCTGCGCGACTTCGGCATCCCGCCGCGCTTCCTCGACCACGCCTCCCGCGCCGAGGTCATGGCCGAGATCGGGCTGACCGCCCCCGACATCGCCCGCCAGGTCACCGGCCTGGTCTCCAAGCTGGACGGCCGCTTCGACCGCCCGACGAGCGAGGTCGACTCGGTGGAGCCCGCGCGCGACTAGCGACAGAGGAAGCGGGAAGGCGGCCTTCCGGGCCGGTTTTGCCACTGCCAAGAGTGGCGAAACCGGCCCATTTGCGTGAATGCCCACGCTCCGGGGCATACGTACCACGCCCCCTCTCGATCATGTCGAGGACGACAAGCGTGGGAGGTACCCCGTGAGCAGTTCCCTCTTCCGGACGAAAAAGGTGGAGCAGTCCATCCTCGATACCGAGGAGCCAGAGCACGCGCTCAAGAAATCCTTGTCCGCGCTGGATCTGACCGTCTTCGGCGTCGGTGTCATCATCGGCACCGGCATCTTCGTCCTGACCGGCAAGGTCGCCAAGGAGAACGCGGGCCCCTCCGTCTCCCTGGCCTTCGTCGCGGCCGGCGTCGTCTGCGCCCTGGCCGCGCTCTGCTACGCGGAGTTCGCCTCCACGGTCCCGGTGGCCGGATCCGCGTACACCTTCTCGTACGCCTCCCTCGGTGAACTGCCCGCCTGGATCATCGGCTGGGACCTCGTCCTGGAGTTCGCGCTCGGCACGGCGGTGGTCGCCGTCGGCTGGTCCGGCTACATGCGCTCGCTCCTCGACAACGCCGGCTGGCACCTGCCCGACTACCTCGCCGGCCGGGACGGGGCCCACGGCTTCGGCTTCGACATCCTCGCCGCCGCGCTGGTCCTGGTGCTCACCGCCATCCTCGTGATCGGCATGAAGCTGTCCGCGCGGGTCACCGAAGTGGTCGTCGCCATCAAGGTGACGGTCGTCCTGATCGTGATCATCGCCGGTTCCTTCTTCATCAACAGCGACAACTACAAGCCGTTCATCCCCAAGGCCCAGCCGGTGGAGGCCGGGGGCACTCTCAAGGCGCCGCTCATCCAACTGATGGTCGGCTGGGCGCCGTCCAACTTCGGCGTGATGGGCATCTTCACCGCCGCATCCGTCGTCTTCTTCGCCTTCATCGGCTTCGACGTCGTGGCCACCGCCGCCGAGGAGACCAAGAACCCGCAGCGGGACATGCCGCGCGGCATCCTCGGATCCCTGTTCATCTGCACGGCGCTGTACGTGGCGGTGTCCATCGTCGTCACCGGGATGCAGCACTACTCCGATCTCTCGGTGGACGCCCCGCTCGCCGACGCCTTCAAGGCCCTCGGCCACCCCTGGTACGCGGGCGCGATCAGCTTCGGTGCCGTCGTCGGCCTGACCACGGTCTGCATGATCCTGCTGCTCGGTCAGACCCGGGTGTTCTTCGCGATGAGCCGCGACGGGCTGCTGCCCCGCTTCTTCTCCATCGTCCACCCCCGGTTCCGGACCCCGCACCGGCCGACCATCCTGCTCGGCGTCCTCATCGCGGTCATCGCGGGCTTCACCAGTCTGAGCGAACTCGCCGAGCTCGTGAACATCGGCACGCTGTTCGCCTTCGTCGTCGTCGCGCTCGGCGTGATCATCCTCCGCCGCACCCGCCCCGACCTGCACCGCGCCTTCCGTACCCCGTGGGTGCCCTTCGTTCCGATCCTGTCCGTCGCCGCCACGCTCTGGCTGATGCTGAACCTGCCCGCCGAGACCTGGCTCCGGTTCGCCATCTGGATGGTGATCGGCTTCGTCGTGTACTTCGCGTACGGCCGCTCGCACAGCCGCCTCGGACGCCACGCGGAGACGTCGCCCCAAGAGGTCGGCAGGCCGCCGGGCGGAGACGCTCCGTAGTCGGCCCGGCGGACGCACCGGCTCCGTATGTCCTGCTTCGGTGAGGACCGCGGGGCCGGATAGCGTGCTCCCCATGTCCGCCGTGTCGCTCGCCCCACCACGTTCCGTAGTCGCAGGGAAGGCGTACTGGACGCGGCTGCTGCCGCTGCTGGCGGCCCTGGCCTGCGTGACCCGGGTGCCGTCCTTCGCGCGGCCGCTGTGGAATCCGGACGAGGGCTTTCTCGCCGTGCAGGCCCGGATACTGGCACACGGCGGGCAGCTGTACGAGACGGTGGTGGACCGCAAGCCGCCGCTCGTGCCGTGGCTGTACCAGGCCGCGTTCGCGCTGGGCGGCTCCGGAACGCTCACAGCGGTACGGATCCTCGCAGTGCTCGCCCAGCTGCTCACCGCCGTCCTGCTGGCCTCGCTCGCCCGGCGCCGGTGGGGCGACACCGCGGGGCGGACGGCCGGGGTGCTGTATCTGCTCGTCTCCGTGGGGCTCAACCCCGAGGACGCGCAGGCCGCCACGTTCGAGGTGTTCATGCTGCCCTGCACGGCCGCCGCCATGTGGTGCGCGGACCGGCGCCGCTGGGGCGCGGCCGGGGCGGCCGTCGCCTGCGCCCTGCTCACCAAGCAGACCGGCGGGGCGGTGCTGGTGCCGGTGCTGTGGCTTGCGTACCGGTACGGCGCGCCGCGCGGCGGGGTGCTGCGGCTGGTCGCCGGGGTGGCCCTGCCGGTGCTGGGCGCGGCCCTGGTCACCGATCCGGCCGGCTTCGTCTTCTGGACGGTCACCGGCTCGGGGGCGTACGCCTCCTTCACCGGGTCCGAACTCCACGTCCTGGTCCGGGCGCTGACCAACACGGCGATCCTGGCCGTGGCCTGCGCGGGCCTGATCCCGCCGGTGGTACGGGCGCTGCGGCTGGCCCGCACGGGCGCGGCCGACCTGTGGCTGTGGCTCGCCTCCTCGGCCCTGGCCGTCCTCCTCGGCTTCCACTTCTTCGGCCACTACTACCTGCAACTCATCCCGCCGCTCGCCCTGCTGGCGACGGCCGCGCTGCAGATCCTGCCCCGGGAACGGCTGGCGCCGGCGGTCCTCACCTCGGCCTGCAGCTGCGTCCTCTTCCTGGCCTGGGGTCTGCTGGCACCCCGCCCCGAACTCACCCACGTCCAGCGCCTCGCCTCCGCCGTGGCCCATCGCACGGCGCTCACGGACCGGGTCCTCGTGTGGGGGATACACCCGGAGACGTACTGGCTGTCCGAGCGTGCCCCCGCCAGCCGCTATCTCACCGCGGGGCTCCTCACCAACTACAGCGGCGGCCGCAACGGCCCCCAGGTCGGCGAGAAGTACGCCGTCCAGGGCACCTGGCCCGTGTTCCGCGAAGAAATGACCACCCACGCACCGGCCCTGGTGGTCGACGACTCCAGGGGCAAGCCGTACGCCCCGGAACGCGTCCCGGATCTGCGCAGGCTGCTTGCCGCACGGTACGAGCCGGTGGGGGAGGTGGACGGGGCGGTGCTGTACGCGCGGGTGCCGCGGGACTAGGCCATGTCGTATCCCCGCCTGCCCGGCGACGCCATGCACGCTCCCCCGAGCTCTTCGAGCAGGGGGACCCCCACTCGCCGCACCGGGCACAGCCCCAAGTACATCCGGTCCGAGGGCCTGCGCCCGGCACGCCGAGAGCACGCTCCCCCGAGCTCTCGGCTTCGCTCGGGCAGGGGGACCCCCATGACGCCGCCCGGCCCGTCCTCCTGGCGGACGACGGGGATTTGACTCAGGGCGTGCCGCCGAGCACCGCCCGTGGGCCCGTCACCTCCGCGTCCAACTCCGTCACCCGGCCCCGCAGTTCGCGGTCGGCCGTGATGACCAGGGTGGGTCGGCCGCGGTTCTCCTCGACCAGTTCGACGATACGGTCGTCGCCGCTGCCCCGCGCCGACTCCACCCGCAGGCCGGGTGCGGACTCCACTCCGCGTGCCGCGCCCTCGACGACCAGCACGATCTCCACGGGGTTCGGATGACCGGGCAGTCCCTCCGACGCCAGCCGGTCCCGCAGCCGCTCGGCGGCCCCCTTCCGGTCCCGCCACCATCCGTCGGGCACCGACCCGACCACGTTCGCGGCATCGACGATCACGAGCAACGGGGCATCCTCGTCCATACGCCAAGCGTCCCACGGCGACGCGGCCCGAACACCACTGAACACCGGCGCGGCCACCTCGGTCCTCCGGCCTCCAGGGCATCCGTTGTGGTGACCGGCAGGGGGCGGGACCCTGTCGGCGGTTCGTCCGGCATAGAGTGAAGCGGTGAACGGCGACTGGCTCATACGCGGCCGTGACGGCCGGCTCAGCGTCTACCTGCCGTCGGGCGAAGCCGTCCTGTGCCGGGCGGAGCGCGGTCCCGATGGTCCCTGGGGCGCCCCGCGGAAGGTCGGCGGTGACCAGAGGCTGCACCCCGCGCTCGCCGTCGGACAGGGCGCCGACGGCTACGCCCATCTGGTCTCCTGGCGGCCCACGGCGGCCGGTGAGTCGGGGCTGGTTCACTCCACCCACTTCCGGCCCCATCTCGCCGCACTGGACTGGAGCCCGGTCGGACACCCCGACAAGAAGGGCGACCGCACCGGCATCCCGGCGGTCGCCGTGGACGCGGAGGGCCGTGCCCATGTCTTCGTACGCAACAAGGACGGCGGGGTGAGTCTGCTGGCCCAGAAGGAGAAGGGCGGCTGGGACCCCTGGCGCGACCTGAAGGGCCGGGACGTCCAGGAGGAACTCGCGGCGGTGACGGGGGAGTCCGGCCGGGTCGAGCTCTACGCGGCGGTCCCCGGCGCCGTACTGCACTGGCGTCAGGCGGAACCGGGCACCGAGCCGGTCCTGGAGGAGGCGCTGGAGGCCCCGGCCCGCCCGGGTACCCTGCACGCCCTGGCCACCTCCCCCGACAGCACCACCCTCTTCTACACCGACGACTCGGGCGACATCTGCGCCTGGCGCCCCGGCGGCAAGCCGGTCGCCCTGCTCCCCGCGTCCGGCGACGGCCCGGTCGCGGCGGTCCGCTGCGAACTGGACGGCCACGACTGCACCCTCCTCGCCCAGCGTTCGTCGAGCGGCCGCGTGGCCTTCGCCGCGTATCCCACGGAGGACGAGACGGCGGGTGCCTGGTGGACCGAGTCGGGTCCGCAGCTCCCCGCGGACGCCTTGGTCGGCCTCGCGCTGAACGAGAACGACCGTGTGGCAGCGGCAACGTTGTCCCCGTCGACCGGCCAACTCCTGGTCACCCGCCGCAAGGAGGAGCCGGGGCTGGCACTGGAGGCGTGGCGGGAGGTCTGAGTGCGCGAAGATGACCGCGTGGACACCGAGACACTCATCGAGACATGGCGCAGTCTCCTCGCCGGATCCGGAACATCATGGGTGCTCTACGAGCACGGCACCTGTGTGGTGCTGGAGGAGCCCGAGGGAGAACTCGCCGAGCGGGCCACCGAGCTCCTGCGGGAGTTCGGCCCCGTGCAGGTGGCCGGCCCGGCGGGCGACTTCCGCGTGCTGGAGCTCAAGAGCGGCGAGGGCTGGCTGGTGACGGGCCATCACCCGGACGTGGTCACCTTCGTCGGTCCCGACGAACCCGACGACCCCTCGCACCTGGCCGTCGGGATCCACGGCCGGTCCAAGCGCGACGAGGACGGCCGGGAACTGCACGTCGTCCATGTCGAGGACGCGCGTCCGCCCGCTTCCTGAGACGCCGATGCCCGGCACACCACTCGGGTGCGCCGGGCATCGTCCGTTCGTAGAACGCCGCGGAACCGGTTACGCCGGGACGCTCGCCACGCCCGGAGCCAGGAACTTCTTGCCGTTCACCCGCTCCGAGACGCCCTCACGGTCCAGGTACGGCGTGATGCCGCCCAGGTGGAAGGGCCACCCGGCGCCCGTGATCAGGCACAGGTCGATGTCCTGGGCCTCGGCCACGACACCCTCGTCGAGCATCAGCCCGATCTCCTGGGCCACCGCGTCGAGGACGCGGTCGCGGACCTGCTCCTCGGTCAGGACGACATCGCCCTGCTTGAGCAGCGCGGCGACCTCGGGGTCCAGCTCCGGCTTGCCGCTGTCGTAGACGTAGAAGCCGCGCTTGCCCGCCTTGACGACGGCCGCGAGGTTCGGGGAGACCTTGAATCGGTCCGGGAAGGCCCGGTTGAGGGTCTCCGAGACGTGCAGACCGATCGCGGGGCCGACCAGCTCCAGCAGCACCAGCGGGGACATCGGCAGGCCGAGCGGCTCGATGGCCTTCTCGGCGATCTCGACCGGGGTGCCCTCGTCGATGACGTTCTGGATCTCGCCCATGAAGCGGGTCAGGATGCGGTTCACCACGAACGCCGGGGCGTCCTTGGTGAGGACCGCGGTCTTCTTCAGCTTCTTGGCGACCGCGAAGGCGGTGGCCAGCGAGGCGTCGTCGGTCTTCTCGCCGCGGACGATCTCGAGGAGCGGGAGGACGGCGACCGGGTTGAAGAAGTGGAAGCCGACGACCCGCTCGGGGTTCTTCAGCTTCGACGCCATCTCCGTCACCGACAGGGAGGAGGTGTTGGTCGCGAGGATCGCGTGCGCCGGGGCGACCGCCTCGACCTCCGCGAACACCTGCTGCTTGACGCCGATCTCCTCGAAGACGGCCTCGATGATGAAGTCCGCGTCAAAGAAGCCCTCGGCCTTGTCCAGGACACCGGTGACCAGCGCCTTGAGGCGGTTGGCCTTGTCCTGGTTGATACGGCCCTTGCCCAGCAGCTTCTCGATCTCGGCGTGGACGTAGCCCACACCCTTGTCGACGCGCTCCTGGTCGATGTCCGTGAGGACGACCGGGACCTCCAGGCGACGGAGGAAGAGCAGCGCGAGCTGGCTGGCCATCAGGCCCGCGCCGACCACGCCGACCTTGGTGACCGGGCGCGCCAGGTTCTTGTCCGGGGCGCCGGCCGGGCGCTTGCCGCGCTTCTGCACCAGGTTGAACGCGTAGATGCCGGAGCGCAGTTCGCCACCCATGATCAGGTCGGCGAGCGCCTTGTCCTCGGCGTCGTAACCCTGCTGCAGGTCGCCGTTCTTGGCGGCCGCGATGATGTCGAGGGCGCGGTAGGCGGCCGGGGCCGCGCCGTGCACCTTGGAGTCCGCGATGAAGCGGCCCTTGGCGACGGCCTGGTCCCAGCCCTCGCCGCGGTCGATCACCGGGCGCTCGACCTCGACGTCGCCCTTGAGGACGCTGGCCGTCCAGAGCAGCGACTGCTCCAGGAAGTCGGCGCCCTCGAAGATGGCGTCGGCGATGCCCAGGTCGAAGACCTGCTGGCCCCCCAGCTGCTTGTTCTGGTTCAGGCTGTTCTCGATGATCACCGAGACGGCCTTGTCGGCGCCGATCAGGTTCGGCAGGATCGTGCAGCCGCCCCAGCCCGGGACCAGACCCAGGAAGACCTCGGGGAGGGAGAACGCCGGGATCGCCTTGGAGACGGTCCGGTAGGAGCAGTGCAGGCCGACCTCGACGCCGCCGCCCATCGCCGCACCGTTGTAGTACGCGAAGGTCGGGACCGCGAGGCCCGCGAGGCGCTTGAAGACCTCGTGGCCGCCCTTGCCGATGGCCAGCGCGTCCTCGTGCTTCTTCAGCAGCTCGACGCCCTTGAGGTCGGCGCCGACCGCGAAGATGAACGGCTTGCCGGTGATGCCGACGCCGACGATGTCACCGGCCGCGGCCTCCGCCTCGACCTGGTCGATGGCGGTGTTGAGGTTCGCCAGCGAGGCCGGGCCGAAGGTGGTCGGCTTGGTGTGGTCGAAGCCGTTGTCCAGCGTGACGAGCGCGAAGCGCCCGGCGCCGAACGGCAGGTCGAGGTGGCGTACGTGCGCGGACGTCACGACCTCGTCGGGGAACAGCTCGGCCGCACCCTTCAAAAGCTCAGCGGTGGTGCTCACTTGTCCCCCTCGAAGTGCGGGTTCTCCCAGATGACCGTCGCGCCCATGCCGAAGCCGACGCACATGGTGTTCAGGCCGTAGCGGACGTTCGGCTGCTCCTCGAACTGGCGGGCCAGCTGCGTCATCAGACGGACACCGGAGGAGGCCAGCGGGTGGCCGTAGGCGATGGCGCCGCCGTACTGGTTGACGCGCGCGTCGTCGTCGGCGATGCCGTAGTGCTCCAGGAAGGCCAGGACCTGGACGGCGAAGGCCTCGTTGATCTCGAAGAGACCGATGTCGGAGATGGACAGCCCCGCCTGGGCGAGGGCCTTCTCCGTGGCCGGGATCGGGCCGTAGCCCATGACCTCGGGCTCGACGCCGGCGAAGGCGTAGGAGACCAGGCGCATCTTGACCGGCAGGTTGTTCTCGCGGGCGAAGTCCTCGCTCGCGATGATGGAGGCGGTGGCGCCGTCGTTCAGACCGGCCGCGTTGCCCGCGGTGACCCGGCCGTGGACGCGGAACGGCGTCTTGAGGCCGGACAGGTTCTCCAGGGTCGTACCCGGGCGCATCGGCTCGTCGGCCGTGACCAGGCCCCAACCGGTCTCGCCGGCCTCGGGGTTGGTGCGGCGCACCGAGATCGGCACCAGGTCCTGCTGGATCTTGCCGTTGGCGTACGCCTTGGCGGCCTTCTCCTGCGAGCGCACGGCGTATTCGTCGGCACGCTGCTTGGTGATGGTCGGGTAGCGGTCGTGCAGGTTCTCGGCGGTCATGCCCATGAACAGGGCGGACTCGTCGACCAGCTTCTCGCTGACGAAGCGCGGGTTCGGGTCCACGCCCTCGCCCATCGGGTGGCGGCCCATGTGCTCGACGCCACCGGCGATGACGGCGTCGTAGGCGCCGAACGCGATCGAACCGGCGGTGGTCGTCACGGCGGTCAGGGCGCCGGCGCACATGCGGTCGATCGAGTAGCCCGGGACGGACTGGGGGAGACCGGCGAGGATGCCGGCGGTGCGGCCGAGGGTCAGGCCCTGGTCGCCGATCTGCGTGGTCGCGGCGATGGCGACCTCGTCGATCTTCTTCGGGTCGAGACCGGGGTTGCGGCGCAGCAGCTCCCGGATCGCCTTCACGACGAGGTCGTCGGCGCGGGTCTCGTGGTAGATGCCCTTCGGGCCCGCCTTGCCGAACGGGGTGCGGACGCCGTCGACGAAGACGACATCCCTGACGGTACGAGGCACGATGGCTCTCCTCCAGGGTGCGGGATGGCACTGCTGCGACGCGCAAGCGCTGAGCGCGCGCTCAGGACCCATGCTACTTGTGGGTAACGTAGCTGCACACCCCTGACGCGGGGAGCGGCGAACGTCACATCGGCGGGGATGCGCCCGTCATCAGGAAGCGCGTGGAGCCGGGCCGCCTCGTCGAAGGCGGCCACCTCTCCTCGGCCGGGGCGTCCCAGGATCTTGGCGTGATCTCGACGCCCGCAGTGCGTCACTAACCGCTGGGGCGGTTACGCGTCCTTCACCGACAGTGCGTCGACGAGCGCCGGCGTCACCTGCTCCACCTGCCACGGCCGCGCGCCATACCCGGAGAGCGCACCGCTCACGGAGTCGATGTCGACAGACTTCGGCGGCTCCCAGCAGAGCCGCCGCACGGTGTCCGGGGCGATGAGATTCTCCTGGGGCATGGTGAGCCGCTCGGCCAGCGCCGACACCGCGGCGCGCGCGGCGGAGAGCCGAGCCGCGGCGGCCGGGTCCTTGTCGGCCCAGGCCCGGGGCGGCGGCGGCCCGGCGACGGGCTGCCCCGGCTGCGGCAGCTGTGCGTCCGTGAGCGCCTTGGCACGATCCACAGCGGCCTGCCACTGCTCCAGCTGGCGCCGCCCCATCCGGTGCCCGAACCCGTTCAGCCCCGCGAGCGCGTGCTCATTGACCGGGAGGGAGAGCGCCGCCTCGACGATCGCGGTGTCACTGAGCACCTTCCCGGGCGAGACGTCCCGCCGCTGGGCGATCCGGTCCCGCGTCTCCCACAGCTCCCGCACCACGGCCAGCTGCCGGCGGCGCCGCACCTTGTGCATCCCGGACGTACGACGCCAGGGATCCTTGCGCGGCTCTGCGGGCGGGGCGGTCGCGATCGCGTCGAACTCCTGGCGGGCCCACTCCAGCTTGCCCTGCCGGTCCAGCTCCTTCTCCAGGGAGTTGCGCAGGTCGACGAGGAGCTCGACGTCCAGGGCCGCGTACCGCAGCCACGGCTCGGGCAGCGGCCGGGTCGACCAGTCGACGGCGGAGTGCCCCTTCTCGAGTACGTATCCGAGCACGCCCTCGACCATCGCGCCCAGGCCGACCCGGGGGAACCCGGCGAGCCGGCCGGCCAGCTCGGTGTCGAACAGGCGGCTGGGCACCATGCCTATCTCGCGCAGGCAGGGCAGGTCCTGGGTGGCGGCGTGCAGTACCCACTCCACACCGGACAGAACCTCGCCGAGACCGGACAGGTCGGGGCAGGCGACGGGGTCGATCAGTGCGGTCCCGGCGCCCTCGCGGCGCAGCTGCACCAGATAGGCGCGCTGGCCGTAGCGGTAGCCGGAGGCACGCTCGGCGTCCACGGCGACGGGGCCGGAGCCGGCGGCGAAGGCGGCGATCACCTCGGCCAGCGAGGCCTCGTCGGCGATCACCGGCGGAATGCCCTCACGCGGTTCGAGCAAAGGGATCGGCGTCCCCGCCGCAGACGATCCGCCGTCGTCCGGAGGGGTCCCTCCGGTGGTGCGCAGTGGCATGTCGGCTGCGGTGTCTTGGGCGTCGGTCACCTGTCAAGGGTATCTGTGCGTGGACAGCGCCCGTCGACGGAACGTTCCGTCGACGGGCGTCAGGGGGTCGTAAACCAGTCAGGTCGGTGAAACATCTCGTTCACGTGAGTGAACGATCACAGTAGGTGGGTGCGGGGCCTCCAGCGGTTCGGGCGGGCGGTTTCGGCCGGTTCAGTGGATGATCCCGGTGCGCAGGGCGACTGCGACCATTCCGGCCCGGTCGCCGGTGCCGAGCTTGCGGGCGATACGGGCGAGGTGGCTCTTGACGGTCAGTGCGGACAGGCCCATCGAGACGCCGATCGCCTTGTTCGACTGGCCCTCGGCGACCAGCCGCAGCACCTCGACCTCGCGGCCGGACAGCTCGCGGTAGCCACCCGGGTGGCTCGGGGAACCCGGGGGGCGGCGGTGCATACGGGCTGCGGTGGCGCCGATGGGGGAGGTGCCGGGCCGGGTGGGGAGTCCGATGTTGGTCCGGGTTCCGGTGACGACATAGCCCTTGACCCCGCCGGCCAGGGCGTTGCGCACGGCGCCGATGTCGTCGGCGGCGGACAGTGCCAGCCCGTTCGGCCAGCCTGCGGCGCGGGTCTCGGAGAGGAGGGTCAGACCGGAACCGTCGGGAAGGTGGACGTCGGCGACGCAGATGTCGCGGGGGTTGCCGATGCGGGGACGAGCCTCCGCGATGGACGAGGCCTCGATGACATCGCGCACACCGAGCGCCCACAGATGGCGGGTGACGGTGGAGCGGACGCGCGGGTCGGCCACGACCACCATGGCGGTCGGCTTGTTCGGGCGGTAGGCGACCAGGCTTGCGGGCTGCTCAAGAAGAACGGACACCAGGCCTCCTGGAGTGCGGGACGGGGCCGGCTCTGGGGATGAAGCCGGGACGAACCGTGCTTTCAAGGTCACAGCTGTCTTCGGCATCAAACCCGTCCGCCTTTAGAGAATGATCACGATCTAGTGAGTAACAATCCGTGCAATTCGGACACGCGATCGATCATCCGAAGATCGAGTCGGCTCGAGTAGTGGCGGTTACGGGACTGAAAGTGGCCGTATCGACAAAGAGATGGTCAACGAGATGATGATCAACCGAGGGTCGCCGAAAGCGGGCCGAAAAGCTGGCTGATGGAGCGGGCGGAAGGCCGGGCGGAAGGCCGGGTGAAGGGTCAGCGGGACTGCGGTCCCCGGCGGCGCTGCGGCAGGGTCACCACCGAGGCGTCGCCCGGCGCGGCCGGCGGCAGACCCGCGACCTGGGCCAGCAGATCGCACCAGGAGGCCAGGTGCGCCGCGCTGTCCGGGACTCCGCCCAGGCCCTCACGGGGCGTCCAGGAAGCACGGATCTCGATCTGCGAGGCGGCCGGGCGCTCGGACAGCCCGCCGAAGTAGTGCGAGCTCGCGCGCGTGACCGTGCCGCTCGGCTCGCCGTACGACAGCCCGCGCGTCTGGAGCGCCCCGGTCAGCCACGACCAGCACACCTCGGGCAGCAGCGGATCCGCGGCCATCTCCGGCTCCAGCTCGGCGCGCACCAGCGTCACCAGCCGGAAGGTGCCGTGCCAGGCCTCGTGCCCGTCCGGGTCGTGCAGCAGCACCAGACGGCCGTCGGCGAGGTCCTGGTCGCCGTCGACCACCGCGGCTTCCAGGGCGTACGCGAACGGGGCGAGCCGCTGCGGCGCCGGCGTGGGCTCCACCTCGACCTGCGGCCGCAGCCGCGCGCCCCTGAGCGCCTCGACCGCGGCCCGGAAGGCCGGTGGAGCCGCATTGTCCTTGTGCCGCTCCGCCTCCTCCTTCTCCTTCGCGTCGTCCATTTCGCCAGCGCCGTCCGACAGTCGTCCCTGAGCCGCAGCCATGCGGGGAAGATTAAGGGGAACGGGGCCTCCGCGCAGGGAGAGACACCCTCAAGGCCGCGGCCACGTCGGCTTCCGGGCCGTGCGAGACTTGCCGTCGTGAGTGCGAACGGAAGCCCCACGGGCCAGCAGCCGACAGCGACGTACGACAGCGCCTTCCTCAAGGCGTGCAGGCGTGAACCCGTGCCGCACACCCCCGTGTGGTTCATGCGGCAGGCCGGGCGCTCGCTGCCGGAGTACCGCAAGGTGCGCGAGGGCATTCCGATGCTGGAGTCCTGCATGCTGCCCGAGCTGGTCACCGAGATCACACTCCAGCCGGTGCGTCGGCACAACGTGGACGCGGCGATCTACTTCAGCGACATCGTCGTACCGCTCAAGGCCATCGGTATCGACCTCGACATCAAGCCCGGCGTGGGCCCGGTCGTCGAGCGCCCGATCCGCACCCGCGCCGACCTGGCCCAGCTGCGCGACCTCAGCCCCGAGGACGTCTCCTACGTCACCGAGGCCATCGGGATGCTCACCCGCGAGCTGGGATCCACCCCGCTGATCGGCTTCGCGGGTGCTCCTTTCACCCTTGCGAGCTACCTCGTCGAGGGCGGTCCGTCGCGCACGTACGAGAACGCCAAGGCGATGATGTACGGCGACCCCGAGCTGTGGGCCGACCTTCTCGACCGCCTCGCCGAGATCACGGCCGCCTTCCTCAAGGTCCAGATCGAGGCGGGCGCGAGCGCGGTCCAGCTGTTCGACTCCTGGGCCGGAGCCCTGGCACCGGCTGACTACCGTCGCTCGGTGCTGCCCGCCTCCGCCAAGGTCTTCCAGGCGGTCGCCGGGTACGGCGTCCCGCGCATCCACTTCGGCGTCGGCACCGGTGAGCTGCTGAAGCTCATGGGCGAGGCCGGCGCGGACGTGGTCGGCGTCGACTGGCGCGTCCCGCTGGACGAGGCCGCCCGCCGTGTCGGCCCCGGCAAGGCGCTCCAGGGCAACCTCGACCCGACGGTGCTGTTCGCCACCAAGGAGGCCGTCGAGGCCAAGACGCGTGAGGTGCTCGAGACGGCCGCCGGCCTCGAGGGGCACGTCTTCAACCTCGGCCACGGTGTGATGCCCTCCACCGACCCGGACGCCCTGACCCGGCTCGTGGAGTACGTCCACACGCAGACCGCCCGCTGACTCACCAGGTGTGCCGGGGCCGGGCCTGCCTGCCGAACAGCAGGCTGCGCGGCTCCGGTGGCGGCGGGGTGCCGGGCTTGAGCGGCCAGGCGAGCAGCATCCCCGCCATGAAGCCGACCACATGCGCCGCGTAGGCCACCGTCCCGGCGCCGGAGACGCCGTGGCCGGACGAGTACACCGCCTGGAGCACGAACCAGAAGCCCAGCACCAGCCAGGCGGGCAGCCGTAGCGGCAGGAAGATCAGGAACGGGACCAGAACCCAGACCCGCGCCCTGGGAAACAGCACCAGATAGGCGCCCAGGACCCCGGCGATCGCCCCGGACGCGCCGATCAGCGGGGCGCCCGAGGAGTCGTTGAGCAGCGCGAAGCCGTAACCGGCCGCGTAGCCGCAGACGACGTAGAAGAGGAAGTACCGGATGTGGCCCATCCGGTCCTCGACGTTGTTGCCGAAGATCAGCAGGAAGAGCATGTTGCCCAGCAGGTGCAGCCAGCTGCCGTGCAGGAACATCGCCGTGAACACCGACAGCGTCGGCGACTTGGCGTAGCGCGGCGGGGCCACGACGCACCCGGGGCCGTGCGGGCCCAGCCCCACCTCGCCCGTCGGGACCGCCCGGGGCAGCTGATGGTGGATCAGTTCTCTGGGCACGGCCGCGTAGTGGTCCATGAACGCCTGGAGGTGGCACAGCTGGGCCAGGTCACTGCCGCCGGCCACGGAACCCGCGATGCCGGGCGTGGACACGAAGACGAGGACGGTCGCGGCGATGAGCGCATACGTCACCCAAGGGGTGCGGCGTACCGGGTTCACGTCATGCACGGGGATGACCACACAGAAGTAGTGCCCCCGATGCGGCCCGCGAATCGGTGAACACGCTCGCCCGCGCACGCGTATCACTGGTCAACCGACGTGAGGATCAGGCGATGAACGAGCGAGTTACTCCTCCCATGCATGCTCTGCCCGACGGGGAGGCGGAGCTCTCCCTTCTCGTACGGCTGCCCTGGGAGGATGTCGCCAGACTCGGCCAGGAGGCCGGGCGGCTGGCCGCGCAGATGCAGCGGCCGGTGACGCTGGACGAGGCCGTCAGCAACCGACTGCGGTCCACCCGGCCGTCCGCCGCGCACGCCAAGCCGGCGGGCGAGCAGCCCGCGCCGGCGACCTCGACCTCGGGCGTGACCGCCCTCCCGCGGATCAGCGGGACGGCCTAGCCGGGCCTAGTCGGCGCTCGCGCGCACCTTCGCCGCCGCCTTTCTCGCCGCCACCAGGACCGGGTCCCACACCGGCGAGAACGGCGGGGCGTAGCCCAGGTCCAGGGCCGTCATCTGTTCCACCGTCATGCCCGCAGTGAGGGCCACCGCGGCGATGTCGACCCGCTTGGCCGCGCCCTCCCGGCCGACGATCTGCACGCCGAGCAGCCGTCCCGTGCGGCGTTCGGCGAGCATCTTCACCGTCATGGGGGAGGCGCCGGGGTAGTAGGCCGCGCGGCTGGTCGACTCGATGGTGACCGTCTCGAAGCGCAGGCCGACCCGGTGGGCGTCCTTCTCGCGCAGGCCGGTTCGGGCGATCTCCAGGTCGCAGACCTTGCTCACCGCCGTGCCGACCACGCCCGGGAAGGTGGCGTAGCCGCCGCCCGCATTGGTGCCGATGACCTGGCCGTGCTTGTTGGCGTGGGTGCCCAGGGCGATGTGCCGCTCCTGGCCGGAGACCAGGTCGAGGACCTCCACGCAGTCGCCGCCGGCCCAGATGTTCTCGTGGCCGCGGACGCGCATCGCGAGGTCGGTGAGCAGACCGCGCCGCCGGCCGAGGGGAAGACCCGCCGCCTCGGCGAGGACGGTCTCCGGGCGTACGCCGATGCCCAGCACGACCACGTCCGCCGGGTACTCCTCGTCCTCCGTGGCCACCGCGCGCACCCGGCCGTCCGGCCCGGTGGGCATCTTGGTGACCTCGGCGTCATTGACCATCGTGATGCCCAGGCCCTCCATGGCCGTGTGCACCAGGCGTCCCATGTCCGGGTCGAGGGTGGCCATGGGCTCCTCGCCGCGGTTGACCACCGTCACCTCGTAGCCCCGGTTGATGAGGGCCTCGGCCATCTCGACCCCGATGTAGCCCGCACCGACGACGACCGCCCGCCCGCGGTCTCGATACCGGCTTCGGTGCTCCGGAGGCGCCGAATCGACGCCGCCACGCGTGCGTGCCAGCGTGTCGAGGAGCGCCTGGCCGTCGTCCAGGGTCTGCACGCCGTGCACCCCGGGGGCGTCCACACCCGGCAGGTCGGGGCGGACCGGGCGCGCGCCCGTCGCGATCACGAGCTTGTCGTACGACGTCCAGGACTCGGCGCCGGAATCGACGTCACGCGCGCGTACCCGCTGCCGGTCCACGTCGATCTCCGTGACCTCGGTGCGCAGCCGCAGATCGATCCCCCGCGCGCGGTGCTCCTCGGGCGTGCGCGCGATCAGCCGGTCCCGATCGGGTACGCCGCCGCCGACCCAGTACGGGATCCCGCACGCCGAGTACGAGGTGAAGTGGCCGCGCTCGAACGCCACGATCTCCAGCTCGCCGGGCCCGCGCATCCGGCGCGCCTGCGACGCCGCGGACATCCCCGCGGCGTCGCCACCGATCACGACCAGCCGTTCCGTCCCGCCGCGCCCACCGCTCATGTTCATGTGAACACGCTACGGGGACGCGCCATTTCGGGCTCGCTCAGCTCTCCTCACCGGGTTCCCGGCCGCCCGCCGGCTCCGGCGCGGACGCCCCGGCCGCGGGAGCAGCGCGGAGCGGCAGCCGGCGCCGCCGGACCTGCAGCCACACCAGCGCCGGCAGTGCCACCAGGGCGGCGAACGGCAGTACCGCGCCGAGTGCCAGGGCGACCCAGCGCAGCATCGTGACGAAGACGTGCCAGCCGCCGGACACCGCGTCCGTGAAGCCGGGGGAGTCGTCCTTCGCGGCCTTCTTCACCGGCGTCTCGGACAGCGACAGGGTGATGGTGGCCAGGCTCGTACGGTCCTTCAGGGACGCCTGCCGGGCGAGCAGCGCCTCCAGGTCTGCCTCCCGGCTGCTCAACTCCCCTTCCAGGGTGACCACGTCAGCGAGCTTGGTCGCCTTGTCCATCAGCGCGCGGACCCGGGCCACGCTGGCCCGCTGCGACCGGATGCGGCTGTCCACGTCCACCACCTGGTCGGTGACGTCCTGCGCCTTCGACGTGCGGTCGATCAGCTTGCCCGTGCCCTGGAGGTCGGTGAGGACCTCGTCGTACTTCTCGACGGGGACGCGCAGGACCACGCGGGTCCGCTCGTGGCCCCGGGCATCCCGGGTGGTGCTCTCGTTGCCGATGTAGCCGCCCGCGTTCTCGGTGGTGCCGCGGGCTTCGTCCAGCGCCTTGGGCACGTCCTTGACCTGCACGGTGAGGGAGGCGGTGCGGATGATGCGGTTCGCGGTGAGGTCGGGTGCCTTCGCCTGGGAGCCCTTCGAGCCATCGCCGGAGTAGCTGTCGGAGGCGCCCCGCTGGGGCGCGCCTCCCGCGGCTGCCTTGGCGTCGCTCGTGGCTCCGCCGGAGGAGTCCGTGCCGCTGCAGCCCGCGAGCGCGAGCGTGGCGGCGAGCAGGATCCCTGTCAGGGCCCGGGCCGGTCGTACGGAACGTCGTGTGCGCATGTGGCAGTACCCCCGAGGGTCGTGACGATGACGCTCCTTCGACGCCGGGCCGGGCCGGGACGTTTGGCGGGGACGGTCCCGATGCGGTCACGGTCGGGACTCGGCAGGGCCACATGGCCCTGGCGGGACTGTCGGTCGGGTCTGAGAGGGTGGAGCCATGAGCGGATCACCTACGGGCACGGGGCATGTCGTCGTCATCGGGGCCGGTATCGCGGGGCTGGCCGCCGCACACCGGCTGCTGGAGCGCGGCGCGCGCGTGACCGTGCTGGAGGCGGGCCGCGGACTCGGCGGCAAACTGCGGGCCGGGGAGATCGAGGGCGTGCGGGTCGACCTCGGCGCCGAGTCGATGCTGGCCCGCCGCCCCGAAGCGGTCGGGCTCGCGCGCGAGGTGGGCCTCGGCGACCGGCTCCGGCCGCCCGCCACCGCGACCGCCTCGATCTGGACCCGCGGCGCCCTGCGCCCCATGCCCAAGGGGCATGTGATGGGCGTCCCCGGGACCGCCTCCGCCCTGTCCGGCGTGCTGTCCGACGAGGGCCTCGCCCGTATCGAGCGCGACGCCGACCTCCCCCGCACCGAGGTCGGGGAGGACGTGGCGGTCGGGGAGTACGTGGCGGCGCGGCTCGGCCGCGAGGTCGTCGACCGCCTCGTCGAACCCCTGCTCGGCGGGGTCTACGCCGGTGACGCCTACCGCATCTCGATGCGCTCGGCGGTGCCACAGCTCTTCCAGGCCGCCCAAACCCATGACTCCCTGACGGAAGCCGTCCGCGAGATCCAGGCGAAGGCGGCGGTCGGCGGGCAGAGCGGGCCCGTGTTCATGGGCATCGAGGGCGGTGTCGGCACGCTGCCCCTCGCCGTCGCCGAGTCCGTCACCGCGCGCGGGGGCGAGATCCTCACCTCGCGGCCGGCGACGGAGCTGCGCCGGGACGCCGACGGCGGCTGGCGCGTGACGGCCGGCGACCGCGTCCTGCACGCGGACGCCGTGGTCGTCGCCGTCCCCGCGCCCGCGGCCGCGGACCTGCTGGCCGCGGAGTCCCCGGGGGCCGCGGCCGAGCTGCGGGCCGTCGAGTACGCCTCCATGGCCCTGGTCACCCTCGCCTACCGGCGCAGCGAGGCCGCGCTGCCCGACGGCAGCGGCTTTCTCGTCCCGCCCGTGGACGGCCGCACCATCAAGGCGTCTACGTTCGCCTCCCGGAAGTGGGGCTGGATCGCCGAGGAGGACCCCGACGTGGTCGTCCTGCGTACCTCGGTGGGGCGGTACGGCGAGACGGAGATCCTCGAGCACGAGGACGCCCATCTGGTCGACGTGTCCCGGCACGACCTGAGGGCGGCCATCGGTCTCGACGCCACACCCGTGCGGACGGTCGTGACCCGCTGGACCGACGGCCTGCCCCAGTACCCCGTCGGCCACCACGCGCGCGTGGCCCGCATCCGCGAGCACGTCGCCGAACTGCCGGGGCTGGCCGTGTGCGGAGCGCAGTACGACGGCGTGGGCATCCCGGCCTGCATCGCGAGCGCTTACGCCGCCGTGGACCGGCTGGGCGGCGATCCGAGCGGTGTGCAGGAGCTCACCGCCAACCCGGTGCAGAGCCTTCACGGCGGAGCGGGAGAATAAGGGACATGAGTGACGACGCCCCCACCACCGAGACCGGCAGGATCCCGAACAAGGGCAAGCTGGCCAAGGACCTCAACGAGGTCATCCGCTACACCCTGTGGTCGGTCTTCAAGCTGAAGGACGTGCTGCCCGAGGACCGCGCGGGTTACGCGGACGAGGTCCAGGAGCTGTTCGACCAGCTCGCCTCGAAGGACGTGACCATCCGCGGCACGTACGACCTGTCCGGTCTGCGCGCCGACGCCGACCTCATGATCTGGTGGCACGCCGAGACCAGTGACCAGCTGCAGGAGGCGTACAACCTCTTCCGCCGCACGAAGCTGGGCCGCGCGCTGGAGCCGGTCTGGTCGAACATGGCGCTGCACCGTCCGGCGGAGTTCAACCGCTCGCACATCCCGGCGTTCCTCGCCGACGAGACGCCGCGCAACTACGTCAGCGTGTACCCCTTCGTGCGCTCCTACGACTGGTATCTGCTGCCCGACGAGGACCGCCGCCGCATGCTCGCCGACCACGGCAAGATGGCCCGCGGCTTCCCGGACGTCCGGGCCAACACGGTCGCCTCGTTCTCGCTCGGCGACTACGAGTGGATCCTGGCATTCGAGGCCGACGACCTGTACCGCATCGTCGACCTCATGCGCCACCTCCGAGGCTCGGAGGCCCGCATGCACGTCCGAGAGGAAATCCCGTTCTTCACCGGCCGCCGCAAGGAGATCGGCGAGTTGATCGCCGGGCTTGCCTGATCGGCTGCGGTGTTTTGTGGGTTGGCCCGCGAGGAGGTCGTCGAGCTGTTCGCGGGCTTGCCTGATCGGGGGCGCCGTCTTGCGGGTCCGGGCCTGCCTGACCGGGCTGCGGGCTCATTCGTCCCGCCCGATCCGCGGAGCGCTCAGTGCTGGTCGGCTTTTCCCTTCAGGGCGTCTCTTTGGGACTGTCGCCGGGAGCGGTCGGCCGGCGGTTGGGGCTTCGGTTCCGGGTGGGCGGCGCAGGCCGCGCGGCGGTTCGGGAGGCGGCCCTCCAGTAGGTACGCGTCCAGGTGGGCGTTGACGCACTGGTTCGGCCCGCCCGCGATCCCGTGTGTGCCCGCGTCCCGCTCGGTCACCAGGACCGAGTCGGCCAGCCGCCGGTTCATCTCCAGCGCCCCGTCGTAGGGTGCGGCAGCGTCCCGCTCGGCGGCCAGGATCAGTGTCGGAGACAGCTCACCCGGCCCGGTCCGCACGTCGAGCGGCCGCTGCCGGGGCGCCTTCCAGTAGGCGCACGGCAGATTCGCCCACGCGTTGTCCCAGGTCTCGAAGGGCGCCACGCGCGCGAGCCGGGTGTTGTCGCGGTCCCACACCGCCCAGTCCGTCGGCCAGGGGGCGTCGTTGCACTCGACGGCCGTATACACCGCGCTCGCGTTCTCCGCCTCGGCGGCCGTCCCGCCGACCGGCGAGGCGATCTTCACCAGCGGCCCGGTGTCGCCCTTCAGATACGCCGACAGCGCCGCGGCGCGGCTCGGCCAGACATCGTCGTAGTACCCGGCCATCAGGAACGCGGCCTGCAGCTGCCCCGGCCCGACCTTCCCGCCCGCCGGCTCCGCGGCCAGCGCCGCCCGCGCGCGGTCGTAGCTGCGCTGCACCTTCTCGGCCGTGGCACCGAGCCCGTACACGTCGTCGTGCCGGGCGACCCATTCACGGAAGTCGGTCCAGCGGTTCTCGAACGCGGCCGACTGCTCCAGGTTGCTGCGGTACCAGATCTGCGCCGGGTCCGGGTTCACGGCCGCGTCCAGCACCATCCGCCGTACGTGCGAGGGGAACAGCGTCGCGTACGCGGCCCCGAAGTAGGTGCCGTACGACGCGCCCATGAAGGTCAGCTTCTGCTCGTCCAGCGCGGCACGCAGGACGTCCAGGTCACGCGCGTTGTTGAGCGAGTTGTAGTACTGCAGTCCGCTGCCGGAGCGCTTGGCACAGTCGTGCGCGTACGACTTCGCCTCGGCGATCCGCTCCTTCTTGTACGACTCCGAGGGGTGCGTCGGCGACTGCGAGGGCCCCTTGAAGAAGCGCTCCGGGGCCTGGCAGGACAGCGGCGCCGACCGGCCCACCCCGCGCGGGGCGTATCCGACGAGGTCGTACGCGGCCGCGATCCGCTGCCACTCGGGCAGTGCGCCGACGAGCGGAAAGGCCATGCCGGAGGCGCCCGGACCACCCGGGTTGTAGACGAGCGAGCCCTGGCGGGGCACCTTCCGCTTGCTGTTGCGCGGGTCCTTGTGCGTGGCCGCGGTCCGGCTCACGGTCAGCTCGATCTGCTTGCCGTCGGGATGCGCGTAGTCCAGCGGGACGCGCACCGTGCCGCACTGCAGGCTGTCCGGCAGGCCCTCTTCGGCGGGGCACTTCCCGAAGGCGATGCCTTCCGCACGGGCACGCGCGGCGGCGACCGCCGTGCCGCGCGTCTCGGTCGCCGTGCCCGGGACACCCGAAGCGCCGGGCGCGCCCCCGGCCGGAGCGGCGGCGAGGGTGGTCAGCAGCAACGACCCGGCGGCCGAGTAGAGGGCGGCAGCTCGCATGGCGTATCCCTTCGGTGCGCGGCAGCACTGGCACTGCGGCAACAAAAGGGATGTTTCGTTCGGGCGTTGGCGAAGGCAAGCACCACCCCGCCGGTGTCGGCGTCAATACTCCCTGTGCGCCCCCGCGGATGCGGTCACTCCCGCCAGGGCTGGTCGCGATGGGCGAACGCCGCGCGCAGCTCAGGTTCGCCGATCGCGCGAATGCCGCGAACGGCGACGGAGGTCAGATAGGTGCGGTCGTCACCGGACCCGGTCGCGCGCCGGATCAGCGCGCCGAGCAGCCGCTGCCCGGCCGGGGAGGCCCAGCGGGAGTACGGGTGCACCTCGACCCGGGCGATGGCGAGGCAGCTCAGGGTCAGGGCGAGGGGGAGCGCGAACCAGACGGCGACCAGGTCACGGGGCATGTCGGTCTGAGCCGGCATCAGCAGCGCGGTCGCGCCCAGGGCGACGACGGCCAGCGCGGCCACCCGGACCTGACGGACCCCGGACGCCACGGTCGTACGCGCCCCGTCGGGCACCGCGAGCCCCGCCCGGACCAGCCCGTCCGCGATGCTGCGCACGGCATCGGCCCCGGCCGCGGCGGAGCGTACGGGCTCGATGCGGGACTGGCCCTGAGGCCCTATGGCGCCTATGACGGACCGCTCCATCTCGTCCCGCCCTCGCGGATCGACGACGGTCGCCCAGCCCGTGTGCGCGAGCAGCAGGCGCCGCTGCCGAGCCATGGAGACCATGGTGAGATCGGCGACCCGTGCGGGTCCGCCCGACAGGAACGCCGCCTCGTACAGCGTCAGATCGTGCCCCCGGTCCGCGGTCGCACCCTCCGCGTCGACGGCCGCCGAACGTACGGCTGCCAGGCACAGCCGCGTACACGCCGTGCCCGCGACGGCCCAGGCCAGCAGCAGGAGAATGACCCAGAACATGACGTGTTTCTATGCCAGGGGCCTGGGAAACGCCATGCCCTTTTCACCATCTGGACGGAGTGTTGCCGGTACGTGACGTTCCGTTTCGGGGCAGGTCAGGAGCCGTCGCCCGGCGGCGGGCTGGAGGCGGCCGGCGGAAGCGAGTAGGTGGGCGAGGGCGAGGAGGCGATCGGAGTCGCCGAACCGGGCTGGACCACCGGCGGCGACGGCACGGGGGAGGCGGCGGCCGCCAAGTCCCGGGCCAGCGCGGCGAAGTCCACGTAGCCGGTCGCCTCCAGCACCCTGATGTGATCCAGCACGGTGGTGTTGGCGTCGTCGGCGAGATCGCGGACCAGCGAGTTCTGGGTACTGGCCCGGATCTGGGCGACGACCGAGAACACCCTGCCGTGGGCCAGGCGCAGGATGTTGGCGAACTCGCGGTCGAAGTCCTGCCCCTGTGCCGTGCTCAGCGTGGCGAGCCACTGTTTCTGCTGCTCGTTGGGCTGGTTGGGCAGCGGCAGGCCGAGCCGGGTGGCGACGGTGCGGACATGCGCGTCCAGGGACGTGTGCCCCGCGATCAGGTGCTGCCCGGCCGTCCGTACGGCCTGGGTGGTGCCCTTCGCCTCGGCCATCTGCCCGGCGGGCAGCTCCCACAGCCCGGCCAGCCGGACCTTGGTGACGAAGTCCCGGTCCAGTGGGGACAGCGGGCCGTACTGGGTCGTCACGGTCTGGGCGTTCAGCACATCGGCGCCGGAACCGGCGGTCCCGGTGCGGTCCGCGTACGACCAGACAGGAAACAGCAGTGCCGCCAGCGTCGCGGCCAGGCCCGTGATGATGAGCCCGGTCCCGCTGAAAATGCCTCTGCCCTTGATCGAGGGTCGCGGTCGCATGGTGCCTCCTGCTTGCGGCACCGCACGCCAGTGCGCTTCGGGTGGGTGCGGGTTGGCATATTACTGCGGAGTCCGGGCCAACCACCGTGCGGGCAGGGAGACATAGGGTGTGCGAACCCATCAAATGGGATGCCGGTGTTACGGCTGTCACCCTCGCCGCAGCAGCACCCTCCGCGCCGCCCGGGCCGCCCGCACCACCGGCCGTCGCGACCGGGGCACCGGCCCCGACCGCTCCAGCCACCACTCCCGCAGCTCCCGCCGCACCCCCGCGTCCTCGATCCGCCCCGCGAACAGCAACTGCCCCGCGAAGTCCAGCGCGTCCTGCCGGTATCCACAGGTCATCGGGTGCCCGTGGGCGTAGTCGAGGAACGCCGGCCGGTACTCCGCCCCCAGGATCACCGGCAGCTCGGGCGCGATCTTCGCCACCACGTTCGCCCGCTTCGCGGCGAGCGCCCGCGCCTGCACCCCCATCCGCACCCGGTCGAACCCCTCGGGCACGGGCGTCCCGGCGACCAGCGAGGACAGCACCGCGGTCTGTGCGAGCGCGAGCCGCTCCCGGGTGTCGTCGTCGCCGGCGACGGGCTCAGTCACGGCGCGGGCCCGCGGGGCGGCCCCGGAAACCGAGCGCATCGCCCGCCCCTCCTCCATCGCGCCCCCGGAAACCGAGCGCATCGCCCGCCCCTCGTCCACCGCGCCCCGAATCGACTCCACCTCCCGCTCCAGTTCACCGGGTTCCGGGAAGTTCTCGTCCCGCTCCAGCAGCACGCCGGGCGGCGCGACCCGCGAGGCGAGGTCGGTCAGGATGCCGAGCACCGGTCGCGGGACGGGGTGGGCGTGGCTGTCGTGCCAGACTCCGTCGCGCTCGAAGCCGCCCGCGACATGCACATACGCGATGGCCTCCAGCGGCAGCTCGGCGAGCGCCTTGGCCGGGTCCTCGCCCCGGTTGACATGGTTGGTGTGCAGGTTCGCCACGTCGATGAGCAGCCGCACCCCGGTCCGCTCGGCCAGCTCGTACAGGAACTGCCCCTCGGTCATCTCCTCGCCGGGCCAGGAGATCAGCGCGGCTATGTTCTCGACGGCGAGCGGCACGGGCAGCGCCTCCTGGGCGATGCGCACGTTCTCGCACAGCACATCGAGGGCGTCGCGGGTGCGGGGGACGGGCAGCAGATGGCCCGCCTCCAGACGCGCGGAGGCGGTCAGCGCCCCGCCCGCCCGTACGAACGCGATGTGTTCGGTGACCAGCGGCGCGCCCAGCGCCGCCGCCCGCTCGGCGAGTGCGGTCAGCCGTCCCTCGTCGGGCCGGTCCGCGCCGCCGAGGCCCAGCGAGACACCGTGCGGCACCACGGTCACCCCGCGCTCGCGCAGCCGCAGCAGCGGCTCGGGGAGGTGTCCGGGGCAGACGTTCTCCGCCACGACCTCCACCCAGTCGATGCCGGGCATGCGCTCCACGGCGTCCGCGATCTCCGGCCGCCAGCCGATCCCCGTTCCCAGTCGCCGCATGGTCCTTCCCCCTCCTTCGCGTGACGGGGGTATCACCCCGGCGCCCGGCTCCGAACCACGCCGCCCGCACCTTCAGAGCAACATTTGAGGTTCGCGGCGGAGCAAGATGTGAGTTCGCGGCCCGGCACCCGGCGCGGACCGGCCCTACCCGGGCACGCCCTGCGAGTCCACCGGATCCCGCCGCAGCGCCGGATGATCGGCGACCACGGTGCAGGAGCCCGGCGCGATCTCCGTGAAGCCCGCGTCCCGTACCAACGGCAGCCCGCTCTCCGTCAGCCGGCTCCACTCGGCCGGGTCCGCGGTCCGCACGGCGAGCGGGAAGCCCGCGTCACGCCAGGCCGCCCGCTCCTCGTCGGACAGCTCCCACCACGCGAGTTGGGCGCCGTGCCCGGCCTGGGCCATCGCCTTTCCGGCCGACATGTCGAGATCGGGATTCATCCAGAGCACGGGCAGCGCACGGTCGGGCTCGGCCGGCGGCTCCGGGTCGTCGAGATCGGTGCCCGACACCTGGAGTTTGGCCAGTTCCTTGGGCCAGCCGTCCAGCGGGACGGGCGGGAAGACCCGTACCTCCGCCGACTTGCCGGTCGCCGTGATCCCGGGCAGCGCCGCCGCCCGCCGCCACTCCGCTCCACGGGCCCGCCGTACGACCTTGCGGATCCGGGCGTCCTGCCAGTCCCGCACGGCCTCGGCCCACTCGCCGTCCCCCAGCGCCCGCTCGTCGGCGAGCAGCACCAGCACGGAACGCGCGGCCGTCTCCAGCGCATCTGTACGGGCGGGCGGCGCATCGCGCTCGATGCGCACCACCAGAGGCAGCACGAACTGCGGTGCCTCGTCACGCGTACTGCGCTCGGACCGGAAGGGACTGTCACCGGGGGATGTCGAATCGTGGCTCACAACAGCCAACCCTAAAGCCGGACCAAAATAGCTCCATGCGATGTGATCTTCGACTGGCCCGCGTAGGCCGCCGCTACGGCTTACGCGGCCCCTGGGTGTTAAGAGGCATCGACCTCACCGTCACCCCCGGCTCGCTCATCCGCGTGGAAGGAGCCAACGGCAGCGGCAAGTCCACCCTCCTTCGCATCCTCGCCGGACTGGACGCGCCCACGGAGGGCCGTATCATCGGCCGCCCCCGCACGGCGTACGTCCCGGAGCGGTTCCCCTCTGCGCTCCCCTTCACCGCCGCCGGCTATCTCACCCATCTCGGTACGGTGCACGGCCTGTCCCGCCGGACGGCGGCCGACGCCGCCGTCGCATGGCTGGACCGCTTCGGCGCCGCCGCGCATGCCGGCACGCCGATGGCCCAGCTGTCCAAGGGCAGCAGCCAGAAGGTCGCGGTGGCCCAGGCCCTGCTCGCCGAACCCGGGCTGCTGGTGCTGGACGAGGCCTGGACCGGTCTGGACGCCGCGGCCCGGGCGGAACTGGAGCGGGCGGTCGCCGAGCGCACGGCCACCGGATGCGCCGTCGTGTTCGTCGACCACGACCCGAGCCGCCTGGCCGGGGCGCCCGACGCGACGTACACGGTTGTCGACGGCGCCCTCAACCGCCGTACCGAGAGCGAGAGTTCACCGACCGGCCGGCACGCCGTGGTCGTCGCGCAGGGCCCGTCGGGCGGCGCGCTGCCCGCCGGCGCGGCACGGACGGTCACCTCGGCCGAGGAGACCGCGCCCCGCACCTACCGGCTCACCGTCCCCGAGTCCCACTCCGACGTCCTGCTCCGCGCCCTGCTGACGGCCCGCCCGCCCTGGCACGTGGTGAGCGTGAGCCCCGGTAGACCCCCCGAAACGCCGCCCGATCCCGAAAGCCGCTCATGACCGCACTCCTGTGCTACCAGGCCGCACTCCTCGTACGCTCCCAGCGCTGGCTGCCGCCCGTCGTCCTGTACGCGGCCTTCCTCGCCGTCGGCGTGCAGAGCGGCCAGCCGGTGCTCGACTCGCTCGGCTACACGGCGGCGGCACTGCTGCCCGTCGCCGCCTGGCTGGTGCGGATCTGTGTCACCAACGAGCCGCCCGCGGCCCGTGCCTGCGTCGCCGCGGCGGCCGGACCGGCCAGGGCCCATCTCGCCTGTCTCCTGGCGGCGCTCCTCGCGTCGGCGGCACTCGGCACCGTGGCGACCCTGGCCGTGACGCTGATCAGCGACCCGGCGGCCAACGGCCATCGCGCCCACGTCCCGCGCCTCGAGGCGGGGGCGGCCGGGCTGCTGGCCGCACTCTCCTGTGCGCTGCTGGGCACGGCCGTCGGCGCGCTCACCAACTGGCCGCTGCTGCGCTCGCCGGGCCGGGCGGTGCCCGCGATGCTGCTGGCCGCGCTGCTGTCGGTGGTCGTCGCGGGCTCACCGGCGCAGGCGGCGGTGAGCGGACTGGTCACCGGCTCGCAGTCCGGCCGGGTCCCGGTGCCGCTGCTGCCGCTGGCCGCGGCAGCGCTGCTGACCGCCGCGGCGTGCGCCGTGGCCTGCGCCCTCACCCGCCGCCGGTCATCCTGAGCAGGCGGTGCGCTGCGCCTCCTGCCACTCGCAGACCGGGCACAGCGTGATGCCCCTGTACGACGCGGGGTACTCCGTCGGCTTCCGGCACATCACGCACTCCGCGTACGGCGGCCCGTCCGCGGGCTGCGACTCGGTGGTGTCGATGATCGTGCAGTAGTCCTCGTCGCTCATGTCTTCAGGGTAGGCCGGTCACCGGTGGGCTCTTCAGGGCAGGCCGGTCACCGGTGGCCGCCGGTCTCCCCGATCAGCTCGGACACCTTCACGAACCGGAAGCCCCGCTTACGCAGTTCCGGCACGACCGTCCGTACCACCTGCTCCGTCGTCGGGGCCGCGCTGCGGGTGCAGTGCATCACGACGACCGAGCCGGGCTTCACCCCGTCCAGCACCTGCCGGGTGACGGCGTCGGCATCCGTCGCGAAGGCGTCCCCGCTCACCACGTCCCACTGCACCGCGGTGACGCCGAGGCCGCTCAGCGCGCGCAGCGCCCTGTGGTCGTAGCAGCCGCCGGGGAAGCGGAAGTACGGCATCGGCCGCGGCACACCGGCCTTGCGGATCGCGGTGTACGCCCGCTCCACGTCCGTCCGCATCTTGTCGTCGCCGACGGTCGGCAGGCCGTAGCAGTCGCCGGTGAAGGCGTAGTGGCTGTAGGAGTGGTTGGCGACCTCGAACAACGGGTCGTTGCCGAGGGAGCGCGCCTCGGCCGGGTACTGGTCGGCCCACCGGCCGGTCATGAAGACGGTGGCCGGGACCTTCAGCGAGCGCAGCGTGGCGATGAGCGCCGGATTGTCGAAGTGCTCGCCCGCGGCCGCTCGCGGCCCCTGGTCGGCGGTCATGTCGGCGTCGAAGGTGAGGGCGACGGTCTTGCCCTGCGTGCGCGGGCCGTTCGTGAAGACCGGCGTGAGGCCGCCCGGGCCCGGGACGAGCGTGGGCGGTCGCGAGGCGGAAGCGGAGGCGGAGGACGGGTTGGGGCCCGGGTGGGCGGAGTGCGGGGCGCTCGCGGTGCCGCAGGCGGCGAGGGTGGCGCCCAGGGCGCAGAGGGCGGTGACACGGCGTACAAGAGTGAACACCATATGAAGATATGATCGTAAATATGCTCATTCGACCGACGCGCCCTGCCGGTCGTACCGGAGTCACCCGCCCGGCGGCCGGCCCGGGTCAGCGGCCGTATCGGCCCGTCAGGGTGCCGGTGGCCAGGGTGTGGCCGGTCAGGGCGCGTCGGATGTCGTCGGGCCCGGCGTCGGGGGCGAGGTCCAGACGCCGGTCGGCGGCGTAGACCGTGAACGCGTAGTGGTGCGGACTGTCGCCCTTGGGCGGGCAGGGGCCGCCGTAGCCCGTCTTGCGGAAGCCGTTGCGGCCCTGTGTCGCGCCCTCGGGCGCCTGCCCGGCGGCCAGCTCCGTGGTCCGCGGGCCGATGTTCCACACCAGCCAGTGCGTGAACGTGCCGTGGGGGGCGTCGGGGTCCTCGACGATGAGGACCAGTCCGGTCGTGTCCGCGGGAACGCCGGAGAAGGCGAGCGGCGGCGACACGTCCTCTCCGTCGCAGGTGTGGCGGCGCGGGATCGTGCCGCCCTCGGTGAACGCGGCGCTCGTCACCGTGAGGCGATGCGAGGCGGTGGGGCTGGGGGCGGACGAGTCGCCCGTGTCGTTCCCGCAGCCCGGGACCAGGCCCATGGCGGTCACCAACGCGATCAGCAAGCTCCGGCGCATGCCCGGAACGTTAGGGCCTGTCCGGCGGATCATGCCGCAGACGCGGGGTCTGGCACGCCCTCCCCCAAGCTCTGCGAGCAGGGGGGACCCCCAGGCGTTGTCGTCAGTCGCCGACGCTCCCAAGCTCTCGGCTTCGCTCGAGCAGGGGGGACCCCCATCGCGTCGACTCCTTCCTCCGCCTTGCAGCTGGACGCACCAGACCCCACTCACCTGCGCCGATCGGATGCCGCTTCTTTGCTGCGACCTGATCCGCCGGACAGGCCCCTAGCCGCGGGGGACCGCCGAGTCACCGACGCCGGCCGGTTGCTGCGCGCCGTTGATGGCGGCGGGCTGCTGTGCGTCGTCGCCGGCGTCCGGCTGTCGCAGGTCACCTTCGCCGTCGGCCTGGTGCGAGCCGGTGATTCCGTCCGGCTGGTGCGACTCGCCGACGACGGCCGGCTGCTGGCCCCTTTCCAGGAAGCGCAGCAGCTCCACCGGGATGGGCAGCACCAGCGTGGAGTTCTTCTCCGCCGCCACCGCCATCACCGTCTGCAGCAGTCGCAGCTGCAGTGCGGAGGGCGTGTCGGCCATCTGCTGTGCGGCCTCGGCCAGCTTCCTGGAAGCCTGGAGCTCGGCGTCGGCGTTGATGATCCTCGCCCGGCGCTCACGGTCGGCCTCGGCCTGGCGGGCCATGGAACGCTTCATCGCGTCCGGCAGGGACACGTCCTTGATCTCGACCCGGTCGATCTGTACGCCCCAGCCGATGGCGGGGCTGTCGATCATCAGCTCCAGGCCCTGGTTGAGCTTCTCGCGATTGGAGAGCAGATCGTCGAGGTCGCTCTTGCCGATGATCGAGCGCAGGGAGGTCTGTGCCATCTGGGAGACGGCGAAGCGGTAGTCCTCGACGTTGATGGTGGCGGCCGCCGCGTCCACGACCTTGAAGTAGACGACCGCGTCGACGCGCACCGTCACGTTGTCCCGCGTGATGCCCTCCTGGGCGGGCACGGGCATCGTGACGATCTGCATGTTGACCTTGTAGAGCCGGTCCACGACCGGGACGATCAGCGCCAGCCCCGGCGAACGTATCTCGCCTCGCAGGCGGCCGAGCCGGAGGATCACCCCGCGTTCGTACTGCTTGACGACCCGCACTCCCGCGGACAGGTACACCAGTCCGACGGCACCGGCTGCGACGATCGCCCCCAGCAGTTCCTGGAACATGACGACCTCCTCCATAAGAGGCCCTTTGTGTCCGTTCCTGTAACGATATGCCCGGTGTCTGGTCCGGGGCCACGCCCCGTGCCCCGGACCAGACGGACCCGGGTCCGGTCAGGCCGCCGTCACCTTCACCGGTTCGGTACCGGCCGCGCTGTGCCGCTCGGCCCAGGCCTCCAGTGCCGTACGGCAGGCGTGGTCCAGATGGTGCAGGCCGGACAGGTCCAGCCGGACCGGGCGGTCCTGGGGGAGCGCCTCCAGGCTGTCGAGGATCTTCGGCAGCCGCAGGAAGGTCGCGTTGCCCGACAGATACGCCTCGACGGGGCCGGCGCCCTTGTCGACGACCTCCAGCCGGACGTGCGAGGCCTCCCAGGCGGTCTTGACGATCGCCAGCGCAAGTCCGATGAGCACGCCCTCGAACATGCTGACCACGACGATCGACACGGCGGTGACGACCAGGATCAGCGCCTCGCCGCGGTGCTCGCGCCACAGGGACGCGATCGCGTGTACCGGGATGAGCCTGGCGCCCGAGTACACCAGGATGCCCGCGAGGGCGGGGATCGGTATGTGGCCGAGCACACCCGGCAGCAGGGCGGCGAACAGCAGCAGCCAGACGCCGTGCAGCACCCGGGACGCCTTGGTGCGCGCGCCCGCCTGGACGTTCGCCGCGCTGCGCACGATCACCGCGGTCATCGGCAGCGCGCCGAGCAGCCCGCACACCGTGTTGCCCGCCCCCTGGGCGAGCAGCTCCTTGTCGTACTCGGTGCGCGGCCCGTCGTGCAGCCGGTCCACGGCCGCCGCGCTGAACAGCGACTCGGCGGACGCGATCAGCGTGAACGCCACGATCGTGCCGATCACCCCGAAGCCGGCCGACTCCCCGAAGGTGCTGAGCGGCGGCGGCTGGATCGCGCCCAGCAGCCCCTTCACCTCGACGGAGGCCACCGGCAGGCTCAGCGCGAGCGCGGCCAGTGTGGCAAGGCCCACCGCGGCGAGCGGAGCGGGCACCGTACGGACCTTCGCGGGCGCGTGCCTCCACAGCACGAGGACGGCGATCGTGCCCGCGCCCAGGGCGAGCGAGGACAGTGCCTTCCCGTCCCCGAGGGCGTCGGCGAACGCCCCGGGGAGCCCGGCCATCTTGCCCGGCCCCGACGCCGGGGCCTTGGCGGCCAGCGCCGGGTAGAGCTGCCCGGCGATCAGCACCAGGCCGATACCGGCCAGCATGCCCTCGACGACCGAGACCGAGATGGCCCGGAAGTAGCGCCCCAGCCGCAGGGCGCCCATGAGGATCTGGAGCGCCCCGGTGGCGAGCACGATCACGCCGAGGACGGGGAGCCCGAACTCCCGCACCGCCTCGAAGACCAGCACGGTCAGACCGGCGGCCGGCCCGGACACCTGGAGGCTGCTGCCCCGCATCAGCCCGGTGACGACACCGCCCACGATGCCGGTGACCAGGCCGAGTTCGGCCGGGACACCGGAGGCGGCGGCCACGCCCACACACAGCGGGAGCGCGACCAGGAAGACGACGAGCGAGGCGGCGAAGTCCTGCCTGAGATGAGGGAACCTCGCCGCGATGCCTGCGGTGGTCATCGGCGCGCTCACAGGGCCTCGAACGTGTCGGTGTGCGGGCGGTGCGTCCGTACTGCGCCGGTGTGCACCTCGTAGTACCAGGCGTGCAGGGCGAGCCGGCCCTTCGCCAGCTTCTCGGCCACGCACGGGTACGAGCGCAGGCGCAGCAGCTGGGTCAGTACATGGCTCTGGACGCCCTCGGCGACCTCCGGGTCCTCGGCCGCTCCCGCCGGGCGCGGGGTCGCCTGCGCCAGCCAGTCGCGCACGGCGGGTACGGCGTTCAGGTCGTCGCCGCGCACCAGCGCGCCGACGGCGCCGCAGTGCGAGTGGCCGCAGACGACGACGTCGCGGACGCCGAGCACCTCCACGGCGTACTCGATGGTGGCCGCCTCGCCGGTGGGGTGCTCGGAGGCGTACGGGGGAACGATGTTGCCCGCGGTGCGGAGTTCGAAGAGCTCACCGGGGCGGGCGCCCGTGATCAGGGCCGGCACGACCCGGGAGTCGGAGCAGGTGATGAACAGCACCTGCGGGGACTGGCCTTCGGCGAGCTTGGCGAACTCCTCAGGGCGCTGTCCGAAGGTACGGGCGTTGTCGATGAGGGGCTGCATGGCGTGGATTCCTCCTGGCGCGCCTCGGCGGCGCGTCGGACTTGCACGACGGTTGTGGGGGGCGTGAACCGGTCTCACGGAACGCACTGGAACCGTTGCGTACCGTCATCGAGGAAGGCTTGAATCCGAGCTGGGCCTTGGCCTCGGCATGACGGAGAGTGTGCGCGAGTGTGAAGGTTTCCGCGGGTGCGAAGGGTTGCGGGGTGGGCGGGGCGCCAATGAGGGGCGAGGTCGCGGTCCGGACCGCCGCACCTCGGAACATGCGCCCCCCTTCCACCGGTTCACGTTTCTTGCACGCACCAAAGGATGGTCAATGGATGGTCAAGAAACACGTTAACCCCGCAAAGTCGTTTGCAGGGTCAACTCGGTGTTTCGCGCGAAAGGGAGCGTGAAAAGTGCGGGTCGGGTGGCCTGAACCGGCCCTTGACCCGGGGCTCCGGGCGGGCTAATCGGCGGCGACAAGTCCCTTCGCGTCCCGGGCGAGCGCGGTGAGCCGGGATATCGCGCGGAAGTACTTCTTGCGGTAGCCGCCCTTCAGCATCTCCTCGCTGAACAGCTTGTCGAAGGGCAACCCCGAGGCCAGTACGGGGACTTCACGGTCGTAGAGCCGGTCCGCGAGGACCACGAGCCGCAGCGCCGTCGACTGGTCCGGCACCGGCCGCACACCGACGAGGCACACCGCCTTCAGATCGCCGGTCAGCGCGCCGTACCGGCTGGGGTGCACCTTGGCCAAGTGGTCCAGCAGATGCGGGAAATCGTCGAGCGAGGCGCCTGCCGTGGCGTAGGCGGCCTTCGTCACCTGCTCGTCCGAGTAGGGCGCCGGTGCCTCGGGCAGGCCCCGGTGGCGGTAGTCCTCGCCGTCGATGCGCAGGGCGCGGAAGTGGGCGGACAGGCCCTGGATCTCGCGCAGGAAGTCGGCCGCCGCGAACCGGCCCTCACCGAGCTTGCCCGGCAGGGTGTTGGAGGTTGCGGCGAGGGCGACGCCGGCGTCGACGAGCTTGCCGAGCAGGGTGGACACGAGCACGGTGTCGCCCGGGTCGTCGAGCTCGAACTCGTCGATGCACAGCAGCCGGTGACCGGACAGGGTCCGGACGGTCTGCTGGAATCCGAGGGCGCCGACGAGGTTGGTCAGCTCGACGAAGGTGCCGAACGCCTTGAGCGCGGGCTCTGCAGGGGTGGCGTGCCACAGGGAGGCGAGGAGGTGGGTCTTGCCGACGCCGTACCCGCCGTCCAGATAGACACCGCGGGGTCCGGCCGGCGTCTTGGGGGCCTTCGCCTTGCCGAACCCGAAGAATCCCCGTCGGCCGGCGCCGGTGGCGTGCGCCCCGCCGAGACCGGCCGCGAACCCCTCCAGGACCCCTACGGCCTCGGTCTGGCTCGGCTGGTTGGGGTCCGGGATGTACGTGGCGAAGCGGACCGAGTCGAAGCGCGGCGGCGGCACCATCTCGGCGACCAGCCGGTCCGCGGGGACGTGCGGCTCGCGGGCGCACAGGGACAACGGGGTCGCGTCGGCTATCGGGCTGAGGGCGGACGCGGCGGTGGAGGACGACACGGTTACCCATGCTAAGGGCCGTGTCACACTGCACGACATGCGACGCCTGTTCCCTGTGACCGACGAAACAGCAGCCCAGCCCTTCGGCGGGGGCACCGAGAGGGAGGGTGCGCGGGCGGCCGAGGGGGGCGGTGGGGCCGCCGCGACCGGCGAGGCCCTCGGTGACCGGGAGTGGAGTCTTGCCGAGCTGGCGGCCGCATACGCCTACCCCGAGCCGGCGGCCGGCGGTCGGGGGACCTGGCTGCGGGCCAACATGGTGTCCACGCTCGACGGGGCCGCCCAGCACGAGGGCCGCTCGCAGCCCATCTCCAGCGCGGCCGACATGCGGATCTTCGGCACGCTACGGGCGCTGGCGGATGTCGTCCTGGTGGGCGCGGAAACGGTACGGCAGGAGGCCTACCGCCCCGCACGCGCGCGTGCGGAGTTCGCGGACGCCAGGAAGGCGGCGGGACAGGCCCCGGCCCCGGCGATCGCGGTCGTCACCGCGAGCCTGGACCTGGACTACTCGCTCCCGCTGTTCACCTCCCCCCAGGTGCCCACCCTGGTCCTGACCGGCGCCGCGGCGGCGCCGGACCGTATCGCCACCGCCGAGAAGGCGGGCGCGCGGGTGGTGATCGCGGGCGACGGTGTCGGAGTGGACCCGGTGCGGGCCGTGGAGGCCCTCGCCGGCCTCGGTCACACCCGGCTGCTCAGCGAGGGCGGCCCCCGGCTGCTCGGCCAGCTGATCGCCGCCGAAGCGCTCGACGAGCTCTGTCTGACGCTCTCCCCGATGCTCACCGCGGGTGACGCGCAGCGCATCGCCGGGGGGCCGTCGGTGGCGCTGCCGCGGCGCTTCGAGCTGGTGTCGCTCCTGGAAGAGGCCGGGTTCCTGTTCGGTCGATACCGTCGGTCATGAAATGAGCGGAATCTACCGTTCCGCTTAGCTTTCGACGGGCACACTAAAACCGGCAGTACCCGTGCGATCACGGGGCAGGATGGTTTCCGCAGGGCCTGACACGGCCCACGGAGCAGAATGGGGCGCTGGTGTTCACAAGCGTATTGATGATCGAGAAGGCCCTGACGTCCGCCGACGTGGAGTTCGTCACCACCTTGCACGGAGACGAGCTGGTCGCCTTCCACGTGCTGCTCCAGCCTCGGGGCGACCAGGCCGACCGCCTCCTGCGGGCCATCGACGACATCGCGCTCGGCGAACTCGACGAGGCGGCGCGCGAGGGCGAGACACCCGAGGGCGCCGCCGCGAAGGAGCCCGCGGAGCAGGCCCTGGAGGTGTCCCTGAAGGCGCTGCGCGCGGCGGGCGGCGAGGCGAAGGGCAGGCTGGTGGAGGACCATCCGCTGGACGCCCTGAAGGCCCTGGTCGACGAGATCGGCGCCGACGAGGTGATCGTCCTGACCGACCCCCACTACGTGGAAGAGTTCTTCCACCGGGACTGGGCGTCCCGGGCCCGGCACAAGGTCGGCGTCCCGGTGCTCAAGCTGTTCTCGCACAGCAAGGCGTGACCGGCCACCGCGGCGGACACGACGTGACCGGGGGGCGTAACGGACCTAATAGGTGTTGGGTGCGCCGGGGCCATATGGTGGTGCGCTGAATGTTCGCTTCGCCGCACCACTCCAGGGAGACGCACATGGCCCCGGGCCTTCCTACCGCCATGGACCGACCGCACTTCATCGGCATCGGCGGCGCCGGAATGTCGGGCATCGCGAAGATTCTCGCGCAGCGCGGGGCCAAGGTGGCGGGCAGTGACGCCAAGGAGTCGGCGACCGCCGAGGCGCTGCGCGCGCTGGGCGCGACCGTGCACATCGGGCACGCGGCCGAGCACCTCGCCGACGACGCCAGTTGTGTGGTCGTCTCGTCGGCGATCCGCAAGGACAACCCGGAGCTGGCCCGCGCGGCGGAGCTCGGCATCCCCGTGGTCCACCGCTCGGACGCCTTGGCCGCCCTGATGGAGGGCCTGCGCCCGATCGCGGTCGCGGGCACCCACGGCAAGACGACCACCACGTCGATGCTCGCGGTGTCCCTGTCCGAGCTGGGCCTGGACCCCTCGTACGCCATCGGCGGCGACCTGGACGCCCCCGGCTCCAACGCCCTGCACGGCGACGGCGAGATCTTCGTCGCCGAGGCGGACGAATCGGACCGCAGCTTCCACAAGTACGCGCCCGAGGTCGCGATCGTCCTCAACGTCGAGCTCGACCACCACGCCAACTACGCCTCGATCGACGAGATCTACGAGTCCTTCGAGACCTTCGCCGGCCGGATCGTGCCCGGTGGCACCCTGGTGATCTCCGCCGACCACGAGGGCGCCCGCGAGCTGACCGCGCGCTTGGCCGGTCCGGTGCGGACGGTGACGTACGGAGAGTCGGCGGACGCCGACGTACGCATCCTGGCCGTCGTCCCGCAGGGTCTGAAGAGTGAGGTCACCGTCCTCCTGGACGGGACGGAGCTCACCTTCACGGTCTCCGTCCCCGGCCGCCACTACGCCCACAACGCGGTGGCCGCCCTGGCGGCGGGCGTGGCGCTGGGCGTCCCGGCCGCCGAGCTGGCGCCCGCGCTGGCCGCGTACACCGGTGTCAAGCGGCGCCTGCAGCTCAAGGGCGAGGCGGCCGGCGTCCAGGTCATCGACTCCTACGCCCACCACCCCACCGAGATGACCGCCGACTTGGAGGCGATGCGCGGGGCCGCGGGCGACTCCCGCATCCTCGTCGTCTTCCAGCCGCACCTGTTCTCCCGCACCCAGGAACTGGGCAAGGAGATGGGCGAGTCCCTGGCCCTCGCGGACGAGTCCGTCGTCCTCGACATCTACCCGGCCCGCGAGGACCCGATCCCCGGCGTGACCAGCGAGCTGATCATCGACGCGGCGCGCGCGGCGGGCGCGGTCGTCATGGCCCTGCACGACAAGGCGGAGGTCCCCTCGGTGATCGCGGGAATGGCGAAGCCGGGTGATCTCGTTCTCACCATGGGCGCGGGTGATGTGACCGACCTGGGCCCGCAGATCCTGGATCACCTGTCGCAGCAGTGAGGGGCTGAAGCTCATGTCGTACGACGTCGAGAAGCCGGACGAGCAGTGGCGCGCGGAGCTGACCCCGGCCGAGTACGCCGTCCTGCGCAGGGCCGGCACCGAGCCGGCCTTCGTCGGCGAGTACACGGACACCAAGACCAAGGGCGTCTACTCCTGTCGAGCCTGCGGCGCCGAACTCTTCACCTCTGAGACCAAGTTCGACTCCCACTGCGGCTGGCCGAGCTTCTACGACGCACGCAACTCGGATGCCGTGGAACTGTTGGCCGACACGTCGCACGGGATGGTCCGAACCGAGGTCAGGTGCGCCCGGTGCGGCTCCCACCTCGGGCACGTCTTCGAGGGGGAGGGTTACGCGACCCCGACCGACCAGCGGTACTGCATCAACTCGATCTCTCTGCGGCTGATCCCGGACGAGGACTGAGAGGGGTTTGGGACAGCGCCTGTCGGGAGTTCCCGTGGAAAGGCATGCAGGGTTCCGCATGGATGAGGGGCTGCGTCTTCACTCGGCAGGCGATGTTTGAAACCGTCTGGTGTATTTTCGAAAAGTCACCTGAATTGTCTACAGGTGGGAAGTGGTCCGAATGGCTCGCGACGGCCGGAGCGATGACCTCACGGCGCGCAGCCGTGAGCGCTTCTTGGCCGGGGGGCCGGTGGTCGCCGGGGTGCGCAGCGAGATCTTGTCCTCGTGGAGCCGTTGCCAGTCCATTGGTCTGCGTCCGAGTCTGGGGACCACTTACCTGGGAGAACCCGACCTGGACACGGAGCTCGTCCACGCGGCGGAACCGGTGCTCGACGAACTGGCTGCCGCGATCGCCGGAACCTGGTCCACTGTGATCCTCACCGACGGCGAGGGCGTGGTGCTCCGCTGCCTCACCGGCGAGCCGCAGATGACCCGGTATCTCGACACCGCGGGCGGCGGGGCGCCCGGCTTCAGCTTCCACGAGTCCGTCGGCGGTACCACGTCCATCGGCCTCGCGCTCGCGGAGCGGCGCGCCAGCCGCGTCTACGGCCACGAGCACTTCGCGGACGCATGGACCGTGCAGGGCTGCGTGGCCGTGCCCGTGCACGAGCCCTTGAGCGGCCGCATCGTCGGCGTTGTGGACCTTGCGACTGAGATGTCCGAGTTCACTTCGATGCTGGAAACCATGGCGCGCAAGGCCGCTCAGGCCATCGAACGAAGGCTGTTGGGGCAGAAGACCGACCGGGAGCGCACCCTGCTGCGGGCCTACCTGCAGACCGCTCGCCAGGTGCAGGCACCCGAGTTCAGGGACGGAAGGCAGATCGTCCTCGGCGCCCCGGCCGAGGAGCTGCTGACGGGGTCCGACCGGCTGATCCTGGAGGAGAAGGCGGCAGGACTGATCGCCTCGGGCCGCAGGGCCGCCATCGAGGTACCCATGTCCGGTGGACGGGTGGCGACCCTCCTGGCGCGCCCGGTGGCGGACGTGTGCGAGGGCGTCGCGGTCGAGGTCATCGTTCCGGCAGGTCGCGAGCTGTTCCCCGCGGGCGGGACGCCCGCTCCCACCTCGTGCGTGCCGCGAACCGACACACCCGACACACCCGACACGCCCGAAACGGCCTCTGGTGCCTGGCGCGGCCCTCCCACCGCGGTTCCGGCTCCCACGGCGGTTCCGGCTCCCGCCGCGGCTTCGTCCGCAAGGGCGAGCGAGGGGCAGTACCACCGATGGCTGCTGGCCGTCGGGGAACCGGGGATCGGCAGGCTCGCCCTCGCGGCGCGCCGCCGCCTGGAGCTGCTGCGCGAGTCCAGCCGCCGCATCGGCACCACTTTGGACGTCGTCCGCACGGCCGAAGAACTGGCTGAGGTGGTGGTCGAGAACTTCGCCGACGTCGTCACCGTCGACCTGTATCCCGCGGTGCTCCGTGGCGACGAGCCCGCGGTGGCCGGTGTGCTGCTGATGCAGCGCGCCGCAGTGGGCGGAGTGGAGGGTTTCCCCTTCCGCGGGGTGGGCGAGCAGATCGGCTTCGCCCCCACCAGCCTGCAGGCCCAGTGTCTGGCCAGTGGCTCTCCGGCGATGGAGGCGGACCTGCAGGCCTCGCGGTGCTGGGCCGCCGAGGACCCTGTGGGGGCCTCGAAGATCCTCGACCGGGGCATACACTCCCTCATCACCGTGCCGCTGAGCGCCCGCGGCGTGCCCCTGGGGATGGCCAGCTTCTACCGCTCGCGAAGATCCGCGCCCTTCGAGGACGACGACGTCTCACTCGCCGCGGAACTGGTCGCCTGCGCCTCGCTCTGCATCGACAACGCGCGCCGCTACACGCGCGAGCACGCCACCGCCCTCGCCCTTCAGCGGAGTCTGCTCCCCCAGGGCCTGCCCGAACAGAACGCGCTGGAGGTCGCCTACCGTTACCTGCCCGCACACACGGGAGTCAGTGGCGACTGGTTCGATCTGATCCCCCTGTCAGGGGCCCGCATCGCACTTGTCGTGGGCGATGTGGTCGGCCACGGCGTCCACGCCGCCGCCACCATGGGGCGGCTGCGCACCGCCGTGGACAACTTCGCCTCCTTCGAGCTCACCCCCGACGAACTCCTCACGCATCTGGACGACCTGGTCGCCCGGATGGCCCGGGAGGAGAGCAGCACGGATCCCTTCATCGGAGCCACCTGCCTGTACGGGGTGTACGACCCGACAACCCGCCGTTGCAGTCTCGCGCGCGCGGGACACCTCCCGCCGGCGCTCATCTCCGGCGACGGGACGGTGACCTTCCCCGAGGTGCCCGCTGCGCCGCCGCTCGGCCTGGGCGGATTCCCCTTCGAGACGGTCGAGATCGAGCTGCCGGACGACAGCCAGCTGGTGCTCTACACCGATGGGCTCGTCGAGGACCGCGAACGGTGCATCGAGACCGTGCTGGAGGAGCTCCGGCAGACTCTGGGCCACCCCGGACGCTCGCCGGAGGAGACCTGCCAGGCCGCCATAGCGGCCCTGCCGCCGTCCCAGCCGGCCGAGGACGACGTCACCCTGCTCGTCGTCCGCCCCCGCGGTCTGGACGCTTCGGACATGGCCTGCTGGGACGACCTTCCGCCGGACCCGGCCGTGGTGTCCGAGATACGGGCCGCTGTCGGCCGCCAGCTCGCCGACTGGGAGCTGGAGGAGGCGGCCTTCACCACAGAGCTGATCCTCAGCGAACTGCTCACCAACGCCATCCGCCACGCCACCGGCCCCTTCCGGGTACGGCTGCTGCGCGACCGGATGCTCATCTGCGAGGTCGCCGACACCAGCAGTACCTCTCCGCACCTGCGTCAGGCCGACATGACCGACGAAGGCGGCCGCGGCCTCTTCCTCGTTGCCCAGCTCGCCCAGCGCTGGGGAACCCGTTACACACCTCGCGGCAAGGTCATCTGGACCGAGCAGCCGATGCCCGGGGGCTGACCGGGGTCCGGCGCCGACCCGCGCGCGCCCGCCGCACGGCGGAGGGCACGTTCTGCCGGTCCCCACGGCCAGGCAGGAGATCAAGGCCTTGGAAGACAGCTACGACTTCGTCATCGTCGGCGGAGGCTCCGCAGGCTGCGCGCTGGCGGCACGGTTCAGTGCCGATCCCGCCAACCGCGTGCTGGTGCTCGAAGCCGGACGCCCCGACTACCCGTGGGACGTCCTCATCCACATGCCCGCCGCCCTGGCCTTTCCCATCGGAAGCCGGTTCTACGACTGGAGGTACGAGTCCGAGCCGGAACCCTTCCTGCACGACCGGCGGATCGCCCACGCCCGGGGCAAGGTGCTCGGCGGCTCCAGCAGCATCAACGGGATGATCTTCCAGCGTGGGAATCCCCTGGACTACGAACGCTGGAGCGCCGACCCGGGGATGAAGACCTGGGACTACGCCCACTGCCTGCCGTACTTCAAGCGGATGGAGAACTGTCTCGCCGACCGGAAGGGGGACTTCCGCGGCCACCACGGGCCGCTCGTCCTCGAACGGGGACCGGCCGACAGCCCGCTGTTCGCCGCCTTCTTCGAAGCCGTGCAGCAGGCGGGGTATCGGCTGACCGACGATGTGAACGGCTTCCGCCAGGAGGGCTTCGCCCCGTTCGACCGGAACGTGCACCGCGGCCGTCGGCTCAGCGCCGCCCGGGCCTATCTGCACCCCGCGATGCGTCGCCCCAACCTGTCGGTGCGGACCCGGGCGACGGTCACCCGCATCCTGTTCGAGGGCGGGCGGGCGGTGGGCGTGGAGTACACCGCGCGGGGCCGCGGCGGGCTGCGGCAGAGCCGCGGCGGAAGGGTGGTCCTGTGCGGCGGAGCCGTCAACTCCCCGCAGTTGCTCCAGCTCTCCGGCGTGGGGAACGCGGACGAGCTGGCTGCGCTCGGCATCGAGCCGGTCCTGAACCTGCCGGGCGTCGGCGAGAACCTGCAGGACCACTTGGAGGTGTATGTGCAGCACGGCAGCAGGAGACCGGTGTCGGTGCAGCCCGCGCTCAAGCTGTGGCGGCAGCCCCTTGTCGCCGCCGAGTGGCTGCTCCTGCACCGCGGGCCCGGGGCGACGAACCACTTCGAGGCCGGTGGCTTCGTACGAAGCAACGCGGACGTGGCCTACCCCAACCTGATGTTCCACTTCCTGCCCGCCGCAGTCCGCTACGACGGGTCCTCGCCTGCACGGGGGCACGGTTATCAGGTGCATGTCGGGCCCATGTACTCGGACGCGCGGGGATCGGTGAAGATCGTCTCACGCGCCCCCGGCACGCACCCCGCGCTGCGGTTCAACTACCTCTCGACCGCCAAGGACCGCAGGGAGTGGGTCGAGGCGATCCGCATCGCCCGGCACATCCTCGGCCGGCCCGCCTTCCAGGAGTTCAGCACCGGTGAGCTCTCCCCGGGCCCCGGGGTCGAGACCGACGAGCAGATCCTGGACTGGGTGGCGGCCGACGGCGAGACCGCCCTCCACCCCTCGTGCACCTGCAGGATGGGCATCGACGAAGACTCGGTCGTGGACCCTGACACCATGGCGGTGCACGGCCTGGTGGGGCTGTACGTCGTGGACGCCTCCGTGATGCCGTATGTGACCAACGGCAACATCTACGCCCCGGTGATGATGCTCGCCGAGAAGTCCGCCGACATCATCCTTGGCAACAAGCCCCTGGCGCCCGAACCCGTCGAGTTCTACCGCCACTCCGGCGCCGGATGAATCTCCCGCTGCTAGCGGGCACACCGTCGACGGACCGCTCACGGACCGGCTCGACGCGCAGAGCGGTGGGCGCGGCGGTGGACGAGGTAGAGGGCCGCGCCGACGGCGGTGATGACGGCAGGGAAGAACAGGGCCCCCCACCGGTAGTACCAGCCGTCCCCGGGGTACACCGCGGCCCGTGGCCAGGCCACGTTGACGGTCATGGCCATGCCGTACAGCACGGCGAGGAGGTTCACGGCGACCCCCCAGCGGCCCAGGGAGAAGTACGGCCCGTGGTCGGCACGAGGCCACGCGCCACGTAGCCGACGCACCAGCATGGGGCCGGTCACCAGCAGGTACGGGACGTAGAACAGCACGATGCCGGCCGAGGTCAGGGTGTAGAACAGGTGCCGGTTGCCGAGGTTGACCACCAGCAGCGCAATGGTCAGCAGGCAGGTGAGGAGGGCCGGCACGACGGGGGTCCTGGAATGCGGGGAGACCCGGGAGATGGCCCGGCTGAAGGGCAGCCGGCCGTCGCGGGCCATGGAGAACAGAAGCCGGATGGCCGCGGTCTGCACGGCCAGGCAGCAGACGGTGACGGCGATCGCCACGCACACCAGAAAGGCGGAGCCGAGCGCGGAGCCGAGCGTGGACTTGACGAGGTAGGGCATGCCCAGGTCCCCCAGTTCCGGGTCCCTGATGTCGCCGACCGCCATCAGCGCGACCAGAATCAGCAGCCCACCGGCGACGAACGCCGCAGTGAGCGCCCGCAGGATGGCACGGGGTGCGTGGCGTCTGGGCTCCCTCGTCTCCTCCGCCAGCGATCCTGCGGTGTCGAAGCCGTAGAAGACGTAGGCGCTCGCGAGAGAGGCGACCAGGAACGCGCCGAGGTAGCCGGAGGAGTGGCCCGCCCCGGTGCCATGCGTCTGCAGGACGACCTGCGGCCCGCGCCTGACGTGCAGGGCCAGCATGGCGATGAGCAGGGTCACGGCGATCAGCTCCACCACCACGCCGAAGTCGTTGATCCTTGCCATCAGCCGGACACCGCACAGGTTGACCACGGTCGTGAAGACCACCAGACCAAGAGCGAGCACGATGGCGTTCTGGGCACCGCCGCGGGTGTCGGTCACGCCCGCGTCGCCGGGGCTGCCGAGGATCTGGAAGGCTGCCGAGATCTGCGGCAGTACGACCTGGTAGGCGACCGCGACGGCGGCCGCGGTCACTACCGCGCCGCCGGCCATGATCCAGCCCGACAGCCACGAGGTGAGGGGCCGGGCGAGGTGCTTGGACCACTGGTACACCGAGCCGGCCAGCGGGAACTGTCCGACCGTCTCGGCGAAGCACAGGGCGACGGCGAGTTGCCCGAGGAACACCAGCGGCCAGGTCCAGATGTACGCCGGGCCGCCGGAGGCGAAGCCGAAGCCGAAGAGCTGGAACACTCCGGTCAGGACCGAGATGTAGCTGAAACTTGCGGCGAAACTGGACAGCGGCCCGAGGGACCGCTTCAGCTCCTGACGGTAGCCGAACCGTGCCAGGTCGTCGCTGTCGTCGCCGGGCACCTCGGCAGGACGGCTTCTCGGGATCCTCACAGTTCCCATGATGGCTCCGTGGGCATGTGTCGCATGCAGGGGCCGTGGATCACCAGAGACGGGGATGACGACGAGTGATCCGCGCGCTTGCGGCCGCCGGACGCAGTCACCTCCTCCTCGCCTCCCGAGACGGCGGGGCCGTCCTTGCGGTGGATGACGGTTGGCTGCGGTCCGTCCGGCGCGGAACTGCGAACGTCGGTTCCGCTCTTGATGTGGCGTGACCCGATACTCCGTCAGTTTCGGCATGCACGACAGGAACGGCGGTGTCCGGACACCACCAACCGGGGCGGCGTCGTCGGTGAGGGATTCGACCTGTCGTCCTCCTCGTACGTGGAGCGTTCCTACGGCCCTTGCGGCGACGGGCAGGACGACACGTACGACACGTGCTGGAAGTACGACAACGCCTCACGGCGCCGGCGCCGAGCGCACCAACCCCACCTGGACCGTACCCGTTTTCGGTGACGACTCCCACGCGATGTCGTACTGGTACACGGACGAGACCAACGCCTACAGGAGCGGCGACAACTGCGACGCCAAGAGCCCCTCCTTCTTCACCCGGAACCGGCTGACGGGGGGTGAACTCCTTCGCCTGGAACGCGGCGAGCAGCACCTGCACCCCCGTGGACTCCTGGGCTCGATTCCGTGCGACTGGACACGGGGTACACGCTGCCCGCGACCCGGAAGGGCCCCGTTCGTTCCGGAACTCCTCCGTTTGCGGCCGGTCGGCATGTGACCGTCGGTGACCGTCGTGTCGCTCGGCATGATGTTCGTCAACGGCATCTCGCCGTGACCGGCACCGGGCGAGGATTGGGCCGAGGGGCGCCTCCGGTGTCCTCGCCGGGGCAGACTGGATAGGTGCCCCGAATGCCCCGGTTTGAGATTCTGTGAGGGTGTTGGGTGTCGTGCGGTGGATCCAGTCCCGTCGAAGGACGGCGCAGGTCGACGGCCGGAGCCGGGAGAACGGGCTGAAGGCGTTGCGGGTGGCGGCGGCCGGTATCGGTACGACGCTCGACGAGAGCACGACCTGCGCCGAACTGGCCCGGGCGGTCGTACGGCTGGCCGGGGGCTCGGCGGCGGTCATGCACCGGGTCGGCAGGAACGTCTCCGGATACGACTCGATCATCGGGGACGCCGGCGCGCTGCCCGACGCCCGCTGGGCCGCCGCGGTGGCCCAGGACGCCGCGACCCCGGCGGCCGACGGCCGCGAGGAGCCGTGGACCGAGTACCCGGCCGACGGCGGGGCCCGGCCCGCGATCTGCCTGCCGCTGACCACCGGGGAGGTCCAGTACGGCGTGCTCGTCTGCGCGCGCGACGGACCACCGTTCACCCGCTCCGAGGTGGAGCTCCTCGCCGTCCTGGCGGAACGCGCCGCATCCCACATCCGGCACGCCCGCGAGTACGACCGGGTCAGCAGCACCGCCGCCGATCTGCAGCGCGCCCTGCTCGCCGAGCCCGGCCGGCCGCACCCCAACCTTGACGTCGCCGTCCGCTACCTGCCCGCGGGCAGGCGCACGCTGGTCGGCGGCGACTGGTGCGAGACCGTACGGCTGCACTTCGGCCGTACCCTGCTCGTCGTCGGCGACGTCATGGGCCACGGCCTGGAGGCCGCCGTCGACATGAACGCCTACCGCTCCTCCCTGCGCTACATCGCCTCCGCCGACCTGCCTCCGCACCGGGTACTGCGCCAGATGGACGACCTCGCCTCCGGCGAGGCGGACCGCAGACCCGCCACCTGCCTGATCGCGCGCGTGGACCCGGCCCGCGGCCAGCTCACCGTGGCCAGCGCGGGCCACCTGCCCGCCGCCCTGATCACGCGCAGCGGCGTCACCTCACTGCTGCCCGCCCCGGTCGGCCCACCCCTGGGCACCGGCTTCGGCGGCTACGAGTCGACCACGTACCGGCTCGACCCCGACCAGACGCTGGTGCTGTTCACCGACGGCCTCGTGGAGCACCGCGGCGAGGACATCGACAGCTCCCTGCAACGCCTGGCCGAGATCCGCTTCGCGGTCGGCGCGGGCGTCCACGAGATCCTGGAGACCATCGTCACCCGCCTCGACGTGAAGAACGCTGAGGACGACGTGGCGGTCATGGCGGCCCGCCCACGACTGCGCCACGGCTCCCACATTCCGGTGGAGGGCTCTCCCGAGAGGGGATGGTGAGCCCCTGGTCTCGTCGCCCCGCCCGCTCACGCCCCCGCATGCACCAGCGCCGCCCAGGTCCACGGCAGGTCCGGCCGCTCCGCGCGCAGCGAGCGCACGGTGTGGTGCAGGGCCTGTGCGGCGGGCAGGGGGCCGGGATGCGGCAGGGCCGGGGCCAGCGTGCGGTGGAACCTGGCGGCGGCGTCGGCCGCGAAGGCGTCGCCGATCTCCCAGAGCGTGGCCACCGACTGGGCGTATCCGGCCAGCTGGAAGGCGGAGGCGAGGTGGATGGCCTCGTCGACCAGGGCGGGTGCGGTGCTGCCGCGGGCCGTGCCGCAGGCCGAGAGATAGGCCAACTCGGCGGACTCCAGGCGCAGTTCGGCGATGTCCTGGAGGAACAGATCGCCGTCGGCCAGCAGCAGCCGGCCGGCGGCCGGCTGCTCCGGGTCGCTGTCGGCATGGCAGGCGAAGTGCACCAGGGACGCCACCGGCACAGCCGTGCGCACCGCGTCCCGGGTGGCGGCCGCTCCGATCAGCGGGACCCCGCCGCCCGCCGCGACCGCCTCGGCGGCCTCGGCGACCGTACGGGCCAGGGGCGCCTGCCCCGCCGTCTCCGGCATGGCCACGGCCAGGGTGCTGCGCCGGCCGGGTGCCGCGCGCCGGCGGGCCCGGCTGAACAGCAGGGCGCGCAGCGTCGGCGTGTAGGAGGCACGCAGCCGGTCCCCGGTCCAGGTGGGGCACTCCGGCGGGACCAGCGCCACCTGGTTCCGCCGCACCTCCAGCCCGCCCACCCGGACGGCGTCCTCGCCCTCCTCCCGGGCCCGGCGGCAGGCCTCGTCCCGCTCCCGCCAGATCCGGCGCCGCCGTCCGGTGAGCGCGTCCGCCGCCCCACCCAGGGGCCAGGGCCAACTCCCCAGCAGGACACGCTCGTACGGCCCGGAGAGCGCGTCGGCCAGCAGCCCGGCCGCGAAGGAGGCGGCGAGCGCACCGAGGAGCAGCACGGCCGTTCGCGTCGAGCCCGCGCCGGAACTCAGCTCGGTCAGCGGGTGCCGTAGCAACTCCATGTCGTACCAGTTGCCCTGACGCAACGTCACGCCGGTCGCCAGAGCGCAGGTGAACAGCAGCCCGGGCAGCACCACCGCACCGGCCCAGCGCTCCGCCAGCTTCCGTCCGACGTCGGTGACGAATCCGGTGAGCATGCCCGTCCGCTCAGTCCTCGGCTTCGAAGCGCAGTGCCAGGTCGAAGACCTCGCACACCGGCCGCTGCGCATCGGCCGACCGCTGCTCCCGCCGCGCGCAGACCCCGCGCGGGCAGACGTGGTCGCCGAGCAGGGCGCGTGGTGCGGCGTCCGTGACCCGGGTCGGCAGGGACGAGCGCGGTTCGTCCTCCTGCGTACCCCGCGGTGCAGGCGCCTGCGGCAGACCCAGGGCGGCCAGATGCTCCTCGATCGGCTCGCCGGCCCGTGCGGCCGTCACCGCGCGGTCGATCGCCAGCCGTCTCGCCGCGCCCACCGGTCCCCGGTACATCCGCCGCAGCCGGGGCAACTGCTGGCAGAACACAGTCAGTTGATGATCGTGGTCCTCAGGTGACGACACGTCACCCATGCTAGTCGGATCGTCCGCCGAGTTCCTCAACGCCAACTCTGTACCGGCGGCGCCCCCGTTCTCGCGGACGGTGCGCCCAGCGGCAGGGTGACGGTGAACACCGTCGTCCCCTCCTCGCCGCCGAGTGCGATCGTCCCCCCGTGCGCCTCCACCAGCGCCCGGGCGACCGACAACCCCAGCCCGCTCCCGCCCCGGTCCCGGCTGCGGGCCTTGTCGACGCGGTAGAAGCGGTCGAAGACCCGGTCCCGGTCGGCGGCCGGGACACCGGGACCGGCGTCGCCGACGCCCACCGACGCCAGGCCGCCCGCGGCCGAGACCGTCACGGACACCTCGGTGCCGGTCGGAGTGTGCACGGCCGCGTTGGTGAGCAGGTTGTCCAGGACCTGCCGTATGCGCACGGGGTCCAGCCGCAGCTTCACCGCGTCGGAACCGGCGGTCACCGTCAGCGGGTGCTCCGGGTGGCCGGCCCGGAAGGCGTCCGCCGCCTCCCGCACGAGTTCCGTCAGGTCGGTGTCCTCCAGGCGGAGCGGGGCCTCGACCTCCGCCGCGTCCAGGCGGGCGAGCAGCAGCAGGTCGTCGAGGAGCACGCCCATCCGGGCCGCCTCGGCGCGCAACCGGGCCAGATGGCGCTCGCGCTCCCCGGGCTCGTTGGCGGCCGCGTACTGGAACAGGTCCGCATAGCCCCGTACCGACATCAGCGGTGTGCGCAGCTCGTGCGAGGCGTCCGCCACGAAGCGGCGCAGCCGCTGCTCGGCCTCCGCGCGCACCGCCAGGGACGCGTCGATGTGTTCCAGCATCGTGTTGAAGGCGGTGCGCAGTTCCTCGACCTCCGGTCCGCCCCCGGGCCGGTCGGCGCGCAGCGGCAGCCGGGCCGCGGACTCGGTCAGGTCGTGGGAGGCGATGCCATGGGCGGTGTGGGCCATGTCGCTCAGGGGTTTCAGACCACGCCGCAGCATCTTGCGGCCGAACACCACCAGGGCGAGCAGCGCCAGTGCGAACGCCACCACCTGCACCACGATCAGCTGCCGTACCGTCCCCTCGACATCCGCCAGGGGCGCCGCGCTGACCAGTACCACCCCCGGCTCCACCTCGCAGGCCCGCAGCCGGTAGGTGCCCTCGCCGTCGATGTGCGCGGTGCGGAACATCTCCGTGGACGAGCGCGCCCGCGCCTCGGCCAGTGCCGCCAGCGCGCTGGTGTCCTCGGGCGCGTCCGCCGGTCTGCGCAGCGTGGCGTTGCCGTCGGTGACGTCGAACACGGCCGTGTACCAGCCGTAGTAGGGCCGGCGCCGCACCGTGCCGTGCGTGTACGCGTCCTTGGTCTGCACGGCCTGTACGAGCTTCAGCTGCTCGCCCAGCTGCCGCTGGAGGTAGTCGTGCATATACGTCGTCAGTGCCGTGCCCACGACCGCGAACACGACCAGCGACAGCGCGCCCAGGCCCAGCGCCAGCCGGGTGCCCAGGCGAAGCCTGCCGTACGCCCGCCGCAGCCGGCCTGTCACCGGGCCGCCTGCCGGACGACGTACCCGAAGCCGCGCACGGTGTGGATCAGCGGCTCCCCGCCTGCCTCGTCGAGCTTGCGGCGCAGCCGGCTGACCACCAGCTCGACGACGTTGGAGCGGCCGCCGAAGCCGTACTCCCAGACATGGTCGAGGATCTGCGCCTTGGTGAGCACGGTCGGGGACTTGCGCATCAGATAGCGCAGCACCTCGAACTCGGTGGGGGTGAGGGACAGCAGACCGGTGCCGCGGCGCACCTCCCGGGTGTCCTCGTCCATCGTCAGATCTGCGACCTGCAGGACGGAGCGCTGGAAGCCGGGCCCGGAGCTGCGCCGCAGCACCGTGCGCAGCCGGGCCATCAACTCCTCCACCGCGAACGGTTTGACCAGGTAGTCGTCCCCGCCCCGGGTCAGCCCCGCGACCCGGTCGGCGACGCCGTCGCGCGCGGTGAGGAACACCACCGGCACCATCGTGCCCGAGCGGCGCAGCCGGTCCAGGACGCCGAAGCCGTCCACGTCGGGCAGCATCAGGTCGAGGACGACGATGTCCGGGCGGAACTCGGCGGCCCGCCCGAGCGCCTCCTCGCCGGAGTAGGCGGTGACCGCGTCCCAGCCCTCGTACCGGGCGACCGTCGCGACCAGGTCGGCGATCGGCGGGTCGTCGTCCACGACGAGGAGTCGTACTTTTTCCACCCGCTCATACTGCGCCACCCGGCCGCGGGCGCCAGACCCCGCCCACCCCACCGGCCACATCGATAACCAGTTGAAAGTCGGCCGACAGGAAAACGACAGCTGCCCCGGGTCAAGCTCGTGTCCCAGGACCCGATCAAGGAGCTGCCGTCCGTGACGACCCTCCAATCACCCCCTGCGCCCCCCACGGCGATAGGCCCCAGGGTGGTGGCCCGCACCGGCCTCTGCGCACTGCTGGCCGTGAACGCCGCCGTGGTGGCCGTCCTCTTCGTCCGGGCCGGATTCGGCACGAACGCGCTTGTCCTGCTGGGCCGCCTCACCGGGCTGTACGGCGCGCTCCTCATGGCCTGCCAGCTGCTGCTGGTGGCCCGGCTGCCCTGGCTGGACCGCCGCATCGGCATGGACCGGCTCACCTCCTGGCACCGCTGGACCGGTTTCGGCCTGGTGTGGACGCTGGCCGGGCACGTCGTCTTCATCACGCTCGGGTACGCCGAGATGTCCTCCCTGGACCCGGTGAGCCAACTCGTCGACCTCGCCGAGACGACGCAGGGCGTGCTGCGGGCGGTGGTCGCCCTGGCGCTGATCATGACGGTGGGCGCGGTCTCGGCCCGCTGGGCGCGACGCCGGCTGGCGTACGAGACCTGGCACTTCATCCATCTCTACACCTACCTGGCGGTGGTCCTCGCCTTCACCCATCAGGTCGCCGTCGGTACGACCTTCACCGCGTCGTCCGCCGCGACGACGTACTGGTACGCGGTGTGGGGCACGGCCCTGGGCGCGGTGCTGGTGGGGCGCGTCGTCCTTCCGCTGTGGCGGAACCTGCGGCACCGGCTGCGGGTGTCGGCCGTCGTGCACGAGTCGGACGACGTCGTGTCGGTGTACGTCACCGGACGCGACCTCGACAAGCTGCCCGCCGCGGCCGGTCAGTTCTTCCTCTGGCGGTTCCTGACCCCAGGCCGCTGGTGGCAGGCCAATCCCTTCTCGCTGTCCGCCGCGCCCGACGGCCGGCGGCTGCGGCTGACCGTGAAGACGGCCGGCTACGGCACGGCCGCCCTGCGCCATCTCAAGGTCGGCACCCGGGTGTTCGCCGAGGGTCCCTACGGCGCCTTCACCACCCTGCACCGCACCCGCCCCGCCGGCCTGCTCATCGCGGGCGGCGTCGGTATCACCCCGATCCGCGCCCTGCTGGAGGAACTGGAGGGCCACGCGATTGTGATCTACCGGGTAGCCAGTGACCGGCACGCGGTCCTCTACGAGGAGCTGTCCGAACTGGCCGCCGCCAAGGGCGCCGAACTGCACCTGATCACCGGGCCGGCGGTCCCCGACCTGCTGGCGCCGCGCGAACTGGCCCGGCTGGTGCCCGACATCGGCGACCGGGACGTCTTCGTCTGCGGCCCGCCCGGGATGACGAGTGCGGTGCTCCGCAGCCTCGCCGACATGGGCGTACCCAAGCACCAGATCCACTTCGAGCGCTTCAGCCTGGCCGGATGAGCCGGACCGAGAGGGACACGAGAACGTGAAACGAGCACTGCCCGTCCTGGCCCTGACCGTCGCGGGTCTGATCCCGCTGTGGCGCTACGAGCCGTCGCACGACACGGCGACGCCGACGGCCGGGGCCGCCCCGACGCCCGCCGCCTCCGACAGCTCTTCCAAGGTGGTCGCGGGGCCCACGGTGAACACCGAGAAGGGCGACGTCCAGGTCGAGGTCACCCTCGACGGCGACACGATCCGTTCCGTACGCATGCTCAAGCAGCCGAACAGCCCGCAGACGCAGGGTGCGGTACCGACGCTGATCCAGGAGACGCTGAAGGCGCAGAGCGCCGACATCGACACGGTGTCCGGGGCCACGATCACCAGCGAGGGCTACGAGAAGTCCCTCCAGGGCGCGCTCGACGAGGCGGGCAGGTAGGTGCGGCGCGTCGAGCACGTCATGGGCTTCCCGGTCTCGCTGCGGATCGACGACGAGGGCGGCGGTGTCGGTGAGGAGGCGGTGGACGAGGTGTTCGCCTGGCTGCGTTCGGCGGACGCCCGCTTCAGCCCCTTCAAGGCGGACAGCGAGGTGTCTCGGTTTGACCGGGGCGAGTTGTCCGCGGAGGAGCTGAGCCCGGACCTCGCCGAGGTCCTCGCCCTCTGCGAGGAGTACCGGATCGCGACCGGCGGCGCCTTCGACGCCCGCCTGCCCGGCCGGGGCCTCGACCCCTGCGCGGTGGTCAAGGGCTGGTCGGTGCAGCGGGCGGCGGACCTGCTGACGGCGGCCGGGGCACGGCGCTTCTGCCTCAACGCCGGGGGAGACGTGGTCGCGACCGGCGGCCCCTGGCGCGTCGGGGTACGGCACCCCGAGCAGGCGGACCGGCTGTGCGCGGTGCTGGAGATCACGGACGGCGCGGTGGCCACGTCCGGGCGGTACGAGCGTGGCGCCCACATCCTCGACGGCCGCACCGGCCGCCCGGCGACGGGTCTCCTCGGCCTGACGGTGGTCGCGCCCACCCTGACCGATGCCGACGCCACCGCGACGGCCGCCTTCGCGATGGGCGAGGAGGGCGTGGCGTGGGCGGCCGCCCGGCCCGGCTGCGAGGTGTTCGCGGTCGACGCCGGGCGGCGGGTGGTGCGTACGGCGGGTGTGCCGCTGGCAGGGGCCGGTGCCGAAACCCTCGCGGTCTAGACTCGTCCCCGCAACGGCCTGCGCAAGGACAACCGTGGCCGAAAGTGGGCAGGTTTCTGCCAAACCCGAAGGGTATTCGGCGTTTTGATACGGATAGATACAGTCACCAAGCGGTACCCGGATGGCACGGTCGCGGTCGACCGGCTGTCGTTGGAGATACCGGACCGCTCGATCACCGTCCTGGTCGGGCCCTCGGGCTGCGGGAAGACGACGACCCTGCGAATGATCAACAGGATGGTCGAACCCAGCGAGGGCACCATCCACCTCGACGGCGTCGACATCCAGCAGCAGCCGGTCAACACGCTGCGGCGGTCCATGGGTTACGTCATCCAGAACGCCGGTCTCTTCCAGCACCGCACGATCGTCGACAACATCGCCACCGTGCCCCGCCTGCTGGGCTGGAGCAAGCAGAAGGCCCGGGCACGGGCGGCGGAGCTGATGGAGCGGGTCGGGCTCGACTCGGCCCTCGCCAAGCGGTACCCGTACCAGCTGTCCGGCGGCCAGCAGCAGCGCGTCGGCGTGGCGCGGGCGCTCGCCGCGGATCCGCCGGTGCTGCTGATGGACGAGCCGTTCTCCGCGGTCGACCCCGTGGTGCGCAAGGGGCTGCAGGACGAACTCCTCCGAATCCAGGAGGAGTTGGGCAAGACCATCGTCTTCGTCACGCACGACATCGACGAGGCCATCAAGCTGGGCACCATGGTGGCCGTGATGCGCACCGGCGGCAGGCTCGCCCAGTACGCGCCGCCCGCCGAACTGCTGACCGCGCCCGCGGACCCCTTCGTCGAGGACTTCCTCGGCACCGACCGCGGCATCCGGCGGCTGTCCTTCTTCCCGTCCGGCCGACTGGAGCTGCTGACCGCTCCGATCGTCGCCGTGGACGCCGACGCCGAGAAGATCGCCGCGCGCGGTTCCGCGGACGTGCCCCATCTCCTCGTGACCGACCTGGACGGCAAGCCCCTTGGCTGGGGCGAGCCCAAGGACCTCACGGCGGGCGAGATCGTGCCCGAGCGGCTGCTGTCCCACGGGCGGCCCTTCGTGCACGGCAAGGACTCGCTGCGGGCCGCGCTCGACTGCGCGGTGCTGTCGCCGACCGGCTGGGCCGTCGGTGTGGACGACACCGGGCGGGCCGTCGGGGTCGTGTCCCAGCAGACCATCGCCGAGGCCATTCGCCACGCCCACGCCGACGGACGCACCGACGAGGTGAAGGCCGCCGGATGAACGGCTTCTTCGACATCCCCAGCGACCTCCAGCACAGCTACGCCGGCCTGATCGGACTGCATCTGCGCGAGGCGCTGCTGCCGGTCCTCATGGGCCTGGTCGTCTCGCTGCCGGTCGCCCAGCTCTGTGTGCGCTTCCGCTGGCTGTACCCGCCCGTGCTCGGCGTGACCACCGTGCTCTACGCCATCCCGTCGCTGGCGTTCTTCGTCGTCCTCATCGACTACACCGGCCAGAGCGAGACCACGGTGATGATCCCGCTGGCCGTGTACAGCCTGGTGGTGCTCGTCCCGGCGATCGTGGACGGTGTGCGCTCGGTGCCGCAGGAGACGCTGGCGGCCGCCACCGCCATGGGCTTCGGGCCCGTACGCCGTTATGTCCAGGTCCAGTTGCCGATCGCCGTGCCCGCGATCATCGCCGGTCTGCGGGTGGCCACCGTGTCCAGCATCAGCCTGGTCAGCGTCGGCATGCTGATCGGCAACCAGGGCGCGCTGGGCAACCTGCTGCACGACGCACAGATCTACAACCGGCCCGTGCTCGCGGTGAACTCCGTTCTGACGACCGCCGTGCTGGCGACACTGGTCGACGCGGCCCTGGTCGCCGTGCGCGTCCTGCTGACCCCCTGGATGCCGAAGGAGAGCGCGGCCCGGTGAACGTACTGAACTTCATCCACGCCTTCTTCAGCGACAGTTCCCACTGGCAGGGCTACGACGGCATCCCCACCCGGGTCACCGAGCACATCCAGTACTCCCTCGAGGCGCTCGCCCTCGCCGCCGTGATCGGACTGCCGGTCGGCCTGGTCACCGGGCACTACGGGCGCGGCGGCAACGCCCTCGCGCTGATCGCCACCGCGGGCCGGGCGCTGCCCACCTTCGGCCTGCTGGTGCTGGTGGTCACCTGGCTGGGCTTCGGCATCGAGATCGTGATGATCCCGCTGGTCGTCCTCGCCGTTCCGCCGATCCTGGTCACCACCTACGAGGCGATGCGCTCCGTCGACCCGTCCCCGGTGGACGCCGCCCGGGGCATGGGCATGCAGGAGTCACGGATCCTCTTCCAGGTGGAACTCCCGGTGGCGCTCCCGCTGATCCTGGGCGGTCTGCGCTCGGCGGCCATCCAGATCGTGTCCACCGCCACCATCGCCGCGTACGTCAGCCTCGGCGGCCTCGGCCGTTACATCATCGACGGCCTCTACCAGAAGAACTACGAGAAGGTCGTCGGCGGCGCCACCCTGGTCGCCGCGATGGCCCTGGCCACGCTCGCGGTGTTCTGGGCGGTGGGCCGGATCACGGTGTCGCCGGGAGTACGGCGCAGCGGCTGACGGTCACGCCTCGGCGCGGGCCAGCGCCAGCTCCAGTACGACGAGCAGCGCGTCCCGCACCGAGCCGCGTTCCCGGGCGTCGAAGACGACGAGCGGGGTGCCCTCGGCGACGTCGAGGGCCCAGCGGACCTCATCCAGGGTGTGCTCCACCTTCCCGTCGAAGGCGTTGATGGCCACCGCGAACGGGATGCCCTTGTGCTCGAAGTAGTCGACGGCCGCGTAGCAGTCGTCCAGCCGCCGGGTGTCGACGATGACGAGCCCGCCGACCGCGCCCTCGACGATGTCGTCCCACATGAACCCGAACCGCTCCTGTCCGGGCGTGCCGAACAGATACAGCTTCAGCGTCGGGTCGATGGTGATGCAGCCGAAGTCCATCGCCACCGTGGTCGTGGTCTTGCACGGGGTGTGCGTGAGGTCGTCCACGCCCGCCGCGACCTCCGTGATGGCCGCCTCGGTGGTAAGCGGCTCGATCTCGGAGACGGAGCCCACGGCCGTGGTCTTGCCGACGCCGAAGCCGCCCGCGATCACCATCTTGACCGGCAGCGGTGGCCGTACGGCGGCCTGCGTGCCGCGGACCAGCGGTTCAGTCGGTGTCACGGAGTTCCCCTCGGGAGTCGGGGACGGCACGGAGGCCGTCGATAACCCTGCGCAGGACGGAGGCGTCGTGGGTGGCTTCGACGTCGGGCACGTACACCGCCAACTGCCCGGCGTCACGCAGATCCTCGGCCAGCACACGCACCACGTTGAGATGCAGCCGCAGCCGGGCCGCCAGCTCCGCGATGGACTGCGGCAGACGGCAGGCGGCGACGATGTCGTGCTGCTCGAAGGAGAGCCGGCCGAGCGCCTCGAGCCCCGCGGTGGTGGCCACCACCTGGGTCTCGACCGGCATCGCCCGGCCGGGGGCGCTGTCCGCCACCCGGCCGGCGGTGACCAGGAACGGCCGTACGGCGGGGGCGGGGCCGACCGGGTCAGGGCCCGGTGGCGGGGAGCCGTCCGCCATGGCTGTGTCGCTTCCTTCCTGGACCGGGCGTCCGGTCAGCGCGCCGACACGGAGCCGACGGTGTTCTTCAGTTCGAGCACGAGCTGCGGGCTGAGCGCGGCACCGGCGCGATTGGCGAACACGGTCATCTCGTAGGCGATGTTGCCGAGCTTGGCCTCCTTGTCGGCGACCACGCCGAGCACGGCGCCGTTGCCGATCGCGGAGACGATGACATGGCCGCCCTCCAGATCGATGATGACCTTGTTCAGACCGCCCAGCCCATAGTTGCCCGAGGCCCCGGCGGCCAGGCTGGTGATGCCGGAGACGATCGCGGCCAGCCGCTCCGAGTGCGCGCGCTCACGCAGCTCGGACACGGCGATCAGCAGCCCGTCGGACGACACGGCGATGGCGTCGACGACGCCGGCGGTCTCGGTCGCGAATCGGTTCAGCAGCCAGTTGAAGTCGGCTGCGGCGGCCTGCAGGTCGGTCGGCGTGGTGCCGCCCGTCGGGGTGTCACCTGTCGACGTGCTCACTGCTCGGCTCCTTCCGGAAGGTGGTTCTCGTCCTGCGGGGGGTTCGTGGTCTGCGGGGCGGCCGCCGGACCGGCCTCGCCGCCGGGGCGGGCGAAGTTCCCGGTGTCGCTGTCGCGCTGGGCGCGCTCGACCGCCGCCTCGAACTCGTCCAGCGCGCTGCGCACGGCCTCCGCGTCCCGCTCCCGTGCCTCTTGCGGCAGGACCTGCGCGGCACCGGCGGTGGTCCGCAGGGTGGCCCCGCGGACCCGGCGGCGCAGGGGACGGGAGCCGTCCTGTGCGGGTGGCGTCCCGGTGCGTGCGGCGGGCACGAGCGGGGTCTTCCCGTCGGTCACCGGTGACTCGCGGCGGGGGAGCCGGCGGGGAAGCGAGCCGGAGTGTTCCGGGTCTGCGTCCGGGGATGCGGCACGGTCCTCGGCGGTGGCCGAGGGCATGGGACCGGAGACGGCCGGGGACGGGGCCTTCGCCGCCGTGGCCACGGAGGCACCCACGGCGGCGGGCGCACCGCCGCCGACCGGCGCCGGGTCCGTCCCACCGCCGGCCGAGTCCGCCGCCGAACCGCCGGAGGCATCCGCCGTCACCGGGCTCATCGTCAGCAGCAGTGCCGCGGGAAGCTTCACCTCGGCCGTCACACCGCCGCCCGGGGTGCGGGTCAGTTCGACCCCGATGTCCCAGCGGCGGGCCAGGGCGCCGATCACGAAGAGGCCGAGGACCTTGGTGGGCACCACGTCCAGGCGCTCGCGGCGGATCAGACGGGCGTTCTCCTCGGCCAGGCGCTCGGGGCTCATACCGAGTCCGTGGTCGGTGATCACGACGTACGCGGCCTCGTCGGCGGAGCGGACGGTGACCTCGACCGGGCTGCCCTCGGGGGAGAACGACACCGCGTTCTCCAGGAGTTCGGCCACCATGAGGGTCAGGTCGCCGATGATGTCCGGCTCGACCACGGCGTCCGTCCCGGCGTACAGCCGCACCCGCTGGTAGCCCTCGATCTGCCCGAGCGCGGCCCGCACGACGTTGGTCAGGGCCGTGGGCTCCGCGTCCAGCGCCGTCTCGCGGATGCCGGCCAGCAGCATGAGGCTGTCGGCGTTGCGCCGCAGACGTACGGCGATGTGGTCGATGGAGTAGAGGCGTTCCAGCAGGGCGGGGTCGGTCTCCCCCCGCTCGACGGCGTCGATCAGCGCAAGCTGGCGGGTCGTCAGATTGCTGACACGGCGGCCCACGTTGCCGAACATCTCGGCGACGTTGCGCCGGCTGAGCACCTGACGCTCCAGCAGCGCTGCGGCGGTCGTCTGCACATTGTCGAAGGCCTCGGCCAGGTCGCCGATCTCGTCCCGCGCGGTGACGGGCATGCCGCGCAGCCGGGGCGGCCCGTCGTCCTCGGCGTCGTCGTCGGCCACCCGGGCCAGCTCCCGGCCGGCCACGTCGGCGACCTCCCGTGCGGCGCCCGTGAGGGACTGCACGGGGCGGATGACCGAGCGGCGGACCAGCACGGAGAAGGCGAGCCACAGCGCGAAGCCGACCAGTGTGCCGCTGAGCAGCAGGAGTGCGCGCCACTGTGCCGCGTTGGAGGCCTGGTCGGCCCGTTCGGCGATGTCCCGGATCAGCGAGGTGGTGATCTTCAGCCGGGCGGCTGCCTGGTCCGGGTAGTCGGGGAAGTCGCTCAGCGCGTCCTGCACCGCCTTGTGGATCTCGTCCTGTGTCCCGGCCTCCAGTTGCGTGGGGTCGATCTGCAACTCGGCGAAGGACTCGGCGATGCGCTGCTGCGCGGGGGTGTGCTCGATCCCCGCCAGCTTGCGGGCCTGGTCCGGTGTGGCGAACCGGTTGAAGCGGTCGGCCTGGTGGGAGTAGAGGTCGTAGGCGCCGACCGCGTTGGTGAACTCGATCAGGGCGTTGGTGTCACCGGTCGACGCCGAGAACACGCTGGTCTCGAAGGCGCCGTGGGCGGCGTCCGCGCGCAGCAGGGAGTCCAGCAGGTTGCCGGTGAAGGTGGACGCGAGCGAGGTGTTGCGGTCCAGCCCGAGTCCGTCGATCACGCCCTTGGCCGCGGAGGTGTAGGCCGGGTCGATGTTGTCGGCCGGCAGATAGCCCCGCTCGACGCTCTGCCGCAGGCTGGAGAGACCCTCGACCTCCCTGAGCGCCTGCGTCTCGGTCTCCGGCAGCCGCTCGCCGAAGGTGTCGCGCACCGTCTCGACCTGGTCGTCCACCGCGTCCTGGGCCGCGCGGTAGGCGGCCAGGGAGGGCCTGGAGTAGCCGGACTCGAAGCGCGCGGAGAGCAGGATGGCCTGCTGGTGCTCCGCCTCCACGCGGTCCACCAGCCGGGCCACCGTGGCGCTGTCGCGGACGACGCGCGCCGCCGACTCCGCGGTGTTCGACTCCTCGATCAGGTCGCTGACGAGGTAGGACAGCAGGACGGCGATCACGGCGAGCGGCACGCCGACGAGCAGGTTGAGTTTGCGCCGGAAGGGCCAGCGGTCGGCGAAGCCTCGTGGGTCGGCCCGCTCCGGGCGGGCAGGCCGGGCGGGCGCGTCCACCTCGTTCGTGGACACCGGGCCTCCTTGGTCGGGGTGTCTCCACCCGAACTGATGCGTAACGACACCGAAGCGGGCCCCGTGCACCGCTGTGACCGGTATCAACTGCCGCGAGACTACAGCGTCCTTGAACGTCCAACCGGCTCGCCTTTTATCAAGAATCCGTTACAAAGGCACCGCTCTTCATCCACAACTTGCCACGGATCGAATCCAATCGGTGACCAAGAGGCACTTGACTGACGGAGAACTGGCTGGATTGGATCAGTGAGTGCTGTTCCCGGCGCTGTGTCCAGCGCTGCTCCCTCCACCCCACCACCTCTGAGTCCGGAACGGGAATCGTGACTGCCACCACCCACACCAGCAGGTCCATCCGGAGACACCGAGGCGCGGCGGTGGTCGCGCTCGCCGCGGCTACGGCCTTGCTGGCGGGCTGTTCCTCCTCCGACGACAAGGCCGGCGACCCACTCAAGCAAGACGGCGGCAAGGCGAGCGGCGACACCGTCGTCGTCGGCTCCAACAACTTCGCCGAGAGCATCCTTCTCGCCGACATCTACGGCGAGGCCCTGAAGGCCAAGGGAATCAAGGTCAGTTACAAGCCGAACATCGGCAGTCGTGAGACGACCTACGGCCTGCTCAAGAACGGCTCCGTCTCGGTCCTGCCCGAGTACAACGGCGCCCTGCTGGCCTACCTCGACTCCAAGGCCGCCCCGAAGACCGTCGAGGCGACCACCTCGGCCATCGAGGCCAAGCTCGACTCCAAGCTGACGCTGCTCGATCCGGCGCCGGCGCAGGACAAGGACTCGGTCACGGTCAACGCGGCCACCGCGAAGAAGTACGACCTCACCGACAAGTCCTCCATCTCCGACCTCAAGAGCGTCGCCAAGGACCTGGTCATCGGCGCCTCGCCGGAGTTCCAGACCCGCCAGCAGGGCCTGGTCGGCCTGAAGTCCGTGTACGGCCTGGAGTTCAAGTCCTTCAAGGCGCTCGACGCGGGCGGTCCGCTCACCCAGGCGGCGCTGAAGAAGAACACCGTGCAGGCCGCGGACATCTTCACCACGGACCCGACGATCGCCAAGGAGAAGTTCGTCGTCCTGCAGGACACGGAGAACCTGTTCGGGTTCGAGAACGTCCAGCCGCTGGTCTACAAGGGCGCGCTCTCCCAGAAGGGCGTCGACGCGCTGAACGCCGTCTCCGCCAAGCTCGACACGGCGACCCTGCTGGACCTGGACACCCAGGTGCAGTCGGAGAACAAGGACCCGCTGGACGTCGCCAAGGCCTGGCTGAAGTCCGCCGGCCTCGGCTGACGTTCCGCAGGTGGGCACGACCCACGACGACGACTCGACGCGGGTGCCCCCGGATGCCGGGGACACCCGCGTCGTGCTCGACGGCCGCGGACTCGACGTGCCCGGACTCGTCCGGCTCGCCGACGCTGCCGCCGAACCCGTCGTACCGCCCGAGGCCCTCGACCGGGTCCGCCGGGCCCGGGAGGCCGTCGACCGCCTCGCCGTGCGTTGCGCCCGAGTCGAGTGCCTCCGGCCGTTCCCGCGTTCACCGTCGCGGCCGCCGCCCTCCCGCCGGGCACCGAGGACCGCCCGCTCACGGGCGATGTGACGACTGCGATGGAACTCCTGCCCGTGCTCGCCGGGTTGTGAGGGTTTTCGCCGTCGACGGCCCGTCCGATGGAAGAAATCCACCACCGCCCGGCCGTGGTTGGAGCCCCCCTGCCTCCCGCTCGCACGCTGGCCCCTGACCGGCCCTGCCCGGTGCCGGAGTGCCCTGCGTGTCGAGAGGAACCAACCCCCATGACCACGGAACGTGTACGACCACCCGCCGACCCGCCCGCCTACCGATGGCGGTGGCCGGCGCTGGTCGCGCTGTTGCTCGGTGAGGCGATGAACCTGTTGGACGCGACCGTCGTCCAGGTGGCCGCGCCCGCCGCCCACGCCGATCTCGGCGGATCGGTCTCGGACATCCAGTGGTTCGGGACGGCCTACACCCTGCCGTTCGCGGTGCTGCTGATCACCGGCGGTCGGCTCGGCGACATCGCGGGCCGCCGACGCGTGTTCGTCCTCGGCGTCATCGTCTTCGCGGCCGCGTCCGTGGCCTGCGCCCTGGCGCCGACGGCGGGCCTGCTCATCGCCTTCCGGGCGGTGCAGGGGGCCGCGGCGGCCGTGATCATCCCCCAGACCATCGGGCTGATCAAGGCGATGTTCTCCGGTGACGAGATGGCCCGGGCCCTGGGCAGCATCGGACCCGTGATGGGAGTCGCCGCCGTGTGCGGTCCCGTCCTCGGCGGCGTGCTCACCCACGCCGACCTGTTCGGTTCGTCCTGGCGCGCGGCGTTCCTGGTGAACGTCCCCGTCTCCCTGGTCGTCCTCGCCCTGTCCCCGCGGCTGCCGGAGAACCGTGCTCCATGCCGCCCCGCGCTCGACGTGCCGGGCACGGCCCTCGCGGCGCTCGGCACCGGGCTCGTGGTGTACCCGCTGATCGGCGCGGACGTCCTCGAACTCCGGGCGCGGAGCTGGGTGTTGGTCGGCAGCGGCTTCCTCCTCCTGACCGGCTTCGCGCTGCACCAGCGCCGGGTGGCGGCCCTGGGCGGCAGCCCCCTGCTGGAGCCGAGCCTGTTCGCCCACCGTGGCTTCCCGGCCGCGCTGGTCACCTCGATGGCCTTCTTCGCGGTGACCAACGGACTGATGACCGTGGTGGTCCTGCAACTGCAACTCGGCGTGGGGACGGGCGTGCTGGCGGCGGGTCTGAGCCTGTCCCCGTGGTCGGTCGGGCTGGCGGTCGCCTCGTGGCCGGCAGCGGCCCGGCTGGTGCGGCGATTCGGGCGCCGGGTGATGCCGTACGGGCTCGGCGTACTCCTGACCGGCCTGCTGGCATGCGCGGCGGTCTATCACTGGGCCGACCCCGTCCGCTATCCCCGCCCTCTCCTCCCCGCCCTGGCCCTCGTCGGCCTCGGCGCCGGCCTGTTCACCCCGGCCTTCTTCACCCTCGCCCTCAAGCCCCTGCGTCCTCAGGAGATCGGCTCGGCCGCCGGGCTGCTCAACGCCGTGCAACAACTCGGTGCGACCTTGGGCGTCGCGGTCCTCGGGAGCGTGTATCTGAACGGCGCGAGGACGGGGCATCCGCAGGCGGCGGCCGGGGCGGCGCAGGCCGCGTGCTGGGTCGCGGTCGGACTGGTGGGGGTGACGTGGATCGCGAGTTCTCGTTTCGCGGGTCGACCGCAGGCGGGGTTGACCTCAAGTCCACTTGAGGCAGGAGGCTCCGATCATGACCACGCAGACGGATCACGCAGAGATCAGCATGCTCGTTGACCGGCTCTTCCAGGCCCTGGACGAACGGAAGTTCGCAGCGGACCGGGCACGCGACTTCCTCACGGGCGACGCGCGCATGGAGACCCCCTTGGGGACGTCCCAGGGAACAGAGGCCGTCCGCGCCACCGAGGAGGCGCTCGGACGCTACGACCGCACGCAGCACATCGCCTCGGGGATCATCACCGATGTGGACGCCGCGGCGGAGCGGGCCACCGCCTCGTGGAACGCCCTGATGACCCACGTCCATCATGACGCCACGCTCCGGGAGCGCGGTGGTGAGGCCGACCCTCTGTTCACAGTGGGCGGCCGCTTCGAGGCCGACCTTCGCCGCACCCCCGACGGCTGGCGCTTCAGCCGGGTGGCCGTCCGGCCGATCTGGACGAAGGGAGAGCCGCCCCTGGGCGTCGGCGCCCAGTGACCTGCCCAGTGACGTGTCCGGACGAACCGGCCTGGCCGCGGCCGGCGGTGCCAATGCGCCCGCCGCGGGCGAGGTCCGTGAGTGCCGGGCTCGCCGCCTTGAGCGTGCGCAGGACCGAGCTGGTCTCCAGCGTGCGGATGGCGTCCAGCGCCCCGACCCGCCGCGTCAGATACCGGTGCAGGTCTGCGGGGTCCCGGCACAGCGCCTGGGCCACCAGATTCGTCGGCCCCGTGGTCGCCGCGACGAACGCCAGCTCGTCGTGGTCCGCGAGGGCCGTCGCCACCGCCTCCAGATCGGCCGGCCGCACCGCCATCCACAGCAGCGCACGCGTATGCACCCCGAAGAGCCCGGCGTCCACCTCCACATCGAAGAACACCCCGGCGCCGGCCCGCAGTTCGGCCAGCCGACGCGCCACCGTGGCCGCCGACCACCCGGTCACCCGCGCCAGCTCTCCCTGCCCGGCCCGTCCGTCCTTCTCCAGCGCGGCCAGCAGCTCCGCGTCCCGCGGACCGGGTCGGCGCACCTCCTCGGCGGGCTCCGGACACCCGCGCAGCTCCGCCTGCTGCTCCGCGTCGAGCGTCTCGGCGCTGCGCCGCCAGTTCGCCGGTCCGCCGAGATAGGTGTGCAGCAGACAGTGCGCCGACACCGCGGTTATCCCGCCGGTGCGCGGAATGTCCCTCAGCAACAGGGAGTTGCCCGCCGCTTCGTCCGTCGGCGCGTGGATGACCGCCGTGATCTCGGTCCCGCCGGAGGTGAGCTTCACCCACGAGGTGTCCGGCCGCCGCACCAGAGCCGCCGCGATGTCCTGCGCGGAGCGCGCCGTGGCGGTCAGCCGGACCAGCCACTGCGTCCGCCCGGCCCGGTGCGGATCGGCCAGGCCCACGACCCGCAGCCCCGCCTCGGTGCGCAGCCGCCGATAGCGGCGGGCGACGGTCTGCGCCGAGACACCCAGCACGGCGGCGATCCGGCTGAACGGCGCACGCCCGTCGATGTGCAGCGCATGGATCAGGGCACGGTCGAGATCGTCGAGCATGCCCCCATCCTCGCGGCGGCGGCGTTCGGCCGGCGACCTAGACTGGTGCGGCTCGCACAAGCGGTGGAGGGCGTTCCGTACAGTTCCGTACAGGTCCGTACAGGTCCATGCAGGAGGACGACAACGGTGATGCCGGTCGGCAGCGGCTTCGAGGACCCCTCCGCCGAGGTGCTCGCGGAGGCGGCCGCGGCCTTCGGCCTGCTGGCCTCGCCCGCCCGGCTGCACATCGTGTGGGCGCTGGCCCAGGGCGAGAGCGACGTCACCGGCCTCGCCGAGCGGGTCGGCGGCGCGCTGCCCGCGGTCAGCCAGCACCTGACCAAGCTCAAGCTCGCGGGACTGGTCCGCTCCCGCCGCGAGGGCCGCCGCCAGGTCTACTTCGTCGACGATCCGGACGTGGTGGACGTCGTACGGCTCCTGGTCGGCCGCCTCACCGACCGCGCCACACCGGCCGGGACCCCGGCGCGCCGCCTCCGTGGCCTCTGACACCGCGCTCCAGGTGCTGCGGCGCCTGGACACGGGCCCCCGCGGGCTCACCGACGCCGAGGCAACGGCCCGGCTGACGGCGGTCGGCGAGAACACACCGTCCCGCGCGCACACGACGTCCTGGCCCCGGCTGTGCGCCACGGGTCTGCGTGACCCCTTCACGGCCGTACTGCTCTGCCTCGGTCTGGTCTCGGCGCTGGTCGCCTCCTGGGGCACCGCCGCGGTGATCCTCGCGCTGGTCGCGGTCAGCTGCGCGCTGCGGGCCGGCGGCGAGCACCGCGCCGACTGACCGCGCTGGGCGTCACGGTGAAGATCCTCACCGGCGACCATCCGGGCACGGCGGCCCGGGTCTGCCGCGACCTCGGACTCGCACCGGGTGCGGTGCGGGTGGCAAGGGACCCCGAGGACAAGGCCCGCGTCGTCGCCGGGCTGCGCGCGGCCGGGTACACCGTCGGCTTCCTCGGGGACGGTGTCAACGACCTGCCCGCGCTACGGGCGGCGGACGTCGGGATCGCCCCGCGGACGGCCGTCGACGTGGCCCGGGAGGGCGCCGACGTCGTACTCGCCGAGAAGGACCTCACCGCGATCGGGCACGCCGTCACCGCGGGACGGCACAGCAGCGCCAACATCGCCTCGTATCTGCGCGTCACCCTGTCCTCGAACCTCGGCAACGTTCTCGCGATGCTCGCGGCAGGTCTGCTGCTGCCCTTCCTGCCGATGCTCCCGGCCCAGGTGCTCGCCCAGAACCTGTGCTTCGACGCGGCGCAGCTCGCCTTCGCCCACGAGCGCCCCGACCCGGCGGCGCTGCGCCGCCCCACCGTGCTGCGGCCGCGCTCGTTCCTGCGGTTCATCACGGGGTTCGGGGCGCTCAACGCGGTCGCCGACCTCGCCACCTTCGTCGTGCTGGCGCTCGCCCTGCGCGGCCCCGACGCGCTGGACGACCAGGCGGTCTTCCACTCGGCCTGGTTCACCGAGGACCTGCTGACCCAGGCCCTGGTGATGCTGCTTCTGCGCACCGGCCGCCGCCGTGCGGCCGGGAACCGGCGGCCCGGACCGGTCGGTGTCGCCGCCGCCCTGCTCGCCGCCGTCGGCCTGTTGCTGCCACCGAGCCCGCTGGGCACGTCCCTCGGCATGACCGGCCTGCCCGCCGGCTGCAATCCGCTGCTCGCCGTCGTCCTCGGCCTGTACGCCCTCGCCCTTACGGCGGCCCGGGCGCGCCGTGAACGGCCTCAGCCGTAGGTCAGGTTCGAGCAGGGGTTGTCGTCCGCCGAGCGGGCTCCGTTCGCCACCGCGGACGGGACCGACGCAGGGGTCGCAGAGGCGGAGGGGGAGGCGGAGGCGGAGGCGGCGTACGACTGCCCGAGGACGACGTTGATCCTGGCCGCCCCGATGGGTTCGAGCCGGGCGCCCGGGAAGACCTGGGCCACGGTCCGCGCCTGCGCCGCCAGGCCGGGGCCGTACTCGACGACCGTGGTGGCGTGGTCCTGGGCGGTGGCCGTGGCGGTGCCGGTGACCGTGAAGCCGTCCGCGGTGAGGTCGGCGGCGCCCCGGGCGGCGAGTCCGCGCACGGTGGTGCCGTTGTAGACGGCGACGTCGATGCCGGAGCCGGAGACCGGGGCGGCGGAGGGGGAGGGGGACGCGGAGGCCCGGGCGCTCTGCTTTCCGCCGGCGTTCTTGCCGTCGATCGTGCGGTCGGCCCTGAGCGCGGCCCACAGGGCGCTCGCGTCCGGCTCCACGACGGCGACGCGCGAACCCTCGTACCGCCAGGGGACGGTGTCGAACTTGGTGTTGTGCAGGTCGATGTCCCTCAGCGACATCGCGAAGGAGACGAGCTTGTCGGCGGTGCCGAGCCCGGTGTCCACCGTCAGCGACCTGGTCGCGGCGTCGGCCAGCGGCAGCAGCTTGGTGGGGGTCAGCCCCTTGCTCTTGATCTCCTTCAACAGGCTTGCCACGAAGGCCTGCTGGCGTTTGATGCGGCCGATGTCGGAGCCGTCGCCGATCCCGTGCCGGATGCGCACATAGTCCAGGGCCCGCTGCCCGGACACGGTCTGCGCGCCCTTCTTGAACAGCAGATTCCCGCGGGTGGTGCGGTGAGGGTTGAGGTCGTTCTCGTACACGTCGCCCGGCACACACACCTTGACGCCGCCCACCACCTCGGTCAGGGCCGCGAAGCCCTTGAAGTCGACGACGACGGTGTGGTCGACACGCAGTCCGGTCAGCTTCTCGATGGTGTTCTGGGTGCAGGCGGGGTTGCCCTCGTCGGTCTGTCCCACGGAGAAGGCCGCGTTGAACATCGTGTCGGCCCGGGCCTTCGTCCAGCTGCCGTCGGGGAGTCTGCAGGGCGGAACGGTGACCAGGGTGTCGCGGGGGACGGAGACCGCGAGCGCGTGCTTGTGGTCGGCATATATGTGCAGCAGGAAGGTCGTGTCGGAGCGGCCTATGTCGTCCTTGCTGCCGCCGCCCAGGGCCGCGTTGCCGTCGGTGCGCGCGTCGGAGCCGATGACCAGGACGTTCTCGCCCTTGGACGAGCCCGCCGGGGGACGGTTGTCGGAGAGGCCGTCGGAGTCGAACGTGTTGATGTTCCCGTTCAGCTTCAGATACAGCCAGCCGGCCCCGCCCCCGACGAGCACCAGCAGGGACAGGCAGACGGCGAGCGCGATCCGTATCCGGCCGCCGGGGCGGCGGTGCCGCTCCCTGCTCCTGCTGGCGATGGTCATCGACGCCCTCTCACGGTCTCAACCCCTGGTTGTACAGTTGCGCAATGTAGCAACCATCGGTGAGTGGGAAACGTAAGAAAGAGAGGATGCGGTCATGCTCCGCAACGGACTGGAACCCTGGCACCTGCTGATCGTCGCGGTCGTGTTCATCGTGCTGTTCGGCTCCAGGAAGCTGCCCGACACGGCGCGGGCCCTGGGCAAGTCGATGCGCATCCTCAAGAGCGAGGCGAAGGCGATGAAGGGCGAGAACCCGGTGCCGGTGACGGACACCGCGGAGCCGCCTGCCGCAGCGGGCTGACACCGGCGGTTCCGCTAACATCCGGACCGTGCCGGCTTCCGAACCCACCATTCTCGCCACCTCCGGCGGACACCGCGCGGGCGGCCGGACCATGGTCGAGTTCGACGCGCTGGTCCGTCACGCGGTGGACCTCTCGGGCGTCCACGGCCGTCCGCCGCGCGTCATGTACGTCGGTACGGCGATCGGCGACGCCGAGCACTTCACGGCCCGTATGTCGGAGGCGGCGCGGGTGGCGGGGTTCGACCTGACCCCGCTCCACCTCTTCCCGATGCCCAACCTGGACGACGTCGAGGGCGCGGTCCTCGCGCAGGACGTCGTCTGGGTCATGGGCGGCTCGGTGGCCAATCTGCTGGCCGTGTGGCGGGTGCACGGCCTGGACCGGATCATGCGCCGGGCCTGGGAGGCGGGAGTCGTGCTCAGCGGGGTCAGCGCCGGCTCCATCTGCTGGTTCCGGGGCGGCACCACCGACTCCTTCGGCCCCGAACTCCGCCCGCTCACGGACGCGCTCGGCTTCCTCCCCTACGGCAACGGCGTCCACTACGACACCGACCGGGGCCGCCGCCCCCTGGTCCACCGTCTGGTCGCCGACGGCACCCTGCCCACCACCCACTGCACGGACGACGGCGTCGGCCTGGTCTACCGGGGCACGGAACTCACCGAGGCGGTCACCGAAATCCCGGGCAAGGGCGCGTACGTCGTCCTACGGGACGGCAACACAGCACTGGAGAAACGCCTCGAGCCCCGGCTGCTGCCGGGAGTGTGAGCCGCGCAGGCCGGGAGCGGTCCGTCGGTCCGACCGGCCGAGCCGCAGGCTCACGCCGGTTCGCCCGTGCCCTCCGCCAGGGCGGGGGCCGTTGCCCTGGCCGCCTCCTTCTTGCGTCGGCGGCGGCTCACCCGGGGCTTCTGGTCCGGGAGCCAGCCGAAGGTGAGGCAGCTGCCGATGACGCCGAGGAGGAGGCCGAGGAAGAAGCCGCCGAGGTTCGAGGTGAGCCAGGTGGCCAGGGAGGCCAGGACACCGATGAGGGAGTAGAAGATCCGCTGGGCGGGGTTGAACAGGGTCAGCAGGCCGCACAGCAGCATCACGGTCGGCAGGAGATAGCCCGCCAGGCCCTGCATGCCGACGTGCATGACGACCTTCATCGACGCCTTCATGGTGAGCAGGACCTCCGCCCCGCCCAGGGCGAGCAACAGCCCGCCCCAGAACGGACGGCGAGCCCGCCAGCGCCGGAAGGCGGGCCTCATCCCCTGCGGTGACCGCTCGGTCATCAGCAAGCCGAATCGCTGAAGCGGAGCTTCAGCCCCGGCAGCTTGAACACACCGGCGGTGGTGGCGTAGTTGGTCTGCCGCAGATCGCCGATGTGCACGGTGTCGGCCTGCTGGCTGAAGACGCCGATCGGGCCCTTCACCCCGGCCTTCGTCAGCGTGCTGGCGTCGTTGCCGATCTCGATGTTGTCGAACGCGGCCTCGCCCGACAGCTCGGTGGAGTCGGTGGTCAGGTCGGTCGCCGTCACCTTGTCCTTGCCGCCGCCCGCGGTGATCTTCAGGTTGATGCCACCGAGGTCGACGCTCTGGCACAGCTTGGTGAGCGTGGCGTTCTTGATCGCGGAGGTGACCACCAGCACCTGCCCGCCCGTGTCACCCGTGTTGGGGCTTCCCTCGGCCATGTTGTCGAGGTTGCCGAACTGCTCGAAGCCGGTGCCGTCGAGGTTGGTCGCCGTGACCGTGAACGGCATGCCGGATATGGCGAACTGGACACCCAGCGCGCCCTGAGCGGTGAGCACCGCGAGGCCCGCGGCGACCAGGGTGGCCGGCACGGCCATCACGACGGCTCGGCGCAGCCGGACCCGGCCACGTCTGTCAGTACCTTCGGTGTTCTCCCCGGAACCGCTTTCCGGGTTCTCGGGGATGTTGTCGACGGACGAGGCCATCTCTGCTCCCATGGGCAAAATCAACGCGGTTTGGGCTTCAGTGGCACGTTGTCCTGGCGCGGACAGCGGCTGCCGCGCACGACTCCTCACAACTCCCGGCGATTGCAAGGGCTTTCTCGTTACGCGTCAGTAGCCGACGAGGAAGTTACCGGGGGTTACATTTCACGGTCAAGAGAGTTGTGAAAAAAGAGTGTTGAATGTGGTTCAGTTGTGCGCCGACCTTGAACTCCCTTGATCGGCCTTGACGTTGACGGACGCTCAGGTCTACAACTCTCCCTGGTTTCCCTCGGATCCGTGGCGCCGGATCCGCCGCCGCGGCATCGGCCGCGTCCCGGCCCGAACCCCCTTCTCTCCCTTCACCGCTCCGCATCAGCGCGGCAACGCCACGGTCGGTTTCCCCTCCCGGTTCGTGCCCGGCCGCCCCCCACCCGGCCCGGCCGGAGGCCTCTCCCCCCGAAGTCTCCGGCCGGTGTCCGGTCGGCTGCCGTTGCCGGCCCATCACGTACGGAGAAGGCGTGACGGACCGGCAACGGCCGGCGGCGCACGCGCCCCCACCCACCTCACCTCACACAGCCCCCCACCCAAGGAAAGAGGCACCCGCATGCGTACGCGATCCCTCCTCGCCCTCGCCGGAACCGTCGTCGCCCTCACGGCCGCGGCCACCGTCCCCGGCTCCGCGGACGGCGCCGTGCTCACCACGGGCGGCACCGGCGGCACCGCCGTGGCGGTCGGCGATGTGCTCACCGCGCCGCTGGCCGGCGGCAGCAGCGCGACGCTCTACTCCAGCGCGACCGGCACCAGTGGAGTCACCTGCACGTCCTCGACGTTCACCGCCACCGTCACGGACAACCCCGCCGCCCCCGGCACGGCCACCGAGTCGGTCAACGCGCAGACCTTCGACAGCAGCAGCTGCACGAGCAATGTCCTCGGTGTCACCGGCGTCACCAGCATCACGGTCGACAACCTGCCGTACGCGACCTCGGTCGCCTCCGACGGCACCCTCACCGTCACCCCGGCGAGCGGCTCCACCATCCGGACCACGGTCAAGCTGAAGACCCTGCTGGGCAGCATCACCTGCGTCTACCAGGCCGCCGGCCTGACCGGCAAGGCCGACAACACCGACAACAGCATCGCCTTCACCAACCAGCAGTTCACGAAGAGCTCCGGCTCCTCGCTCTGCTTCGCCAGCGGCTTCTTCACCGCGAAGTACGCCCCCGTCAGCGACGCGGGCGCGGCCGTCTACGTGAACTGACGTCCCGCGCCCCGGCGTTCAGCGTCGGCGCAGTCGCAGCACGAGGGCGGCGCCCCCGGTGAGCACCAGCACCGCGGCGGCGCCGCCCGCCACCAGTGGCGCGGAGGGGCCCGAGCCGGTCGCCGTGTCGGAGGCGACCGGCGTACTGTCGGTGGTGGTGCCCTCGGCCGACTGAGGGGCGGCCGCCGTCCCGGCCGCCGCCGGGGCCGAAGGGGCCGCGGCGCTCTTCGAGGGCGTCGAAGGGCTCGGCTCCGCGCTCCTCGACGGCCCGGCGCTCTCCCGCTTCTTCGCCGGCCCGGCCGCCCCGCCCGACGCCTTGGCGGACTTGGTGAGCACCACGTCGGAGCACGAGTAGTAGGTGTCCGGCGTGCTGCTGTTCTGCCAGATGGTGTACAGCACCTGACGTCCCGTCCGGTCCGACGGCAGCTTCGCCGTGATGTGGTACGCCCCGTTCGTCAGAGCCGGGTCGGTGACCTGGGCGAAGGGCTGCGCCGGCAGGTCGGACCACCGCAGCGGTTCGGCCGGATCGTAGCCGGGCTTGGTCAGATACAGCTTGAACGTTCCCGTGTGCGCGATCGTCGAGGCGTACGTCATCGTCAGCCGTCCGCCCGGCGCCAGTTGCGTTGACGGCCAGTCCGTACGGGCCAGGTCGAGGCCCTTGTAGGCGGGCAGTCCTCCGCTGCACAGCTTGCCGTCCGGAATCAGTTGCCGGTCCCGGCCGTTCACTCCGGCCACCCGCAGGTTGTCCCACGCGACGAAGGACGTGCCGTTCGCGGCGATCGCCGCCCGGCAGGCCGCCGTCGAGGCGCTGCCGCCGCTGGGGGAGCAGGCGTACACCCGGCTGACCGGATCCGTGGGCGCGCCGTGTGCCAGGGCGGGTTCCGCCGCCCACAGGGAGAGCAGGGCCGAGGCCGCGACGGCGGCCCCCGTGACCCTGAGGTGTGCGGTCATCCGAGTCATCAGGGCGTCTCCTCGGCCGGCGCTGGAACGGTCTGCTCCGTGCAGTACGCAAAGGGCACCCGTCCCGTTCACGTCACGGCCGCACTTCGAGGTGAACGTCAACGCCGCCTGCACGGCGAACGCCTCCAGCGAGACCGCGAACGGTACCCGGAGCCGCGTGTCCAGGTCGCCGCCGCCCAGGACGCGGGGACGCTCACCGGCTGCAGGCTGACCTTCTGATCCAACTCCGGTCGCCCATGGGCCGGTCCGTGCGTCAATGCACCGACCGGCCCGTCTGTTTTGAGGTACTGTCGAGGGCCCATTGAGAACGGGCCGCCCGCCTCGTATCGTGGCGATCACCGGTGCGGCGGCCCGTCGGCCGCCAAAGCCTCCGGAAATACGGGAGATGTCGAGGGAGGGACGCACTTTGACTTCGTCCGTTTGTCGGGGCTCGATGGTGACGACGGTCGTCCGCACATCAGTTACACGTGTCGACCACCCGCTCCGCACACCCGGCTCCCGTTCTCTCAGGGTGAGCTATCGTATGCGAGGGGTAAAAAACAAACGGCACGTCCCGTTCGTTTCCGGCCGCAAGGAGTGTCCAGTCGATGGCGAGGCAGTTACGCGCCGAGCAGACCCGAGCAACGATCATCACAGCCGCAGCCGACCTGTTCGACCGTCATGGCTATGAATCCACCAGCCTGAGTGACATCGTCGAACACGCCCAGGTCACCAAGGGGGCGCTGTACTTCCACTTCGCCGCCAAGGAGGACCTGGCGCACGCCATCATGGAGCTCCAGTCCAGGGCGTCGCGGCAGGTACTGAGGGAGGTGGAGAGCCGCAGCTGCTCCTCGCTGGAGTCCCTGATGCGCACCACGTTCGGGATCGCCCGGCTCGCCGTCGAGGGCCCCATTCCCCGGGCGGGGCTCCGCCTGGCCACCGCGGAGGTCGCCGTACGGCCGCCGCTGCGGCATCCCTTCGCCGAGTGGCTGGACCTGGCCACCCGCAAACTCCTCGGGGCCGTCAAGGAGTCCGATGTGCACCCGGACATAGACATCGATGCCGTGGCTCACTCCCTCGTGTACTTCTTCGTCGGCACCCGGGTCGCGGGCCGCTCCCTCGAGCCCGTCGCCCGCCTGCCCCGCAGAGTCGCCGAGATGTGGCACCTCATGATCCGCGGCCTGGTCCCGGTGCCCCGCCGCGCCCGCTATCTGACACTCGCCTCGCAGCTGGAGCGGGAGATCAGAACCGTCTGAGGCGCGCGGTACGGTGACGCACATGCCCGACACCTCCGCCGCGCCCGTGATCCTCGGCGACGAACCCGGTTCGTTCCCCCACAGCGTGCTGGCCGAACGGCACCCCGCCATCATCCGGCAGGTGCGGGACGCCTTTCCGTACGGCCCCGAGCAGCACCGCGCGCTCGACGCGCTGCTGAAGAGCTGCACCGAGGGCGTGATCGAGCCGCTCCCCGCCGACGCGCCCGACCGGGACCGATGGCGGGAGTGGGGCATGGACGCGTACACGGGCCGGTCCTGGTTCGACGTCCCCTGGCTGTGGTCCGAGAGCCACTTCTACCGCCGGCTCCTCGACGCGGTCGGTTTCTTCGGGCCCGGCGCCTGGCAGGGCATCGACCCCTTCCGCCCTTTCAAGCTCGCCGAACTCGACGCCAAGGAGACGGACGAGGAGCTGGCCGCGCTCGACGCCCTGGAAGACGGTCCGGCCGACGAGCGGGCGCGGGCCCTGCTGCACGGCTCGCTCTGGGGCAACCGCGCCGACCTCGGCTTCCGGCTGTCCGACGCCGGTGCCGAGGCCAAGGAGGCCGTGCCCGCCCTGGTCGCCGACGACACTGAGACCCTGTGGTCCCTGCTCCCGCCCTCCGGCGCGGGCACCCTGTGCCTGGTCGCGGACAACGCGGGCCGCGAGCTCGTCCCGGACCTGCTGCTGATCGCCCGCCTGCTGGCCGAGGGGCGCGTCGGACGGGTCGTGCTGCACATCAAGCCGTACCCGTACTACGTCTCCGACGCCACGACCGCCGATGTGGTCGACGCCCTGCGCCGGCTCACCTCGGCGCCGGGCACGGCGGCCGCGTACGGGCGGCGCCTGTGGTCGGCCCTGGCCGACGGCCGCCTGGCCGTACGCGCCCACCCCTTCTCCTGCGCCCCGCTGCCGTACCCGGATATGCCCGACGACCTCCGCGCGGAGTTCGCCGCGGCCACGCTGACGGTCTTCAAGGGCGACCTCAACTACCGGCGCCTGGTGGGCGACCGGCTGTGGCCCCCGACCACGCCCTTCCGGGACGTCACCGCCTACTTCCCCGGCCCGGTCGCCGCCCTGCGCACGCTCAAGTCCGATGTGATCACCGGCCTGGACCCGGACACCGAGGCGGCCCTGGTCGCCGCCGAGGGGCAGCGCTGGCGCACCGGTGGCACCCATGCACTGGTCCAGGTCAATCCACGTACAGCGGAAGCGACTTGAGCCCGTTGATGAAGTTGGACACCAGGCGCTGCGCGGGCCCGGCCAGGCGCGGCGCGGGAAGCACCCGCAACGCCTCCTCGTACAGCATCCGCAGCTGAAGCCGGGCGAAGTGGGCGCCCAGACAGACGTGCGGACCGTCCCCGAAGGACACGTGCGGATTGGGCGTACGGGCCGGATCGAGGCGGTCCGGGCCGCTGAAGGCCCGCTCGTCGCGGTTGGCCGAGGCGTGGAAGACGACCACCTTGTCACCGGCCCGGATCTTCCGCCCGGCCAGCTCGGTGTCCTGCGCCGCGGTACGGCGGAAGGTGAGCACCGGCGGATGCCAGCGCAGCAACTCATCCACGGCGGTGGCGAGTTGTACCTGGCCATCGCACAGCATCCGATACGCCTCCGGATGCTCCGCCAGCGCAAGCAGCCCGCCCGGAGCGGCGCTGCGCACCGTGTCGTTGCCCGCGACGGTGAGCAGGAAGAAGAACATCTCCAGCTCGGCGCCCGTGAGTTCGGCGTCGTGGGCGAGCGTGGTCAGCACGTCGTCGGCGGGGTAGCGCCGCTTGTACGCCGCCAGCTGCCGGGCGTAGTCGAACATGTCCCGCAGCATGGCGGGCGACCGAGGATTGACCGGCCTGCCCTCACCGTCCAGCACCGGGGGACCGGCCTCGTCCGGGTCCTGATAGCCGATCACCCGCTGTGTCCAGTGCAGCAGCAGCCTCCGGTCGCTCTCCGGGACGCCCAGCAGGTCGGCGAGGTTGAGCAGCGCGTACTCGTCGGTGACGGCCGTGACCAGGTCGACCGTGCCGTCCGACGTGCGGGCCGTCTCCAGGGCGCCGGCGAGCAGCGTGCGTGCCCGCTCGTGCGCGACGTCCGCGAACCGGTCGACCCGCCCGGGGGTGAACGCTCGGCTCACCAGCCGCCTCAGGCGCCCGTGCTGCGGCGCGTCCTGATTGAGCATCATGCTCCGGATGAACGGCAGGTCCTCCGGGTCCGGATCCCGGATCTGGGTCGCCCCGATGTACGACGAATACGTCGCCGAGTCCTTCAGCACCCGCACCACGTCCGCATGCCGGGTCACCGCCCAGAACCCGGGCCCGGCCGGCCAGCCCAGCACCTCGGGCTCCTCCTGCCAGGCCACGGGGTGGTGGTCGCGCAGGACGCGGTAGTCGTCGTACGGCACCCCGGACGCGTAGCGGCGCGGATCGAAGACGTCCGGAACGGGGGGAGCGTGGCGCACGCTCACGCCGTCCCGCCCTTGCCGGGACCGTCCTCGCGCAGGAAGTCCTCGACCACCCGGATCAGCTCCAGCGGGGTCTCGTCCATGGCATAGTGGCCTGCGCTCGCCAGCCGCCGCAGCTCCGCGTACGGGTAGCAGGACATCCAGGTCTCCTGGACGAGCCCGGGTGACAGGGCAGGGTCGAGCTCCCCGGCCACGGCGAGCGCGGGCACCTCCGAGCCCTCGACGTCGGCGCGGAAGTCGTCGCCCGCCCATGAGTCGAGCCAGGCGCGGAACGCCTTGGCGTCGCTCCGCGCCAGCGAGGTGTCGACCATCCGGTCCAGCCAGGCCGCGGGACGGCGGCCGCCGGTGGTGAAGTCGATGATCGTGCGCCGGTTCTCCGGCCGGTGCGCCGCGTCCGCGAACAGCTCCCACTGCTCGCCGGGCAGCGGCAGCCCCGAGGCGGGCACGGGGGAGACGCCGACGATCCGGCGCAGCCGGTGCGGGGCCACGGCCAGCAGCCGCTGGGCCACCGCGCCGCCCATCGAGTGCCCCACCACCGAGAACCGCTCCCAGCCGAGGCGGTCGGCCAGCTCCACCAGGTCCTGCGCCGCCTCGGCGGTGGTGTACGCGCCCACGGCATCCCTGGCCCGCCCGTAGCCGCGCAGATCGACCAGTGCGTAGGTGAACGTCTCTCGGTCCAGGTCCGGCAGGACGGCCGCGTAGGCGGAGCGATCGGCGAACCAGCCGTGCACGGCGAACACCTTGTGGGTGCCGTCGCCGTGCACCTCATGGGGCAGCACGAAGGAGGTCATGCGACCACCGTGACCCGCGGACGGAGGCTCGGCAAGAGCGCGGACGGGGCGTGCCGACGAGCGGCCACGCGCCGGCCGGGGGCCGGGACACCGCGGAGTTCTCGACCGTCGGGTCCCGTTCGCCGGGCGCGGGCGCGCGGTGCGGACGAACAGCCGCGGTGGAGGAGTTGTGGCGGGGCAAGGGGAAGCCGCGGCTCGGCGTGCTGCCGTGGACCGCGGGAGGCCCGTCCGTGTGGATCGGTGGCCGGAGCGACGAGGCCCTGCGCCGGGCGCGGGCGCGCCG
>NZ_JAUYWJ010000007.1:175579-379033 GCF_032656585.1 Streptomyces herbicida
CGAACAGCCGCGGTGGAGGAGTTGTGGCGGGGCAAGGGGAAGCCGCGGCTCGGCGTGCTGCCGTGGACCGCGGGAGGCCCGTCCGTGTGGATCGGTGGCCGGAGCGACGAGGCCCTGCGCCGGGCGCGGGCGCGCCGTGCGGACGAACAGCCGCGGTGGAGGAGTTGTGGCGGGGCAAGGGGAAGCCGCGGCTCGGCGTGCTGCCGTGGACCGCGGGAGGCCCGTCCGTGTGGATCGGTGGCCGGAGCGACGAGGCCCTGCGCCGGGCGCTGCGGCACTGCGACGCGTGGCACGGCTCCGGAGCGAGACCGCCTCGCTCACCTGGGCGCCCCGGAGAGCGCCGGTCTGTCCGCCGCCTCCCCGCGACTGCCGGTTGCCACCGACGCCATCGGGGACGCGCCGGTTCGGCCGCCGAAGTGTTCCTCGGCCGGTGAACGCCACGGCGCACGGGGCAAGTTGGCGGATTTCTGCCCGCTTCACGCGATGGTGTGATCATGTGTCGCCGGGCGGATGGCCGCCGGGGGCCACGGGTAGGGCCCCGGTCATGACGCAGCCGTTCGAACTCCCGCACTTCTACATGCCGTATCCCGCGCGGCTGAACCCGCATGTCGACGAGGCGCGTGCCCACTCGACCGGGTGGGCACGCGAGATGGGCATGCTGGAGGGCTCCGGGGTCTGGGAGCAGGCGGACCTGGAGGCGCACGACTACGGGCTCCTGTGTGCCTGCACCCACCCCGACTGCGACGGACCCGCCCTCTCGCTGATCACCGACTGGTACGTGTGGGTGTTCTTCTTCGACGACCACTTCCTGGAGAGGTACAAGCGCACCCAGGACCGCGCGGCCGGCAAGGCCCACCTCGACCGACTGCCGCTGTTCATGCCGCTGGACCTCGCGACTCCCGTACCGCAGCCGGACAACCCCGTCGAGGCGGGCCTCGCCGACCTGTGGGCGCGCACCGTGCCGTCGATGTCCGCCGACTGGCGCAGGCGCTTCGCGGTGGCCACCGAGCACCTCCTCAACGAGTCGATGTGGGAGCTGTCCAACATCAACGAGGGGCGGATCGCCAACCCCGTCGAGTACATCGAGATGCGCCGCAAGGTGGGCGGCGCCCCCTGGTCGGCGGGGCTCGTCGAGTACGCGAGCGCCGAGGTGCCCATCTCCGTCGCCGGATCCAGGCCGCTCAGGGTGCTGATGGAGACCTTCTCCGACGCCGTGCACCTGCGCAACGACCTCTTCTCCTACCAGCGGGAGGTGGAGGACGAGGGGGAGAACAGCAACGGCGTGCTGGTCCTGGAGACCTTCTTCGGCTGCACCACCCAGGAGGCCGCCGACACCGTCAACGACATCCTCACCTCGCGCCTCCACCAGTTCGAGCACACCGCGCTCACCGAAGTGCCCGCGCTCGCCCTGGACAAGGGCCTCACCCCCGACCAGGTCGCGGCGGTCGCGGCCTACACGAAGGGGCTGCAGGACTGGCAGTCCGGCGGCCACGAATGGCACCTGTGCTCCAGTCGGTACATGAACGAGGGCGCCGTGTCCGGCTCCCCGTGGCACGGCCTGACCGGCCCGGGCACCTCCGCCGCCGACATCGGCGCACTGCTCGCCTCGGCCGCAGCGATCGGGGTACCTCCCACGCCCTTCAGGCAGTGGGGGAGGCTGCACGCCTACTCCCACGTGCCCTTCCAGAAGGTCGGCCCGTCCCTGCTGCCCGACTTCTACATGCCGTTCCGGCTGGAGCTCTCCCCGCACCTGGACGGCGCCCGCGAGCGCCTGACCGGCTGGATGCACCGGATGGGCATGCTCCAGGAGGGGGTCTGGGACGAGGACAAGCTCACGGCGTACGACCTCGCGCTGTGTTCGGCGGGCCTCGACCCGGACGCGACCCCCGAGGCCCTCGACCTCAGCGCGCAGTGGCTCGCCTGGGGCACCTACGGCGACGACTACTACCCCCTCGTCTTCGGACACCGCCGCGACCTGGCCGCCTCCCGGCTGACCGCGCAACGGCTGTCCGCGTGCATGCCCCTAGACGGCGAGGCGGTCCCCGTCCCGGTCAACGGGATGGAACGCGGACTGATCGACCTGTGGGCCCGTACGACGGCGCAGATGCCTCCCGGCGAACGCACCGCCCTGAAGCAGGCGGTCGACGCGATGATCGAGAGCTGGGTGTGGGAACTCGCCAACCAGCTGCAGCACCGCATCCCCGACCCCGTCGACTATCTGGAGATGCGGCGCGCCACCTTCGGCTCCGACCTCACCCTGAGCCTGTGCCGCATGGGCCGGGGCCCCGCGATCCCGCCGGAGGTCTACCGCAGCGGGCCGGTGCGCTCGCTGGAGAACGCCGCCATGGACTACGGGTGCCTCCTCAACGACGTCTTCTCCTACCAGAAGGAGATCGAGTACGAGGGCGAGATCCACAACGGCGTCCTCGTCGTCCAGAACTTCTTCGGCGTCGACTACCCGACCGCGCTCGGTGTCGTGCACGACCTGATGACCCAGCGCATGCGTCAGTTCGAGCACGTCGTGGCGAACGAACTACCGGTCGTGTACGACGACTTCGACCTGCCCGCGGAGGCACGCGAGGCCATGCGGGGCTATGTCCTCGACCTGCAGAACTGGCTGGCCGGAGTTCTGCACTGGCACCGACGGGTCGACCGCTACAAGGCCTCCTACCTCGCCCGCCGCGCCCACGGCTTCCTCCCGGACACGCGGCCCGCGCCCGCGCTGCGGGTCAGCTGAGCTCGCGTATCCGCGCCGACGTCCGGGCGGCGAGCTCCCGCACGGCCCGCCCGGCCGCCTCCGACAGCTCGCCGTGTATCGCCTCCCCGGCGGCCGGCGCCGCGCGGGCCTGCTGGGGGCGGCCCGCGTCGGCCGGCGCACCGGTCAGCGTGTAGTGCTCCTCGGCGATGAACCGGAGCAGACGGGGGGTGAGATCGGTCATGTCACAGAACGTAACAGCCCCCACTGACAACGCGACTCCGCTGCCGCTGGGCCCGGCTGCCTCGCCCCTCGTAGACGGTTTCCGGACACTTTCGTGCGCAGTGGGACATTCGGGGAACGTGGATGGTCCGTCGTGAGTCTTCCGGGGCGAGGGGAGCAAAACACAGCAGAACGCACGGGGGTGTTCGAACGTGACCGAGATCATCGAGAGGATCACCGAGGCCGTCGACGGGGAGCAGCCGCCGGCTCCGGCCGAACTGACGCCGTACGTGGCGCCGTTACCCGTCCCGTCGGTCCTGCGGCCCGCGTCCACCGACGTGACGCACGAGACCGAGATCGCCCTGCGCCCGGCCTGGATCCGCCTGCACCCGCAGCTGCCGCCGACCCTGATGTGGGGGTACGACGGCCAGGTGCCGGGCCCGACCATCGAGGTGCGCCGCGGACAGCGCGTCCGCATCGCCTGGACCAACCGCATTCCCAAGGACAGCGAATACCCGGTCACCTCGGTGGAGGTGCCGCTGCGCACGGACGGCCGTCCGCAGGCCACCACCGAGCCCGGCCGGGAGGGTGTCGAGCCGAACAAGGACGTGGCCGCGCTGCCCGCCTGGACGGTGACGCATCTGCACGGCGCCCAGACGGGCGGCGGCAATGACGGCTGGGCGGACAACGCCGTCGGCCACGGCGACGCGCAACTGTCCGAGTACCCGAACGACCACCAGGCCGTGCAGTGGTGGTACCACGACCACGCCATGAACATCACACGGTGGAACGTCCACACCGGCCTGTACGGCACCTACCTGGTCCGCGACGACGAGGAGGACGCCCTCCACCTCCCCTCCGGGGAGCGTGAGATCCCGCTGCTGCTCGCCGACCGCAATCTCGACACCGACGAGGACGGCCGCCTCAACGGCCGGCTGCTGCACAAGACGGTGATCGTCCAGCAGCAGAACCCGGAGACGGGCAAGCCGGTCTCCATCCCGTTCACCGGCCCGTACACCACGGTCAACGGCCGCATCTGGCCGTACGCCGACGTGGACCCGGCCTGGTACCGCTTCCGGCTGGTCAACGCGTCGAACGCGCGCACCTACGACCTCGTCCTGGTCGACGAGGACGACAACCCGGTCCCGGGCGTGGTCCACCAGATCGGCAGCGACGGAGGGCTCCTGCCACGGGCCGTGCCGATCGACTTCGACGACGCACTGCCCATCCTGACCGCAGCCCCGGCCGAGCGCTTCGACCTGCTCGTCGACTTCCGCGGCCTCGCGGGCAAGCGGCTCCGCCTGGTCAACAAGGGCCGCAACCAGCCGGCGGGCGTGCCCGACCCGGCCGGTGACGTGCGCTATCCGGCCGTCCTGGAATTCCGGGTCCAGGACGGCGACGGCACGGACACCTTCGAGCTGCCCGAGGTGCTCTCCGGCTCCTTCCGCCGACTCACCCACGACGTCCCGCACGGCCACCGCCTGATCGTGCTCACCCCGCCGGCCACGAAGGGCGCCGGCGGCCATCCGGAGATCTGGGAGATGACCCAGGCCGAGGACGCCGGCGACGTCCAGGTGCCCACGGACGGGGTCATCCGGCTCACGGGTGCGGACGGCACGACGAAGACCTACCGGCGCACGTCCCGGACGTTCAACGACGGGCTCGGCTTCACCATCGCCGAGGGCAGCTACGAGCAGTGGAGCTTCCTCAACCTTGCCCCGATCGTCCACCCCATGCACGTCCACCTGGCCGACTTCCAGCTGCTCGGCCGTGACGCCTACGACGTCTCTGGCTTCGACCCGGCGGTCGGCGGCACGGTCAAGCCGGTGGCGTTCGACCCGGGCACGAAGCTACCGCTGGCCCCCAACGAGCGTGGTTACAAGGACGTGTTCCGTGTCCCCGGCGGCCAGATCCTGCGGGTCATGGGGCGATTCGACGGCGCGTACGGCCGGTTCATGTACCACTGCCACCTCCTGGAGCACGAGGACATGGGCATGATGCGGCCCTTCGTCGTGATGCCGCCCGAGGCCCTGAAGTTCGACCACGGCGCGACCCACGGCGGCCACGGCGAGGGACACACGGGTCACTCGGGTCATGCGGGCTGAACACGCGCGCGTGCGGCGTGTCGGGTGGCCGCTCGCGCCAGCGCCCGTACCACCGGGTGCGGGCGCGGGCCCTCGTCGGACAGCTCCGGCTGGAAGAGCGTGGCGAGGAAGAACGGATGGCCGGGCAGCTCGGCGACGCGCACCTGGCCGTCCTCGTCCTGGCCGGCGAAGCGCAGGCCGTGCGCGCGCAGCGTGTCGAGGTGACGGGAGGGGCCGTACGCGCAGAAGTACCGCTCCACCGTCTTCGCCGAGCCGATCACCGACTCGGCCAGCGAGCCCGGTGCGATCGTCACCGACGCCTCGTGACCCACCAGGGAGCAGGCCAGCGGTTCGATCAGCAGGTCCTCGGCGCCGGGGTCGTTCTCGGCGTGCGCGGCCCCGGTCAGGCCGCACACATTGCGGGCGTACTCGAGGAGCGCGTGCTGGAAGCCGCCACAGGTGCCCAGGAAGGGGATGCCCTCCTCGCGGGCGGTGCGGATGGCCCTGAGCACGCCCGCCTCACTGCGGTAGGGGCTGCCCGGCAGCACCCACACGGCGTCGAAACCGCGCACCGCGTCCGCGGCCACGGCGTCCTCGGACGGGATCCAGTACGCGTCCAGGACGAGCCGGTCGTGCTCGGCGAGCGCGTCGAGCAGGCGCGGGATCCGGGTGTGCGAGACGACGTTGGGGGAGCGGTCCCCGACCAGGGCGATCGTGGCGGTGTGCGCGGCGTTGTCCGTCATGACCCTCATCCTGGGCACCGGTCCGGGTTCACGTCCAACGATGATCCGTGCACGGTCGATAAGCATTGCTGATGCAGTGGGATGCTGTCCGGCATGGACCCGCACCTGCTGCGTACGTACGTCACCGTCGCGCGCCTCGCCTCCTTCTCGGAGGCCGCCCGCGAGCTGGGGTACACCCAGTCCGCGGTGTCCCAGCACATCGCCGCGCTCGAACAGGACCTGGGCACCCCGCTGCTCACCCGCCGCCCCGTCGCGCCCACCGCGGCCGGTGAACGCCTCCTGGACCATGCCCACCCGCTGCTGCTGCGCCTGGACGCGGCCCGCGCGGACGTCCTGCGGCTGGCCGCCGCGCCCGCCCAAGGACTGACCCTCGCCGCGACGGCGACCGCGCTCGGCCCCCGGGTCCTCGCCGCGCTCCCCGTCGCGGGGCTGACCCTGCGCGTCCTCGCCCGGGACGAGATCCCGGCCGCTGTCGCCACCGGCGCCGCCGATCTGGGCCTGGTCGACGGACTCGCCGCGCCCAGCGACCCGCTGCGGCTGCCCGACGTGGCGCCGCTGACCGCGCACGGCGTCGCCGAGGAGCCCGTCAGCGTCCTGCTGCCCGCCACGCACCCGCTCGCCGTCCGCCACGGCACTGCGGGGCTGCGCCTCGGCGACCTCGCCGACGCCCGCTGGCTCGACGCCCCCGACGCGGGACTGCCCCTCGCCCAGCTGCGCGCGGCCAACGGCGGCGGCGCCTTTCGTACGGCCCTGCGCTACGAGGGAACCGACGTCCACGCCCTCACCGCCCTCGCCGCCGCGGGCCACGGACTGACCCTGCTGCCCGACTCGGCGGCCGGCGGGGTGCGCGGGACGGTCGCCGTTCCGCTCGCCGCGCCACGGATCGTGCACCGCACGGAACTGCTCTACGGCGGGACACCGGGCGGAGCCGCGGCGGCTCTCGTGCGGCGGCTGACCGACCGGGGCTGACCGACGGGAGCTGACCGACGGAATCCGAGCGACGGAATCCGACCCTCGCGAGCGCGGCCTGTTCCGTGCCGTGACGCCTATGACTTCCCGGTGCTGACCCGGGGTCAGTCTCACTCGTTCGTGGCTCGTCGCACCCGCGCACGCCGGGTAGAGCACCAGCCGGAGGCGATCCATGGAAGACACTGCACTGCGTCCCAAGCCGATGCCCGGTCAGGAGCGGCGGGACGGCGGCACCCCCAGTACCCCTGGCACCCCCGGCAGCCCGGGCAGCCCGGGCACCGCACAGCGCCCGCACGCCGCGCGCCGACGCCGAAGGCGGCTAAGGACCATGCTGCTCGGCCTGTTCGTCGGGACGGTCCTGGTGCTGTCCGGAGTCGGACTCGGCACGGTCGGCGCGACGGTGATCGGCATGAGCCGACTCGCCCAACTGCGACACCAAGCGCCGCCCCCGGACGCGAAGGCTCCTGCCGCCCCCTCGGCCGCGCCGGCACCGGCCGGCGCGAGCCTCGGCGTGGTGGCCGTGGACGCCGGGACATCCGGGGCGCTGGTCGTCGGCGTCCACGAGCCCGGCCCCGCCCACACCGCGGGCCTGGTCGTCGGCGACGTACTCCTGAAATTCGGCAGGACACGCGTCGACACGGCCGCCGACCTCGCGCGGGCCGTCTCCCGCGTCCGCCCCGGAGCCGAGGTCACACTCACGGTGCGGCACCGCGGTGGCGGCTACCAGCGGCTGACGGCCGTCCCCGGCGTCGCCACATGACCTCCCGCAAGGACCCGCGGTCGGCGACATCGTGGCGGCGGGACCCCGTAACCGGCTCGCGCAGCCCTCCGTGTCCGGGCAGGATGCTGCCCGTAATCCTTTGCCCCTCCCCAGACGTCCTCGGAGGCCTGGATGACCGGTAGCACGCCCGCACCCTTCACGGCCGACGACTACAGGGCCCGCACGGAGCGCGCCGCGCGCTCCGCCGCCGAGGCCGGGCTGGCGGGCCTGCTCGTGGCGCCGGGACCGGACATGGTGTGGCTCACCGGCTACGCGCCCACCGCGGTCACCGAACGGCTCACCGTGCTCGTCCTCGCCGCCGGACGGGACCCCGTGCTGGTCGTACCGACCCTGGAGGCCCCGGACGCCGACAAGGCGGCCGGCGCGCCCGCCCTGACCCTGCGCGACTGGACCGACGGCACGGACCCCTACACGGTCACCGCCGCCCTCCTCGACGCCGGCGGCCGCTTCGGTATCAGCGACAACGCCTGGGCGATGCACCTGCTCGGCCTGCAGAAGACGCTGCCCGGCACCTCCTACGCCGCCCTCACCGACGCGCTGCCGATGCTGCGCGCCGTGAAGGACGCGGCGGAACTGGAACTGCTCGCGGCCGCCGGAGCCGCCGCCGACGCCGCGTTCGAGGAGATCCGGAAGGTCCCCTTCGCCGGCCGGCGCGAGTCCGACGTCGGCCGCGACCTCGCCGACCTGCTGCGACGCTTCGGGCACGCACAGGTCGACTTCACCATCGTCGGCTCCGGTCCCAACGGGGCCAATCCGCACCACGAGGTCGGCGACCGCGTGATCCGCCTCGGCGACATGGTCGTCCTCGACTTCGGCGGACTCAAGGACGGCTACGGCTCCGACACCACCCGCACCGTGCACGTGGGGGAGCCCACGGACGAGGAGCGGAAGGTCCACGCCATCGTCCGCGCTGCGCAGGAGGAGGGCTTCCGGGCGGTGCGCCCGGGCGTCGCCTGCCAGGAGATCGACCGGGCCGCCCGGGCGGTGATCACCGACGCCGGGTACGGCGAGTACTTCATCCACCGCACCGGTCACGGCATCGGCGTCACCACCCACGAGCCGCCCTACATGATCGAGGGCGAGGACCAGCCCCTCGTGCCCGGCATGTGCTTCTCCGTGGAGCCCGGCATCTATCTGCCCGGCCGCTTCGGAGTGCGCATCGAGGACATCGTCACGGTGACCGGGGACGGCGGCCGTCGCCTCAACAACACGACTCGTGACATGGTCATAGTGGACTGACCGGGCGGCCCCGGGCACCAGGAGACGTACGCACCCTCGACGACACCACCCCGAACGGCAACGGCGCGACATGACCCAGGCACCGACACCCACCGCGGACACCGTCCGCAGACTGGTCCGTACGCTGCTCAAGGAGAGCGCGGACAGCACTTCGGGGCCGGACGTGCGGCCCGTCGCGGAGGGCGGCGAGCACTCCACGTGGTGGGTCGGCACGCGCCATGTGCTGCGCCTCGCCCCCGACCGCGACGCCTCCGCCCGTCAGCGCCGCGAACTGCGCCTGCGCGACCTCGTCCGGCCGCACGTCCCCGTCACCGTCCCCGTCAGCGTGGCGCACGGCGAGTGGGCCCCGGGGCTGACCTACACGCTCGACACCAAGGTGCCCGGCGGCACGGGGGAGGAGCACGACGTCTCCGCCGTCGGCGAGGCCGACCTGGCCGGCCTGCTCACGGGACTGCGCGAGGTACCGGTACGGCAGGCGGAAACGCTCGGCGTCCCGCGTGTCGCCCCGCGCTCCCTGGAGGCGCTGCGCCGGATGGCCGTGCGGGCCGCGGAACGTCTCGGCGCCGCCGACGAGTTCGACCCCGCCCTCATCCTGCAGCTGACCCCGGCCGGCGCCGCCCAGCTGGCCGCACAGCCCGGCACGGCGGTCCTGGTGCACCACAACCTCAAGGGCGAGCACCTCGTGGTGAGCGCCGACGGCAGGGTGCGCGGCATCCTCGACTGGACCGGCGTGGCCGTCGCCGACCCCGCCGAGGACATCGCCGGGCTCGCCCTCGCCGTCGGCTCCGGGGCGGCCGTACGCGCCGCGACCCTCGCCGGCTACGGCGCCCGCCCCTGCCTGCGCGGCCTGTGGCTGGCCCGCTGCGACACGATCGTCCGGCTCATGGACCGCCTGGACGGCCGGGACACCGGTCCGCTGCCGCTGCTGCGCACCCAGCTGCGGCGCGCCTGGGAGGCGATCCTGCTGGAGCGGGTGACCGAGTTCCGGGACGAGGAGACGGGCGAGGAGCTGTAAACCCGCCGGGTCAGCCCTGCGTCAGCACCACGCACGACTCCCCGGGTACCAGCAGCAGCCCGTCGGCGCCCGGCGCCACCACCGGGTCCCAGGCGGCGAGGACCCGCACCTGGCCGGTGCCCAGGGGGATCGCCGCCGACTCCTTGCCCAGGTTCACGGCCACCCGGACGTCCCCGCGCCGGAAGGCCAGCCAGCGGGCCTGCTCGTCGTACGCCACCTTGGTGTCGGCGAGGTCGGGATCGGTGAGATCCGCCTCCTCCCCGCGCAGGGCGACGAGCCGGCGGTACCAGGCCAGCACGCGCGCGTGGGGCTCGCGTTCCGGCTCCGACCAGTCCAGGCAGGAGCGCTCGCGGGTCGCCGGGTCCTGCGGGTCGGGCACGTCCTCCTCGGCCCAGCCGTGCGCCGCGAACTCCCGCCGCCTGCCCTGGCGAACGGCCTGGGCGAGCTCCGGGTCCGTGTGGTCGGTGAAGAACTGCCACGGGGTGCCCGCGGCCCACTCCTCGCCCATGAACAGCATCGGTGTGAACGGCGCGGTCAGCGTCAGCGTGGCGGCACAGGCCAGCAGACCGGGGGACAGGGACTGGGAAAGGCGGTCACCCTGGGCGCGGTTGCCGATCTGGTCGTGGGTCTGGGAGTAGCCGAGGAGCCGGTGCCCGGCCACCGCCGCGCGGTCCAGCGGGCGGCCGTGGTGGCGGCCCCGGAAGCTGGAGTAGGTGCCGTCGTGGAAGAAGCCGCCGGTGAGGGTCTTGGCGACGGCGGCGAACGGGGCGCGCGCGAAGTCGGCGTAGTAGCCCTGGGACTCGCCGGTCAGCGCGGTGTGCAGGGCGTGGTGGAAGTCGTCGTTCCACTGGGCGTGCAGGCCGAGACCGTGCTCTCCGCGCGGGGTGATCAGCCGCGGGTCGTTGAGGTCGGACTCGGCGATCAGGAACAGCGGTCTGCCCAGCTCGGCGGAGAGGCCGTCCACGGCGGCCGAAAGCTCCTCCAGGAAGTGGCACGCGCGCGTGTCCCGCAGCGCGTGCACGGCGTCCAGCCGGAGCCCGTCGATCCGGTAGTCGCGCAGCCAGGCCAGCGCGCTGCCCACAAGGTACGCGCGCACCTCGTCCGAGCCGGGCGCGTCCAGGTTGACCGCGGCCCCCCAGGGCGTGTGGTGCGTCTCCGTGAAGTACGGCCCGAACGCGGGCAGATGGTTCCCGGACGGCCCGAGGTGGTTGTGCACGACGTCCAGGACCACGCCCAGACCGAGTTCGTGCGCCCGGTCGACGAACCGCTTCAGCGCCTCCGGGCCGCCGTACGGTTCGTGCACCGCCCACAGCGAGACTCCCTCGTACCCCCATCCGTGCTGCCCCGGGAAGGGGCACAGCGGCATCAACTGCACGTGTGTGACGCCCAGTTCCACCAGATGCCCGAGCCGCTCGGCGGCCGCGTCCAGGGTGCCCTCGCGGGTGTACGTCCCCACGTGCAGCTCATAGAGGACCGCCCCCGGCAGCGGGCGCCCCGGCCACTCGGCACGCCAGACGTACCGTTCCTGGTCCACGACCGCGCTCGGGCCGTCCGGGCCGTCCGGCTGGCGGCGCGAGCGCGGGTCGGGCAGCACGGGGCCGTCGTCCAGGGCGAACCCGTAGCGCGTCCCGTCATGCGCCTCCGACTCGCCGGACCACCACCCCGCCCGCTCGGGATCGCGCTCCAACGCGCGCGTGGCGCCGTCGCAATGGAGCGTCACACGGTCTGCCTGCGGTGCCCACACCTCGAACTGCACGGACGGTTCCCCTTCGTCTGTTCACCGTGATGTAGTCCGTCCATCGTGCCGTGACCGGGACGGACGCGCTTTTGAATCTTTCCTTTCTCCGCAGGTGTCGCCAGGAGTACGCGCGCGCGGTGGTCGTTTCCCCGTTTTCTGGACACCCGCGGTTCACTGACCGACAATCACGAGCGTGACGTCGTCCTTCGAGTTCAACACGTACCCCGCGCGGCTGTCCGACGCGGAGCGCGACAAGGCGCTGCAGGTGCTCCGTGACGGCGTTGCCATGGGCCGGCTGTCGCACGACACGTTCGTGCGCCGCATGGAACTCGCCCTGACCGCGCGCCGGGCCGACGAACTCGCCGCGCTCACTGCCGATCTGCCCAGGGATAACCGCCTCTCGCGTGTCCTCCTCGGCACCGTCGAGGCGGTCTCCGGCTTCACCGTACGGCTGCGCACCGCATGGCAGGCCGAGCGGCTGCCCAAGCTGATGCTGCCGCACGCCGGCAACGGCCATCCGCTGCGCATAGGCCGCGACCCCGCCAACGGACTGCGGCTCAACCACGAGACCGTCTCCCGCGTCCACGCCGAACTCCGCCGTCAGGGCGGGATGTGGGTCCTCAGGGACCTCGGCTCGACCAACGGCACCACCGTCAACGGGCGCCGGGTGATCGGCGCCGCCGTGGTCCGCGACGGCGACCAGGTGGGTTTCGGGCGGATGGCCTTCCGGCTCTCGTCGAACTGAGCGGCGTTCCCTCTCGGACCGAGAGGCTCTCCTCGGACCGAGCGGGGGTCCCGGCACCGGCCCGGGCGGCATCGGACACGGTGGCCGAAAACGTGTTGTCCGCCGCGGTGTTGACGTACCCCTGAACTCGTGACTGACTGTGCGTACACCATGCACACCAGGTGAACCGTCGGCACCACATTGTGGAGGTGTGCCCTGCCGCTCCTCCGCTACCCGACCGTGGACGAGCTGGGTGCCCGCGCGGCCGCGCTCGTCGCCCGCCGCCCCGAGGACGCCCGGCTGCGCCGCATCGGCACCTCCCGCGCGGGCGCGCCCCTGTGGCTGCTTTCCGTCGGTCACGGCAGCCGGCAGGCCCTCGTCGTCGCCGGGCCGCACGCCAACGAGCCGGTGGGTGGCGCCACCGTCCTGCGGCTGGCCGAGCGCACGCTCGCCGACTCCCGGCTCACCGAGGCCGCCGACACCACCTGGAACCTGCTGCTGTGCCTCGACCCCGACGGCTCGCGCCGCAACGAGGGCTGGCTGTCCGGTCCGTACACCCTGGACCACTACTTCCGGAACTTCTTCCGGCCCGGCTTCCTGGAACAGCCCGAATGGCTGCCCGACGGCGCGGCCGCCGCCGTGCTGCCCGAGACGCGCGCCCTGCTCGAGCTGCAGGACGAGCTGCGGCCCTTCCTCCAGTGCTCCCTGCACGGCGTCGACGTCGGCGGCGGCTTCGTGGAGCTCACCCGCGATCTGCCGGGCCTGGCCCGGCGCGTCGCGCACTCCGCGGCCCGCCTCGGCATCCCCCGTGAACTCGGCGCGTACGACACCCTGTACTGGCCCAGCGTGGGACCCGCCGTCTACCGGATCCCGCCGCCGCGCCGGGGCGACCTGGCCGCGGCCATCACGGAGGCCGCCGTCGAGTCGACCTGGTTCCACCCGCACCGGTACGGCACGGTGACCGCGATCGTCGAGGCGCCGATGTGGGGGGTGGCCGCCGTGGAGGACGGCTCACCGCCCGCCGACCGGGACGCGGTGCTGCGCACCGTCAGCGGCACCCTGCGCCACGACACCCGGCTCCTGGACGGCGTCCTCGCCCGGATCCGGCCCCAGCTGGCCGCCGTGCCCGACGCCGGCAGCCTGCTCGCGCCGGTCGACGACTATTTACTGGTCTGCCCCGGCCTGGCCGACTCCTGGGACCCCGACACCGACGACGGCAGCGCCCGCCGGCTGCCCGCGCTCAACACCGCCCACCTGGCTGCCCTGCGCATCTCCGGGCGCCGGCTGGCCCTGCGCACCGCCGGGCTGCTGCGCCGGCTCGTGCTCAGTACCGGGAACGATCCGGCCGGCGTCCTGCCGGACCTGGACCGGCTGATCGACGAGTGGTGCGCGGACTACCGCGACGGCTGTGGGGCGCGCTGGATCCCGGTGGCCCGCCAGGCCGAGTACCAGGCGCGTGTCGTGCTGAGCGCGTTCGAACTGGCGCGGCGGCACGCGCGCGTGCCGTCCCGTTCGGGTGAGTCGGGCTGGGGTGCCGAGGCCGCTGTGCCGATGCACCGGGAATGACGTACTCCACGCAAGCGACCGCCGTACGCGGCGCCCTGCTGGCGGCGGCCGCGCTGCTGGCCGCCTGCCCCGCCCCGGCCGCCCGGGCGGTGGCCCGGGACGCCCACTCCGGCAACTGGCTCTACCTCACCGTCACCCGGGGCGACACCCGGTCCGGCGACCCGCGCGGCACCCTGCTGCTGTGCGACCCGCCCCTGGGCCATGCCCACGCGGCCGAGGCCTGCGCCGAACTGGAGGCGGCGGACGGCGACATCGGCAGCATCCCGGCGAAGGAGGAGGCCGTCTGCCCGATGATCTACGCCCCGGTCACCGCCCGTGCGTTCGGGCAGTGGCACGGCCGGTCCGTCGAGAACGAGAAGACGTTCTCGAACGCGTGCGCGATGGAAGCGGGGACGGGGTCGGTGTTCCGGCTCGACGACTGAGTCCGGGCCGGGCCGCGCGGGCACGCGTGTGCGGGACGTGACGGTGTCCCACGCGCGTGTGCCCGTCTCGGCCCGCCGCGCTCCCCGTGCCTCACGCCACCCTCTCGCGCGCGTACTGCGCAGCCACGAGGACCGTGCGGGACTGGTGCTCCACCTGGTGCTCCAGCGGCACCCAGCGGGCCGCGAAACGCTCGGCGAAGGCGTCGCACCAGGAGGCGACGAGCTGTTCGAGCCCGGGAGCGGCTCGGTCGTCGGCCTCCTGGAGGACCCGTAGCAGCATCGCCGCCGCCCGCAGCGGCAGCCGTCGGCCGAAGGCGTCCACGCTGCCCACGTACGCCCGGGTGGTGTCGACGGGCGGGGTGTGGATCCAGTCCTCGGCCAGGCCCGGGATGAGCTCCAGCGCCCACTTCGCGGCCCGCAGCAGTGGCCCCTCGGCGCCGTCCAGCCGCGGCAGGGCCTCGGCCAGCACGCGCTCCACCTCCAGCGCGTCCCGCTGCAGCCGGCGGGCCAGCTGCCGCATCGCCGCCACGGGGGCGGGGTGCGGAACCGGGTCGTCCACCAGGTCGCTGGCCCACATCGGCACCTCCACCACCGCCGTCAGGCCGCCGTACCGGTGGGCGTGGTACCAGGTGCTGTGCCGTGCGTCGTCCGGCATGCTCGGGTAGGGCACGCCGGACTCCGGTCCGGGCATCACATGCACGCCGGGCCCGGAGGCGGGCCAGCCTGCGGCGTCCGAGGCGCCCGTCTCCACCGGAATGTGCAGCTCCGCCGCCGACTTGGCGAACGGCTCGGCGAGCCCCGGCACGTCCTTGGTCAGCTGCACCCAGCTGCCGCCCAGATCGGTCCCGTGCAGGGTCACCTGGAGGAAGGGGCGCAGTTCGTCTATCACGCCGGTCAGGGTCCGTGTCTCGGGCGGCAGCCGGTCGGGCGGCAGCACCGACGGCGACCACTCCGGCTGCTCGGGGCCGGCCGGCCGGTAGAAACCGAGGTGGTAGTCGAGGAGGCTGCGCGGCGCCGGGGTCACATGCAGGCTGGCCCCGTCCGGGTCCGCGCAGAGCAGGAAGTGCCAGGAGGTGTCGGCGCGCAGATCCGGGGCGCGTACGACCCGTTCGGCGAGCGCGAGGAGGGTGCCGCCCCCGGCCGGCTCGTTGGCGTGGGCGCCCGCCACGACCAGGACGGCCGGTCGGGCGTGGCCCACCGACAGCAGGTGCAGGGGTCTTCCCGCGCGTGAGACCCCCACCTGCCGCAACGTGCACAGACCCGGCCGGTGAGCGGCCAATGCCCGGGCGGTTGCGACCAGTTCGGGAACACTGGGGTAACGCAGCTCCGGCAGGAGACTCACCCCCGTCTTGTCCGCCCGGCTTCGCAATCCCCAGTGCCGCACGGCATAGGTGAACTGTCAAGCACAGCGCGGGGGAGCCTCCAGGGGGCGCCCAGTTGCATTCCAGGTTGAGGCAACGGCGACGGGTGGTGCCGAACGGCTGCCCAGCGGCCGGCGCCGAGCTCCACCTCTGGCGGGCGGCCGTCCTCAGACCGCGCCCCCGACCCGCTCCAGCAGTGCCACCGGCATCAAGCCGAACAGCTCGTGCACGCGCGCGTGCTCCGTGAACTCCCGTTCCGGTGCGAGTACGTCGGCCCAGCGTCCCGGGGGCAGTGGCAACCGGGTGTCGCGCCAGCCGCCCGCCTCGGCCAGCCGCAGCGACAGCCGTGTCACGGCCGTCACCACGTCCCCGGAGCGCGCGAACGCCACGCAGTGCGCCGCGGCCGGGCCCTGGGCGTCCAGGGGGGTATACGTGGCCGTGTCGCCGAAGGTGTCCGGCCGGCGGGCGCGCAGCCGGAGCGCCGCCGCCGTCAGTGCGGCCTTCTCCCCGGACGCGCCGGCCTCCTCCGCGGGCGGGAACCGCACCGGCCGCCGGTTGTCGGGGTCCACCAGCGCCCGGTACTCGTCCTCCGTGCCCTGGTAGAGGTCCGGCACCCCGGGCATCGTCAGATGGACCAGGGCGGTGCCCAGCACGTTCGCCCGGATGTGGGCCTCCAGGGAGCCGCGGAAAGCGGCCACGCGCTCGCCGGGGGTCCCGCACGGCCCCTCCGCGACGAACGCGGCCACCGCCTCCTCGTAGGGCGGCTCCTGCTCCGTCCAGCTCGTGTACAGGCCGGCCTCGCGGACGTGCTTCAGCAGAGCCTCGCCGACCCGTTGTCCGTCCGCCGGGCCGAGCCCGAACACCGTCTGCCAGGCGGCCCAGGCCAGCTGCGCGTCCGGCACGCCCTCGCCGTCCCGGGTCACCTCGGCCAGCACGTCCGCCCAGCGCCCCGGGCACTCGGTCAGCACGGCGAGCGCCGCGCGCACGTCTGCGCTGCGTTTGGTGTCGTGCGTCGACACCACGGTCCCGGTGACCGGCCAGTCGCGCTGCACGCGCGCGCAGTACGCGTGGAACTCCGCCGGGGACACCCCGGGGCGGCCCGGGTCGCCGCCCACCTCGGTCGCCGACAGCAGGGGCACGTAGCGGTAGAACGCCGTGTCCTCCACGGACTTGGCCCGCAGGGCCGACGAGGTCTGCGCGAACCGCGCGCGGTACTCCGCGAGCCCGGGACCGTCACCCGCGGCCCCGACCAGCAGGCCGCGCACCACATCGACCGCCCGCCCCTCCTCGGGCACGACGAAGGCACGGCGGGCCTCCTCGGCGGCCTCCTCGGTGACCACGGCAGCCGCGTCACCGGAGGCGTACGGCCGGTAGACCCGCAGCCGGACCAGCAGCTCCTGCAGCGCGGTGCGCAGCGCCCAGGGGGCCCGGTCACGCAGCGCCGGGTCCGGCGAGCCGGCGCACAGACGGTTCGCCACCCGGGTCAGCCGGTCCGTCTCCGCGGCCAGCTCATGCGTGAGCACCTTGTACGCCGCCCGCCGCACCGTCGCCTCCCAGTCGCCGCCCCGGTCCGTCTGCGGAGCCGCGAACCTGCGGTACTGGCCGAGCAGTTCACCGGCTCCCACGGGGTCCGTGAACAGGCCGTCGACGTGCCGGAGGGCGTCGTAGCCGGTGGTGCCCGCGACGGGCCAGGAGGCGGGCAGGGGCTCCCCGTCGGCGAGGATCTTCTCCACGACGGTCCAGCGCCCACCGCTCGCCTCGTGCAGCCGCTCCAGGTAGCCGTCGGGGTCGGCGAGACCGTCGGGATGGTCGATGCGCAGCCCGTCCACCACGCCCTCGTGCAGCAACTGCAGGATCTTGCCGTGCGTGGCGTCGAAGACCTCCGGGTCCTCCACCCGCACCCCGATGAGCTCCGAGATGCTGAAGAATCGCCGGTAGTTGAGCTCCGTACGGGCCAGCCGCCACCACACCGGGCGGTACCACTGCGCGTCCAGGAGCTGCGGCAGCGCAAGCTCTTCGGTGCCCTCGCGGAGCGGGAACACATGGTCGTGGTAGCGCAGCACGTCGCCGTCGACCGCCAGCTGCCCGAGCTCCGCGCCGACCGGCCCGCCGAGCACCGGCAGCAGCACCTGGCCGCCCTGCGCGTCCCAGTCGATGTCGAACCAGCGCGCGTACGGCGACTTGGGGCCCTCCCGCAGCACCTCCCACAGGGCCCGGTTGTGGCGCGGGGCCATGGCCATGTGGTTGGGCACGATGTCCACCACCAGGCCGAGTCCGTGCTCACGCGCGGTGCGCGACAGCGCGCGCAGGCCTTCCTCGCCCCCGAGTTCGCCGCGCACGCTCGCGTGGTCCACCACGTCGTAGCCGTGCGTGGAGCCCGGGACGGACTCGAGGACGGGGGACAGATGCAGATGGGAGACGCCGAGCGACGCCAGGTAGGGGACGGCCGCCGCAGCGGCCGCGAACGGGAACTCGGGCTGCAGCTGCAAGCGGTAGGTGGCCGTCGGCACCACCGGTTCGGGTCGCTCAGATGTCATGCAGACCTACGTACCCATCCCGCCGCCTTTCGTGTCACGGCACCCGGCACGTGGCCCACGCGCGCGACCGGCATTCGAGCGAAGCCCCGGCACGCGCGCGTGGGCGACGAACCCACAAGGGCCGACGAGGGCCCGCAGGGACCGTCCTAGGCGGGCCGCTGGAGCACGGTCAGGCTCCGGTCCACCAGGGTCAGCCGCTCCCCGGCCTCCACCTTGGGACCCGTGCCCGGCGATACCCCGTCGACGCGGGCGGTGTCGACCACGACCTGCCACTGCCGGCCATGGTCGACCGGCACCACGAAGTCCAGGGACTTCGGCGAGGCGTTGAACATCAGCAGGAAGGAGTCGTCGCCGATGCGCTCCCCGCGCGGGCCGGGCTCGGAGATCGCGTTGCCGTTGAGGAAGACCGAGAGCGCCGACGCCTGCGCCGAGTCCCAGTCCCGCTGGGTCATCTCCCTGCCCTCCGGCGTGAACCAGGCGATGTCGGACAGCTCGTCGTGCGTGCCCTCGACCGGACGCCCGTGGAAGAAGCGCCGCCTGCGGAAGACCGGGTGGTCCTTGCGCAGCCACACCATCGCGCGCGTGAAGTCCACCAGTTCGCCGACCCGCTCGTCGGCGGGCTCGTCGGCATCGGGCCACTTCAGCCAGGCCAGTTCGTTGTCCTGGCAGTAGGCGTTGTTGTTGCCGCGCTGCGTGCGCGCGAACTCATCCCCGTGGCTGATCATCGGCACGCCCTGGGACAGCATCAGCGTCGCGACGAAGTTCCGCATCTGGCGGCCCCGCAGCTCCCGTACCTCGGGGTCGTCGGTGTCGCCCTCCACACCGCAGTTCCAGGACCGGTTGTGGCTCTCGCCGTCCCGGTCGTCCTCGCCGTTGGCGCGGTTGTGCTTGTGGTTGTACGACACAAGGTCGTGCAGGGTGAACCCGTCGTGGCAGGTCACGAAGTTGATCGAGGCGAGCGGGCGCCGCCCGTCGTCCTGGTAGAGGTCGGACGAGCCGGTCAGCCGGGAGGCGAACTCCGCGAGCGCCCGCGGCTCACCCCGCCACAGATCCCTTACGGTGTCGCGGTACTTGCCGTTCCACTCGGTCCACAGCGGCGGGAAGTTGCCCACCTGATAGCCGCCCTCGCCGACGTCCCACGGCTCGGCGATCAGCTTGACCTGGGAGACCACCGGATCCTGCTGCACCAGGTCGAAGAACGACGACAGCCGGTCCACCTCGTGGAACTGCCGGGCCAGGGTCGCCGCGAGGTCGAAGCGGAAGCCGTCGACATGCATCTCGGTGACCCAGTAGCGCAGCGAGTCCATGATCAGCTGCAGGACGTGCGGGGACCGCATGAGCAGAGAGTTGCCGGTGCCCGTGGTGTCCATGTAGTAGCGCGGGTCGTTCGCCAGGCGGTAGTACGACGCGTTGTCCAGGCCCCGGAAGGACAGGGTCGGGCCCAGGTGGTTGCCCTCGGCGGTGTGGTTGTAGACCACGTCCAGGATGACCTCGATACCGGCCTCGTGCAGCGCCCGTACCGCCGACTTGAACTCGAGGACCTGCTGGCCGCGGTCGCCCCAGGAGGCGTACGCGTTGTGCGGGGCGAAGAATCCGATGGTGTTGTAGCCCCAGTAGTTGTTCAGGCCCATGTCGACCAGGCGGTGATCGTTCACGAACTGGTGTACGGGCATCAGTTCCAGGGTCGTGACGCCGAGTTCGGTCAGGTGTTCGATGACGGCGGGGTGGGCGAGCGCCGCATAGGTGCCGCGCAGTTCCTCGGGCAGCCCGGGGTGGCGCATGGTGAGGCCCTTCACATGGGCCTCGTAGATCACCGTGTGGTGGTACTCGGTGCGCGGGCGCCGGTCGTCGCCCCAGTCGAAGTACGGGTTGACCACGACCGACGTCATCGTGTGCGGCGCCGAGTCCAGGTCGTTGCGTTTCTCGGGCGCGTCGAAGTGGTAGCCGTAGACCTCCTCGCCCCACCGGACGGACCCGCTGACCGCCTTCGCGTACGGGTCGAGCAGCAGCTTCGCCGAGTTGCAGCGCAGCCCGCGCCCCGGGTCGTACGGGCCGTGCACCCGGAACCCGTACCGCTGTCCCGGCATGACGCCCGGCAGATACGCGTGCCGAACGAACGCGTCGCTCTCGCGCAGTTCCACCGCCGTCTCCGAGCCGTCGTCGTGCAGCAGACACAGCTCTACTCGGTCCGCGGCCTCCGTGAAGACCGCGAAGTTGGTACCGGCGCCGTCGTACGTGGCGCCGAGCGGATACGCCTCTCCAGGCCAGACCTGCATGGAAACGACTCTTCCAGGTGTCCCGCACCGCTGGGGGTGCCTTGGCCACGAGTCTGCCCGAAAGTGATGGAACCCCCTGTGACTTACGTCCCTCTTATCGATCGACCAGTGCATACGAGGTATGCCGAATCCAGTGGGGCAGACACGTACTCCCGGGGACACAGGGGGAGTAGGGGGAAGATGTGCGCAGAATAGTGCACCGCCATCTGGGCAAGGTGGTGGCCGGTGCGGCCATAGCGGTGGCGGGCACTGCCGTAATGGTCGGGATCACCCTGCCGGGGACGGCAGGGGCGGACGAAACTGGAGGGACCAACCAGAATTCGCGGTCCGCCCAGCAGGCCGGGCAGGGCTCCGGCGCCGTGCAGCCGGGCGTCGTCGAGCAGGCGCCGGCCGAGGGCGAGAAGGGCAAGGGCCGCGACCCGCTGACCGACGACGAGATCAAGCGGGTCGAGCGGATCGCCGTGAACCGGCAGCTGCTCAACACGAGCGAGGACGTCGACGGGAGCCACGGTCCGCAGCGCCTGAGCGTCGACCTGGCGGACCCGGAGTCCGACGAGGTGGACAACCCCGACGCGCCGCGGCGGGCCGACGTCACCTTCTACGACTACAAGACCGACACCCTCGTCACCAAGACCGTCAACCTGGCGACGGGCAAGGTCGAGCAGACCAGCAGCCAGCACGGCGTCCAGCCGCCGCTGAGCCGTGCCGAGAACGCCGAGGCGGCCAGGATCCTGATCGCCGACCCGCTGGGCGCGGGTCTCAAGGCCGACTACAAGGACGCCACCGGCCACGAGCTCACCTCGCCGGACCAGCTGCTGTTCAACGGCGCGGTCTACCGGGCCACTCCGGGTGCCCAGCCCGCCGTGCTCGACAAGTGCGGCGAGCACCGGTGCGTGCGGTTGTTCCCGAAGGTCAAGAACGGTCCGTGGATCGATGCCAGGTCGCTGATCATCGACCTGAGCGCTCGCAAGGTCGCAAGGCTCGACCGCGGCTGATCCACGTCCGGCGAGCGGCCGTGCGTCCCTTTCACCTTTCCAACCTGCTTCTCCTGCAAGGGAGTCATTTCTTCATGCGCGCGAACAGAATCAGCCGTGCCCGCAGGCGGGCGGCCGTGGGCCTGTCCGTGGCCGCGCTGGCCGCCGGTGCGACGACCGGCGCGGGACCGGCCGTCGCCCAGCCGAAGGCCGCCGGGGCGGCCGCCGCCGACTGCAGTGCCGCCTACAAGATCGAGCAGAAGCTCGCCAGTGGCACGACCTGGCGGATGTGCTGGCGCTACGACAGCAAGGCCGGGCTGGTCCTGGAGAACGTCTCGTACCAGCCCAAGGGCGAGACCAAGCCGATCAAGGTCCTCAACAGCGCCCGGCTGGCCCAGATCGACGTCCCCTACGACGACGGCAGTGTCGAGTACGACGACCTGACGGGCTTCGGCTTCGCCCAGGGACTGGTGAACCTGGCGCCGGGCGAGTGCCCCGGCGGCACCATCAAGACCGTCCGGGTCCCGGAGTCCTGGGACCCGCAGCACGCCGACGTCAAGGGCCTGTGCACCACCACCCGCTCCCGCGGCCACGCCTACCGCATGCAGGGCAACAGCGCGAACAAGGTCTACCAGGCCCAGGGCAAGGACCTGCTCGTCTACACCGTGAACCAGGTCGGCTGGTACGAGTACATGACCGAGTGGCGCTTCCAGGACGACGGCACGGTCAACATGAACGTCGGCGCCACCGGCAGCCTCTCCTACGAGGACTACGACGCCGGTGACGGCCGCGGCTGGCCCATCGGCAAGGGCGCCAAGGCCTACGCCACCAGCCACAGCCACAACGTCTTCTGGCGGCTGGACTTCGGCCTGGACGGCTCCTCCAAGACGAAGGTCGAACAGTACGACTCGGCCGTCACCGCGCCGGCCCGCGGCCAGGAGGCCCCGACCAACAAGACCACCCGTACCAAGGTCACCAAGGAACTCGCGGGCGACGCCAGGACCTACCGCTGGTGGCGGGTGGTCAGCGCCACCGGCAAGAACAAGGACGGGCACGCCCGTTCGTACGAGATCGTCCCCGGCCCGACCACCAAGTATCCGGGGCGCAGCTTCACCAAGCACGACGTCTACTTCACCGAGTACAACAAGTGCGAGCAGTTCGCCAGCAACAACCCGGGCAACTGCCCTGCCGACGCCGGTAAGTCCGTCGACAAGTGGGTCAACGGCCAGACGCTCACCCACCCGATCGTCTGGATGAATGTCGGCTTCCACCACATCGCCCGGGACGAGGACCAGCAGCCCATGCCGGTCCACTGGCAGGGCTTCGCCATCGCTCCGCGCGACGTCACGGCTATGAATCCGCTCACTCCCGACGAGCTGGCATGGCAGAACGGCCACTGGCAGCCGCGTAGTTGAGAAAAGGACCCGTCCATCCGGCTGCACCGCCGACCGGTCCCGGAGTACCCTTCCTTGATCGTTGGCACGGGGAGAGCTCGGGGGAGCGGAAGGCGGTGCACGGGTGGGCTCGGGAGGGCTGGAGTTGCCCCCTGGTGACGAGGGTCACGAGGGGAACTCCACAGAGGTCCCGCCCGGCGCGGTGTCCCTGGCGCGGCCCATGGACGCCGGTGCCATCGGGCCGGAACTGGACTGGAACGCCGACGCCTGGCTCGAGGTGCGTACGCGCGCCCAGCGGGCCGGCCGGGCCTACATCTGGCTGAACCTCGTCGAACAGCGGCTGCGCGCGGTCGTGGCCGCTGTTCTGCGTCCCATCTATGAACCCGTCCACGGCGACGAATGGGTGGTCGCCGCGGCCGGCCCCGCCGGACAGGAATGGGTCCAGCGCGCCGTCGCCGTGCGCGAAGTCAGCCGTCGCAAGGGCTACTTGCTCGACCCGGCGGACGACAACGTCCTGAGCTTCCTCACGCTGCCCCAGCTGCGCGAACTGATGGTGCAGCACTGGCCGTGCTTCGAGCCCTACTTCGACGAGCGCCGGGACGTCGAACTCGCCCTGGACGAGCTCGAGGTCACCCGCAACGTCGTCTCCCGCAACCGGGCCCTGTCCGAAGCCGTCCTCAACCAGGCCGAACGCGCCTCCGCCAGGCTGCTGGAGATGCTCGGCGCGGGCAGCGACGTGCCGTCCTCGCGCCGGCTGCCCGTCGACGCCGTCGAGGACCTGGTCGGCGACCGGTACGCGGACGTGGTCGCGGTACACCCCGACCGGGTGCGGCTGCTGCGCCAGTTCCCCGCCGAGGACATCTTCGGCAGGGCCCGCCGCCTCGACGCCATAGGCATCGGGCTCAACCTGCTCGTGCAGAACTTCTCCGGACGCCGGCTGGTGCGCCTGGCCGAGTCCGGCTGCCGGGTGCGGCTGCTCTTCCTGAACCCGGCCTCCAGCGCGGTGAAGCGGCGCGAGCGCGAACTCGGGATGAAACGGGGCGAACTGAGCCGCTCCGTCGAGATGAACATCCTCCACATGCGCCGGGTGCGGTCCCGGCTGCGCGATCCGGGGGCCTTCGAGATCCAGGTCTACGACGAGACACCGCGCTTCACGGCCTACCTCGTGGACGGTGACGGCGCGGACGGCGTCGCCGTGGTGCAGTCCTATCTGCGCGGAGCGCGCGGGATGGAGGTGCCGGTGCTGGTGCTGCGCAACGGGAGCCGCGTGGTCAAGTCGGGCGATACGGATGAGGGCGGCCTCTTTCCGACATACCGCGAGGAGTTCGAGCTGACCTGGGCGGATTCACGGCCTGTGTCCTGAGCCGTCCTCGGCGGGTGAAGCGGAATGCCGTCCTCGGATTGTCAGTGGCGCATGCGATCGTGGAGACCACTGGGGGAAAGCACCACCAAGAAGGGGGGCCGCCCATGGGCTGGCACCGGGAGCTGCTGATCGGCTTCGACCTGGAGACGACCGGGACCGATCCGCGTGAGGCGCGTATCGTCACGGGGGCCGTGATAGAGGTCAGGGCCGGACAGCCCATGGGACGCCGGGAGTGGCTGGCGGACCCGGGCGTGGAGATCCCGGCCGACGCGGTGGCCGTGCACGGCATCAGCAACGAGCGTGCGGCGGCCGAGGGCCGGCCGGCCGACCAGGTCGCGGACGCCATCGCGGACGTCCTCACCGGCTACTGGAAGACCGGTGTGCCCGTCGTCGCCTACAACGCCGCCTTCGACCTCACCCTGCTCTCCGCCGAACTGCGGCGGTACGACCTGCCGTCGCTGTCCGACCGCCTCGGCGGCATCGACCCGGCGCCGGTCATCGACCCGTACACCATCGACCGCCGGGTCGACCGATACCGCCGCGGCAAGCGCAACCTCGAAGCCGTCTGCGCGGAGTACGGCATCTCCCTCGACACCGCCCACGACGCGTCCGCCGACGCCCTGGCCGCGGCCCGGCTGGCCTGCGCGATAGCCGACCGCCACCCCAAGATCGCGGCCGTCGGCCCGGCGGAGCTGCACCGCCGTCAGATCGGCTGGTACGCCGAGTGGGCGGCGGACTTCCAGAAGTTCCTGCGCGGCAAGGGCGACGCGACAGCGGTGGTGGACGGCGTGTGGCCGCTGCGCGACCCGGCGGACCTGGCGGACGAAAAGGTCTGAGCCGGGCGGTCACGCCGACGCCGGGCTCGCGATGCGGGCCGGCCGGGAGTTGGAGGAGGGGCCCCGAACACCGCCCGCACGGCCTCCAGATCCACCCGCCGGTCCCCGGGGACCGGTGCGAGGACCTGGCGCGTGGTCGATGAGCCGGTGGTCGACGCGGGAGGAGTCGAGCAGGGAGATCAGGTGCTGGTAACCGCCGTGGTCCGGCATACGGCTTCCTCTCCGGTCCTCTCGGGGAGTGTGGCGGGCGCGAACGCCCCCGGTGTATCGGCGGTCTTGGGGCAGCCGACGGCCCCGGCCATCCCGGCGGCCCGGTGGGCACGTTCCACGGCCTGGCCCCAGTACGTGCCGGTGACCATCAGGGCCGCGCCCAGGGCGGTGAGCGGGGTGAGATGCTCGCCGCCGAGGGCGATGCCCACCGCCGCCGCCCAGACCGGCTCGGTGCCGAGCAGCAGACTGGCCCGGCTGGCGGACGTGCGCTGCACCGCCCAGGTCTGGACGAGGAAGGCGAACACGCTGCAGAAGAGGGCGAGATAGGCGAGCTGCACCCAGGTCGCCGCATCGGCTCGGGCCAGCGACGGAAGGTCGCGGACGGCGGGGGCGAGGAACAGCCCCGCGCCGACCAGGGTCTGTATCGCCGTCAGATGCAGTGGGCGGATCGTCCTCCCGGCGGTGAGTCGGCCGACGAGGGCCACGTGCACCGCCCGGACGCAGGCCGCGGCGAGCATCAGCAGGTCCCCGAGGCGCGGCGCCTGGAAGCCGTTGCCCCACATCAGCAGACCGACGGCCAGGACACACAGGCCGGCCGCGGCGAAGAACACGGGAGGCGGACCGCCCCGGCGGCCGGTGCGGTCGAGGAGCGGGGTGAGCACGATGGTGAGGCTGATGATCAGACCCGCGTTGGCGGCCGTCGTGTGGGCGACGCCGTACGTCTCCACGACCAGGACCGCGGCCTGGGTGACCCCGAGCGGCAATCCGGCGCGGACCTCGTCGCGGGTCCACCGCAGCCCGCCCCGGGCGGCGACCAGAGCGAAACAGGGGAGCGCGGCGAGGGCGTAGCGCGCGAACAGGACGAGGAGGACGGGCAGGGCGGCCACGGCCGTCTGGGCGGACAGATAGCTGGAACCCCAGACGAGCGCGACCAGGAGGAGTACCGCGTCGGTACGGCGGGCGTCGGTCACCCGCCCACGGTGCACCGCCGACGTACCTGAAGCCCAGAACCACTTTCTTAAACGATCTTTTAGGGAGGCTACATGGTCGTCCTAGACTGACAGCGTGGACGAAAGGCAGCTGAGGATCCTGCGGGAGCTGGGCGAGCAGGGCAGCGTCACCGCGGTCGCCGAGGCACTGCTGGTGACACCGTCGGCGATCTCGCAGCAGTTGCGGCTGCTGCAGCGCTCGATCCCCGTGCCGCTGACCGAACGGCACGGGCGGCGCCTGGTGCTCACCGACGCCGGGCAGGCGCTGGCGGACGCGGCCGTCGGGGTGGAGTCGGCGCTGGCCCGGGCCCGGCACGCGGTCGAGGAGTTCGTCGGCAGGCCGGACGGCGAGGTGTCGGTGGCGGCGTTCCACAGCGCGGGCGCGGCCTTCTTCCCGCTGCTGCTGCGCGCCCTCGCCGGGCCGGACGCGCCGACGGTGGCGCTCGCCGACGAGGACGTACCGCAGGAGGACTTCCCGCGGCTGACCCGCGCGTACGACCTCGTCCTCGCCCACCGCCTGGACCACGCCCCGCCCTGGCCGCGCACGGTGACCGTGACCACCCTGCTGCACGAGCCGCTCGACGTGGCGATGCCGGCCGGGCATCCGCTCGCCGCCAAGCGCCGGGTGACGCCGCGCGACGTCGCCGACCAGTCGTGGATCACCGTGCACGACGGATTCCCGGTCATGGCCACCATCGAGGCCATCGCCGCGGCGGCCGGCCGACGGCTCCGTCTGGCCCATCGCATCAACGAGTTCGCGGTGGTCGCCGAGGCCGTCGCCGCCGGGGGCGGGATCGCGCTGATGCCGCGCTGGACGATGCGCCCGCATCCGGCGCTGGTTCTGCGGCCGCTCAGCGGCGTCCAGGCCACGCGGCACATCGACGTCCTGTGCCGCCCCGAGCGCACGGCGAGAAAGGCGGTCCGCACGGTCCTGACGGAACTGAGGCGAGCGGCAGGCACCATCCGGGGCGAGGCGACTCCCTGACGGGCGCGGGGCTCAAGTGGCGCTCAGAACGGATACCACCGCACCGTCTCGTCCCCGTCCCGCAGCGACGCCACCCGGCGCCGGAACTCGGCCAGCGCCTTGGGGTTGGCCGGGGCGTGCTGGGCGACCCAGGCGCAACTGGCAGTCTCGCGGGCGCCGCGCAGCACCGAGCAGCCCTCCCAGGCGCGCACGTCCCAGCCGTAGGCCTCGGTGAAGGAGTCGTAGGCCTCGGCGGGCAGGCCGTACCGGTCGCGGGACAGGGCCATGACCACCAGATCGTGCTCCCGCAGATCGGCAGAGAAGGTCTCCAGGTCGACCAGTACCGGCCCGTCCGGACCGATGTGCACATTGCGGGGCAGCGCGTCGCCGTGGATCGGCCCCGGCTGCAGATGGGGCGTCAGCGCGGCCGCGGCCGCCGCGAAGCCGTCGCGGCGCTCACGCAGACAGGCGGCGTCCGCCGGATCGATCGCGTCGCCCGCGAGCCGCAGCCAGCGCTCCACACCGCCCAGCAGCTCGCGGGGCGGCAGCGCGAAGGAGGGGGAGGGGAGCGCGTGCACCAGCCGTAGCAGTTCGGCCAAATCCCGCGGTTCGGCGGGCCGTACGGGCTCGGGCAGCCGGTGCCACACGGTCACCGGGTGCCCCTCCACCAGCAGCGGCTCGGACCCTGCCGCCCGCACCGCCGGCACACCCGCCTCGGCCAGCCAGCCGGCGATCTGCAGCTCGCGGCGGGCCCGGTCCAGGAGCTCGGCGTCGCGGCCCACCTTGACGGCCAGGTCACCGGCGGCGAACACCGCGTTCTCACCGAGGGCGAGGAGCCGCGCGTCCCGCGCCGGACCCGGCAGCACCCCTGCCGCGGCCAGTACGTCCCGCGCCCGTGCCTCGTCCATCGTCCGCCTCCGTGTTCGGCCTCGGGACGGCGTCAGGATCTCGCCATCCGACCGTCAGTCTCGCATCCGTACAGGTCGGACCGGGTGCACGGTCCCTTGACGCGACCCACCGCCGTCACGACCATGACCGGGCCCGGCCGTGCCGTGCAAAGGGGGAGATGCCGTGGCATCGGCGACCGATGCGAGGAGAGCGGTGGGGCGTCCCGCCGATCACGGCGCCTGGTTCCTGGTGCTGCCCGCCCTGATTCCGATCCTCGTGCTGAGCGTCGGCCCGCTGCTGTACGGGATCCTGCTGGCGTTCACCGACTCGCAGTCCGGCCGGACCGCGGCCACCCGGTGGACCGGCGCCCTCAACTTCCGGGACCTGCTGCACGACACGCTGTTCTGGGAGTCGTTCCGGATCGGGCTGGTGTGGGCGGTCGGGGTGACCGTGCCGCAGTTCCTGCTGGCGCTGGGGTTCGCCCTGTTGCTCAACCAGGACCTGCGCCTGCGATGGCCGGCCCGCGCCCTGGCGATCGTCCCCTGGGCGATGCCCGAGGTCGTGGTCGGCATCATGTGGCGGCTCGTCTACAACCCGGACGCGGGCGTCCTCAACGAGACCCTGCGCGACCTCGGCCTGGGCGACGGCCGGGACTGGCTCAGCGGTCTCGCCACCGCCCTGCCCGCCGTGATCGTCGTCGGCGTCTGGGCCGGAATGCCGCAGACGACGGTCGCCCTGCTCGCCGGACTGCAGAACACGCCCCGTGAACTCCACGAGGCGGCGGCCGTGGACGGCGCGGGCGCCTGGCGCCGGTTCCGCACGGTCACCTGGCCCGCCCTCAGACCCGTAGCCCTGGCCATCACCGCGCTCAACCTGATCTGGAACTTCAACTCCTTCGCCCTGGTCTATGTGCTGACCAACGGCGGACCCGGCGGCCGCACCCGGCTGCCCAGCCTGTTCGCCTATGAAGAGGCCTTCCGCTACGGCCAGTTCGGCTATGCGGCGGCCATGGGATGCGCGATGGTCGCGGTGATCTCGGTGCTCCTCGCCGTCTTCCTGGTGGGCCGCTTGCGGGGAGGCGAGGACACATGAGGACCCGTACCGGGGCACGTGCCGGCCAGTACGCCGCCCTGCTCGCGTACCTCGTCTTCCTGGCCTTCCCCTTCCTGTGGCTGCTCTCCACCGCCTTCAAGTCGCCGCGCGAGCTGGGCAGTCTGCACCCCGGCTGGATCCCCGAGGACCCGACCCTCGCCAACTTCCGTCAGGCCTTCGACGAGCAGCCGCTGCTGCGCGCCGCGCTCAATTCGCTGCTCGCCGCGTTCGGTTCCGCCGTCATCGCCGTACTGCTCGCGACTCCGCTCGCGTACGTCGTGGCCCGGCGCCGCACCCCGCTGTCCCGGGCGGCGACGGGGTGGGTGGTGGTCAGCCAGGCGTTCCCGTTCGTCCTGGTGATCATCCCGTTGTTCCTGGTGCTGAAGAACCTGCGGCTCATCGACTCCCTGCCGGGACTGGTCATGGTCTATGTGGTGTGGGCTCTGCCGTTCGCGCTGTGGATGCTCGTCGGGTACGTGCGGGCGGTGCCGGCCGAGCTGGAGGAGGCTGCGGCGGTCGACGGCGCGGGGCGGCTGCGCACGCTCGTGTCGGTGACGGCACCGCTGCTGGCGCCGGGGATCGTGGCGACGGCGCTGTTCGCGTTCGTCACCGCGTGGAACGAGTTCTTCTTCGCGCTGGTGCTGCTGAAGACACCGGAGAAGCAGACCCTGCCCGTCGTCCTGACCCACTTCATCGGCGCGGAGGGCGTCGCGGACCTCGGACCGCTGGCGGCGGCCGCCTTCCTGGCGACGCTGCCCTCACTGGTGGTCTTCGCGGTCGTCCAGCGGCGGATCACGGGCGGGCTGCTCGCCGGGGCGGTGAAGAGCTGATGCGGACCAGGATCGTGGCGGCGGTCGCCCTGCTCACGCTCCTCGCGGGCTGCTCCTCGGGAGGCGGGTCCGGCGACGGCCGGATCACCCTGCGCTTCCAGTCCCTGGCCTGGCAGCAGGAGTCCGTCGCCGCCAACAAGGAGCTGGTGAAGGAGTGGAACGCGGCCCACCCGGACGTGCAAGTCGAGTACGTCCAGGGGAGCTGGGACGGCGTCCACGACCAGCTGCTCACCTCCTTCGAGGGTGGTGAGGCGCCGGACGTCGTCCACGACGCCTCCGACGACCTCGCGGACTTCGCCTACGGCGGCTGTCTCGCCGATCTGACCGACCTGCTGCCCGCACGCCTCAAGTCCGATATTCCCCAGAAGAGTTGGGAGACGGCCACGTTCGGGGACGGGATCTACGGCGTTCCCTTCCTCCAGGAGCCCCGCGTGCTGATCGCCAACACGGCCTGGCTGCGGAAGGCCGGTGCACGGACACCGACGCCGGAACACCCCTGGAGCTGGGCCGAGTTCCGGCAGATCACCAAGGACCTCAGTGGCGGCGGCCGCTACGGTGTGGCCTGGCCGCTGAAGGAGCCGGTCTCCGCCACCCTCAATCTGTCGCTGTCGGCGGGCGGGCGGCTCTTCCACCGGGGCGCCGACGGCAAGGTGACCGTGCGGGTCGAGGCGGGCGACCAGGTGGTGCCGCGCACCGTCAACGAGCAGATCGGCACCGATCGCAGCGCACCGGCCTCGACGCTGGGCAGCGGCGGCTCGGACACGCTCCCCGGCTTCTTCGGCGGCAAGTACGCGATGGTGCCGCTGGGCTTCTCGTACCGGCAGCAGATCGTGCGGCAGGCCCCGAAGGGCTTCGACTGGGAGGTGCTGCCCGCCCCGGCCGGTGCCGACGGGCTCACCCAGGGCGTCAGCCCGCAGACGTTGTCCATAGCCGAGGACAGCCCCCACAAGAAGGAGGCCATGGAGTTCGTCGACTTCCTGCTCCGGCCGCGGAACATGGTGCGTCTGGCCCTGGGTGACTGGATGCTGCCCACCGGCACCCAGGCCCTCCAGGACCGGGCCCTGCACACCGCGAGATACGGCTGGGCCACCGGCACCGCCCTGGCCGGGCAGCTGCGCTCGGCGCCCGCCCAGTCCGTGCGCGGCTACCCGGAATGGAAGGACAAGGTGGCGACCCCCGCCTTCCAGGAGTACTACAGCGGGGCCATCGGGCTCGACGAGCTGCGCCACCGCCTGGAGCGGGACGGCAACCTGGTCCTGGCCCGCTACCAGCGCTGAGCGGCGCGCGGCGCTCGGGCCCCCTGGAAGTCGGCGGTCGCTGAGCGCGGCCCCCGGCGGGCGGCCGACCTCAGCGAGGCCGAACTGTCCGCGCGCCGGGCACGAGCGAAGGCCCGTTGGTTCCCCCGGGGAGACCAACGGGCCCTCGTGTCACAGAGGTTCGGCCCAGACTCAGACCCGAACCGGCTCACCCTCCTCCGGCACCACCGGTGCCACCGCCTCCGGCGACTCGTCGTGGGTGAGGTCCGGCATCCGGTGCAGCCACTTCGGCAGGTACCAGTTGCGCTCGCCGAGCAGTGCCATCACCGCGGGAAGGAGCACACCGCGGATGATCGTCGCGTCGATCAGCACCGCGGCCGCCAGGCCCACGCCCATCTGCTTCATGGACTGCATGGACAGCGTGCCGAAGATCGCGAACACGGCGACCATGATGACCGCGGCGCTGGTGACGACACCGGCCGTGGTGACCACACCGTGCTGGATCGCGTCCTTCGTCGTACGGCCGCGCAGCCGGGCCTCGCGGATCCGGGACACCACGAACACGTGGTAGTCCATCGACAGGCCGAACAGGATCACGAAGAGGAACAGCGGCAGCCAGGTCACGATGGCGCCGACGCCCTCGGCGCCCACCAGCGAGGCGCCCCAGCCGTGCTGGAAGACGGCGACGAGGATGCCGTAGGCCGCGCCCACCGACAGCAGGTTCAGCAGGATGGACGTGATCGCGACGGTCAGCGAGCGGAACGACAGCAGCATCAGCAGGAAGGCGAAGACCACCACGAAGGCGAAGACCGGGACCACGGAACCGATCAGCTGGTCGTTGAAGTCGTGGTTGCCCGCGACCTGTCCGGTGACCGGTGCCTCGACCCCGTCGACCTTGCCGAGCGTGGCGGGCCGCACCTCGTCGCGCAGCTTCTCCAGGCTCTCGGTCGCCTTGCCCATGTCGGAGCCGCCGACCAGGGGCACGGACACCAGGGCCACGTTCTGCGCGTCGTGCAGCTTGATGTCGATCGGGCCCTGCGAGGCGCCCGACTCGATCGCCTGCTTCTTGAAGTCGGCCAGCGCCTGACGCACCTCGGGCGCGTTGATGTCCTTCGCCTTGACGACCACCGAGGCCGGCTCGGAGCCGCCCGGGAAGGCGTCGTTGAGCCGGTCGTACGTCTGCACGATCGGCAGCGAGTCACCGAACTCCTGGTCCAGCGTGAGCTGCGAGGTCTTCATCCCGAGGGCGGGAGCCGCGACCGCGAGCAGAGCGCCCGTCGCGACGACGACCGATACCACGGGCTTGGCGAGCACGCCCCGCAGGACGGCGGTCCAGAACCGGCTCTCCGAGCCGCCGGAGCGCTTACGACGGCGCAGGAAGGGGATCCGCCCCTTCTCGACCCGCTCGCCCAGCAGCGACAGCAGCGCGGGCAGGACGGTCACGGAACCGACCATGGCGACCGCCACGACCATCAGCGAGGCCAGGCCCATCGCCTCGAACTCGGGGAGCCCGGTGAACAGCATGCCCGCCATCGCCACGCACACCGTGACACCGGACACGATGATCGCGCGGCCGCTGGTGGCGGCGGCGATCCGCAGCGCGGCCCCCGCGTCGCGCCCGGCCTCCCGCTCCTCGCGCTCGCGGCGCAGGTAGAACAGGCAGTAGTCGACGCCGACCGCCATGCCGACCAGCAGCATCACGGAGTTCGCGGTGTCGCTCATCGGCTGCAGATGGCTGACGATGCCCATCAGGCCCATCGTCGCCATGATCGCGGTGACCGCCAGCGCCACCGGCAGCAGCGCGGCCACCAGCGCGCCGAAGGCTATGAGCAGAATGCCGAGCGCCACCGGCACGGCGGAGAGCTCCGCCTTCTGGAAGTCGTCACCGAAGGCGTCCTTGTACTGCTTCTGCATGCTGGCGGAGCCGATCTCCTCGACCCGCACCGTCTCGTGGTCCTTCTGCACACCCGCGACGGCCTTCAGCACCGGCTCGACCCGGTCGGCCGCGGTGTCCGTCTCGCCGCGCATGTCGAACTGCACCAGCGCGCTGCGGCCGTCCTTCGAGATGCTCCGTGTGTCGTACGGCGAGGTGACGCCGGTGACCTTGCCGGTGCCCTCGACGGCCTTGACGACGTCGGCGACGGTGGCCCGGAACTCGGCGTCGGTGGCCTTGACCGATCCGTCCTTCGACTGGATCAGGACCGTCTCGCTCGCCGGGTCCTTGATGCCCGCGTCGTCGATGATCTTCGCGGCGGTGTGGGTCTCGCCCTTCAGCTGGTCGGACTCGTCCACGTCGACGCGGCCCGCCGCCGAACCGAGTCCCATGGCCAGGACGACGAACAGCACCCAAATGCCGACGGCCGCCCAGCGGTGCCGGGCGCTCCATCCGCCGGCCCGGGCGGCCAGGCCCCGCACCCGCGTGTCTCCGTTCCCCATGACGGGATTGCCCCCTCGTGTGCGGTGACGGCCCCCGCCGCCACGTCTTCGCTGCGTTCGATTCGAAGGTATGGGGCGGATAAGGAGGTCTCGTCGTGCTGCCCGGTGAAGTGCGCAGCCTTGTTCTCATCGCTGAGGAGGATGTTGGGCCCTTACATCTATCCGCGCTTCTCGGGGGTGATGATCAGGGCTGTCCGTTCCGTCGGCAGAGATCCACTTTGTGATTACGAAACCTTGTTGAACAAATCACAGCTGCGTGTAGTGGTTGATTCGCACCCACCTGATCGGCCAGAGTTTCGCGCAGCCCGGCCTTGGGCGAGCGGCTGTCGTGCCCACCCCCACGGGGCACGACGGCCGCCTTATGGTGTCTGGATGACGACGTATGCGGCGCTGCTGCGCGGGATCAACGTGGGTGGCCGGAAGAAGCTCCCGATGGCCGAACTCCGGCAGCTCATGGACGGCCTCGGTCATCAGGGCGTACGCACCCATCTGCAGAGCGGGCAGGCCGTCTTCAGCACCGGCCGCGGCGACGAGGAGTCCCTGGCCGCGGAACTCACCGAGGCGATCGAGAAGCACTTCGGGTTCTCCGTCGACGTGATCGTGCGTGATCACGCCTATCTGGAGGCGGTGGTTGGCGCCTGCCCCTTCCCGGCGGCCGGGCTGGAGGCCAAACAGCTCCACGTCACGTACTTCTCGGCGCCGGTCACCGCCGACCGCTTCGCGGAGATCGACGCGGCCGCCCACCTCCCCGAGGAGTTCCGGCTCGGCGACCGCGCGCTGTACCTGTACGCTCCGGATGGCCTCGGCCGCTCCAAGCTGGCGGAGGTCCTGTCCCGGCCGCGGATCAACAAGGGGCTGATCGCCACGACCCGGAACTGGAACACCGTCGTCAAGCTGGTGGAGCTCACCGCCGGGGAAGAGTGACCGTGCGCAGGCCGAGGAAGGGCGACAGGGAGAGGATCTCGCGGGGTACGGCGAGCCGTGGGTCCTCGTGGAGGTGCTGGAACTCCTCCGTCGTGCCGGCCGCGGCCACGGCGTCGATCAGGGCCAAGTCGTCCTCCGCCGGCGACGCGTAACTCTCGGGGCCCGCGAGCCCCCAGCCGTCCCAGGGCAGCGGCTCGGTGCCGTTGAGGGCCGCGAGGTCCAGGACGACGGAGTTGCACACCAGCCACATGCCCCGCAGTCCGGGATCGACCCAGACCCCGAACGTCTCCGGATCGGCCTCACCGGCCCGGCACGCCCGCCACGCCTGCCCGGCCACGAGGAACCGGTCCCGGGGCACGTCCAGCGGGTCGAAGGGCAGGTCGTAGAAGTCGGCGGACACCTGTGGGTCGACCAACCGCCAGGTGCCGTCCGGCAGTTGGTACTCGGTCACCCAGTGGTCGTCGTGGAAGCCGTCGACGAAGTACGTGCCGTAGCCGCCCCGGACGCGGGCCGGGGTACCCGTCGCCCGCAGCAGCGAGCACAGCAGGAGTGCGTAGTCGCGGCACGTGCCGACGAACTGCTCGTCGTAGGACCGCTTCTCGGTCAGCGGAGCGTCCTTGCGCTCGCGCAGGATGCGCAGGATCTCCGTGACGTACCGGGACTCGCCGTCGTGGTGCAGCCGTTCCTCGGGGATGTCGTACCCGGTCCGCTCGCCCTCCAGCCGATGGAGGATCACACCGCGTACCAGCGCGGTGAGTTGGCGCGGATCGCGTGGCAGGTCACTCACGTCCAGGTCGCCCGGGGCGCTGTACGGCGTCTGTTTCAGGTAGAAGTCGTCCATGCCCCGGACCCTCGACCCTGCCCCAGGGCCAAGGTCAACCCGGCCGGCCGCGCACGGATGTGCCAGGCTCTTCGGCATGCGTTACATCATCATCGGGGCAGGGGCGGTCGGTGGCACCGTCGGGGGACGGCTGGCCCAGGCCGGACGCGAGGTCGTGCTGGTGGCGCGGGGCAAGCATCACGCGGCACTGAGCGAGGCCGGGCTGCGGCTGCGGGTGCCCGAGGGCGAGCTGACGTACCGGATGCCCGTCGTCGACGGACCGGCGGCGCTCGGCGAGCTGCGCCCCGACGACGTCCTGGTGCTGGCCGTGAAGACGCAGGACAGCGTGGCCGCCCTGGACACCTGGGGCCCGGCGCCGGTGGCGGGCGGCGGCACGGCGGCCATGGGGGTCCCCCCTGCTTGAGCGAAGTCGAAAGCTTGGGGGAAGCTGCCGTTGGTGTGCGCGCAGAACGGGGTGGAGGGCGGGCGGCTCGCCCTGCGCCGGTTCCGGCACGTGTACGGCGTCTGCGTCTGGCTGCCCTCGGCCTTCGTCGAACCCGGAGTCGTCTCCGCGGCCGGCACTCCGCTCACCGGCATCCTGCATCTGGGCCGTCTTCCGCACGGCACCGACGACACCGCACACCGCATCGCCGCCGACCTGGCGGCGTCCCGCTTCGAGGCGCCGGTGGTGGCCGACGTGGCCCGCTGGCAGTACGCCAAGCTGCTCGGCAACCTCGGCAACGCCATCGAGGCGGTCGGCGGCCCGATCGCGGACGAGGCCGGCCGCGGGCTCTACGCCCGGGTGCGGTCCGAGGGCGAGGCCGTGCTCGACGCCGCCGGGATCGCGCACGCGAGCGCCGGGGAACAGCAAGCGGCACGCGGCGACAAGGTCACCCTCGTCCCGCTCGACGGCGTCCATCGGGGCGGCGGCTCCTCCTGGCAGTCCCTCAACCGTGGCACCGGCACCATCGAGGCCGACTACCTGAACGGCGAGATCGTCCTGCTCGGACGTCTGCACGGCGTGCCGACCCCGCTGAACGTGCTGCTCCAGCGGCTCGCCAACCGGTTCGCGCGGGAGCGGCGGGCCGCCGGATCGATGCCGGCCGCCGAGCTCGTACGGCTGGCGGACGACGCTGTCGCGTTTGTTCAAGAAGGCTGAGCCGAGCCTCCCTAGCGTGAGGGGCATGACGTACGACGACATGCACCCGTACATGATCGAATGTGCCGCCGAGGCGGCGCGTGTCGCGCGCGGTGTCGCGGCGGCACAGCTCGACGAGAAGAGCCACTGCACCGACTGGGACGTCCGCGCCCTGGTCAACCACTGGGTCCTGTACACCTCGCACGGCCTGGAGCACCGCGCCCTGCGCAAGCAGCTCCCCGAGGAGCTCACCGCCCGCGACTTCACCGCCGACCCCGACTGGGCCGAGGCGTACGCCGCCCAGCTGGACCGCGCCGTCGCCGCCTGGGCGGACCCGAAGGTGTGGGAGGGCGAGGTCGATCTCGGTATGGCGAAGATGCCGGCCGCCGAACTCGCCTCGATGATCATCAAGGAGATGGCGGTGCACGGCTGGGACGTCGCGACCGCCACCGGCCAGGAGTACCGGGTCTCCGAGGATGCGGCCCGGCTCGTCCTCGACGTGGTCGAGACCCATGGCGATCTCTACCGCCAGTACGACGGCTTCGCCGAGCCGGTGCCGGTGCCGGACGACGCGCCCGTCTTCGAGCGGGCGCTGGCGGCAAGCGGACGGGACCCCCGACCGGCCACGCCGTCCCGTCGTTCCGTGTCCCCCGAGTGAACGGATCGTCGAATCGGGTCAGTGAAAGTGTGAGGGATTGGGTCAAGACCATGTGCCATTCGCGGACTAGCGTCAGCGGCATGACGCACTCCGCGACCACCAGGGTCGACTTCCACTTCGACCCCGCCTGCCCCTTCGCCTGGATCACCTCCCGCTGGCTGCTGGAGGTCGAGCGCGAACGCCCGCTCGACCTCCGCTTCCATGTGATGAGCCTGTACCTGCACAACGCCGGCAATGAACTCCCCGACTGGTACCGGGACTTGGTGGACCGGTCGATCGGTCCGGTACGGGTCGCCGTGGCCGCGGCCGAACGGCACGGCGAGCAGGTGCTGCGCGATCTGTACACCGCGCTCGGTACGCGGATCCACGACCGGGGCATCAAGGACTTCGACGGGGCCGTCGCCGAGGCGCTCGCCGAACTCGGCCTTCCGGCCGACCTCATGGACGCGGCGCACGACCCGTCGTACGACGCCGCGGTGCGCCGCAGCCATGACTGCGGTGCCGAACCGGAGACCGGCACCTATGTGGGCACACCCACCCTGCGCGTCGACGGAACGGTGTGGTTCGGCCCGGTGCTGCGCGCCATTCCGCGCGGGGCGACGGCGGCAGAACTGTTCGACAGCTTCCGGGTCCTGGCCGCCCACCCGGACTTCTTCGAGCTCAAGCGCACCCGTACGGGAGCGCTCCGCTTCGAGTGATCGGATGATGACCGGGGCGGGCGGGGGATCTGAGTCATTTCCGGTCTGGCACGCCCGACGGCGACACCAAGGGGCTGGTCACCACGGGCAACCGGATCACGGGGTCCCCTCCGACGTCCCACCGGAGATCCTGCTCAACGCCGGACTGGAGCAGCCCTACCGCACCTTGCTCGGGCGCACCGTCATGTTCCGGGTGATCGGCGGGCTGCGGCCCGGCACGTCCTCCACCGTGGCCGTCGCGGCGGTGACGGCGGCCGGTACCGGACCCGCGGCCACGGTCACCGCGACGACCCGAGCAACTGCCCTGTAATGCCGCGCTGTTGGCCATTTCGGTGCGACTGCGACGGAAAACTCCCCTGGTGTGACACGTTCGGCGTCAGAGACGCAGTATCAAAAGCGGGACACGGCAATGGGGCTCGCGTGAGCCGGTAGCCGTGTGCCGGCCGGTCGTCCGCGGCCCGACGTCACAGGGGAGCGCCGGACCGCGGACGGCCCATCGGCCCTGTCAGGCGGGCTCGCCCCGCCAGTCACCGTCGCGTCGGGCCCAGCGCACGGCGGGACGCACCGCGAGACCGGCCGCCGCGAACAGCACGCCCAGCACCGCCCAGCCCGCCGTGCCGTGCTGGATCGCGGTCACCGTGACCAGCGCCGGGCCCGCCATCATCCCGGCGGACATGCCCGCTCCGAACACACCCTGGTAGACGCCGTGGGCGCGGGCGTCGGCGAGTTCGTAGCCCAGCGTCCAGCCGCCCGCCGCGGACAGCACCTCGGCGAGGACGTGGACCATCGCGCCCACGGTCAGCGCGAGAACGGCCCACACCGCGGACAGCCCCGCCGACGCGGCGTACGCCGCGCAGGACGCCGTGAGCAGCGGGCCCGCCCAGACCATCGCCCGTACCGCGGAAGGGACTTGGGAGGCACGCCGGGCCACGCGCACCTGGAGCAGTGCCACCAGCACACAGTTGACGATCAACAGCAGGGCCGCCGTCCAGCGCGGCGCCTCGGTCCGCTCGACGATCCACAGCGGCAGGCCGACCTCGATCAGGGTGTACTGCACGCACAGCACCGCGTTCAGCACGGTCACCGCCAGATACGGCAGGTCCCGCACCGCACGCCAGCGGTCGGCGGCCGGTGCGTCGGCCGCGTGCGACTGCCGGTCCCGTGCGTGCGGCGCCAGCGGCAGCCGGGGCACCATCAGGGCGGGCCCGAGGAACGACAGCGCGTTCAGCACGATCGCCGTCACATACGCGGCCCGTGTGTCGAGTTGGAGCGCCACGGCCCCGAACCCGCCGCCCACACCGATGCCCACGTTCGTGACCATCCGCAGATAGGCGCGCGCCTCCACCCGGGTCGCCGCGGGCAGCACGTCCGCGTAGATCGCGCCCTGCACCCCTCGACTGGCCATCTGCAGCCCGGTCGCGCACACCACCGAGAGGAGGAAACCGGCGTACGAGTCCACCAGGACGTAGGCCGCCGTGGCCAGCCCGGTGCCGCCCCACAGCAGCGCCCCGACCTGCCGGGCGCCCCACCGGTCGGCCGCCCGTCCCGCCGGGACGCCCGCCGCGACCCCGACCAGTCCCGCGACCGTCATTCCGAAGCCGACCGCGGTGGCGTCGAGGCCGACGATGCGGGTGAAGTACAGGACGCCCAGAGGGAAGTAGAGTCCATTGCCGAGGGAGTTGACCACGGTGAGGAGCGTGGCCCTGCGCAGGGCAGGGTCGGCGGGGAGCAGTCCGGCGGCTCGGGTGGCACGCTCCGGGCGCGCGTCCGTCACTGGGCCGGAGGCCGGGGATTCCGGTGTCGTCGTCATGGAACCAGCGAACCGCTGGGCCATGGGATGCCGACAATCATTTAGCGTGGCGCTCAATGATTGAGTTCCGCTTCGCCGTCGACGACCTCGCCACCACCTCCTTCGCCTACTCCCCGCTGCAGGAGGCGGTGTTCTCCCTGCGCTGTCTGCACGACCCGGCCCGCTATCCCCACCACCGTCCCTGGCTGCGCCGCATCCGCCCGCGCATGGAGTCCCTCGACCGCGAACTGCTCACCGCGCTCGTGGCTCCCTGGCTGTGGCTGCCGGACTTCGTCACCCCGCGCCCCGAACGGGCCCGCCCCGCCTTCGCCGACGAACTGGACCAGGTCCGCGCCACCCCGGCGGACGTGGTCGTCGCCGACTTCCTGGCCACGTACCGCACCGAGGACGCCCTGCCGCCCGTCGTCGCCCGCGGCCTCACCGACCCCGCGGCGTTCCTCTCCCGGCTCGCGGACGCGGTCGACGCCTACTGGCGCACCTGTCTCGCCGCCGACTGGTGGCCGCGGGTGCAGACCATCCTGGAGGCCGATCTCGCCCACCAGGCGCGGGTGCTGGCGGAACAGGGCGCGGGCGCGTTGTTCTCCGGGCTCGATCCGCGGCTCGTGTGGAGCGACGAGCATCTGTCGCTGACCCGCCCGCCCGACACCGCCCCCTGGCCTTCGGGCGACATCCGCATCGCCGGCCGCGGACTGGTGCTGATGCCGACGATCTTCGCCAAGGGCGCGCAGACGGTGCTCGACCACTCGCTGCCCCCGGTGCTCATCTATCCGGCACGCGGCCGGGCCATCCTGTCCGAGGAACCGCCCCCGGTCACCGACCGCGCCCTGAAACGGCTCCTGGGCCGCCCCCGCGCCCGTCTGCTCCTGCTGCTCGCGGAACCGGCGTCCACCACGGAACTCGCCCACCGCCTCGACGTCACCCCGGGCGCGGTCAGCCAGCACCTGGCCGTCCTCTACGACGCGGGCCTCCTCACCCGCACCCGCAGCGGCAGGATCGTCCGCTACGCACGGACCCGGCTGGGCGACGAGCTCTGCCGTTAGGCACCCATGGCAGGCGCGGGAACCGGTACGCGCGGGCCCGGCTGGGGGCGCGTTGTGCCGTCAGGCGCCGATGGCGGCGAGTATCGGGGCGCGTGCCGTGTCGTAGCGCTCGAGCAGGAGCTGTGCCACCTCTGGCGCCGGGCCGAGGACGTCGGCCAGGACGTCGGCCTCGGCCGCGCCGCGCGCTATGCGGTCCGGCAGGAAGCCGGGGGCCAGGACGTACGGGGCGACGGCGACGCGTTTGCAGCCGAGGGCCCGGAGTTCGCGGACCGCGTCCTCGGTGCGGGGAAGGGATGCGGAGGCGAACGCAGGTCGCACGGCGCACCAACCGGTGTGCCGCCACTCCCGCGCGATTGCTGCGATCACTGCGATCGCCTCCGGGTCACTGGACCCCGCCGAGGCCAGTACGACCCCGGTCGAGGACTTGTCGGCGGGCGTCAGCCCCGCCTCGTACAACCGCCGTTCCAGCGCCGACAGCAGCAGCGGGGACGGACCGAGCACCTCGGCCTGCCGGATCCGCAGCTGCGACGGGGCGTCCCGCAGCACCGCGGGGATGTCCGCCTTCGCATGGAACGCGCGGGTCAGAAGGAGGGGAAGGGCCACGACGTCCCGCACGCCCTCCGCCGCCAGCGACTCCAGCACCCCGTGCGCGGACGGGATGTTGAAGTCCAGGAAGCCGGTCTCCACGCGCAGCCCCGGCCGCAGCGACCGCACCCGCCGCACCAGGGCGTGCACGGTCGCGGCGTGCCGCGGGTCGCGGCTGCCGTGGGCGACGACGAGAAGAACCGGCTTGCGGGACATGGGTATCAGCTCTTCACCAGCAGGCCGCGGCTGCGCAGTACCCACCGCTCCAGCGGGCTGAAGATCAGCAGGTCGATGGCGATGCCGACGAACAGGATCAGGAAGATGGCCTCGAACACCATGGACATGGAGCTGGCGTTGCGGCCGTTCTCCAGCAGCGCGCCCAGACCGATGCCCAGGTCGGGGGAGGAGGCGATGATCTCCGCCGCCATCAGCGAGCGCCAGGAGAACGCCCAGCCCTGCTTCAGGCCTGCCAGATAGCCCGGTAGTGCGGCCGGCAGCACTATGTGCCAGGCGCCCTTCAGGCCCGTCGCCCCCATGGTGCGGCCGGCCCGCAGGAACAGCGGCGGCACCTGGTCGATGCCGGACACCAGACCGTTGGCGATGGACGGGACCGCGCCGAGCAGGATCACCGCGTACATCATCGAGTTGTTCAGGCCCAGCCAGATCACCGCAGGCGGCACCCACGCCACGGACGGCAGCGACTGCAGGCCGGACAGTACCGGGCCGATCGCCGCGCGCACGAACTTCACCCGCGCCACCAGCAGGCCCAGCGGGGTGCCGATCGCCAGCGCGAAGGCGAAGCCCAGCAGACCGCGCGAGACACTCGTCCAGATGTAGCCGAGCAGCTTGCCTTCCAGCCAGGCGTTCTTGAACTCGTTGCCGACATCGGCGGGCGACGGCAGCTTCGTCGGATCGTCCACGATCTTGAACGAGATCAGCGCCTGCCACACGACCAGGACCACCGCGGTGGCGACGAGCGGCGGCAGGATCTTGCTGGTGAACGTCTGCCGGAACGGCGTCCGGCCGGTGACGGCGGTCTCCAGCGCGTCCAGGCCGGCCTCGACGCTTCCAGCGTCCGTGACGGTCTTCGTCTCAGTGCTGGCCATGACGGCGGATCTCCCCACGCAGTACATCGGTGATCTCGAGGGACAGTTCGGCCACCGGCGCGTCCTCGATACGCCGCGGCTGGGGGATGTCCACCCGCCACTCGCGGGCCACCCGGCCCGGCCGGGACGACAGCAGCACGACCCGCTGCGCGAGCCGCACCGCCTCGCGCACGTTGTGCGTGACGAACAGGACGGACAGCCCCGTCTCCGCCCAGATCCGGGTCAGTTCGTCATGCAGCAGGTCGCGGGTGATCGCGTCGAGCGCCGCGAACGGCTCGTCCATCAGCAGCAGCCGGCTGTCCTGCGCCAGCGCACGGGCCAGCGCCACGCGCTGGCGCATACCGCCGGACAGCTCGTGCACCCGCTTGCCGTACGAGCCCCCCAGCCGTACGAGTTCGAGCAGCTCCTCGGCCCGGCCGCGCCGCTCGTTCTTCGCAACTCCCCCCAGCTTCAGGGCGAGTTCGATGTTCTTGCCCGCGGTCAGCCACGGGAACAGAGCGTGCTCCTGGAACATCAGGGCGGGCCGCCCATGGGTCGCGATGCTGCCGGCGGAGGGCTGGTCCAGCCCCGCCACCAGGTTCAGCAAGGTCGACTTGCCGCAGCCCGAGGCCCCCAGGAGGGTGACGAACTCGCCTGGCGCGACATCCAGCGTGATGTCGTCGAGAACCAGCTGCTGCCCGGCGGGCCCGGCGAAGGACTTCGAGACGTGCTCGATGCGGGCGGCGTACTCGACCACATCGACGTCATCGGCCTTGGCGAGGGCGGTTGCCATGATCGTCACCTCCTGGGAACTCTCGGATCCGGACTTACTTGACGCCGAGACCGGCGTCGCTGACGGTGCTCTCGCCCTCGGCCTTGAGGACCTTGTTCAGCAGGGTGAGGTCGTAGATGCCGGCCAGCTTCGGGTTCTCCAGCAGACCCGCCTTGACCGCGTGCTGCGCCTCGGTGTTGAGCGTGGCGGCCAGGGGGTCGTCGGTGATCTGGATGGACTTCCACGCCGGGTCCAGGACGTCGGCCGGCAGCTCCTTGCCGGAGTCGGTCCCCAGCTGCTTGTTGGCCGCGGCCTTCGCCTGGTCCGGGTTGGCGTTGATCCACTTGTTGGTCTCGGCCGAGGCCTTCAGGACCGCCTCGACGGCCTTCGGGTGCTCCGTGAGGAACTTCTGCGACACGATGATGTTCGTGATCACGAACTTCTTGTCCGGCCACAGCGCCGACTCGTCGAGGAGCACCTTGGCGCCCTCGGCGACCAGCTTGGACGCGGTCGGCTCCGGCACCCAGGCGCCGTCGATGGAGCCGGACTTGTAGGCGTCCGGGGTCACCTTGTTGTCGGTGCGGACCACCGACACGTCGCCCTGGCCGCTCTCCGCGTCCACCTTCCAGCCCTGCTCCGCAGCCCAGTTGAGGAACGCCACGTCCTGCGTGTTGCCGAGCTGCGGGGTCGCGATCTTCTTGCCCTTGACGTCCTTGAGGGACTTGATCTTCTTCGGGTTGACCACGAGCTTCACACCGCCGGACGCCGAACCGCCGATGATGCGCAGATTCTTGCCGTCCGACTTGGTGTAGCCGTTGATCGCCGGGGAGGGGCCGATCCAGCCGATGTCGATGGAGCCCGAGTTCAGGGCCTCGATCTCGGACGGGCCCGCGTTGAAGATCTGGTACTTGGCCTCGGTGGCGCCGAGCTCCTTCTGGAAGAAGCCCTTCTGGTTGCCGACCAGCGCGGTGGCGTGGGTGAGGTTGCCGAAGTAGCCGATCTTGACGGAGTCGAGGCCGTCGGTCTTCTCGGCTCCGGCGGCGACCTTCGCGCCCGCGGTGTCGTCATCGGTCTTGGAGCCGTAGCCGCAGGCGGCGAGGGTGAGCAGGGGAAGCGCGGCTATGACCGCGAACGTTCGACGAAGGGCGGTACTGGCAGGCACGGGAGGCGTTCCTCTCGTCGGCCCGGCGGTCACGGTCTCTCAGGTCGTGGCCGGGAGATCGGCAGGTCTTCGTTTGCGCAGGCAGTGGGGGGTGAAGGCGCGCAGGCAGTGCGCGTACGTCACCGCACACATCGCGCCACTCCGCCCTGCCCGCTGCCGAGGGCACCGCTGCCGACGCGGCCGCCCTCCTTCGCGAACAGCGAGAAGAAATCGGTGGTCTTCATCTCAGAAGTCCCAACCGTCGTCGTCGGTCTGGTCCTTGACCGGCTCCGGGGAAGCGAAGGACTCGCCGACCATGCCCGCGGTGAGCGTGGTGCCGTCGCTCGGGTCGATCAGGATGAACGAGCCGGTGCGGCGGGAGTCGGCGTAGGAGTCGACCGGCAGCGGCTCGGCGGTGCGGATCTTCACCCGGCCGATGTCGTTGGCGACGAGCTGTCCCGGGTGCGGGTGCAGGGACAGGTCGTCCAGCGTGAGCCGGGACGGGATGTCCTTGACGATCGCCTTGACCGTGCGGGTGCCGTGCTTGAGCAGCACCCGGTGCCCGACGGTCAGCGGCTGGTCGGCCACGTGGCACACCGTCGCCTCCACGTCCTGCGTGGTCGGCGGGGCGTCCTTGCTGGGCACGATCAGGTCACCGCGCGAGACGTCGATGTCGTCCTCCAGCAGGACGGTCACCGACTGCGTCGTCCAGGCCACGTCGACCGGCTTGCCCAGCAGGTCGATGCCGGAGATCCGGGTCGCACGGCCGGACGGCAGGATCGTCACCTGCTCGCCCACACGGAAGGTACCGGCGGCGATCTGGCCCGCGTAGCCCCGGTAGTCCGGGTGCTCGGCGGTCTGCGGCCGGATCACGTACTGCACGGGCAGCCGCGCGTGGCAGTGCGCCAGGTCGTGGCTGACCGGGACGGTCTCCAGGTGCTCCAGCACCGTCGGGCCGCCGTACCAGTCCATGTTCGCGGACGCCTCCACGACGTTGTCACCGGCGAGCGCCGAGATCGGGATCGCGGTGACCTCCGGGACGCCCAGCTCGATCGCGTACGCCGTGAACTCCTCGGCGATCGCGGCGAACACCGACTCCTGGTAGTCGACGAGGTCCATCTTGTTGACCGCGAGGACCACGTGCGGGACGCGCAGGAGGGCGGCGATGGCGGCGTGCCGACGGGTCTGCTCGACGACGCCGTTGCGGGCGTCGACCAGGATCACCGTGAGCTCTGCGGTGGAGGCGCCGGTGACCATGTTGCGGGTGTACTGCACATGGCCGGGGGTGTCGGCGAGGATGAAGCGGCGGCGGGGCGTGGCGAAGTAGCGGTAGGCCACGTCGATGGTGATGCCCTGCTCGCGCTCGGCGCGCAGACCGTCGGTGAGCAGTGCCAGGTCGGGGGCGTCCTGACCGCGGTTGCGGGAGGCGTGCTCGACGGCTTCCAGCTGGTCGGCGAGGACCGACTTGGAGTCGTGCAGCAGCCGGCCCACGAGGGTGGACTTGCCGTCGTCGACGGAGCCCGCGGTGGCGAACCGCAGCAGGGTGGTGGCCGAGAGTTCCTCGGTCGTCGTCGTGCTCATGCTTAGAAGTACCCCTCGCGCTTGCGGTCTTCCATCGCGGCCTCGGAGAGCTTGTCGTCGGCCCGCGTGGCGCCGCGCTCGGTGAGCCGGGAGGCGGCGATCTCGGCGATCACGGCGTCCAGCGTCGTGGCGTCGGAGTCCACGGCGCCGGTGCAGGACATGTCGCCGACGGTGCGGTAGCGGATCTGCCGCTTCACGACGGTCTCGTTCTCGCGGGGGCCGCCCCACTCGCCCGCCGTCAGCCACATCCCGCCGCGCTGGAACACCTCGCGCTCGTGCGCGAAGTAGATCTCGGGCAGCTCGATGCCCTCGCGGGCGATGTACTGCCACACGTCGAGCTCGGTCCAGTTGCTGAGCGGGAAGACGCGGACGTGCTCGCCGGGGGCGTGCCGGCCGTTGTAGAGGTTCCACAGCTCGGGGCGCTGGCGGCGCGGGTCCCACTGGGAGAACTCGTCGCGCAGGGAGAAGACGCGTTCCTTGGCGCGGGCCTTCTCCTCGTCGCGGCGTCCGCCGCCGAAGACGGCGTCGAACCGCTCGCTCTGGATCTTCTCGGTGAGCGGGACGGTCTGGAGCGGGTTACGGGTCCCGTCGGGGCGTTCCTTGAGCACACCGCGGTCGATGTAGTCCTGTACGGAGGCCACATGGAGGCGCAGCCCATGTGCGGCGACCACACGGTCCCGGTACTCCAGCACCTCGGGGAAGTTGTGTCCGGTGTCCACATGCAGCAGGGAGAAGGGAACGGCCGCCGGGGCGAACGCCTTCAGCGCGAGGTGCAGCATGACGATGGAGTCCTTGCCGCCGGAGAACAGGATCACCGGCCGCTCGAACTCGCCCGCCACCTCACGGAAGATGTGCACCGCCTCGGACTCCAGCGAGTCCAGGTGGGAGAGGGCGTACGGCGTGCCCGTGCCCTCCTCGGCCGTCGCGACGATCGCCGTCATGCCAGTCCCCTCTCGCTGAGCAGGGCGTGCACCGACGCCGCGGACTCCTGCACGGTCTGGTTCTGCGACTCGATCCGCAGATCGGGCGTCTCGGGCGCCTCGTACGGGTCGTCGACCCCGGTGAGCCCCGACAGCTCGCCCGCGGCCTGCTTGGCGTACAGGCCCTTCACATCGCGTACGGAGCACACCTCGACCGGGGTGGCCACGTGCACTTCCAGGTACGTCGTCCCGTTCTCGTGGTGGCGCTTGCGCACCGCCTCGCGGCTGTCGGTGTAGGGCGCGATGACCGGGACGAGGGCCTTGACGCCGTTACGGGCCAGCAGTTCGGCGAGGAAGCCGATGCGCTGCACGTTGGTGTGCCGGTCCTCGCGGCTGAACCCGAGGCCCGCCGAGATGAACTCGCGGATCTCGTCGCCGTCGAGCACCTCGACGAGGTGGCCCTCCTCGCGCAGCCGGCCGGCCAGCTCGTACGCGATGGTGGTCTTGCCGGCGCTCGGCAGACCCGTGAGCCAGACGGTGGCTCCGGTCGTCACGTCGTTCTCCAATGTCGTAGTAGGCACGGTCATGTCAGCCGTGCAGCCCGCACTCGGTCTTGGCCCGGCCCGCCCAGCGGCCGGCCCGCGTGTCCTCGCCCTCCAGGACGCGGCGGGTGCAGGGGGCGCAGCCCACGGAGGTGTAGCCGTCCATCAGCAGGGGGTTGGTCAGTACGCCGTGTTCGGCGACGTACGCGTCCACGTCCTCCTGCGTCCAGCGGGCGATGGGGGAGATCTTGACCTTCCGGCGCTTCTCGTCCCAGCCGACGACCGGGGTGTTCGCCCGGGTCGGGGACTCGTCGCGGCGCAGACCGGTCGCCCAGGCCCGGTAGTCCTTCAGGCCCTCCTCCAGCGGCTGGACCTTGCGCAGCTTGCAGCACAGGTCCGGGTCGCGGTCGTGCAGCTTCGGGCCGTACTCCGCGTCCTGCTCGGCCACCGTCCGGCGCGGGGTGAGGGTGATGACGTTGACGTCCATCACGGCCTCGACCGCGTCACGGGTGCCGATGGTCTCGGGGAAGTGGTAGCCGGTGTCGAGGAAGACGACGTCGACGCCCTTCATCGCGCGGGAGGCGAGATGGGCGACCACCGCGTCCTCCATGGAGGAGGTCACGCAGAAGCGCTTGCCGAAGGTGTCCGCCGCCCACTGGAGGATCTCCAGCGCGGAGGCGTCCTCCAGCTCGCGCCCGGCCCGCTCGGCCAGCGCCTTCAACTCCTCGGTCGTGAGCTCGTCCTGAGCCGTCGTCATGTCTGATCCCCTCCGTTGTCGGCTCGCTGAACTCCCCGGGCCAGCAGCCCGAGGAACTTCAGCTGGAATGCGCGGTTGCAGGCCGCGCATTCCCAGGCGCCGTGGCCCTGCTCGCTCGGACGCAGGTCCTCGTCGCCGCAGTAGGGGCAGTAGAAGGGGGCGGCCCGCTCGCTCACGACAAGGCCTCCTCTGAAGCTCGCGCGGTCCAGGCGGCGAACCGCTCGCCGGCTTCGCGCTCGGCCTGGAAGCGCTTCAGCACCCGCTCGATGTAGTCGGGCAGTTCGTCCGAGGTGACCTTCAGACCGCGGACCTTGCGGCCGAAGCCCGCTTCCAGGCCCAGCGCGCCGCCCAGGTGCACCTGGTAGCCCTCGACCTGCTCGCCCTGGTCGTTCACGACGAGCTGGCCCTTGAGACCGATGTCCGCCACCTGGATACGGGCACACGCGTTCGGGCAGCCGTTGAGGTTGATGGTGAGGGGCTCGTCGAAGTCCGGCAGGCGGCGCTCCAGTTCGTCGATCAGCTGCGCGCCGCGCTGCTTGGTCTCGACGATGGCGAGCTTGCAGAACTCGATGCCGGTGCAGGCCATCGTGCCGCGCCGGAACGAGGACGGCCGGGCGGTGAGGTCCAGCGCCTCCAGGCCCTCGACGAGCGAGTCGAGCTGCCCCTCCTCGACATCGAGGACGATCATCTTCTGCTCGACGGTGGTGCGCACCCGGCCCGAACCGTGGGCCTCGGCCAGGTCGGCGATCTTCGTGAGCGTGGCGCCGTCGACGCGGCCGACACGCGGGGCGAATCCGACGTAGTACCGGCCGTCCTTCTGCCGGTGCACACCGATGTGGTCACGCCACTGCTGGACGGGCTGCTCGGGAGCGGGTCCGTCGATCAGCTTGCGCCCGCCCAGGTACTCGTCCTCCAGCACCTGCCGGAACTTCTCCGCGCCCCAGTCGGCGACCAGGAACTTCAGGCGGGCCCTCGTACGAAGCCGGCGGTAACCGTAGTCACGGAAGATCGAGATGACGCCCTCGTAGACGTCCGGCACCTCGTCGATGGGCACCCACGTGCCGAGCCGTACGCCCAGCTTGGGGTTGGTGGACAGACCGCCGCCGACCCACACGTCGAAGCCCGGTCCGTGCTCGGGGTGGCGCACACCGACGAACGCGACGTCGTTGATCTCGTGCACCACGTCCAGCAGCGGCGACCCCGAGATGGCCGTCTTGAACTTGCGGGGGAGGTTGGAGTACGCCTTGTTGTTCAGGACGCGCCGCTTCATCTCCTCCAGCGCGGGCGTGGCGTCGATGATCTCGTCCTCGGCGATGCCGGCGACCGGCGAGCCGATCATCACACGCGGCGTGTCGCCGCAGGCGGTGACGGTGGACAGGCCCACGCCCTCCAGCCGCTCCCAGATCGCGGGCACGTCCTCGATCCGGATCCAGTGGTACTGCACGTTCTGCCGGTCGGTGATGTCCGCGGTGCCGCGCGCGAACTCCTGGGAGATCTCACCGATGACCCGCAGCTGCTGGGTGGTCAGCGCACCGCCGTCGATCCGCACCCGCAGCATGAAGTACTCGTCGTCCAGCTCCTCCGGCTCCAGGATCGCGGTCTTGCCGCCGTCGATCCCGGGGCGCCGCTGGGTGTACAGCCCCCACCAGCGCATACGCCCGCGCAGGTCGTTGGGGTCAATGGAGTCGAAGCCACGCTTGGAGTAGATCGTCTCAATGCGTGTCCGCACATTGAGACCGTCGTCGTCCTTCTTGAACTGTTCGTTGCCGTTGAGCGGGGTGAAGTGACCCGCGGCCCACTGACCCTCGCCGCGGTGACGGCTCACCTTGCGGTGGGGCGCGGAGGCGGCAGGGTTCTGCGGGGTGGCGGCCATGGTTCTACGTCCTTCGGGACAGGCGGAAAGCGGCTCTGACCTGCGCGTATGGGCACATCTGGGCATACGTGCGCGGCTTTGCGCAGGAGGCGGGGAATGTCAGTGATGTCGGCGCTGCTGGGACTGTCAGCTCGCCGGACAGATGGCGCTGGACATGCGGCCGAGGTCGACGTGCCGCCGACTCACCAAGGCAATTCCAGTTCCAGACATGACGGAAGCGTGTCATGGCAATCTGGACTCAGTCCAGCTTCGTCCGTCATGTGGACACCCTTGTCTCGGTATGCGGGACAAGGGTGTCGTCGATCACATAGGTTGTGCAGGGTCTTGTCGATGCAGGTCAGACCGGGTATGCGCCAGGCCAGGGCCCCGGGGCGGGCTGCTCCTGCTCCAGTTCGACCTTGGTGTCGAACAGCTTGAAGCCCCGCCGCTGGTAGTTGTCCATCGCGAACTCGCCGTCCTTGCTGCACGTGTGCAGCCACACCCGCTTGGTGGGTACGCGCTGCGGCCAGCGTCCCGCCAGGTCCCAGGCCCGGGCCGCCCCGTACGAGAGCAGATGACCGCCGATGCGCCGGCCCCGGAACGCGGGGACGAGACCGAAGTAGACGATCTCCACGGCGCCGTCGTCCTGGGGGTCGAGCTCGACGTAGCCGGCGGGGGTGCCGTGGTCGTAGGCCACCCAGGTCTCCACGCCCGGCCGGTCCAGGTGCTCCTGCCACCGGTCGTAGGGCCAGCCGAGCCGGTCGGTCCAGAGGATGTCGCCGCCGACCGAGGCGTAGAGGAAGCGGCTGAACTCGGGGGAGGGCACCTCGGAGCGGACGATCCGGACGTCGCCGTCGGGAACGGCGGCGGGGAGGAGGTCGGCCGGGGACGTCTGCTCCAGGGACCAGGTGGTCACGGTGATGCTGCTCATGCAGGCCAGGGAACCATCTACCGCAGCGAACTGTCGATCGAGCTCAGCGGGGCGGAGAAGAGCATCCGGTCCGACAGCGACCACACCTCGCCGGTCGCCTGCCAGTAGGAGAGCGAGCCCGCGCCCCTGGCCCAGCAGTGGTGTGTGGTGTCCGAGCCGCAGCGGGCGGCCTTCGCTCCCGAGGTGTCCTGGCGCCACAGGCTGCCGCGGCGGTCCGGGGAATCGGCCAGGCGTCCGACGTACCAGGAGGTTCGTGTCGTCCCGGGCGGGTGGTAGGCCAGTACGCCCCGGATCCCGGTCGCCCGCGTCTCGAGGGCCTCGACCGCGTCCACCCGCCCCGCCGAGTCCGCGGCGAGCAGACCGCCCCGGGCGGGGTCGTCGCTGAGGGCGTAGCGCCACAGGCGGGCGTGCCGGTTGCTGCCGGCCGGGGTCCACTCGCTCATCACGAGGCTGTCGGGCGCCGATCCGCGGTCCAGGGAGAGGCCGCCGGGGCAGGGCGGCCCGTCCGTGCCACACCGCCCGGCGGGCAAGCGGTAGGTGCCCACCGCGGGCATCACGTACCGGTAGCCGTCGGCCGACCAGCCGCCCGGCACCCGGCCGATCGCCGGACCGTCGACGGTGGTGCGCTGGATGCGGTTCAGGTCGTAGACGTAGAGCGCCTCGGACGTCCCCGTACCGGCCGTGACCAGCAGTTTGTCCTGGTACCAGACCATGCCGGAGACAGTCGAGGCCAGGCCCCGGTAGTCCCGGCCGTCGGCGCTGGGGACCACGAGCAGCACCCAGCTGTACGCGAGGCGGGCGGGGTCGTCGGCGTCGACGAAGGCGACCCGGGCCAGTCCCCGCTCGGCGGCGGGGCCGGTCCTCGTGCTGTGCGTCCAGCCGGACAGGATCACCCGGTTCTCGCCCCAGACGCCGTCGTCGTCGGCGTCCCCGGACGTGGTCACCGAGGCCGGACGCCAGTCCGGGGTGGCGGTGTCGGAGGGGTCCCAGCAGTACGCGTGCGCGGCGCGCGGTGCGACGGGCAGCGACTCCCGCTGGGCGGCGGTGCAGTCGCCGGCGTCGAGCAGGGCGCGGTCGGCGCCCTTCAGTACGGCGGAGACGCCGACCGGGCGACCCATCGCGCCGGCCAGCCGGTCGAGCGTGCCCTGCGGCACCAAGTGCTCCTGGAGCCGCAGGGGCCCGGTCTCGGCGGAGGAAGTTATCGGCTTGAGCGCGCCCGGATTGTCGGCGACCGTGGCCTGCGAGGCGCTGATCATGGTGGCGGCCGCGGTGAGCGCGAGGGCGGTTCCGGTCAGGAACGCGCGCAGGGCGCGGCCCCGCTTGCGCCGGCGATGTCTGCCGCGATGCTTCATGCTTCCTCCTCGGCGAGCCAACTGCGCCTGATGGTCCGTACGTTGACCGAGGAGCAGGTGGGGAGGCCCGTAGAGGGGATGCTACGGCAGCAAGCTGCGACAGAGGCATAAGACCCTGCAAATATGCGGAAGATGCCCCCCGGATGTGCCGAATCGGTACACGGCATATGCCCCCGGCGGTACCCTCTTACGGCGTGTGCGCAGCCGCCCACCGCTGTGTGACCGCCGGTGCCGTCGAGTGCGGAAGCAGGTCACGGGGGTCGTCGGGCAGCAGCACCTCGACCTCGGCGTCCTCGCAGAAACGATACGGCCGGTGTTCCAGGAACTCCCCCAGATACCGCCGGATCCGCGACATCTCCGCCCGTACCGTCACGGTACGGGACGGATCGCCGAACATGTCCTCGGCCAGACCCGCCGCGCTGCGCCCCGAGCGGCGCACCGCCAGTAGATAGAGCAACTCGGCGTGCCGGGGGCTGAGTTCACGGGACCAGGCGCCCGCACCGCCGGAGACGGACACCGACCAGCGGCGCGGCTGCGTCAGGTCCAGCACGACCCGGGAGGCGTCCGAAGGCAGCGGCTCGTCCACCGCGCGCACCAGCCAGCCCCCGGCCAGCGGCTCCACCGAACACAGACCGAAGGCCGGTAGCCACCGGCGGCCCGCCGACATCGACTTGGGCAGCGCGAGGCGCCGTACATACGGCATCCCCGTGACCGCCGCCGTCCAACCGTGCCGGTCCACCGCCAGTGCCTGCCCGTCCAGCCGCGCCAGCACCGGCGCCGCCACCGCGCGCAGCCGCTCCAGCGAGGTCAGATGCAGCTCCCGCAGCCGCGCCTCGGCGAGTTTCGCCACCGAGTCGACCCAGGCCAGCGTGGCCGGATGCATCGTCTCCAGCGGGCCGCTGACGTCGACCACACCGAGCAGCCTGCCGTCCCGGGGATCGGTGATCGGGGCGCCCGCACAGGTCCAGGACGTGTGCGACCGGGCGAAGTGCTCGGCGGCGAAGACCTGGACGGGCTTGCGCACCACGGCCGCGGTGCCCACGCCATTGGTGCCGACGACCTCCTCCCGCCAGTCCGCGCCCAGTTCGAAACCGATCCCGTCCGCCTTGCGCAGCACCGGTGAACTGCCCTCGCGCCACAGCACCCTGCCGTCCGCGTCGGCGACCACCATGATGTGGTGGGCGACGTCGGCGACCGAAAGCAGACCCTCCCGCAGCACCGGCAGGACGTGCCGCAGCGGCGACTCCTCCCGTCTGCGCCGCACCTCCTCGGGACTGAGCAGACCCGATCTGGCGTCATGGTCCGGATCCACCCCGTTGCGCAGCATCCGCCCCCACGACTGTTCGATCACGGGGCGGGGCGCGATCCGTGCAGGTTCACCGGCGAGTGCGGCCTCGCGCACCTCGCTGAGCAACCGAGCCGCCTGTGCCACGTCGACGGCCGCGAGCTGCGCCACGTTCATCGGCGGGTTCGCCACTGGGATCCTCCCGGAAACGCTTACGACCACATGAGTGTCAAGCCGTCCGGGCGGCGGTTTCCGGTCCGACTGTTGGTCTCATAGTGCCGTTCCGGCGCCGGGCAGGGGCACGCTCCGCGCATATATGCCAACAAGTTGCAACCCCTTGCAACCCTGGTGGACGGGCCGAGGGTGTCTGAAACTTGAGCAGCGCCGCCCCGAGCGGCGTTCGTGGCCTCGAACGGGGGCCGTGAAGCGGGGGTGGTGCCGTGTCGGCGCAGCATCACCCCCGCGACCCGTGCCCGCAGGTCAGCGCACCGTCCGGGCCCGGTCCACCACCGACGCCAGATCCAGGGTGTACGGCAGCGTCCCGAACGACGCGCCCCAGTCGCCGCCCAGCCGCGACGCACAGAACGCGTCGGCGACCTCAGGCGGCGCGTACCGCACCAGCAGCGACCCCTGCAGCACCAGCGCCATGCGCTCCACCAGCCGCCGGGCCCGCCCCTCGACGCCCTCCAGGTCGCCCAGTTCGGCCAGCAGATTCTTCACCGCCGCGTCGAGACGGTGGTCGGCGCCGCGCGCCCGGCCCACCTCCAGGAGATAGGCGTTGAAGGCCTCCGGCTCCCGCTGGAGCGCCCGCAGCACATCCAGCGCCTGGACGTTCCCGGCGCCCTCCCAGATGGAGTTGAGCGGCGACTCGCGCACCAGCCGAGGCATCCCCCACTCCTCGACGTAGCCATTGCCGCCCAGACACTCGGCCGCCTCCACCGCCACCGGCGTACAGCGCTTGGTCACCCAGTACTTGGCGGCCGGCACCGCCAGCCGGAGGAACGCCCGCTCCTGCTCGCTCCCGTCGTCGTAGGCGGCCGCCAGCCGCAGCCCGAGGGCCGTCGCCGCCTCCGACTCCAGCGCCAGGTCCGCCAGGACGTTGCGCATCAGCGGCTTGTCGACCAGCTTCCCGCCGAACGCCGCACGGTGGGTGCAGTGGTGCACCGCCTGCGCCACGGCCTGCCGCATCAGCCCCGCCGAGCCGAGCACACAGTCCAGCCGGGTCGCCGCCACCATCCCGATGATGGTGCGCACCCCGCGCCCCTCCTCGCCCACCCGGCGCGCCCAGGTCCCGTCGAACTCGACCTCCGCGGAGGCGTTGGACCGGTTGCCCAGCTTGTCCTTGAGCCGCTGGATGAGGAACGTGTTGCGCGTGCCGTCCTCCAGCACCCGCGGCACGAGGAAACAGGTCAGCCCGCCGGGCGCCTGCGCGAGCACCAGGAAGCCGTCCGACATCGGCGCCGAGCAGAACCACTTGTGCCCGGTCAGCTCGAACGTCCCGGCCTCGGCCAGCGGCCGCGCGGCGGTCGTGTTCGCCCGTACGTCGCTGCCGCCCTGCTTCTCGGTCATGCCCATCCCGAACACCACCCCGGCCTTCTCCCGGGCGGGGCGCAGCTCGCGCTCGTAGAGGGTGGAGGTCAGCAGAGGCTCCCACTCGGCGGCGAGGTCCGGGTCGGTGCGCAGCGCGGGCACCGCCGCGTGTGTCATCGACAGCGGGCAGCCGTTGCCCGCCTCGACCTGGGTCCAGACCAGGAATCCGGCCGCCCGGCGCACATGCCCGGCCGGACGCACCCAGGCGGTGGTCAGCCCCGCCCCGAGCCCCTTGCCGAGCAGCCGGTGCCAGGCCGGATGGAACTCGACCTCGTCGATCCGGTTGCCGTACCGGTCGTGCGTGCGCAGCCGGGGCGGGTTCTCGTTCGCCTGCACCCCCCACTCCTGCACCTGCGCCGAGCCCGCGCTCCTGCCCAGCGCGGACAGCTCGTCGAGCACCTCGTCCAGCACGGCGGCGTCGGTGTGCCGCTCGACGGCCTCCACCAGGGCCCGGTCGGCGCCGAAGACGTCGTATCCGACCAGCGGTGGAGCCTGGTTCGTCACGGTGTGGGTGGTGGTGCGTGCCATGTCTGCGAACCTACCCCGGGGGCGACGGCGGTCGTCACCAGACTGACACAGCGGCCGGACCGGACGCGTCCGCTCCGGCCGGCGCCCGCCGGAGCGGTCCGGTGATCGCCCGGGAAGGTGAGGACGGTGCGGCACGGCGGATACCTTTAGGTCGTGCAGCCAGCAAGCGAACCCCCCGAGCAGCCGGCCGGTCGGCTCCACCGGGCCCGAGCCCTCTACCGGAACGTCTCCAAGCGCAGGACCGCCTGGCTGCTGCTGAAGGACACGGTGGACTCGTGCATGGAGTACCGCATCCTCGGCCTTGCCGCCGAGGCGGCGTTCTTCACGCTGCTGTCCGTGCCGCCGCTGCTGCTCAGCCTGATCGGGCTGCTCGGTTACGTCGACGACTGGACCGGCGCGGACACCATCGCCAGCCTGGAGAACAACCTCCTGGAGGCGTCGCGCACCGTGCTGTCCGACAAGGGCGTGCGGGAGATCGCGGAGCCCATCCTGCACGACGTGATGAAGGGAGGTCGGCCCGACGTCATCTCCATCGGCTTCCTGTTCGCCCTGTGGTCGGGCTCGCGTGCGGTGAACGTCTTCATCGACACGATCACCGTGATGTACGGCCTCGACGGCGTCCGGGGCATCGTCAGGACCCGGATCATGGCGTTCCTGCTGTTCATCGTGGCGCTGCTGATCGGCTCGGTGGCGCTGCCGCTGATGGTGGCGGGACCGGACGCGGTGGTGCGGATCGTGCCGTGGTCGGAGACGGTCGTACAGGTCCTGTACTGGCCCGTCGTGATCATCCTGTCGATCGTCTTCCTGACGACGCTGTACCACGTGTCCGTGCCGGTCCGCTCCCCGTGGATCGAGGACGTGCCGGGCGCGCTGGTCGCCCTGGCCATGTGGGTCCTGGGCAGCTTCCTGCTGCGGATCTACCTCACGAACACCATCGAGGGCGCCACGATCTACGGCTCCCTCGCCGCCGCGGTCGCCGTACTCCTGTGGATCGGTGTGTCCGCCTTCGCGGTGCTGGTCGGCGCCGCGGTCAACGCCGCGATCGACCGCGTCTGGCCGGCCGCCGCCACGGCCGCGGCCCGCGCCGCGAACGAACGCCTCCGGGAGGCGGAGGTCGCCGAGTACGTGGCCCGCGTGGCCGCGGCCCGCGAGGCCGACCCCGACGACCCCGACATGCCGTCGGAGTTCCCGGAACGCTGGTCCCGCTTCCTGCCTCCGGAGGACGTGACGGCCCGCCTGCGCACCCACGTGAAGAGCACACACCACACGCACAAGCCGAGCAGGGACGGCTCACACCAGGACAAGTGACGCTGCCGACGGCGTTGGCCGGCTGCCCGACGGGGCCGTTGCCGCCGGCGGCTCGTGCCGGCCGGGGAAGGGGCAACCTCTTCGCCACCGGCCGCCGGCGGCGAGCATGGGGCCGGGCGGGCTCCTCGCTGCCGGTCGCTCGCGTCGGCCGCGCGGCCTGCCGGGATCTCCGGCGCCAGACCGCCCTCCACCGCCGCAATCGCGCGCAGCGGGGCCGTGGCGTCCCGTGGTGTTCGGTGGGCGCAGCCTCCCGTCACCGCTTCCATGCCCCCGCCGCCGCGGCCTCCCTGGCGAAGTCCGTGAAGTCTCGGGGGTTGCGGCCCAGTACCTCGCGTACGCCGTCCGTGAGGTAGGAGTTGCGGCCGTCCAGCAGGGACTCGAACAGGTCCACCAGGAACTCGACCTCGTCGGGGGGCACGCCGAAGCCCGCCAGGTGTTCGCCGTACTCGCGGGGCTGCACGGGGCGGTATGTCAGCTCGCGGCCCGTCGCCGCCGCGATTTCCGCGACCGCCTCGCCGAAGGTCAGGAGGCGGGGGCCGGTGATGGCCAGGGCCTGGCCGACGTAGCGGTTGTCGGTCGCGTCGAGCACCGCCACCACCACGTCCGCGATGTCCCGTACGTCGATGAAGGGCTCGCGCACGTCGCCGCCCGGGAAGATCAGCTCGCTGTTCTCCCACAGCCCTTCCACCAGCGGACCCTCGCTGAAGTTCTGTGCGAACCACGCGGACCGTACTACCGTCCAGTCCGCCCCCGACTCCCGCAGCGCCTCCTCGGTCGGCCGCGCCATTTCCTCGCCCCGCGACGACAGCAGGACCAGCCGCCGCACGCCCAGGGAGACCGCCTCGTGTGCGAGCAGTCCCACCGCCAGGGCCGCTTCCGGCGAGCCCACGTCCGACGGGTACACCAGATACGCTCCGTCGGCGTCCCGCAGCGTGTCCGCCCAGGTCGACCGGTCCTGCCAGTCGAAGCCCCGCGCCCGCGTGGCCTCCCGCACGGTCAGCCCCGCCGCCCGCGCGGCGTCCGCCACCCGGCGTCCGGTACGACCCGACGCGCCCGTCACCACCACGGTCATGTCCTGTGTCTTCGATGCGTTCTGTGCCATGCCATCGAGTCAACTCCCGCCCGCCCCAGGCGGCCATCGCTGAACGGCTCGTTCCCATAAGTGCACGTCTACGCTGGCCCCATGGACCCCCTCGCAGGCCTGCTGGAAGGCCCACGCGCACGTGGCGCCTTCATGATCCGGGCGTGCTTCGACCCGCCCTGGGCCGTACGGGTAGAGGACCGCGCCCCGCTCACGGTCATGCTCATGGTCCGCGGCGACTCCTGGATCGTGCCCGACGGCGGCGGCGAGCCGGTGCGGCTGCGGGCCGGCGACCTGGCCATAGCGCGCGGCCCGGACCCGTACACCTGCGCCGACGACCCGGACACCGCCCCCCAGGCGCTGATCCTGCCGCGCGGCGAGTGCCGCTACCCCGACGGCACCTCCCTGCAGGGCTCCATGGACCTGGGCGTACGAACCTGGGGCGACCGCCTCGACGGCTCCACGGTCATGCTCATCGGCACGTACCTCATGCAGGGCGAGATCAGCGGCCGTCTGCTGGACGCGCTCCCGCCGCTGCTCTCCCTCACCACCGACGTGTGGCAGTGCCCGCTCACCCCGCTCCTCATGGAGGAGATCGTGCGGGACGAACCGGGCCAGGCAGTCGTCCTCGACCGCCTGCTCGACCTGCTGGTCATCGCCGCGCTCCGGGCCTGGTTCTCCCGCCCGGAGGCGGAGGCCCCCGCCTGGTACCGGGCGCTCGCGGATCCGGTCGTCGGCCGGGTGCTGAGGCTGCTGCAGGACGATCCGGCGCATCCCTGGACCGTGGCGTCCCTCGCCGCCGAGGCCGGAGTCTCCCGAGCGGCGCTCGCCCGCCGCTTCACCGACCTGGTCGGCGAACCCCCGATGTCCTACCTCACCGGCTGGCGCCTCGCACTCGCCGCCGACCGACTGCGCGACAGCGAGGACACCATCGGCGCCATCGCCCGCGAGGTCGGCTACGGCAGCGCGTTCGCCCTCTCCAGCGCGTTCAAACGGGTGTACGGCGTCAGCCCGCAGGAGCACCGGACCCGGGCGGCGTAGCCTGGCGTACGTGTACGAGGAGCGGGCGTCCCGGCTGACCGGCGCCGTGGTGTGGCGCCGCACCCTGGAGGACCCCGCCGTCCTGCCGGTCCTGCCCGACGGCTGCATGGACCTGCTGTGGAGCGAGGGACGGCTGCTGGTCGCGGGCCCGGACACCCGCGCCCACGTCCCCGAAGGCCAGGCCGTGCGCTGGGCGGGCCTGCGCTTCCACCCCGGCACCGCGCCCGCCTACCTGGGCGTACCGGCCGCCGAACTCCGCAACATGCGCGTGGAGTTGGCCGACCTGTGGCCCGCCGCGGAGGTACGACGCCTGCGGGCCCGGACCGAGGCGGCGGCGGACCCGGCGACGGCGCTGGAGGAGAGCGCGCTGGAGCGGGCGGCGGACCTGGACCCGCCCGATCCCCTGCTGGGGCGGCTGGTCACGGCTCTGGACGCGGGCCGCCCGGTGGCCGCGACCGCCGACGAACTGGGCCTGGGCGCACGCCAGTTGCACCGACACTGCCTGGCCGCCTTCGGCTACGGCCCCAAGACCCTGGCCCGGATCCTGCGGTTGCAGAGGGCGCTTGCGCTGGCCCGCTCCGGTGTGTCCTTCGCGGAGACGGCGGTTCGTGCCGGTTACGCGGACCAGCCGCATCTGGCGCGGGACGTGAAGGAGTTGGCGGGTGTGCCGCTGGGGCGGCTAGTCGGCGGCCGGTAGCGGTGCGAACAGGTCGACGCCGTTGCCGTCGGGGTCGTGCACGGTGGCGTACCGCTGGCCCCAGAAGGCGTCCCACGGCTTGAGTTCGCCGTGGTACCCGGCGCCCACCAGGTCCTCGTAGGCGGCGTCGACCTCAGCGGGTGACCCGCACCGGAAGGCGAGCCCCACCCGGCCCCCGCCGGCCGGTGGCCGCCATCCGGGGTGGAATGAGCGGACGGTTGCCTCGGTGTCCAGGGCGAGGGTCAGCCCACCGGGCAGTTCGGCCTCGACATGCGGCTGGTCCTCGGCGCCTTCGGGGAAGACGAGCCCGAGGCGGCGGTAGAAGGCGAGCGAGGCGGCCAGGTCGGAGGCCACCACGCCGATCACGGCGAATCGTGGAGTCATGTCGTCACCGTAGGCGGGGTGGCGGTATCCGGTCTTGAAGGAATCGGACGCGAGGGGGTCGCCGCCAGCGCGAGGGGTCGGGTCATTCCTTGCGCGTCGTTCCTCGTGCCATCGCGAACAGGAACAGCCCGCAGCCCGCGACCAGGATCCAGCCGGGGCGGGACGCATCGGCGAGCCCCGCCGGGGCGGTGCCCGCGACCAGGCCGCCGGCCAGGGCGATGCCGAGCGCGGAGCCGAACTGGCGGGCGGTGGAGGTGATCGCCCCGGCCACACCGGCCCGGCTCGGCGGCAGCCCGCTCACCGCGGTGTTGGTGATGGGGGCGTTGGCGAAACCGAATCCGACGCCGATGAGCGCGTAGGCCGACAGGAGCAGGAACACGCTCGTGTCCTGGCCGAGTCCGACCAGGCAGAGACCGCCCGCCGTGAGGAAGGCGCCGGCGAGGACGAGCGGGAGCCGTGGCCCGATGCGGCCGACCAGACGTCCGGACAGGGGCGCGCAGACGGTCGCCGCGAGCGCCATCGGCAAGGTCGCCGTCCCCGTGGCCAGGGGTGTCCACCCCCGGGTGTGCTGCAGATAGAGCGTGTTGAGGAGCAGCGTCACGTTCAGGGCGACGAAGACCGCGACGGCGCCGAGCACCGCGCCGGTGAACGCCGGACGCCGGAACAGCCCCAGGTCCATCAGCGGCTCGGGACGGCGGGACTCGACCCGTACGAATGCCACGGTCGCCAGGACGGCGAGCGCGTACGCGGTCAGCGCCACGGGCGACGTCCAGCCGATGCGCGGCCCCTCGATGAGGACACCGACCGAGACCCCGATGACCACGGTCAGCAGAGCCTGACCCGGGACGTCGAGCCGCCGCACCCGTTGCGCGGCCCTGGACTCCGGTACGAACACCGCGCTGAGCACGAGGGCGGCCACCACGACCGGCGCGTTGACCCAGAACAGCGACCGCCAGCCGAACCCGGCGAGTAGGGCGCCGCCGGTGACGGGACCTGCGGCCATGCTGAGCCCGAAGACCGAGGCCCAGACGCCGATGGCCTGTGCCCGCTCCCTCGGGTCGGGCATGGCGTTCACCACGATCGCCAGAGCCACGGGACTGAGCATCGAGGCACCGATGCCCTGCGCGGCACGGGCGGCAATGAGCGCGCCCGCCGTGGGGGCCGCCGCGCAGACCAGCGAGGCCGTGCCGAACACGACCAGCCCGCTCTGGAACACCCGCCGGCGTCCGAACCGGTCCGCCAGCGCGCCCGAGGAGATCAGCAGGCCGGCCAGGACGAGGGTGTAGGCGTCCACGGTCCATTCCAGGCCGCGCGTCCCGACGTCCAGGCCGCGCCCGATGGCGGGCAGGCCCACATTCACGATGGTGGTGTCCAGGCCCACCAGGAACATGCTCAGACAGCAGACGGCCAGCACCGTCCAGCGTCTGCGCGCGCTCAGAAGGGGCGGCTGAACAGGATGTGTCGTCGTGGTCACGGTCTGCCTCTCACGTCCGGGAGTACCAGCCCGGCAAGAGTCCGACCGGACCACCACCGCGGCCCAGCGTTCTTGCGAAGGCTGCAAAACTGGACTCCGTGGACGCGGAAGTGGAAGAGATACTCGACGGCATCGGCCCCCGGCTGCGCACCCTCCGCCGGGACCGCGGACTCACGCTGGAGGACCTCGCCGCGACGACCGGGATCTCCGTCAGCACGCTGTCCCGGCTCGAATCCGGCAGGCGGCGCCCGACCCTCGACCTGCTCATCCCGCTCGCGCGGGCACACCGTGTCGCACTCGACCAACTGGTGGCCGCACCCGCCACCGGCGACCCGCGCGTGCACCTCAAGCCCCAGCGCCACGGTCAGGGCAGCGTCCTGGTGCCGCTGACCCAGTACCCGGGCCGGGTGCAGGTGTTCAAGCAGGTCCTGGCGCCCCGCGAACCGAAGCTGGTGACCCACGACGGCTACGAGTGGCTCTACGTCCTCGCGGGCGAGCTGCGCATCGTGCTCGGGGAACGCGACTTCACCCTGCGCCCGGGCGAAGTGGCCGAGTTCGACACCAGGGAGCCGCACTGGTTCGGCCCGGCGGACACGAACGCGGTAGAGATCCTGCACCTGTTCGGACCTCGCGGAGACCAGGCGGTGATCCGCGCGAGCCCGTCCGCCTAATCGAAGATCACGGGTCCCTTGGGCGTCTCCACGGTGAAGGAGATGGCCACCGGCCCCTCGCCGAGGCGGAGTTCGGTGCCCAGGGTGGTCAGCAGAGCGCGGATCTCGTCCGGGTCGGGAGCGGTGGCCGACACCTCCACCAGCGGCGTGACGGGCAGCCCCGACGCGGCGGGGTGCACCGAACGACCCCAGTCGATCAGGAAGGGCACCAGCCCCGAAGGGTGCGCGGTGTAGGTCAGGCGCCACTCCAACAGGGCCCCGCCGGGGGCGCGGCGGCTCATCGGGTACGTGGGCCCGGGGTCGAATCCCCGAGCCCGGGCCGTCGCGACCGCCGCGTCCAGGTCCGGTGGGCCGATCGCCCAGGTCACCGTGCGCGGGCCGGTCAGCCCGTCGACCCCGAAGGGGTGCTGGCCCGACGGGGGCTCCTGCTCCGGGTCCGGACCGATGATCTCCAGATAGCTGGACCTGCCCAGTGACACCAGGTAGTTACGGGTGCCGAGCTCGACGTGGACACCACCGGGAGCGGGTGCCACACCGGTCCGCTCGGTGAAGTCGGCGACCGTCGCCGTGAGGTCGGGCGTTGCCAGGACGAGGTGGTCCAGGAGTGGGGGGATGGCATTCATTCCGGCTGAGGCTAGGGGTGCCGGTGCCCCCGTTCAAGAGAGTCGCCTCAAGTGAAATGCCCCCTTCCTGTGGAACATTTGTACGGCAGGATGGGTGCATGATCCGTACCGTGCGCGCGCTGACGCCGTTACTCCTGCTCCCCGTACTGCTCACCGCCTGCGGCACCGAGAAGGCGGGTACCGGAGCCGGTACCTCCGGTACTCCTGACACGTCCGAACTCGATGCCCGCGTCCGGGCGTTGGGCGTCGCACCGGAGCTCGTCTACGTCACCAAGGCGTCCGGCTTCACCCCGGCCCAGCAGTCCGTCGGCGTGAACGGGGACGACGGCTTCTCCGTCTCCTACTGGTCGAAGGACGGCGGCGTCCTTCACCTCTACTCCGACCGTGGCACGGTGACCGCAGCCGTCTGCCCGAAGGAGGAGGAGTGCGTGGCACCCAAGAAGGGGCAGGTGGTGCACATCAGCGGCGAGAAGGTCTCCCGGGAGGTGCTGCGGGAGGCGGCCCGTTCCGTCTACCGTCCCTCGGCCAAAGAGCTTGCCGCGTTGCTGCCGTCGCCCGCGCCGACGCCCACGGAGCCGGTACGGCGGGGTGACCTTCCCTCGTACGGGGACGGGGCGCCCGACAACAGTGTCGGGGAGGGCGGTTAGGCCCGGGGCAGCTTCAGGAAGGCCGTCCAGGCGGTGGGGGAGACCGTGAGGTGGGCAGTGGTGGGGGTCTTGGAGTCGCGGATGTGGATGGCCCCGGGTTCGAGGGCGACTTCGATGCACTCACCGCCCTCGCTGCCGCTGTAGCTCGACTTGCGCCAGACGTAAGCGACTTCGATGCAGGCGCCACCCTCCTCGCTGCTGTAGCTCGACTTGAACCACTCAAGCGCGGTGCCGCTCATCGCTCTCCCAGAAGCCGGTCCAACAGGTCCCTCGTTTCTTCGGTGTTGAGAGCCTGCGTCCGCAGCATCGCATACTTCTGGGTAAGGATCCCCACCTCGTCTGGATCGGCGATCAGGTGGCTTCCGCGCTGAGTTTCCATGTAGGCGAGCCGCTGGTGTTCAGGTGTCTCTAAGAGGACGAACGGACCGTCGAGGCCTGCGTGAGAGGTGCGACCGAGCGGCAAGATCTGCACGGTGATGCCGGGGACGTCGGCGTACTCGCGCAGCTTCCGCACCTGTGCGAGATACACCTCCTTCCCGCCAAGGAAGTCCCGCAGGACCGGTTCCCAGATCACGAAGCTCGTGGAGGGCCGTGTCCTGTGTTGCAGGATCACCTGCCTCTCCATGCGGGCTGTGACGAGCTGCTCGACCTCGTCCTCGTCGTAGACCGGCACGCGGCTGCGGAAGACCGCCCGTGCGTAGTCCTCGGTCTGGAGTTGACCCGGTACGGCGAGGCTCGCGTACACGGAGATGGTGATCGCCTCCCGCTCCCGATCGAGATACTCCTCCGCCCACAACGGAACCAGATCCACCTCCGGCATCTTGCTCAACGCAACCGACAACGCCCCCCTAGTATCGAGGAGTTCGTCGAGCTGCTCGGCAAGATCCGGCTTCAGCGGCCGTCTGCCCTGCTCGATCGACGCGATCTGCTGCTCGCCGACGACGAACCGCTCGCCCAGCGACCGCTGTGTGTAACCGGCGGCCTCCCGGTGGAGGGCGAGCAGTGCGCCCACCATCTTCATCGCCGAGGCGTTCTTCCGTGCCCGTCGAATCGTGCCCATATGCATCATCATGGACACGGAGCGTGACTCCCGCCCCGGGAACATCGAAACTCGGTCAAATGACTCCCCGGCTTCGCGGGTGCGGTCCGCGTACTCCGTACATGTGGACGAAGCGTCGTACGGCGGCGGGACATGGGGGTCCGTCCCCTGGTGTGGTGCCGGGAGCAGGGGGGGGGCGGACTTCGTCGCCCATCTGCACGGCGGAATCGGCTGGGCGGTGCCGAGCGACCGGGGTCAGTGACGTTTCTCCGGTGAACCGGTTGCCCCATTGGGGTGAGTAAAGGCCGCGTAGCAGGAAAGTCACGTGAACACCTAGAGATCCTTTTGTCCTGGTAAAGCGCCATTCACACGAGGGGCTAGACAGTGACTTACGGGAAGACGCTGCGCGAGCAGATCGCCGGGCCGGGGACCACCCCGCTCATCGGTGTGTACGACATGTACTCGGCCTCGATCGCGGCCAAGCACTACGACGGGATGTTCGTTTCCGGCTTCGGATTCGCGGCCTCGTACTACGGGCTGCCGGACATCGGATTCATCGCCTGGCCGGACATGGTCGCGTTCGTCCAGCGGCTGCGGGGTGCGTTCCCGCACCACCACCTGCTGGTGGACATCGACGACGGGTACGTGGACCCGGAGGTCGCCTGCCACGTCGTCGAGGGGCTGGAGCGGATCGGCGCCTCCGGGGTGATCCTTGAGGACCAGAAGCGGCCGCGTCGGTGCGGGCACGCCGACGGCAAGCAGGTGCTGCCGCTGGAGGAGTATCTGGAGAAGCTGGAGAGGGTGCTGGCGACCCGTCAGGACCTGGTGGTGGTGGCCCGTACGGACGCCACCGACGAGCACGACATCCTGCACCGGGCGGAGCGGCTTGCCGCCACCGACGCCGACGTGGTCCTGGTGGACGGGGTGCGCAGCGTGGAGTGGATCCAGCGGATCCGAAAGGTCGTCGGCGACAAGCCGCTGCTGTTCAACCAGATCGCCGGCGGCAAGTCGCCCCGGCTGTCGCTGACCGAACTGAACGACCTGGGCGTCGACGTCGCCATCTACAGCACCCCGTGTCTGTTCGCCGCCCACCAGGCGATGGACTCCGCGCTCACCGAACTGAGGGCGGCGGACGGCCGGCTGCCCGAGGTGGACGCGGCGAGCGGGGTCGGCGTCAAGGCGTCCACGAGCCTGCTCGAGCGCAACATCGCCCGCGAGCGGCTCGAGCCCGAGGGCGTGGGCGCGTGACCCGAGCCCCGCGGCTGCGGACGGTCACGGTGCTGGCGGCGGCGCTGCTGGGGGCGGCGGCCGCACCGGCGGCCGCCACCGACAGTCTCATCACCGTCATCGACAACTCCCGGGCGGACTCGATCCTCGAGGTCGACCGCACGGCCAACGTCCAGACCGGCAGCGGCACGGCCGGCAGCGACCACGACGGGAGCGCCGTCGACCTGATGGAGGCCCTCGTCGGCGCGGCCGACCGGGACGGGGAGGAGTGAAGACCGGGCCATCTGGGCGGCTGGACACCCCGTGCGGGAGGTGTCCGGCCGCCGTCGTTCCCGGCCGCCGTCGTTCCCGGCCGCCGTCGTTCACGGCGGCCGTCAGTCCTCGCGGAGGTCGGGGCGGCCCTGCTCGTCGAGTTCGACGTCCTCGTGCTCGTCGGCGGGGAGGAGGGCGGCCGCGGAGCGGTCACGGGGGATCGGCGCCGGGGCCGGGCAGGCCGCCTGGGCCGTGCCGATGGCGGTGGCCACGGCCACCGCGGCGAGGGCGAGGACGATGACCGCTGCTCTGCGCTTGGTGAGTTTCATGCCCCGGGAACGATCTTGGCCTTCCCTGGTCACCGTCATGCGCCCGTCCGGGCGGTCCGCGCTGCCGTGCTCGCCCGCCGGACCAGCCGGGTCGGCAGTTCCGTACGCGTCCCTTCCGTCAGGGCACTCGCCCTGCGTCATCGCGAACGGGGAAGCCGGTCAGCTGACCAAAATGATCAACCCCGCGGCCGACAGGAAGAGCGCAGCCCCGAACGCGAGGAACAACGTCGCCCCCGTCATGTGCCGCCACATCAGGACCCGGGCCACCTGAGGGTTGTCCGCCAGGTACACCACCTGCACTTGGCGCCCCGTCGGCAGCCCCATCCCGGTCCCGCGTATCTGCGGTGAGAACTCCACCCGGTGCCCCATCCGGTCGGTGAATGCGATGACCGGCACCCACGACGGCCCGTCGCCGTCGTTGACCCGCACGTTGTCGACCACGACGCCACACGTGCGCATCCCGTGCCGACGCAGCCGGCGCACCACCACGGCATCCCGAAGCGTGGCGCTCAGGATCATCACGCCGGCCAGCACGCACAACACGATGCCGATGGACTCTTTGGACATGCCGCAGCACTTCCCTTTGTCGAACCTCCGGCTCCGGTTGCACAAGACGTGTCGCCCGTCCCCTTGGTTCCGTGGCTGTGTGTGCGAGCACGGCGCTCCGTCACCCGAACGGCCTCCCGTGCGCCTCGTGTGCAGGAATAGCCGGAGCCGATGTGATGCTCTGCATTTACCGGTGCGCGAACGCGAGCGCGGGAGGAGCTGGTGGGCGGATGGCGGCAGACCAGGCGGGCCTCGTGGTCAGAACCCCATACGGCGCGGTCCGCGGCAGGTACGAGCGTGAGGTCGCGGTGTTCCGCGGCATCCCGTACGCCGCCCCGCCCTTCGGGCCCCGTCGCTTCCGGCCGCCCGAACGACCGGAGCCCTGGGACGGGGTGCGTGACGCGGGCGCCTTCGGGCCGACCGCCCCGAAACCGCCGTACTCCGAAGCGTTCGCGCAGTACCTCTCCGACCCCTTCGTGGGCGGCGAGGACTGTCTCAACCTGAACGTCTGGACCCCCGAGCCCGGCCCCGCGGCCCGGCTCCCCGTCCTGGTGTGGCTGCACGGCGGCGCCCTGACCAGGGGATCCTCGTCCGTGCCCGTGTACGACGGTCATGGCTTCGCCCGCGACGGTGTCGTCCTCGTCTCGGTCAACTACCGGCTCGGCGTCGAAGGCTACGGGCTGTTCCCCGACACGCCTCCCAATGCCGGACTCCGTGACCAACTGGCCGCGCTCGAATGGGTGTACGAGTCGATCGCGGCGTTCGGTGGCGACCCGGGCCGGATCACCCTGGCCGGACAGTCGGCCGGGGCCATCAGCACCGGTGCGCTGATCGCCGCGCCGGGCGCCCAGGGCCTGGTCCGCCGGGCCGTGCTGCAGAGCGGACCGCCGGAGGCCTCGGAACGCGACAAGGTACGGCGGATGGTCCGCCGTATGGCGGCCCGGCTCAAGGTCCCCGCCACCGCCGAGGCCTTCGCCGCCGTCGACCGCGACCTGCTGCTGCGCACCCAGGCCGAGGTGGGGCGGCTGAGCAGCCCGGTCCTGGGCGGTCCCGCGTTCGGGATCGTCGTCGACGGCGACATCGTCCCGCGCGACCCGCTGGAGGCCCTGGTGGAGGGCGAGGCCGCCAAAGGCGTCGACCTGCTCATGGGCTGGACCCGCGACGAGTACCGGCTGTGGCTGGTGCCGGGCGGCCTCGTGGACCGTGTGGACCGGCTCGGGCCGGTGGCACTCGCCGGGGCCATGGCCCGCTGCCGCTGCGGCCACGAGGTGCCGCGCGGCTACCGCGCGCGGCATCCCGAGGCCGGCCCCTCCGAGATCGTCGGCCAGATGGTCACGGACCATCTGCTGCGCCTCCCGCTGCACCGGCTGGCGGACGCGCGTCCCGGATCGTCGTACGTCTACGAGTTCGCCTGGCCCTCCAACCTGCCCGGCCTCGGGGCCTGCCACGCGCTGGAACTCGGGTTCGTCTTCGACACGGGGCACGTCCCGGACTCGGCGAAGCTCGCCGGCGAGGGCGCGCCGAAGGAGTTGTGCGACGCCATGCACGGGGCCTGGGTGCGGTTCGCCGACACGGGGGATCCGGGTTGGCGGCCGTGGGACTCCGAACACCCTGTCCAGATCTTCGGCGACGGTGAACCGCACATCGCATTCGGCCCGCGGGATGCCGAACTGGCTCTGTGGGCGACGGCGGCGACCGGCACCGACACACCGGAGCCGAGCACCATCAACGGCACACCGACACCCGCGCGCGCCGCGGAACTGGCGTCCGCGGTACGCCGCCTGCGCCGCTCGGTGGGGACCCGCAAGCATTGACTCGTTGACCGTTGGTCACCGGCCGCAGCGAGCGGGGCGCAGGGAGCGGGCGTCCCGTCGCGCCGGACCATGGCCGTCCATGCGGTCCGGCCGCACGAGGCGGCGCGGACCGGGTGTCCCGGACACTCATCGCACGCCGCGTCCCTTGCCCCGGTCGCGCCGGAATCGGCGGGGTCAGGTGGGGTCAGACCATGGCCAGCGTTCGTGCGATCGACGTGATCGCCCGGGGGCCCACCCGGCAGCAGCCGCCGATCAGGTGGGCGCCCGCGTCGTGCCATGCCTTGATCTGTTCGGTGGTGAAGGTGGCGCGGCCGGTCCAGGTGCGGGCCTTCGCGTCCCAGGTCTCGCCGCTGTTGGGGTAGACGACGACTGGCTTGCCGGTCACCCGGGCCGCGGTCCCGATGGCGTGGTCCACGTCCCCGGGCGCACAGCAGTTGACGCCCACCGCGACGACCTCGTCCACGCCGGCCGCCAGGGCGAACGCCTCGTCCAGGGGCTGACCTGCGCGGGTGCGGTCCCCGTCGACCGTGTACGACAGCCAGGCCGGCACGCCGAGTCCGCGCACCGCCCGCAGCAGTGCCGTCGCCTCGTCGGTGTCCGGGACCGTCTCCAGGGCCAGGACATCGGGCGCGGCGGCGGCCAGCACCTCGAGACGCGGGCGGTGGAAGCGCTCCAGCGCGTCGACGCTCAGCCCGTACCGGCCCCGGTACTCCGAGCCGTCCGCCAGCATCGCCCCGTACGGACCGACCGAGGCCGCCACCCAGAGCGGGCGTACGATCCCCTCGTCGTGGGCCTGGCGTGCCGCCTCCCGGGCCAGCTCCACGCTCAGCGCGAGCAGCCGGGCCGACTCCGCACGGTCGATCCCGCGCTTGGCGAAGCCCTCGAAGGTGGCCTGGTAGCTCGCGGTGATCGCCACGTTCGCGCCCGCCATGAAGTAGGCGAGGTGCGCCTCGATGACCGCCTCGGGCCGTTCGGCGAGCAGCCGCGCCGACCACAGCTCGTCGCTCAGGTCGTGCCCGGCGGACTCCAGCTGGGTGGACATGCCGCCGTCGAGCACGAGGGTCCCGGCGGCGAGGGCTTCGACGAGGCTGGTGGACGCTGCGGGGGTGTTGCCGGTCATGCCACGACGCTAGTCGAAACGGCGCCGGGCGGTCGTCGGCCGCCCGGCGCCACCCCTGCGCCGCATGCCGCCCACCCGTCCGGACCCGGTTGACCTCCTCGTGTCTCGCCCTTACCTTTGCGGCGATCCCAACGTTCGTCATGACAAATGCTGTTCGCAGCCTCGAACGTTGCCGGAGTGAGCGCCACGCACAACGCGCCGATCGCCCGGCACAGCTCCAAGTGCGCGGCAGTGGACCCCAGGCTCCTGGCCGGCACGTCGAGGACCGGACCCACCGAGGCGGCCGCATGAACGGGCCGATCGTGGGTAGGCGAGCGCCGTAGCGACGGGACACGGGGAGCGCCGTAGCGACGGGACACGGGGCCTGTGACAGAGGTGTGGCGCCATGAGCGAGATCCCCGCGGAAGTCTTCGAGGCAGTGGCGCGCGAGGCCCTGCGGGATCTGGCCCGAGCGCCCGACCCCCGCGCATGGGAAGCGCTGGCGGGCTGCGACGTGCTGATCCCCGCGATCGGCGGTGTCCGTTACGCACGCGGCCGCGCCGAGTTCGTGCGGCTGGTGCTGCCGGTGGTCGAAAGCGTCCGCCGCGCCCCCGCGGTCATGGTCTTCACTTCGGAGGCGGAGCTGCTCAGGGCCTTCCCCCAGGTGCCCTGCTACCGACGTGTCACCCTGCGGCAGCTGGCCGCCCATTGGCCGGCCGACGAGGTGGTGCTGGTCGTCGACGCGGGCGGCGAGGACTCGCTGACCCTGTCCGCACCCGAGGCGCGGCGGCTGCTCGCCGGCTGTCCCGTCAGCCGGTAGATCCAGCGAGTCGACACACGTCGCCGCGCTGAGGAAGCCCGTCGTCCCCGAGCCGCTCACCCAGAGCGTTGGAACCCTCCACGCCCAGGGATGCCACCAGCGCGGAGCGGATGACGAACTTCTCGCCCTGCCTCTGGTGCCGAAGGGCAAGGTGAGGGTGGGATGAAACCCTGGGGTGTCCCGACCGGAACCGGGGCGCCCCAGGCCGGCTCAGCTGGAAGGAAGCCCATCGCCGATGCACCTGCCCCGGCCCGACCGCACCCTGAGCCCGCGCACCGGATACACCCGCGCCCACTGGGAGGCCGCCGCCGACGCCCTGCTCGCCGCGGTGGAGCCGTATGCCACCGAGGACCGCGCCCTCTACCACCTGCCCGGTGACCACGAGAGCTGGTCGGGCCGTCTCTCCGACGGCCTGGAGGGATACGCCCGTACGCTGCTGCTGGCCGCCTTCCGCCGGGACGAGAACACCCTCGGGCGCTACGCGGACGGACTCGCCGCCGGGGCCTCGGGCGTCTGGCCGCGCATCGAGGACCGCAGCCAGCCCCTGGTCGAGGCCGCCTCGATCGCCCTCGCCCTGCGGCTGACGCGGCCACTGCTGTGGGACCGGCTGGACGAGTCCGTGCGCGCGCGGGCGGCTGCCTGGCTGGCCGACGCGCTCACCGCCGAACCCTGGCCCTGCAACTGGGAGTTGTTCCCGGTCACGGTCGGCGGATTCCTCCAGGAGATCGGGTACGAGTCCGACGCCTCCCGCAAGGCCGTCGAGCGGGGCCTGGAACGCATCGAGCAGTGGTACGTCGGCGACGGCTGGTACAGCGACGGCCCCGGCCGCGCCTTCGACTACTACAACGGCTGGGCCATGCACCTGTATCCGGTGCTGCACGCGTGGCTGGCGGACGACGCCGGTCTCCTCGACCTGTACGGCGGCCGGCTCGAACGGCATCTCGCCGACTACGCCCGGCTGTTCGGCGGCGACGGTGCCCCGATGCTCCAGGGCCGCTCCCTCACCTACCGGTTCGCGACGACGGCCCCGCTGTGGCTGGGCGCGCTCACGGGGCGTACGCCCCTGGCGCCGGGGGAGACCAGGCGGCTGGCCTCCGGCGCGCTGAAGTACTTCCTGGACCGGGAGGCCGTCGACGAGCACGGCCTGCTCAGCCTCGGCTGGCACGGCCCCGATGCAGCGCTCCTGCAGGGCTATTCGGGACCGGCCTCCCCCTACTGGGCGAGCAAGGGCTTTCTCGGGCTGCTCCTGCCCGCGGACCACGCGGTGTGGACAGCGGCCGAGGAACCGGGACCGGCCGAGCGGGCCGACGCGGTGACCCCGATCGTGGGACCCAACTGGTTACTGCAGTCCACGAGTTCGGACGGTGTGGTCCGGCTGCACAACCACGGCAGCGAGGACGTCCGCTACGACCCCTACTACACGCGGTTCGCCTATTCGACGGTCACGCGGCCGCTCGGTTCGCCGCCCGACAACATCGTGATGGTCGGCGGGGACGGGGACCGCGCCGGCATCGTCCCGCTCGGCGTGGGGGAGGGCTGGGCGGCCTCCCGGTGCGCCACGGGGGGCGTCGGCGGCGCGATCGAGGTCACCAGCCTCGTGGTGGCCGAGGGCGCCGTGGAGGTGCGCGCCCATCTGGTGGCGGGCGCGGCACCCGGGACCGACGTGCGTGTCACCGGCTGGGTGCCGTGGGAGGACGAGCACGCCGAACTGGGGCCGGTCCACGGCCTGTCCGGCGACTTCGCCCTCTCCGGTACGACGGGCGACGGCCCGACCCTGTTCGTGGCCGTGGCCCGTCTCACCGGCGAGCCGGACCCCCTGCCCCTCGGGGAGCTGGTCTCCGTCGAGGTGCACGGGCCGTACGACCTGAGCGTGAGCTGGGCCGGGGGCCCGGTCCGTCACTTCCGGTTCACGGTGTCGGACGGGCGATCCCCAGGGTCTTCGTGGTCGGTGACGTCCCGGTGAGCTTGGTGGCGTACGACGGGTGACGGGAGCGTAGGCCCAGGTCAGGAAGCCGTCCTTGGAGACGGCGAGGTCACCGGTGAGGTGGTCTCCCACCTTGTCCGCGCCGCTCCGGCCGCCGCGAGGGCGCCTGCGGCGGGCTTGCGTCTGCCGAATTCGTTTTCCAATTCCCCGCGCACGCACCAGAATCCGACGTATGACTTCCAAGATCCGGCACGTGACGATCGACTGTGCCGACGCCTATGCCCTCGCCGGCTTCTGGTCCCAGGTCCTGGGCGAGCCCGTGCACGAGGACGACCATCCCGGGGATCCGGAGGCGCTGATCGAGGCCGCGGGACTGCTCTTCGTCACCGTGCCGGACCCCAAGACCGTCAAGAACCGCATCCACGTGGACCTCCAGCCCCAGGACCACACCCGCGACGAGGAGGTCCAACGCCTGCGCGCCCTCGGCGCCACGCTCGTCGACGACCGACGGCGGGAGGACGGCACGGGCTGGGTGGTGCTGGCCGACCCGGAGGGCAATGAGTTCTGCGTGGAGCGGGGCGTGGCGGAGCGGGGGCAGTAGGCCGGGACGGTTCGGCGGGTACCGAAGTGACCTGGGCATAGCGTCTCCGTATGAGCGCCGACACCGCATCGGAGACACCCGCCGAGGTCATCACCGCCATGGTCGAGCATGTGCTGGCACTGGCTGCCACCTGGACCGCCTGGGACGGCACCCCCGCCTACGTCGACGACCGCGTCTACACCCCCCACAAGGCGATCCGCCGTACCGCGGATCATCTGATCGACCACCTGGCCGAGCTGGAGGCCCGGCTGGCGGGGCAGACACCCCAGCCGGACCACTGGCACGCCTCCGCGATCACGACCGCGGCGGACCTCGCCCCCTTCATCTCCGAGGACCTCGACGAGGCCCGCAGCCGTCTCACCCGGCTCGCCCGTATCTGGGCGGACCGCCTGGACGCGCTGACCGAGGCGCAGCTCGACGACTCGCCAGGTGCGGGCTGGAGCTTTCGCGAACTCGCCCACCACCTCGGGGGGTCCCGGTACTACGCCGATGCCGTCGGGAGGCTCTCATGACCTCCTTCGCCGCTCTCCACCGCCCGGGCGAGCCCCTGTTCCTGCCCAACGCCTGGGACCACGCCTCGGCAGCCGCCCTCGCGGCGCGTGGCTTCCCCGCCATCGGCACCACCAGCCTCGGTGTCGCGGCGGCGGCCGGCCTGCCCGACGGCGCGGCGGCGACCCGCGAGCTCACCCTCCGGCTCGCCCTCACCCTCGGCACGGAACCCTTCCTCCTCTCGGTGGACGCCGAGGGCGGATTCAGCCAGGACCCCGATGCAGTGGGCGAGTTCGCCAAGGAGCTGTGGGCCGTCGGAGCGGTCGGCATCAATCTCGAAGACGGCCTCGGGCCCGTGGACCTGCACGCCGCGAAGATCGCCGCGGTCAAGTCGGCCGCGCCCGGGCTCTTCGTCAACGCGCGCACCGACACGTACTGGCTGGGCGACGGTGAGGAGACCCTCGGCCGCCTCGATGTCTACCAACAGGCAGGCGCTGATGGGGTGTTCGTACCCGGATTGACCGAGCCCGAGAGGATCGCCGCTCTGGTACGGCACCTCGACGTTCCCCTCAACATCCTCTACTCACCAGCCGGTCCCACCGTCCCCCAGCTCACCGACCTCGGCGTCCGACGGATCAGCCTCGGCTCGCTGCTGTACCGGCGGGCTCTGGGTGCCGCGTTGGACGCCGTGGCCGACATCGCGGCCGGGCGGGTCGCCGAGGGTACGACACCCTCGTACGACGATGTACGGGCCCTTGAGCGCCGGTCCGGTTGAGAGCGAGGGCACAGACCCGATCGGGCGATCCTGGTACGGTGGACGCTTTCCTGGGTATCAGACCCTTTGGACTCATCACCGGCGAGGGACCGAGGAACCATGGACATGGAGATCCCCGGCGAGAGGCGACTGGCCGCCGCCGTCGTGATGGACGAACGGGGCCGGGTCCTGCTGGTGAGGCGCAGTGAGCGGGAGCGGTTCCTGCCGCGCGTGTGGGGCGTGCCGTGCGGAAAGCTGGAGCAGGGGGAGAGCCCCCGGGACGGTGCCCTGCGCGAGCTGAAGGAGGAGACCGGGCTGCTCGGCGAGGTCGTCCGCCGGGTCGGCCAGTCGTCCTTCGTGAGCGACTACAAGGGGCACGAGGTCAAGAACTGGCAGGACAACTTCCTGGTCAAGCCGTTGTCCCGGCAGGTCGTCCTCCCGGAGCGGGACCAGGAGTACGCCTGGCTGACGCAGGACGAGCTGTCGTCCGTCGACATCGACGCGTACAACCTGGGCGTCGTGCGCCAGGCCCTCACGAACTCCTGAGCAGTTCCGCCAGATCGCCGAGCGCCGTCAGGTAGCCGGGCACGTCCATCGGCACCTTGGCCACCGCCCCCGGATGCGGTCCGGCCGCCGTGAACACATCGGTGTGAGGCCGTCGTCCGGCACCCGTCTCCAGGAACAGCGTCACCGTGGGCGCGTCCGCGTCGCACCACGCGCGGTGCAACGTGTGGGCCGGCAGGGCGTACGAGCTGCCCGCCGCGTACCGCGCCACCTGCGTCAGCCGCAGCCGGGCCGGACCGGTGCGCTCCAGCATCCAGTCCGCCGACCGCTGCGACAGGGACTCCTGGTAGCGGTCCGCCGTGATCCCGCCCTCGCGGTCCGCCTCGTACAACTCCATGGCCAGCCGGCCCCGGACGATGTAGGAGGCCAGCGGAGAGCGGTGGTTGTGGACGTCCTCGTCGGCGCCCGTGCCCGGATGCCAGAGGTGGGCGCGCAGCATGTGCCGGGGGCCACCGTCGATCAGCAGCAGCTTGTCGAAGCCGAGGACGTGCCGGTACGACAGCCGGGCGCAGCCCTCCGGATCGCCCTCGCCCGAGGCGAGTTCCGCCACCAGCTCCAACAGTCGCTCCGGTGCGCCGAGTTCGGCGATGACGGACCGGGCAGCGGAGACCGTCCCGTGCTCCGTCAGCTCACCGTCCAGTGCCTCGGCCAGCAGCCGCCGTGCCGTCAGGATCTGCCGACCGCCCATGCACCGCCCCTTCGCGTTCCGTCGACTTCCCTGTGAGCCTGAGCGCTCAGGCATTCGGCTGATACATCCATACGGCATGGGCCCGCAGTGCCGAAAGGCCCTGATAGGTCATCCACATCGGCTGGTGCAGGTCCTCCGTGGCGGCCAGCCCGGCGCCGTCCCGGGTCCAGGACCAGATGCCGTCCGTCTGTCCCGCCCACACCGCGGCCGCGGCACCGTTCAGCCGGTCCTGCCACTCCCGCTCCAGTCCCTCCTCGCGGGCGAGTTCGCGGGCGCCGGGAGTCAGCAGCGCGCGGAGCACCCAGGCCGCGGTGAAGTGCCGTACGTTCAGCACCTCGTGGTGGCCGGTGTCGTCCGGGTGCGGCCTGCGGACCTCCTCCCGCCGGTTGGCCAGGTCGGGGCAGCCGTCGTGAGCGGCGGCCGGGCAGGCCAGCAGCCAGCGGATGCCGTCCTCGCGGGCGGTGCGCGCCGCGGAGCCCTCGCCCAGGACGCGGGTCACCCGGTCGAGGGCGACGACGGCCTGCGCGGTGTGCGCCGGGGAGGGCCGGGCGGCGGGCGAGGGCCAGGGCAGTGGCGACAGCCGGTGACTCCAGCAGTGGCGGTGCCGGCGGTCGGGGTCGCTGACCGCACCGGCGACCAGGGCGTCGCGCAGTACGGGGATCGTCGCGGACCCGGGCGAGGCGCGCAGCAGCCCGCGCAGCACGGTGGTGACGACATGGGTCAACGCCCGTCCGGCGCGATCCAGTTCATGGGTGAACCCGGCCTCGCAGCGCTCCACTTCCGCGGCGAGGCGCTCCCCGGAGACTCCTGCGCGAGCCAGCGCGCCCAGCACCAGGGCGGTCACCTCCGGGCGGGCCATCGACCCTTGTGAGCGTGCCGACCAGCCGCCGTCCGGCAGCCGCAGCCGCCACAGGGTCTCCACCAGCTCGCCCGTGCGCAGACGTCCGTCGGGCACGCCGAGGTCGAGCATGAGGTGCAGTCCGTACGCGGTACCCACCGAGGTGGGCCGGGCCGTGTCCTCGTGCGGTTCGCCCAGTGAGTGGGGCCAGCCGACGAGCGGGCCCCGAACCGGGTCGTTGAACTCGGAGACCTGTTCGGCGAGGCGGGCGTGGGCGGAGGCGAGGAGTTCGGGGAGCTTGCCGGGGGCGGGCTGAGCCGCGTACCCGGCGGGCGTCCGCCGGGCGCCGCCGCCCGCGTCGGCGGCCTGGGCCCGGGCCCGGACCAGCGCCGCCGCCAGCCAGGTGGTGGCGGCCGTACCCAAGCCGCTCACCCCGGCGAGCAGATATCTGGCGGGGCCGGTACCGATGTCGGGCAGCACCTCGAACAGGAACTGGAACACCCCGTATCCGGCAGCGGCGGCTCCGAGTCCGCCCAGCCAGCCCACCAGTCGCACCGGACCGGACTCGCCGGTTGCCGGTAGCGGTGACGGGGGGTCGGATCTCGCGGGCCTCAAGGGGCCAGGACCCAGCCGTTGTTGAGACAAGGCGCGCTCCCTCCCCCAGGGCGGCGTGACACCCGCGAAGCTCCCAGTCTAAGGGGGAGACGTGAGCCCTGGGGCGGCTACCGGAACCAGCGTTTCCGCGAGCCGGTCGGCGAGCGCGACGGGTGTCCGAGGGTCCCGAGATGTCCGCCGGGAAACTCCGAGCAGCAACTCCCGACCCGCTCGGCGACCACCTCACCCGCCCGGTACAGGACTTGGCCCCGCGATTCGGTGCCGACGACCACGGTGAAACGGGACGGGTAGGGCGACGCCACCGGTGCGTACCGGGTGAACGGCCGCAGTACACGGGCGGGAAGGACCCCCATCGTCGTGTTCAACTCACCGCCCCCGGAGCCCTCCTGGGATACCTGGGGATTGTCCTGGGCCATCTGGGTCAGCGGGCCGGCCGTTCACTTGAGTGATCCGCCACGCGATACGGGCGGCACGCACGGACATCAGCCTTCCCGGGAGACGACTGGGCGGGCCGCCCGCCGCCACAGGAACCGGTGGACGCGACCGCGGCCGGCCGGGTGAGCAGTCGGCCGGCCGCGGGGGTCCTCAGGATCGTGTCGGTCAGCCGACCTCCGAGAAGACGAAGGAGAACTCGGCGGGCTCGGCCCGCAGGTAGTACTGGGGCAGGGGGCCAGGACCGCAGGACTGGGAACCGATGCCGTGCTGGCCGTGGTCGAGGTTGACCCAGACCGTGTCGCCCGGTGTGAGATCGGTGCGGTGGGCGGCGGCGTCCAGCTGCTCGGTGGTCCAGCGGCGGGCGGTGAACCAGAACTCCGGTTCGCCCTCGATGCGCAGACCGCCGATCTCCGCCCAGCGGACGTCGGCGCGGGCACCGTTCTCCTGCGGACGGACGTACGGCGTCTGCAGGTCGTCCACCGTCGACTGCCAGCGGCCGAGCGCCGCCGCCGACCCGGTGTCCGGATAGGCCTCGCCCGGACCGCCGCCGAACCACTCCACACGGTCGGCGGCCGACAGTCCGAACCGGATGCCGAGCCGCGGCAGCGGTACCGTCCACTCGCCCTCGGGGGACACGGACACGGTCAGCTTCAGCCGGTTGCCGTCCGACGTCCAGCGGTACACCGTCGACAGGCCCACCGCCCGGGCGGCGGGCGCCACCCGGGTGCGTACCGTCAGCGCGTCGTCGCCCAGCTCCACGCCGTCGAGCCGGTGCCGCATGCGGTGCAGGCCGTACTTCCGCCAGAGCAGGCCGTAGCGGATGTCGGTCTGCCAGGCGGCGCCGTCGTCGTTGTCGGTGGTCGCCCGCCACACGTCCAGACGCAGACCGGTGACCGGCACGCCGCCGACGGTTCTGAGCGCGCCCGTCCGGGCGTCGAAGGAAGCCGGGCCGAGCGTGATCAGCCCTTCGCCGAACGCCGGTCCGTCGGTCGCGGCGACAGACGGAGCCTGCCGCGCCGACACCGGGAACTGGCCCCACGCGACCACATGGTCCTTCGGTGCCCACGGGGTGTCGGCCGCCGTCAGCGCCCGTACCGTCCACTGTGTCTCACCGTCGGCGGCCGAGGGCGCCTCCGGCAGCTTCACATCGGCCGCCCCGCCGGGTGCCAGGGTGGGCACCTGGAGGGCGCCCGACGCCACCGTCTGGCCGTCCACCTGGTACGACCACTCGAAGGCGAGCGCGGACAGATCGGCGAAGTCCTGCAGGTTGGTGACGCGGACGGTGCCGTCGGCGCCGTCGCCGTCGATGCGGACCGGCTCGATCACCTTCTTGAACTCGATCAGCCCGGGGGAGGGCTGCCGGTCCGGGAACAGCAGCCCGTCGCAGACGAAGTTGCCATCGTGCAGCTCCTCGTCGAAGTCGCCGCCGTACGCGAACCCGTACCGCTCGTCCTTGATGCCGTGGTCGATCCACTCCCAGATGAAACCGCCCTGGAGTCGGTCGTAGGACTCGAAGATCCGCTGGTAGTCGGCGATACCGCCGGGGCCGTTGCCCATGGCGTGGCCGTACTCGCAGAGGATGAAGGGGAGCTCGCTGCGTCTGTGGGTGCCGCCGTCCAGGCCGCGGCCGATCCGCTCGACCTCCGCGTGGTCGGCGTACATCCGTGAATAGACGTCCGTGTCACGGCAGTTGATGTCGCCCTCGTAGTGCACCAGCCGTGAGGAGTCCCGGCCGCGGATCCACTCGGCCATCGCGGTGAGTCCGCGGCCGGTGCCGGCCTCGTTCCCCAGGGACCAGATGACGACCGACGGGTGGTTCTTGTCGCGCTCGACCATACGGGCGGCGCGGTCGAGCAGGGCCGGGGTCCAGCGCTCGTCGTCGACGGGGTTGTCCCGCCAGCCCTGTTCGGTGAAGCCGTGGGTCTCCAGGTCGCACTCGTCGATCACCCACAGGCCGTACTCGTCGCACAGGGAGAGGAAGGCCGGGTGGGGCGGGTAGTGGGAGGTGCGCACGGCGTTGATGTTGTGCCGCTTCATGAGCAGCACGTCCTCACGCATGGTCGCCAGGCCGAGGGAGCGGCCCTTCTCCGGGTGCCACTCGTGCCGGTTGACGCCCTTGAAGAGGACCGGCCTGCCGTTGACCTTGAGCAGGCCGTCCTCGAGCACGACCGTCCGGAAGCCGATCCTCAGCGGCACCCGCTCGCCCTCGGTGGCCAGCACGCCGTCGTACAGGTGCGGTGTCTCCGCGGTCCACGGCCGTACCGGGACCGTCACCGGCTCACCGGTAGTGACCTCGATCCCCAGGTCCGGCACGGTGACCCGGCCGTCCACGTCGGAGTCGACGCACAGCGTGCCCTCGCCGGTGACATGGTCGTAGGAGGCGTGCACGAAGAAGTCGAGGACGGCGCCCGCCGGCCGGTGCAGCAGGGTCACGTCACGGAAGATGCCGGGCAGCCACCACTGGTCCTGGTCCTCGAGGTACGAGCCCGCCGACCACTGGTGGACCCGGACGGCCAGCACATTGCCGACGGGCTTCAGCAGCCGGCCGACCGCGAACTCGTGCGGCAGCCGGGAGCCCTTGAACTCGCCGATGTCCGTGCCGTTCAGCCAGACGCGGGCGCAGGACTCCACGCCGTCGAAGCGCAGCACCGCGCCCCCGTCCGACGGCCAGTCGGACGGCAGGTCGAAGACGCGCAGATGGTCGCCGGTGGGGTTCTCGGTCGGCACGTGGGGCGGGTCGACCGGGAAGGGGTAGAGATGGTTGGTGTAGATGGGTGAGCCGTGGCCCTGGAGGACCCAGTGGCCGGGGACGGAGACCTCCGCCCAGTCGCCGGCGTCGAAGCCCGGCTCGGCGAACGAGTCGTCCTCGGCGTCGGCGGTGGCCGACACACGAAGACGCCAACTGCCGTTCAGTGAGAGAGATGTGGCGTCCGAGGCGGCGTACCAGGCCCGGGGCGGCAGTGCCCCGGAGCCGGGTGCCACGTCCTCTACGTAATCGATGGCCGTAGTTGCGCGGAAAGACATCGGTCTCCTTGCTCAGCCCTTGATGCCGGTCTGCGCGATTCCCTGGACCAGGCGGCGCTGGGGGAAGAGGAAGACGAACATCAGGGGCAGGATGGAAATGGCGGTGGCCATGAGGATCAGGTGGTGGTTGACGGTCTGGTTGGTCATGTACGAGGACAGCGCGAAGTTCAGCGAGCCGGGGACGACGACACACCAGTGCGCGCCCCAGTGGCCGAGCCCGTCCACGCGCGCCGCCTCCTCCAGCTCCTTCGGGAACCCCAGGAAGTACTGCCGGAAGAGGAAGCAGGTGAAACCGCTGAACAGGCCCGGAATGACGAGGCCGCGGTAGCTGTCCGTCCAGCCGAGGGACGAGACCGGCAGGAAGCTGGGTGCTACTGCCTGGTCCAGGCCTCGTTGGTGCCGCCGTTGCAGCTGTAGAGGATCACGGCGCTGCCGTCGGCGGTCGCCTGTCCGCCGACGTCCAGGCACTTGCCCGTCGCCTCGTTGACGATCTGGCCGTCGGAGTTCAGCAGCCAGCGCTGCGTGGCATCACCCGTGGCCGCCGCGGTCGACAGCCCTGAACTCCGCGCTGTCAGATAGCCGTTGGCGCCCCTCAGGGTGCCCTTGGCGTCGTACGACCACGCCTGCCGGGCGGTGTCCGTGCAGGCGGTGATGGCGGCACCAAAGGCGTCGGCCGTCAGGCACTTGCCGGACTGCTCGCCCTGGAGGGCGCCGGTGAGGGCTGTACTGCCGTGCCCCTGCTGGTCGAGGACATAGGTGGCGACGGAGCGCGCCGCGAGCGTGGCGGACATCGTGCCGCCGCTCACCGAAGGCCTGGCCGTGTCGGCCCAGTTCTCCTCCGCCGAGGTCCGCACCGCCTTCGTGGCCCGCAACGGCGACCTGCTGTTGCCGGGCCTGCACCTTGGGGTCGAAGTTCCGCAGGTCGTTGACCCACCAGGCACCCGAGGCGCCGATGTCGTCGATGGTCTGGGCGGCGTGGGGAGAGACCGCGGCGGCCGTGGGGGTGGCCGCCGAAGAGGGCGGAGCGGATACCAGCGGGCCGGCGACAGCGAGTGCGGCCGCGGCGGTCAGAAGGACCGATCTCCTGGTGCGGGGTGTCGTGGGGCGGGGATGAGACACATGCATCCCTTCCGTCGTCATGAAGGCGCGGTACGGCTCCTTACGGGGGTGGTGCGCTTGCTTCCGTTCCTCTGCCCGACGGACTGCAACGCCCCTTCCAGCGCGAACGTCGCCGCGCCCAGGGACACCGGGTCGGTGGGGATCGGGGAGAGGACGATCTCGGTGGCGGCCAGCGGCCGCCGCAGCGCGTGCCGGGTGACGGCCCCGCGCACCTCGCCGAGCAGCGGCTCGCCCAGCCGGGCGGCGACCCAGCTGCTGAGCACTACCACCTCGGGGTTGAGGAGATTGATCAGGTCGGAGATGCCGGCTCCGAGGTAACGGGCCGTGTCCCGCACCACCTTGACCGCCACCGGGTCGTGCGCGGCGACCGCGCGCGCCAGCGCGTCGATCGTGGCGGTCTGGTCCTCGGGGTGCAACAGCGGGCTCTGCGGGCTCAGTTCACGCAGGTTCTGCATGATGCCGGGCGCGCCGACATACGTCTCCACACAGCCGTGATTGCCGCAGTGGCACAGCCGCCCGTCCAGGACGAGCGTGGTGTGCCCCCACTCGCCGGCGCTGTTGCTGACGCCCCGGTGCAGCCCGCCGCCGAGCGCCAGTCCGGCACCGACTCCCGTACCGAGGTTCACCACCACGGCGTCCCCGCGCCCGCGCGCGGCCCCGAACCACAGCTCGGCGACCGCGCAGGCACGCAGCGGGTTGTCCAAGTACAGGGGGTAGGCGATGTGTTCGGAGAGCAGATCGAGCAACGGCACGTCGTGCCAGTCCCAGTTGGGTGCGTACTCGCAGACGCCCGCGTCCCGGTCCACCTGGCCCGGCACGCTCACCCCGACGCCGAGCACCCGCGCCGCCTCCACCCCGGCCTGCGCGACCACCGAGCCGACGGCAGCCGCGACATGGCCGACCACCTGCTGCGGGCGGCTCTCGCCGGGGCGCATGTCCTCGTCGGCGCGGGCCAGGACGTTCAGCGCGAGGTCGAACAGCTCGACGTGAACGTACGTCTCCGCGATGTCGACGCCGATCAGCGCGCCCCCCGACGCGTTGACGGCCACGAGACCCCGGGGGCGACCCCCCGCCGAGTCCTCGAAACCGACCTCTGTGATCATACGGAGGTCGAGCAGCTCACCGACGAGCGTGGCGACCGTGGCCAGGCTCAGCCCGGTGGTGGACGCCAGCTCCTGCCGGGAGGTGGGCGACGCGGCGATGATCTGGCGCAGCACCTCGTAGCGGTTCGCGGTGCGGATGTCACGTGATGTGCGCTTCACGGAGCTGCCCATCCTTTCCAGGCCGGGCCGGGGCACATCGGCACCGGCGCTGCGCAAGGCTATGGGCTGCGAAGGACTTTCGACAAGGGGTTAGGAAAGGGGGTTTATAAAGTCAGCCACCCAGGGCATCCCGTACGAAGGCGTTGGTGAACTTGCCACCGGGGTCGAGGGTCTGGGCCAGGGCCCGGAAGTCGGCCATGCGGGGATAGCGGCCCCGCACTTCCGCGGCCGGGACGGTGAACACCTTGCCCCAGTGCGGGCGCGGACCGAACGCGTCCAGGGCTTCCTCGACCCGGCGGACGACCGGGAGCACCGCCGCCGTGTCCGCGAACCAGGTGAAGTGCAGGGCGACCGAGTCACGGCCGTGGGCGGGGCTGAGCCACTGGGAGTCGGCGGCGACCGTACGCACTTCGCAGGTCTGCAGCACGGGAGAGACGGTCTCCCGCACTCCGTCGAGCGCATTCAGCGCATCGACGGCAGCCGACCGCGGCAGCAGATACTCCGACTGGAGCTCGTCACCGCTGCTCGGCGTGAACTCGGCCCGGAAGTGCGGCAGCCGCTCGTGCCACGGCCCCGGCACCCCGAACTGCTCGGTGCAGTTGACCGCGGGCATCCCCGGCACCGGGTGCAGCGCCTCGGTCGCGGGCGCGGCCCATGGGAAGTGCGCGGCCGGCCGGTCGGTGCGCCGCTTGAGCCACACCTGCCGGAAACCCGGCTTCCGCCAGTCGGTGAACAGGCTCACGCTGTACGCCGACGCCGCCACCGTCTCGAAGTCCAGCCCGGCGAGCGGCAGTTCGGTGAAGACGTGCTGCTCGACCTCGTACGACGGCTCCAGCTCGAGGACGAGCGCGGTCACCACGCCCAGCGCGCCGAGGGAGGTCACGGCCCCGTTGAAGCCCTCCTGCCCCCGCGCGATCGATACCGGCGAGCCGTCCGCCGTGACCAGCTCCACTTCTCGTACGGCCGCCGCCAGCGTGCCGTTGCCGACGCCCGAGCCATGCGTGCCGGTCGCCACCGAGCCGCCCACCGAGATGTGCGGCAGGGAGGCCATGTTGGGCAGGGCGAGGCCGTGTGCGTGGACCGTGCGGGCCAGCTCCGCGTACCGGACGCCGCCCGAGACCCGTACCGTACGGGCCGTGGTGTCCACATCGAGCACCGGCGGCAGATCGGCGATCGACAGCAGGACGCCGTCGGCGCCCGGGTCGGCGATCTCGTTGAAGGAATGGCCGCTGCCCAGCACCCGCACCCTGGAGCTTCCGCCCACCAGGGCCCTGAGCGCGTCGAGCGATCCGGGCCGGTGCAGCTCCCCGGCCGTGTAGGTGATGTTGCGCGCCCAGTTGGTGACCGTCTCCGTCATCCCTGCCGTCCTCCCGGTGAGTGCGTCCGTTGACCCTCTCATTCGCCCCGACCTACCGTAGAGAACGGTTGCTGTCAGCGCGTCACCGAGCCGGAAGGTCACTTCCTTGCCCGAGCGTCTCCAGGCCGTGTTCGCCATGAAAGCCGAGAACGTGCCGCACGTCTTTCCGGCGGAGGTGCTCGCGCGACTGCGTGAGTGCGTAGAAATCGATCCCACTGCGGTGGCCGAGGACTTCACCGACCCACGTCTGCGGGAGGCGCTCGCCCGCACCGAGGTCCTCATCACCGGCTGGGGCTGCCCCCGCCTGGACGCGGCGGCCCTGGACGCGGCTCCCCGGCTGCGCGCGGTGCTGCACGCGGCCGGCTCGGTCAAGGGCTTCACCACGCCCGAGGTGTGGCGGCGCGGCATCGCGGTCTCCTCGGCGGCGGCGGCCAACGCGCTGCCCGTCGCCGAGTACACCCTCGCGATGATCCTGCTGGCCGGGAAGGGCGTCTTCGTCTTCCGTGACGAGCTCCGTGCGCGCCGCGCCTTCCCCTACGGCGACATCGTCCCCGGCATCGGCAACTACGGCCGCCGCGTCGGCATCGTGGGCGCCTCCCGCATCGGCCGCCGCCTGATCGAACTGCTGCGCCCGTACGACCTGCGGGTGAGCCTGGCCGACCCGTATGTCGACGAGGCGGAGGCCGCCCGGCTGGGCGTGCCCCTGCTGCCGCTCGACGACCTGCTGCGCACCTCGGACACCGTCACCGTGCACGCCCCGGAGACACCCGGGACCCGGCACCTCCTGGGCGCCCGTGAACTGGCCCTGATGCCCACCGGATCGGTCCTCGTCAACACCGCCCGCGGCTCCCTGGTCGACCACGACGCCCTTCTCGGGGAACTGCGCACCGGACGTCTGACCGCCGTCCTCGACGTCACAGACCCCGAGCCCCTGCCCGCCGACTCGCCCCTCTTCGACCTGCCCAACGCCTTCATCACGCCGCACCTCGCCGGTTCCCAGGGCAATGAGCTGGCCAGGCTCGGCGGCACGGTCGCCGAGGAAGCCGGACGGCTGCTGACCGGCGACGGACTGCTGTACGCGGTCGACCACACGGTCCTGGGACGGGCGGCATGACCGGTGCGTCGTAGCGGCCTGTCCCGGTCGCCGCGGCGCGACGAGGGCGGCGCCTTCGCCCTCACCGGCCACCTCCTGTCGGCCGGCCACCGCCACATCGCCCACCTCGGCCGCTTCCGCGGCGAGGAGCCGCTGGATCTGCGGATTTCGTTGATTCAGGCCTTGTGATGCGCTGTGATCGGCCGTGATCTAGTCAGGATGTCGCGATATCGGTAGCGTGCGTGCATGGCCTCCGATCCGCTGCCCGAGCTCCTTCCGACGACCGACCTCACCAGCCATCGCCGCCTGCGCGAGCAGGGCAGCCTCGACCGGGCCGAGCTGAACGCGATCCTGGACGCCGGTTTCGTCTGTCACCTCGGCGTGGTCGTCGAGGGACGGCCGCTGGTCGTGCCGACCGTGTACGGGCGCGACGAGCGGGAACTGTACGTCCACGGCTCCGTGGCCAGCCGCAGTCTCGCGGGCGGCACGCCCGTGTGCGTCACCGTCACCCATGTCGACGGCCTGGTCCTCGCCCGGTCCGTCTTCGAGCACGGAGTCAACTACCGCAGCGCCATGATCCACGGCGAGGCCCGCAAGGTCACCGACCCGGAGGAGAAGCTCGCGGGCCTCGCCCGGCTCACCGAGCACGCGACGCCGGGGCAGTGGTCGTACGCACGGCAGCCGAACCGCCGGGAACTCGCCGCCACCACCCTGCTCGCGCTCTCCTTGGAACAGGCCTCCGTCAAGATCCGCACCGGCCCGCCGGACGACGGTGACGGACCCGACGCGGAGCTCGGCCTGTGGGCCGGAACCCTGCCCCTGACCTCGGTCTGGGGCGCCCCGGTGGCCGACCCGGCGCTGCCGCCGGACATCGCCCTACCAGAACACGTGGCGCGGCGCGAGGGGACCCGGCACGGCTGACGCGCGGGTGGGGGCATACCGTGAGGAGTCGAACGCCTGAGCCGGGAGGAGACACGGGATGGGCAGCCGCACCGCACTGGTCGAGGATCTGATGGAGAGGTTCCCGCACGTACCGCGGGAAGCCGTCTTCAAGGAGGACCTGCTCCGGGGCGGGGTCGCCTTCGACGCGTCGGCCCTCTCCGACAACGAGGGCGGCGAGGTCAAACCGAAGTCGTACTTCATCTTCTCCTTCGACCACGGCACCCTGCCGGAGCTGGGCGAGGCCGCGCTCAGGCGGCCGCCGGAGGAGATCATCCTCACCGGTGGGCCGTACGACCTGCGGCGCACCGTCGTGTCGGTGCGGGTGAACCCGTCCTCGCCGTACCGGGTCGCCGCCGACGACGAGGGGCTCCTGGGGCTCTACCTCGACGGCAAGCGGATCGCCGACGTCGGTGTCCCGCCCATGCCCGAGTACTACCGGCACACCCTCTCCAACGGGAAGTCCGTGATGGAGGTGGCCCCCACCATCCAGTGGGGCTACCTGATCTATCTGACCGTCTTCCGGGTGTGCCAGTACTTCGGCGCCAAGGAGGAGTGCCAGTACTGCGACATCAACCACAACTGGCGCCAGCACAAGGCGGCCGGGCGGCCGTACACCGGCGTCAAGGACGTGGAGGAGGTCCTGGAGGCGCTCGAGATCATCGACCGGTACGACACCCAGAAGGCGTCCACCGCCTACACCCTCACCGGTGGCGCGATCACCTCCAAGGTCGCGGGCCGCGACGAGGCCGACTTCTACGGCCACTACGCCAAGGCCATCGAGGAGCGCTTCCCGGGGCGGTGGATCGGCAAGGTGGTCGCCCAGGCGCTGCCGAAGGACGACGTGCAGCGGTTCAAGGACTACGGGGTGCAGATCTACCACCCCAACTACGAGGTGTGGGACCGCCGTCTCTTCGAGCTGTACTGCCCCGGCAAGGAGCGCTACGTCGGCCGCGACGAATGGCACCGGCGCATCCTCGACTCGGCCGAGATCTTCGGCGCGCGCAACGTCATCCCCAACTTCGTGGCCGGCGTGGAGATGGCCGAGCCCTTCGGCTTCACCACCGTCGACGAGGCCATCGCGTCCACCACCGAGGGCCTGCGCTTCTTCATGTCGCACGGCATCACGCCCCGCTTCACCACCTGGTGCCCGGAGCCCACGACCCCGCTCGGCAAGGCCAACCCGCAGGGCGCGCCGCTGGAGTACCACATCCGGCTCCTCGAGGCCTACCGAGCCACGATGGACGACTTCGGCCTGTCCTCGCCCCCCGGCTACGGCCCGCCCGGCCCCGGCAATGCGGTGTTCTCGGTGAGCTCCTTCATGGACAGCCTTCCGGCGGTGGACACGGCCCAGGAGCGGGCGCAGGTTTGACGCCTGCGGGGCAGGTGCGTCGGCTTCGTGGCGCGTGCGTCCGTCTCGGAGTCGTCGGCGTGCAAAATCCCGGCGAGAACGCTGAGTCGAAACCTGGGTGCGGTGCGTACAGGGCGGGAGTGGAGCCCCCGGCGTACCAATGCATCGCGGAAGCTGTCGAATTCGGCAGTGGGCGGCGCGTGATGACCCCTGCCCGGTACCGTGTCCGCGACCTCGACGCGCGGTCGCCGTACCGGGCGGGGGCTTGGGCCGTGCGGTCAACTCGCTGATGGTCGGCGGGCGTTGCGCGACGGTGTGAAATCGGTCGCGCGACGGGCGGTCACCGGATTTGAATAGGCCGCTTGTCAGTTGTGTCGAAGACGTGAAAGGCTCTTGCCCTGCCGCGAGGTTCCCCCCAACTTCACTGCCAATATGGCGAGTTGACCTCGCTCGTGGATGCAGGAGACCCATGCCCGACCTGCCGACCCCCCAGGATGCCGCCGAGGCCGCGCTGTTCTCCGAGTGCTGGGACGCGGTGCTCTCCTACGCGGACCTGTGCACGTCCGGCTCCATCGCGGCCAACCAGCTGGCCACCGAGGCGTTCGCGCTCGGCCTGCGCGAGGCCCGCGCCGCCGAGTCCGCATCCGTGCGCAGCGCGGGCCGCCGCACCGCCCCCCGGCTGCCGGTGATCGCGCTGCTGCTGACCGCCGTACGCACGACGGCGGCCGGCTGGGAGGCCGACGGCTTCGGCCACAAGCTCGACCCCGACCTGCGGCTGTGGCTCAACTCCGACAAGGCCGCCCGCTACACCGGCCCGCCCCTGCAGCGCCCGGTCGCCCTGCGCGGCCTCAGGGACATGCAGGAGGCCGACGCGTCGCTGCTGTGGCTGGCCGAGGTGGAGGCACTGCCGCTGACCGCCGTGGCCCGCCGCCTGGGTCTCGACCCGGCCGCCGCGGCCCAGGAACTCGACCAGGTGCGCGGCCTGTTCCGGGACCGCTGCCATCGCGCGCACCTCGACACACCGATGGCCGCGCAGTGCCGCAGCTATGCCCGGCTGCTCGACGCGGTCACCCGCTCGCCCGTCGCCGACACCCCCGAGGACCTGTCCCGGCACCTCGCCACCTGTGTGCAGTGCGCGGAGGCCGCCGCCTGTCTGCGTCTGCACGGCGGCGGACTGCCCGCGGCGCTGGCCGGCGGAGTGATCGGCTGGGGCGGCCTCGCCTACCTGGAGCGGCGCCGCCGGGCCGCCGAGGTGCGACTGGGCGCGGGCGGCCCCGCGAAGGCGGCGGACCCGGAGGGCGGCGACCCGAAGGAGGGCGCGGGCCGCAACCGCGTCCTGCGGAACAGCCTGCTTGCCGCCGCCGTGGTGCTGTCGGTCCTCGCGCTCGGCGTGTCGATGATGCCGTTCGGCGGCTCCGGTGACGACGTCGCGGCCGCCCACGACGACCGTGAGCCGGTCTCCGACCTCGACCCCTCCCTGCCGTCCACCGACCCGCTCCCGTCGGCTTCCGCCGCCACCAGCCCCTCCGCGACCAGAACGGCGACCAAGTCCGGCCACCGGAACCCCGACCCGGAACCCCAGGGCTCCTCCTCGACCGCCTCCGAGAGCACCGAGCCGTCCGGCCCCGCCACCACCGTGGGGCCCGGCTGCCGGGTCGAGTACGACCAGGTGAACGAATGGTCCGACGGCTTCCAGGCCACCGTCACCGTGACCACCGCCGAGGCCCTCGGCGGCTGGCGCGTCTCCTGGTCGTTCCGCGACGGCCAGCAGGTCGGCCAGATGTGGGACGCCTCCGTCAGCCAGAACGGCTCCCGGGTCACCGCCACGGCCGCCGACTACAACAAGTCGGTCGCCGCACACGGCACCCTCTCCTTCGGCTTCGTCGGCTCCTGGAGCGGCAAGAACTCCGCGCCGTACGGGTTCACGCTGAACGGGAGCACCTGCACGCGGAGTTGAGGCGCCCGCAGCCCGCAGCCCACCGGGGACCCCGCTCCGCGTGCGGGGTCCCCGGTGGGCTGTGCGCGGGTCAGCAGCTCGACTTGTAGAAGTACTTGCTGACCGCGGGGTCGTTCATGTTCGCCTTGGTGATGGCGACCATGTTGGTGCCGACCGACTTCTCGACCGACTTGCCCTCGAAGGCCGCGGCGAGCTGATCGACCGCCTGCCTGCCGATCGCCGCGGGATCCTGGGCGACCAGGACCTGCAGGGTGCCCGCCTTGAGCGCCTCGACCTCGTCGGGCTCGGCGTCGAAGGCGGCGACCTTCACCTTGCCCTGCTTGCCGGCCTGCTTGAGGCCGGTGGCGATGCCCTGGCCGGTGTTGGTGTTGCCCGCGAAGGCGCCTCCCAGGTCGGGATGGGCCGCCAGCGTCGACTGGATCTGCGAAGCCGCGGTGGCCGGCAGGTCGTTGTCGTAGAGGGTCGGCAGCACCTTGATGTTCGGGTACTTGGCCATCTCCTCGGTGAAGCCCTTGATCCGGGCGTCGGTGGTGGAGACACCCGGCTTCACGCTGATGACGATGACCGAGCCCTTCTCGTTCATCAGCTTGGCGAGCGCGTCGGCGGCCACCCGTCCGCCCCGCTCGTTGTCGGACGAGATACGGGTGATGCCGATCGAGGAGTCGGTGACCGTGGTGTCCACGAGTGCGACCTTGGTCCCGGACGACTGGATCTGCTTGAGCGACGGCGTGAGCGCGTTGGTGTCGACCGGAGAGATCAGCAGCCCGTCGGGCCGGGACGCCGCCACCGAGTCGAGCAGCGGACGCTGGACCGACACGTCCCACTGCGCGGAGCCGTCGGCACTGAAGTCCATGCCCTTGGCCTTGGCCTCGGTCTGCGCGGCGCAGGTCATGGTGATGTAGAACGGGTCGCTCTTCACCCCCGTGATGAGCCTGACCTTCTTGTGGGCGGCGCCTCCCGCCGACCCCGAACCCCCGCCGCTGTCCGACGAACTGCACGCGGCAGCGCCCGTCAGGGCCAGTACGGCGCCCACGGCGACCAGCACTCTGCGCCTGTTGCGAATGCTCGACATAACGGTGTCCTCCTTGGTCATGAGCGTTCCCGGCTCTTTCTGCGCATCTGGTCGATGTAGACGGCCGCCACCAGCACGACGCCCACCGCGACGTCCTGCCAGTACTGCTGGACGCCGATGACGATCAGTCCGGTGGTGAGCACGGCGGGGATGAAGACGCCGATCACGGTGCCCAGCACCGATCCGCGCCCGCCGAACAGGCTGGTGCCGCCGAGGACCACCGCGGTGATCACTTTCAGGTTGTCGGTGGAGTGACCGGCGATGGACGTCGTGCCGTACGACGCCAGCCACATCACCGCGCCCAGTCCGGCCAGCAGCCCCATCAGCCCGTACACCTTGATCAGATGTCGGCCCACCGATATGCCCGCACGCCGTACGGCCGTCGGATTGGAGCCGATGGCGAGGGTGTGGCTGCCGAACCTCGTACCGCCCAGCACCGCGCCGAACACGGCGGTGACCACCGCGGCGAGGACCACCAGCCACGGGATGCCGAGCACCTTGCCGAAACCCAGGCTGTTCTGCAGATGGTTGGAGGCCGCGCCGGCCGGATCCTGGCCGCCGGTGGCGAGTTCGGCCAAGCCCAGCGCCGCGCCCAGGCCGCCGAGCGTCACGATCAGCGGCGGCACCTTCCCGGTCGCCACCACGGCTCCCTGCAGGGCGCCCCAAGCGGTGCCCACGGCAAGGGCGATGACGACACAGACGGCCACCGTGCCCCAGCTCGAAGTGGCTCCGCCGTGGTGGAGGTTGTACTCGCCCGCCGCCACCGCGGCCAGCACCAGGACCGAGCCGATCGACAGGTCGATGCCCGCGGTGATGATCACGTACGTCATGCCGACGCCGAGGACCAGGTAGATGGCCGCGTTGACGGCGATCTGGGTGAGGTCGTACGTGGTGAAGAACTTGCCGGGCGCGGCGATGGTGAAGAACGCGACCAGCGCCACCAGGATCACGAACGTCCACAGTTCGCTGATGCCGGCCGCCCGCCTGAGCCATGCCGGTAGCGCCGTTCCTCCGTCGGCGGACCGGGGCGGGTCCGCCACCCGCGCGGTCTGCTGGACTTCCTTGCTGTCGGCGGTCATCGTGCGTCCTCCGATTCCGCCGCTCCGGCCGCGCCGAGGGCTGCGTTCTGCTGTGCGGGGCCGTCCAGTGATCCGGTCATGGCCCCGACGAGTTCCTCGATGGTGGTGCCGGCCGCCGTGAACGAGGCGACCCGGCGGCCCAGTCGCAGCACCTCGACCCGGTCCGCCACCGACAGCACCTCGGGCATGTTGTGGCTGATCAGCACGACGCAGATGCCGCGGTCGGCGACCTTGCGGACGGTCTCCAGGACACGGGCGCGCTGTACGACGCCCAGAGCGGCGGTCGGCTCGTCCATGAAGATGACCTTGTTGGCGAACGCGACCGCGCGGGCCACCGCGACGGACTGCCGCTGCCCACCGGACAACGTTGTCACGGCGGCCGTGACGTCCTTGAGTTCGACCCCGAGCTCCGCGAACGCCTTGACCGCCTCCCGCCGCATCGCGGGCCGGTCGAGCACGCCGATACGCCCCAGCAGGCCCCCGCGCAGGAGCTCCCTGCCGAGGTAGAGATTGGCCGCCGCGTCCAGATCGGGCGCCAGCGACAGATCCTGGTAGACGGTCTCCACGCCGCGGCGCTGCGCGTCCATCGGGCCGGCGAACCGGACCGGCTCGCCGTCCAGCCGGATCTCACCGCCGTCGGGGGCGATCACGCCCGAGAGGACGTTCACCAAAGTGGACTTGCCGGCACCGTTGTCACCGATCAGCGCGACGACCTCGCCGGGATATGCCGTGAAATCGGTGCCCTGGAGCGCCTGGACGTGGCCGAAACGCTTGACCACGCCATGTGCCGTGAGAAGTGGTTCCCTTGCAGAGGCCAAGTTGTGCCCCCTGGTTGGTATCGTTAACAGTGCGTCGATTCTGGGAGGCCCGTGGGTGGGCGTCAAGGGTCGGGTACGAACGAACTTGGACCTTGGGCGGACACCCTCATCACTCCGCTCGCGCTGGATGAGATCTGGGAGGACGCGGCGTGGCCAGCCGTCCCACGATGAAAGACGTAGCCGCGGCGGCGGGCGTCAGCGCCATGACGGTGTCCCGGGTCGTCAACGGTGACGCGTCGGTCGCGCCGCGCACCGCCGCCCGGGTGGAGGCCGCCGTCCGCCGGCTCGGCTATCAACGCGACGACGTGGCCCGGCAGTTGCGCCGCGCAGACCAGCCCAGCCAGACCATCGGGCTGATGGTCGACAATGTCGCCGACCCGTTCATGGCCGCGGTCGCGTCCGCCGCCGAGGAGGTGGCCCGGCAGCGGGGCAGCACGGTGCTCATCGGCTCCAGCCACGACGACCTCCGGCGGGAACGGGAGGTCATCGCGGCCTTCACCGCGCGCCGCGTCGACGGGCTGATCCTCACCCCGGTCGCGGGCAGCCACCGCTTTCTGCGCTCGGCCCAGGCGCGCGGCACCAAGATCGTGTGCGTGGACCGGGCCGCGCAGGGCCTGGAGGCGGACGCCGTGGTGGTGGACAACTTCGGCGCGGTGAAATCGGCCGTTCAGCATCTGATCGCGCACGGCCACCGCCGCATCGGCTACCTCGGCGACAAGCGGGAGATCTGGACCGTGGGTGAACGCTACCGGGGCTATCTGGCGGCGCTGGAGGCCGCGGGTATCGACGCCGATCCGGCGATCGTCCGGCACGGACTGAGGTCGGGTCCGGACGCCGCCAAGGCCGTCACCGAGATCCTCTCCTCGCCGGAGCCACCCACGGCGGTCCTGGTCAGCAACGACATCGTCGCGTTCGGGGCGCTGGCCGTCCTGCCTCCCGGCATCGCGTTTCTCAGCTTCGACGACTTCGCCCTGGCCGCGCAGCTGACGCCACCGGTCACCGTCATCGCCCAGGACCCGGTCGCGCTCGCCACGAACGCGGCGCATCTGCTGTTCGCCCGCATCCACGGGGACAGCTCCCCGACGCGGACCGTCGTCATGCCCACCCGGCTCATTCCGCGGGGGTCGGGGGAGATCCCGGGGCCGTACCGCCGTTGATCCGGTGCCGGTCGGTCCGGTGCCGGCCGGCTCAGGCTTCTGGCATATTGCGCCGATCCCATCGTCTGATGAGAAGTTGACCCGGCGGCCGTTCCTACGCTGGCGAGGTGACCAAACAGCTGGTGGTGGATGGCCCGGGGGAACGGTGGGACTCGGCGGTGGCCGGGCACCTGCAGTGGATCCGCGGCCTGCTCGACAGTCTCAGGCTCCCGGCCGAGCGCCGGAGCGCGCTGCGTCACCGTCTGCGCGCCGTCGAAGCGCGCACCGCGGACGCGGAATTGAGGGTGGCGGTGTTCGGCGAGGCGTCCAGCGGCAAGAGCACCCTGCTCAACGCCTTTCTGCAGCGCCGACTGCTGCCTTCCTCGGCCCGCGTGACCACGCACACCACGACAGTGCTGCGCTACCGGGACGGCGCCGAGGGCGTGGTGATCCGCACGGCCGACGACGATGTGCTGACCTGGCCGTCCGCCGCGCTCGCCCGGTGGACGGGGCTGCGTCATACGTCCCGGCCGGGCGATCTGGAGCATGCCCTCGAGCGCGTGCTGACCACCGAATTGGCCGCACAGGTACGGGACTTGGAGGTCCTGTCGCCCGTCCGGCTGCTGGGCGGCGATACGGCGGTGCTCGACACCCCGGGGTTCAGCGTGACCAACCGGGGGCATCGGGAACTGGCCGTTGCGGCCGCCCGGCAGGCCGACCTGGCACTGGTCGTGGTGCCTGCCGTCGCCGCGATGTCGATGACGCTGGTGGAGTTCCTGAGCGGGCCGCTGCTGGACCACCAGGACCGGTGCGCCTTCGTGCTCACCAAAATCGACCTGCTCGACGAGGACGAACGGGCCGAGGTCGTCGAGGTCGTCGAGAACCGGCTGAAGGAACTGGGGATCAGTGACCCGGTGCTGCTGCCCTGTGCTCCGGGGCAGGCACTGAAGGAGATCACCACGCCCGGCGTCCGCGGGCCCGACACGGAAGGGCATCTCGGGGGGTTCCTCGCCGTAGAGGCACGGATCGCTGAACTGGCGGCTGAGAAACGGCAGTTCGCCATCGCGGCCACGGTGCTCGGGCTGCTCTCGGAGCTGCTCTCCGCGGTGGAGGAGTCCGCGGAGTCCCAGCGCGCCGAACTCAGCCGTACGGAGCGTGGGCTGGCTGCCCTGTCCCTGCCGGACTTCCCGGCCTTTCTGGACACCTGGGCCCAGCGCACCCTGGACCGGGCCGGGAGCGAGCTGAGCCACGCCGCCTCGGCCGGTATTCCGACGGCGTCCCGGGCGACGCTGGAGACGAAGGTGGCCGACGCCGTCGCCGGAAACAAGATCGGCAACATGGCCGAGGCGACCGGAAACGTCTCCCGCATCGTCCGGCTCCACTTACGGGAAGAGGCCGAGCGGGCCGTGCGGACCGCGGCGGACCGGGCCGGCGAGCTGCTGACATCCGGAGCCGAGGAACTGGCGCGCGACTTCACCACCGAGTACAGCGCCCTGGCCGGGCTGGCCGGTGAGGTCTGGGCCGCGCCCGAAGCACCCGCGGTGGCGGCGACCGACCTGCCCGCCCCCGACCTCTCCGGCGTCGACCGGACGCTGACCGGGATCGGCACCCAGCTGACCGCCAGCGACAACTGGCGCACCGGCGGCGGGGCGATGGCCGGAGCCCTGGCCGGCAGCCTGATCGCCCCCGGCATCGGCACCGTCATCGGTGGCGCGCTCGGCGCGCTCATGGGCAAACGCAGCCTCGACGCGGCCCGCGAGCAGTTCCTGGAGCGGGCCCGCCCGATCATCGCCGCCGCGCACGAGGAGATCGGCACGCTCGTCAGCGAGTCCCTGCTGAGGGTCCGCGCGAGCGTCAGCGACAGCATCGCCGCCCTCCGCCGGCAGTACGACGCCGAGTGGGGCGCGGAGATCGCCCGTCTCACCGCCGAGAACGACCGGCGGCGCGCCGAACTGGCCGCCGGTGTCGCCGCCATGGAGGAGGCAGCGGACGGCGCCAGGCGCCGCCGCAAGAAGGTCGCCGCCCTGCGCGGCGAGGCCGCCCGCACCGTCCCCGACCCCGAGGAGCAGTGATCACATGGACAACGGTTCCCCGCCCGTCGCAGGCACCCCACCGCCCGCGCCCACCAGCACCCACATCGCCGATGTCAGCGCCGCCGCTCCCGGCTGGCTGCGAGAGGCCCGCCAACTGGCCGACGCATACGGGCTGGACCGGATCGGCACGGCCCTGGAAGCCCTGGCCGCCGAACGCGGCAGACAGCTCTTCCGGACAGCGGTGGTGGGCGAGTTCAACCGGGGCAAGTCCACCCTGATCAACCGGCTGATCGGCCGCGAGCTGCTGCCGACGGGACCGCGCCCGGTCACCCGTGCCCCGGTGACGGTCCGGGCGGCCCAGGTGGAGTCGCTGCGGCTCAGCTGGCCGGACGGGCACGACGAAGTGCGCAGTCTCGACGCCGAGGACCCGTGGGACGGTCTCATCGGCTCCCTGCCCTCCCCGAGGCCGCCGCAGGGAGCCGAGCCCGAGCCGGCACCGCCCGAGCCCGCCGTGGTCGCCGCCGTGGCCGACACCTGGCTGACGGAGCTGGGTATCGAGCTGGTGGACCTGCCGGGGGTCAACTCCGGCAGCGAGGAGCAGTTCGAGCAGGTACGCCGCACGGCCGCGGCCAGCGACGCCGTTCTGTTCGTCGTCTCGGCCGTCTCTCCCATGAGCAGCACCGAACACCGGCTCCTCCAGGAGGAGGTGCTGTGCCGCCATGTCCCGTTCACCGCCGTCGTGGTGACCATGCTGGATCTGGTCGGGCCCGAGGACCGCGAGGAGACCGTACGACACCTCGGGCAGCGCCTGGAGGACCTGCCCGGCACCCTCCCCGTGCTGCCGGCTCCCGAGCCCGGCGGCGGAGAGCCGGAACTCGCGGCCCTGCGCTCACTCGTGGAGGGGTTCGCCCGGGGCAGCGGACGCGCGCTGTGGCGTGACCGGCGCATCGCCGCCCAGGTCGCGGACCACTGCGAGGCGATGACCGGGATCGCCGCCGAGGCCCTCGCGGCCGACGGGCTGTCCCATGCCGAGGCAGGTGAACGGGCTGCGCAGGCACGGACACTGCTGGAGAAGGAGGAGCAGCAGTGGGAGCAGCTCCGTATCGATCTGACAGAACGTCAACTCGCTCTCACCGCCCGGCTCCGCGAACAGATCCAGAAGGACCGTGACGGCCTCATCGAACGGCTGCGCTGGGAACTGGAACGCGCCCAGGACCCGGGTGACTGGTGGAAGCGGGACCTGCCCTTCCGGCTGCGGCACGAGCTGTCCGTGCTGGCCCAGCGGTCCGAACGCACCGTCCTGCCCGGCCTGACCGCCGACACCGACTGGCTCGACGCCGAGGTCGCCGGGCGACTGCCCGGCGCCTCCCCGAGTCCCGTCCCGGCCTGGCTCGGACCCACCGTGGAACCGCAGCTCACCGGCGAGATCTCCGACCTGTCCAGGACCCGCCTGGCGACCCGGCTCGGCGCCCAGGGCGGCGCCATCGTCGGCTACTTCATCGCCCTCGCCCGTTCGGCCCCGATACCGATGATCTACGGCGCGGGGTTCAGCCTGATCGGCGGCCTGCTGGCCGAGGGCGCCATCCGGTCCGCGACCGAACAGCAGCGCAGCGAGGTCGACGCCGTACTGGTCCGCGTGGTCGACGACAGCACGGCGGCTTTCCTGCGGCAGGCCGTCGACCTGCTCTCGGACATCTACACCGACGTGTTCGACCAACTGCGCCAGTCCCGCGTGGTCTGGCACGACTCCAGACGAGCGGCGCTCGAAGCCCCGCCCGGGTCCGGCGTCGACTGGTCGGCCCTGGCCCGACCCGCGGCCGCCCTGACCGCACGTATCCGGGCCGAACTGCAGAAATGAAGGAGAGAGTGACGACCATGACCACCACGGAAGCCGTGGGTTACGGCGCCGCGGACGCCCAGCGCCTGCGGCTGATGGAGGTCTGCCGGCAACTCGGGAAGATCGCCGGGCAGATCGGCAACAGCGGGGCGGAAGGCGTTGTGACCGCGCTGCTCGAACGGATGGACAGCGACGCCTTCCACGTGATGGTGGTCGGCGACTTCAACCGCGGCAAGTCCACCTTCGTCAACGCCCTGCTGGGCGCCCAAGTGCTGCCGGTCAAGGCGACGCCCGCCACCGCCGTCATCACCGAGGTCAAGTTCGGCGACCCCCCGGTGGCCCGGCTGTGGCGGGAGGACGCGGCGGTGCCCGAGACAGTCCACCCCGAGGAGCTCATCTCCCTCATCACCGTCAACAGCAAGGAACGCGACCAGGCCAACCCCTTCGTCCGGGCCGAGGTCATCTGGCCGCTGGAACTGTGCCGCCACAACGTCGTTCTCATCGACTCGCCCGGCCTCAACGAGCATGCCAACCGCGACGAGATCACCCTCACCCACCTGCGCAAGGCCGATGCGGTGATCTTCCTCCAGCATGCGATCGCCCCCATGAGCATCAGCGAGTCGCAGTTCCTCACGTCCTACCTGGACGCGCACGACCCCTTCTTCGTCTTCACCTACTTCGACGCCATCGAGGACACCGAACGGGACGACGTCGTCGCCGGGGCGCGGCAGCGCATCGTCGGACTGCGCGGTGAGGACCGGGACGAGAACCGCTTCTACTTCGTCGACGCCAAGACCGCGCTGCGCGCCCGGATCGCCGACGACACCACCGGCTACCAGAACTCCGGCGTGGCCGATCTGGAACACGCCCTGGAGCGCTATCTGGTGACGGACCGTCACAAGGTCAAGCTGCTCGCTCCGGCGCGTGCCCTGCGCGGCCTCGCGCGCGAGCTCGACCGCAACATCCCGCACGAACTCGCCCTGCTCGACACGAAGTCCGCGGACTTGGAACGACGCTGGGAAGCCGCCCAGCAGCCGCTGCACGACCTGGAGGTACAGGCCCGGCAGATCTCGCTGGACATCCGCAACCAGACCCGGATGCTCCAGGACAGGGTGGAAGCCCTGCTCGGCGGCTACCTCGCCTCCGTGGCGGACGAGGCTCCGGCGATCGCGGCGGAGGTTGCCCTGACAACCAAGATCGGCATGAATCCGCTCAAGGTTCCCGAGCGAGCCGAACAGGTCACCCAGGAGATCGCCGCCGGCACCGCGAGGGCCATCGAGCAGAAGGTGGCCGACTGGGTGAGCAGTTCGCTGGAGCCGGTGATCCACCAGGACCTGGAGAAGCTCGCCGAGCGGATGAACGCTCAGCTGAACTCCTTCGAGGCACGTCTGGACGAGCTGCGGATCAGCCTCACCGGGGTGCGGGACGCGGGGCGCGCCGGGGAACGCGAGGAGGAACAGCCGCTCACCAGGTTCCTTTCGGGGGCGGCCGGCTTCGTCCTCGGCGGAGTGGCGGGCGGCATGGTCGGTGCCCGTTTCGGGGCCAAGGAGGCGCTGCGCACCCTGCCCATCACGCTGGCGATCGCCATGGCCTGGATGTTCACCCCGTTCGGGATCCCGACCCTGATCGGCAGCCTGCTCGTCCACGGATTCATCAAGAGCAAGGAGGCCGGCAGCCGGCTGGAGAACAGGATGCGGGAGGCGGTCGGCCGCGAGATGGCCACCCAGATCAGACTGGCCGCGCCCAAGCAGGCCCGCGAGGCGGCCCAGGCGTTCGCCACCACGACCATGGAGCCGATCGCCCGTGACGTGACCGCGGGGCTCTCCGCCCGGACCGGCGAACTGACCCGCAGCGTGGAGTCGGCGCGGGAGGCCCGTCAGCAGGGCGAGGCGGCCGTCGAGGAGCGCCGCGCCGAACTGAACCGGCTGGACACGCTGCTCCGCAAGGCCGGTGACGACCTCGGCGACCTGGTCGACGAACTGGCGTTGCTCTGATGGCCCGTTACCGCAGGCGTCTGTGCATGGCCGTGGACCTGCGCCAGTACAGCCGCCACAGCTACACCGAGCAGGCCGACGCACAGGTCAGGCTCCGCCTCGTCGTCGAGCACGCGCTGCGCCGCGCCCGGGTCATGCGGGTCCGTACGCAGCAGCAACTGCAGGGCGACGGGCGGCTGGTGGTCTTCCCGTCCCGCACCGATCTCGTACGGGCCGTCCCGGCCCTGATCCTCGGGCTTCGGGACGGCCTGTACGAGGCGAACCGGGCGCCCGGGGCCTTCGGCCGGATGAGGATGCGGGCCGCGCTCGGGCAGGGGTCCATCTCCCGGGCCGACAGCGGCTATCTGGGCGACTGCGTGGTACTGGTCAGTCGCCTGGTGGACTCCGACGGGCTGCGGAACGCACTGGAACGCAACGAGGACAGCGACCTGGCCCTCGCCGTGCCGAACGAGCTCTACCGGGACGTGATCGTGCAGCAGGCCCATGGGCTGCCCGCCTCCGACTTCCGGCAGACCGAAGTGATCACCGAGAAGAAGGACTTCGCCGCCGACGCCTGGCTGTACGTGCCGAGATCAGCGCCTGCCAGGGACACGAGCCAGGAACCGGTGATCTGGGGGCACTCGCCGGGGCGTGCGGCGATGCGGGAGTTCGTCGTTCCGGCGCTGGCCGCCGCGCATCTCGCGGCCACCGTGGTCTCGCACACCCAGACGCTGCGGGAGTGGGCGCTGCCGGAGTCCGGTGCCGGTACGGGCTGCCGGGACGACGACTTCGACGGACCGGACCACGCCGGTCCGTACGGCGCCCACCACGCGGATGCTCCGCATGCGGACCCGTATCACCACGACCAGTACCACCCCGACCCGCATCACCCGGATCCTCATCACCGGGACCCTCATCACCCTGGCGTCCCGCACCATCACCATGACCCGGATCCACATCACCACGATCCCGGCGGCCACTTCCATCACTTCCACCACGGCGGGCACTGAGCGATGGCCGAACACACGTCGGCAGCAGAGGAGTTGGCGGCCGCGGTCGCCGCGATGGCGTCGTTCCAGCAGGTCACCCAACAGGCCGACGCCAAGGCCGGAACGATGGTCACCGTGCACGTCGGCCTCGCGGCCGTCGTCGCCACCAAGGTCGGCTCGGTCGGTGCCCCGGCGCCGACCGAGCCGGTGGCCGTGCTCTTCTGGCTCGCCACCTTGGCGTATCTCCTCGGCTTCACCATGTCGGGATACCTGCTGGTCCAGGTGATCCGTCCGCGCACGGGGCGGCACCCGGCACCGAACCGGTTCTCACTGGACGTCGCCGACCACGCCGGTGCGAGCGGCGATCGGCTGGCAGCCCAGGCCTGGGCGACGGCGGACGCCATCGCGCGGATCGCGTCGCTCAAGAACCGCTACACGGCCCGCGCGGTCGGCTGGGTCGCCGGGATGGTCGTGGCGGCCGCGATATGGCTGGTGCTGGCCGGGGCGACGTGACGAGCTGCGCGGCGGCTCAGTCCGTACCCGCGATCCGGCTGAGTTCGGGGACGTCCCGGACCAGGATCCGCCGGTATCCGGTCTCGATGATCCGATGCTCGCGCAGCATGCGTAACACCCGGTGCACGCTCGGCTCGGAGGCCCCGACCAGAGCCGCGAGTTCCGGTTGGGTGAGCGACACCCCGATCGAGACCCCTGCCTCGCAGGGCCGGCCGTACACCCGGGTCAGCTCACCCAGTACCCGGGCCACCCGGGTGCTCACCGGACAGCCCCCGAACTCCTGTCTGCGCCGGGTCGCCCAGCGCAGTTTGCCCGCCACGGCGCGCATCACCGCCTGGGCGGCGTCGTCGTGCCGCGCGAGAGCCGCCAGGAACTCCTGGCGGGTGATTGTCTTCGCCGTGCCGGACCCGGCCGCCACGACCGTGGCAACACGCGGCTGTGCGTCGAAGCAGGCCAGTTCACCGACGATGTCGCCACCGGCCCGGACGGCCATCAGCGCCTCCCGGCCGTCGTCCGTCGTGGCCAGCACCTTGAACCAACCGCTCAGCAGCAGGAAGACGTGCGAGCCGTACTCGCCCTCGCGCAGCAGTCGTTCACCGCCCTCGAAGCGCACCGGCCGCCCGAGTCCGATGAGCTGATTGCGCGTCTCCACGCGGAGTCCGCCCAGAAGGCTGGCCTCCGGCCAGCGGTCTTCCACCGGCCGCGGAGCGGGCCCGGTGCGCGCAGCGGTTGATGTCATGACTGGGCCCTTCGAATCGCCGTTCGTTTTTGGCCAAGATGCCGCCTGTCACGCATTGTGTCCTCGACTCGCGGGCTCCGCCCAGAAGTTGGGTGTTTTGGTGTGACTTTTCGGTCGGGGTCGTTCGTCACGCACACGATGTGGTAGCGGGGTGCCGCGGCCGGCCGGAGCCGAATGACGGCGCGCGCGGAAATCCGGTTGACGGTGACGTGCCGGCCCCGGTTATGGTTCTGCTCGCTCGAAGGAGGCCGAGTCGGCCCTCGACGCGAGCCGAGACGAACAGGAGGTGAGGACCGTGATGACTGTCACTGCGCTGGGCGCTGCCCGGATCCAGATCATCCATCCCACCCCCGTGGTCTCCGGCTGACCTCTCCTTTCCTTCATCTCCGCGCCGAAGCGCGCCTGCCGGGGCCACCCTTGTGAAGGGTCTCCCTTGACTTCCAGCAATGTCTTCTCCGCTCTCGCCCCCTACGGCTGGGACGAGGCATGGGCGGACCGGTTCGCCCCGTACGACTCCGAAGGACTGCTGCCCGGGCGGGTCGTCCGCGTCGACCGCGGGCAGTGCGACGTCATCACCGCCGGTGGCGTCGTAAGGGCGGACACCGCCTTCGTCACCCCGCACGATCCGCTGCGCGTCGTGTGCACCGGTGACTGGGTCGCCGTCGAGCCCGGTGGCAACCCGCGCTATGTACGGACGTGTCTGCCGCGCCGTACCGCCTTTGTGCGCTCCACCTCCTCCAAGCGGTCCGAGGGGCAGATCCTCGCCGCCAACGTCGACCACGCGATCGTCGCCGTGTCGCTCGCCGTAGAACTCGACCTCGGCCGCATCGAACGGTTCCTGGCCCTGGCCTGGGAGTCGGGGGCGCAGCCCGTGGTCGTGCTCACCAAGGCCGACCTCGTGCCGGACGCGGTGGCCCTGTCGTACCTCGTTCAGGACGTGGAGACGACCGCGCCCGGCGTGCCGGTGCTCACCGTCAGCGCCCTGCACGGCGAGGGGCTCGACGTCCTCGTCGCGCTCGCCGCCGGGGGCACCTCCGTACTGCTCGGGCAGTCCGGCGCGGGAAAGTCGACGCTCGCGAACGCACTGATCGGACAGGATGTGATGGACGTCCAGGCCACCCGGGACATGGACGGCAAGGGGCGGCACACGACCACCACACGCAATCTGCTCGCCCTGCCCGGCGGAGGCGTGCTGATCGACACCCCCGGACTGCGGGGCGTCGGGCTCTGGGACGCCGAGAGCGGGGTCGGCCAGGTCTTCTCCGAGATCGAGGAGCTGGGGGAGCGGTGCCGGTTCCACGACTGCGCCCATGAGTCGGAGCCCGGGTGCGCCGTGCTGGCCGCCGTCGACGCCGGGGAGCTGCCGCAGCGGCGGCTGGAGAGCTACCGCAAGCTCATGCGGGAGAACCAGTGGATCGTGGCCAAGACCGACGCGCGGGTCCGTGCGGAGCTTCGGCGGGACTGGAAGCGGAAGGGGGCGGAAGGGAAGGCGGCGATGGAGCTGAAGCGGGGGCGCCGGCGGTAGGCGCCCGGCACCGGTGCGGCCGTCGCCGGACGGGCCGGCCGGCGTCGGCCGGAACCGCCAGGTGCGTGTCCGATATCCGCCAGCCCGGCCCGGTGGCCATCGCTCACACTGTAAGCGTGATGGACGAAGACACCAGGTACGAGGCCGTGCGCAGCCGGGACGCCCGGTTCGACGGGGAGTTCTTCTTCGCCGTCGAGACCACCGGGATCTACTGCCGGCCCAGCTGCCCGGCCGTGACGCCGAAGCGGCGGAACGTGCGGTTCTACGCGACGGCCGCCGCCGCGCAGGGCTCCGGGTTCCGGGCCTGCCGGCGGTGCCGTCCGGACGCCGTGCCGGGCTCCGCCGACTGGAACGTCCGTGCGGACGTGGTGGGCCGGGCGATGCGGCTGATCGGGGACGGCGTGGTCGACCGGGAGGGCGTCGCCGGGCTCGCCGAGCGGCTGGGCTACAGCACGCGGCAGGTGCAGCGGCAGCTCACCGCGGAACTCGGCGCCGGTCCCGTCGCGCTGGCCCGGGCGCAGCGGGCGCACACCGCGCGGGTGCTGCTGCAGACCACCGAGCTGTCGGTCACCGAGATCGCCTTCGCCGCCGGTTTCGCCAGCGTGCGCCAGTTCAACGACACGATACGGGCCGTGTACGCCTCGACGCCGACCGAGGTACGGGCCGCGGCGCCCCGGGAGCGGGGCTCGCGCCGGGCCACCCCCGGCGCCGGGATCCCGCTGCGGCTCGCGTACCGGGGGCCGTATCAGTCCGGCGCCGTCTTCGACCTGCTCGCCCGCGAGGCCGTGAGCGGGGTCGAGGAGATCGTCGGCGAGCCCGGGCGCCGTACCTACCGGCGTACGCTGCGGCTGCCGTACGGCACCGGGACCGTCGCCGTCGAGGAGCGCACGGGGGCCCCGAACGCGGGCGCCGCCGCGCATCCCGGCGGCTGGCTCGACGCCCGGCTGCATCTGACCGACCCGCGGGACCTGACGACCGCCGTGCAACGGCTGCGCCGGCTGTTCGATCTCGATGCCGATCCGTACGCCGTCGACGAGCGGCTCGGCGGCGCCGAGCCGCTCGCTCCGCTGGTCGCCGCCCGGCCGGGACTGCGCTCGCCCGGCGCCGCCGATCCGGCGGAGTTCGCGGTACGGGCGCTGGTCGGGCAGGCGGAGGCGGAGCGGCTCGTCCTGCGGTACGGCAAGGCGCTGGACGCCCCCAGCGGCAGCCTGACCCATCTGTTCCCCGAGCCCGCCGTCCTCGCGGACGCCGAGCCGCACGGCACCCTGGGTGCGCTGGCCACCGCGCTCGCCGACGGCACCGTACGGCTCGATCCGGGCGCCGACCGGGACGACGCCGAGGCGGCGCTGCTCGCCCTGCCCGGTATGGACCCGGCCGTCGTCGCCGCCGTCCGGGTCCGTGCCCTCGGCGACCCCGACGTGGCCCCGCCGGGCGAGGACGTGCCCGACGGCTGGCGGCCCTGGCGTTCCTACGCCGTACAACACCTGTGTGTGGAAAAGGAGTTGGAGTCCGCATGACCTACTGGACCCGGGTGGACGGGCCCCTCGGCCCGCTTCTGCTCACCGCCGCCCCGGACGGGGCCCTGACCTCGCTGTCCGTGCCCGGGCAGAAGGGCGGCCGAACGGTCCTGGCGGACTGGCGGCAGGACCGCGGGCCGTTCCGGGCGGCCGAGGAGCAGCTCGCCGCCTACTTCGCCGGTGAACTCAAGGAGTTCCGGCTGGAGTTGCGGACCGAGGGCACCGAGTTCCGGGAGCGGGTCTGGGCCGCCCTCGACTCCGTCCCGTACGGCGCGACCACGACGTACGGTGAGATCGCCACACGGATCGGCGCCTCCCGCGCCGCCGTGCGGGCCGTCGGCGGCGCGATCGGCGCCAATCCCCTGCTGGTCCTCCGCCCGTGCCACCGCGTGATCGGCGCGGACGGATCCCTGACCGGCTATGCGGGCGGCCTCGACCGGAAGGTGTCGCTGCTGACGATGGAGGGGGCGCTCGGCCCGGCGGGTGCCTAGACCCTGTCCTCCTCCAGGCAGCCGCTGCGACGCCGGACTTGCCCGGTCGGCCTCGCTGAATCCGGTCGTGGCACCAGCCGAACACGCCCGCCCCGCCCGGCACATCGGCTGCCGTCGGCCTGGTCCGGACCGGCCCCGGCTGGGCCGTGCGGGTGTTTTCGACGGTGAAGTTCCGCTGCCTTTCCGGGGCCGTGTGTCACCGTCGCCTCGAGCGGGCGACGGGGAAGGGCGGACGCACACATGGTCAAGGCCGGGCGGGTTCTCGTACTGCTGCTTGTGCTGTTCTTCGGCGCCACCGCGACGACGGCGACGGCCGACACGGCTCCCGTACTGTCGTCCGTCTGGACCGGGACCTGGGAGACCGCCCCCTCGGGGACCGCTGCCGCGCTTCCCGGCGCCGCCATCCGCAACGTCGTGCACACCAGTGTCGGCGGGACGGCCGTGCGGATCAGGCTGAGCAACCGGTTCGGCAGCGCGCCCCTGACGCTGGGCGCGGTCACGGTCGCCCTGCGGCGGGCGGGCGGCGGCCCGGCAGCCGTAGCCGGTTCGATGCGCGTCGCCACCTTCAGCGGGGCCGAGACCGTCACCGTGCCGCCGGGCTGGGACGTGCTCACCGACCCGGTGCCGCTGACCGTACCGGCCGCCGCCGATCTGCTGGTCACGGTCTTCACGCCCGCCGACTCGGGCCCCGCGACGTACCACCGCACGGCCCTCCAGACCAGCTACGTCGCCGCGCAGGGCGAGGAGCGGGCCGCCGACGAGGACGGCACGGCCTACTCGGCCAAAACCCGCTACTGGTACTACGTCGCCGGCGTCGACGTGCGCGGCCCGGCCGTCGGCAGCGTCGTCGCCTTCGGGGACTCCCTCACCGACGGCAACGGCTCCACCGCCGACGCCAATCACCGCTGGCCCGACCGGCTCGCCGAACGCCTCCAGAGCCGTCGGCTGGGCGTCCTCAACGCGGGCATCGGCGGCAACCGCCTGCTGCGGGACGGCGTCGGGCCCGGCGCGCTGTCCCGGCTGGACGCCGACGCGCTGTCCCGGGCCGGCGTGCGCGCGCTGATCGTCCTCGAGGGCATCAACGACATCAAGGGCACGCCGGAGGCGAGCGACCCGGCCGCCTTCGTGGAGGCGTACCGCGAGATCGTGTCCCGCGCGCACGCCCACGGCATCCGGGTCGTCGGCGGGACCCTCACGCCCTACGGCGGTTACACCGACTTCACGGCGGCCCGTGAGGCGGTACGGCAGAAGGTCAACGCCCTCATCCGCACGGGCGGTGTCTTCGACGCCGTCGCCGACTTCGACGCCACCGTCCGCGACCCGGCGTCGCCCGAGCGGATCCGGCCCGACTACGACCCGGGCGACCATCTGCACTTCAACGACGCGGGGATGCGGGCCCTCGCCGACACCGTGGACCCGGCCGTCCTCGGCTGACGCGTCAGCCCCTGATCACGGCGCCCAGCCACGCCCCCGCGATCAGCAGGCAGGCGAACAGCTCCGTCAGCACGCTGAAGCCGCCCGAGCGCATCGTCGTACGCAGCGCGGCCATGGCCTCGCCGTGACGGCCCAGACGCAGGCGTTCATGGAGGTAGATCCCGGCCATGAACCCGGGGATCGCGCCCAGCACGGGGAGCAGGAAGAAGCCGAGGAAGGCCCCGGCGCCCGCGTACACCCCCATCCGGGGTGTGGCGCCGCTCTCGCGCAGCCGCCGGGGCGGGAGCGCCCAGCGCACCACCATGGACAGGAGCAGTACGACGGTGGCACCCACCAGGACACCCCAGGCCAGCGGCTGCGGATCCTGCAACGCCCACCACAGCACCGCGGCCCACACCAGCCACGACCCCGGCACACCCGGCACCAGCACTCCGCACAGGCCGAGCACGATCACCAGGCCGACCAGCAGGAGCTCGGGCACGCCCATCTGCCCAGCGTGCCGGAGCCCGGGCGGCGGCGCAGGTCAAGCAGTGGGTCAGGGGTCGCCCCGGGCCACCCAGCCCCGCTCGCAGGCGTGCCCGGCGAGCAGCAGCGAGAGCACCTCCAGATCGGCGCCGTCGGGGCCGTCCGGCTGCTCCCCGCAGACCCCGTGCGCACCCAGCCGCAGCGGCAGCGCGTCCCGCCACACCGACTCGAACAGCCCGGAGAGCAGCTCCAGCAAGCCGCCGGCGTGCACGACCAGGGCGGCCGGTTCGGCGGTGTGCGAGGTGAGCGGCACCATGGCCGGCGTGCGGTCGGCGACGACCAGCTTGGTCGGCACCCGGTCCACCACCCGTACCCGCTCGTCCCGGCCCAGTGCCGCGGTCAGCCCGGTCATGCCGTCCGGCCGGTCGAGCACGGCCCGCTCGACGACCACCCGGTAGCGGACCCCGCGTCCGGCCGCCCGCACCTCGGCGTCGTTGTCCATGCCGGAGACGACCACCGGGTGGCCGGTGACCAGCGCGCAGACCTCGTCGCTCGTGTGGCCGCCGGCGGCGTTGTGCGTATCGCCTTGCCTCGTACGGCAGTTCGCCGCGTCCCTCGGCACGGCGTGCGAGAGCGGCAGGTGCGCCGGATTTTCGGGATGCCCCGTTTTCATGCGGCCCGTGCGGTGGACAATTAGGGGCATGAGCCAGCAGGGGGGTAGGCCCACCCGTCGCGAGGACGATTGGTGGGGGCAGCTGTACGACGACTCCACCGACGACGCCGGGCCCACGGCCACGGCCGATTCCCTGGACGACCGGTTCGCCTCGGCGGCGGACACGGTCGATCCACGACCGGGTACCGCACGGGGGGACGGCCCCTCGGACGCGGCCCCCGCAGTGGAATCCACGGTCCCACCGCAATGCGCACCCACCGCGCCGCGCGAGGGACCCCCACGGCAGCGCGGCTCCTGGAAGCCGACGCCCGAGGCACCCGAGGGCCCCGCGACATTCCCACCGGGTCCCAAGCCCCCGGGCTTCAGGGAGTCGCCGGACCGCACACCCGGACCGGCCCCGGGGCGTGCCGGTTCCACCGAGTCGGCCCCACGGGGCGGCGCCTCCGCGGCTTCCGCCGGAGAGGCCGAGGCCGGCCGGGTTGCTCGAGCGCCCTCGGCCGGAGGTGACACCTCCCGGTGGGGCGGCTCGGCCGAGCCCGCCGACCGGGGCGCGGCCCACAGGGATGCCTCCGGGCGCTCTGTCGGAGAGACACCCACCCGGGATTCCCCGCCTCCCCAGGCCGCAGAGGGCACCGTCCGCCGGGATGCGGCGGCGGAGTTCACCGACCGTGACGCCGCTGTGCGGGAGGCTTCCGCACGCTCCGGCGGAGAGCTTGCCGGGCGACGGGACGTCCCAGCGCCGGCGCCCTTCACCGGGGAGGACACCTCCGGGCGCTCTGCGGGGCGGGATGTTCCGGCGCCCCGCGCCGAGGCGGGCGCCTCTCAGTGGGGTGCCTCCGGCGAGGCCGTCGGGCCGGGTGACGACGTCCGTCCGGAGCCTGTCGTCGCAACCCCCGCCCGGCAGGGCCCCCGTGCTGCCACTCAGCTCGATCTGCCCGTCGTTCCGCCGGCCGCCGCCACCGTCGACTACGTCGGATCCGGGCCGCCCACCTATGACGCCGAACCCACCGCGTTGCCGGTCGCCGATCCCGATGAGCTCGATGATCTGGTCGCGGACACGGTGCTCGACGGGGCCCGTTACGGGGCGTGCACGCTGCGGGCCGTATCCGTGCGGGGGGACTCCGCGCGGTATCGGGGGGAGCCGCGCCGCGACTCGTTGCTCACCGCGCGGTTCGGGTCGGGGGAGCAGGCGCTGATCCTCGTGGCCCTGGCGACCGGCGCGCGGGCCACGCCGGGGGCACACCGGGCGGCGTCGGAGGCGTGTCAGTGGCTCGGGCGGGCCGTCGGGCGCAGTCACCAGCGGCTCGGCGAGGACATCCGGGCCGCCCGGCGCGGTGACCTGAAGTCCGGCCTGCACCGGCTCACCGACCGCAGCCTCGGCAAGCTCCGGGCCAGCGCCGCCGAGCAGGGCATCGACCCGGAGGAGTACTCGGCGACCCTGCGCTGTCTGCTGCTGCCGGCCCACCCGGAGTGCCGTACGCGCGTGTTCTTCGGGATCGGCGAAGGCGGGCTGTTCCGGCTGCGGAACGGGGAGTGGCAGGACATCGAGCCACGGGTCACGGCCGCGGACACCACCGGTGAGGCCGTGGTCGGGTTCGGCTCGCCGCCGTCCGAGACCCCGGAGGGGGACCGGCTCACCATGGACCTGGGGATCCCGACGCCCCCGAGCCCGTACGAGCCGGCCCCCGAACCACCTCGCGAACCCTTCCGGTTCCGCGCCTCGGTCGCCCGTCCGGGCGATGCGCTGCTGATGTGCAGCGGTGGCCTGGCCGACCCGCTGCGCGGCGAGCCCGCCCTCTGCGCCTACCTGGCCCGGCGCTGGTCCGGTGGCACCCCGCCCGGTCTGGCCGCGTTCCTCGCGGACACCCAGGTGCGGGTGAAGGGGTACGCCGACGACCGTACGGTGGCCGCCGTCTGGGAGGCGTAACCGCGCGCCCTGTGAATTCATGGATCTCGCAGAGACCCGACGGCACCGGACGGCACCCGATGGCACCGGACGGTTACCCCGGAGACGAAGGGGCACGCGAGAGCCATGGCCAAGCAGAACGTCGCCGAGCAGTTCGTCGATATCCTCGTCCGCGCCGGCGTACGCCGCCTGTACGGCGTCGTCGGCGACAGCCTCAACCCGGTCGTCGACGCCGTCCGCCGCAACTCCGCCATCGACTGGATCCATGTGCGGCACGAGGAGACGGCCGCCTTCGCGGCGGGTGCCGAGGCGCAGATCACCGGGAAGCTGGCGGCCTGCGCCGGCTCCTGCGGCCCCGGCAATCTGCACCTCATCAACGGCCTGTACGACGCCCACCGCTCCATGGCCCCGGTGCTCGCCCTCGCCTCGCACATCCCGTCCAGCGAGATCGGCCTCGGCTACTTCCAGGAGACCCACCCCGACCGGCTGTTCAGCGAGTGCAGCCACTACAGCGAGCTGATCTCCAGCCCCAAGCAGATGCCCCGGCTGCTGCAGACCGCCATCCAGCACGCGGTCGGGCAGCGGGGTGTGAGCGTGGTCTCCCTGCCCGGCGACATCGCCGACGAACCCGCCCCGGACAAGACCGCCGAGACCGCCCTGGTCACCTCCCGGCCCTCCGTGCGCCCGGGCGACGCCGAGATCGACCGGCTCGTCGAGATGATCGACAGGGCCGAGAGGGTCACCCTGTTCTGCGGCAGCGGCACGGCGGGCGCGCACGCCGAGGTGATGGAGTTCGCGGGGAAGGTCAAGTCCCCGGTGGGACACGCGCTGCGCGGCAAGGAGTGGATCCAGTACGACAACCCGTACGACGTCGGCATGAGCGGTCTGCTCGGCTACGGCGCCGCGTACGAGGCCACCCATGAGTGCGATCTGCTGATCCTGCTCGGCACCGACTTCCCGTACAACGCGTTCCTGCCCGACGACGTCGCCATCGCCCAGGTCGACGTGCGGCCCGAGGTGCTCGGCCGCCGCTCCCGCCTCGACCTCGCCGTGTGGGGCGATGTGCGCGAGACCCTGCGCTGTCTCATCCCGCGGGTGCGGCCCAAGGACGACCGGCGTTTCCTCGACCGGATGCTGAAGAAGCACGCGGACGCGCTGGAGGGTGTGGTCAGGGCGTACACCCGGAAGGTGGAGAAGCACGTCCCGATCCATCCCGAGTACGTGGCCTCCGTGCTCGACGAACTCGCCGCCGAGGACGCGGTGTTCACCGTCGACACCGGTATGTGCAACGTCTGGGCCGCCCGCTACATCTCGCCCAACGGCCGCCGCCGGGTGATCGGTTCCTTCTCGCACGGCTCGATGGCGAACGCCCTGCCGATGGCGATCGGGGCGCAGTTCACCGACCGGGGGCGGCAGGTCGTGTCGATGTCCGGGGACGGCGGGTTCTCCATGCTGATGGGCGACTTCCTGACCCTGGTGCAGTACGACCTGCCGGTGAAGGTCGTGCTGTTCAACAACTCCTCCCTGAGCATGGTCGAGTTGGAGATGCTGGTCGCGGGACTGCCCTCGTACGGAACGACGAACACCAACCCGGATTTCGCCGCCGTGGCCCGTGCCTGCGGTGCCTTCGGAATCCGGGTCGAGAAGCCCAAGCAGCTCGTCGGCGCGCTGAGGGACGCCTTCAAGCACCCCGGGCCGGCCCTCGTCGACGTCGTCACCGACCCCAACGCCCTGTCCATCCCGCCCAGGATCAGGGCCGAGATGGTCAAGGGGTTCGCCCTGTCCGCGTCGAAGATGGTGCTGGACGGCGGGGTGGGGCGCATGCTGCAGATGGCCCGCTCCAACCTGCGGAACGTGCCCCGGCCCTGACGGGCTCGTCAGGCTGTGGGGACCATTTGATTCCGGCCAGTTTCACCGGCCCTGCAGAATCGTCCCTGCGGTGAATCGCGTGCCCAGTGTCCGCGGTGGCCGCGGCCGGATCGGCAGACCGGAATCGGTAGGCCCTTGACGGGACACCCGTGGCGGCGTACCGCACGCCCCGGGTCCGGAACCTGGACCCAACGGCACTGGACTCTGCCCTGAAGTGCCCTTCAACCGTGGCCGAAGAGCTGGTTGTTGACATTTCGACATGACTGCCCCCCGTCGGACGGGGCATGGATCCCCGTGAAGGTGTTCGATCAGGAGGGGTACCGGCAACAGCGTGCGGGCGGGGGTCATGAAGAGGCAGGCACGAGGGGGCGGTCCCGTGGCGATCGGGGCCTCCTCGGCGAAGGCAGTGGGGGAAGAGACCGTCAACATCAACGTCGTGGAGCAGACGCGCGCACCGCAACTCAGGCGCCGGCTGGGGCGCGCGGACCTGCGGGAGGTGCCCGAGACACGCAGGGCACTGCGCGAACTCCTGAGGCACTGGGGGAAGCCGGGTCGCTCCGAGATCGCCGAACTGCTCACCAGCGAACTTGTCACCAACGCCCTCGTCCACACCGACCACGATGCCGTCCTGACGGTCGTTCTCGGACCGCGTGGACTGCGTGTGGAGGTACGGGACTTCGTCGCCCGCAGGCCGAGGATGTGCGCGCCGAAGGCCGACGAGGGCACACACGGCAGGGGTCTGGTGCTGGTGCAGTCCCTCGCGGACGCATGGGGCGTACGGGCGCACGGGGTGGGGAAGTCGGTGTGGTTCGAACTCGGCGCGGAAGCCGCGTGAGTCACGACAACGGGACGGGGGCGTGACCACCGAGGTCACGCCCCCGTCCCAAGTGGTGTCCGGCCGCGGCCGGACAGGACCTAGCCGAACTGCTGCTCAAGATCCTTGAGCTTGCGCTCGAGGGAGTCGAGCCGCGGCAGCGCCATGGTGTCGTCCTCCGCGGTCAGGTCGACCGTGATGGGGTCAGACCCTTTGCGGACGGGCTGAAGGGAGGGCCGAGAGCGCACGGGCAGCGGTTCCGGCGCGGATATGGCAGGCTCCGCAGTGACCTGGGAGGAACCGCGTTCCACCTCGTGCACCTCCATCTGCCGGCCGGCGCCGCGGCCGACGAAACCGCGGTGCCCGCGGCTGATCGCCTTGAGCTGGGCACGCTCGACCCGCTGCTGCTCGCGGCGGCGCAGCCGCGTCTGCTCCTTCTGACGCTGGTCCTCGCGCACCTCCTCGACCGCCTCGTCCAGGCTGCGCACACCCTCGAGGAGCATCAGCGACCAGGCCTTGTAGGTCTCGCGGGGGGCCCGCAGCCAGCGGACGATACGGATCTGCGGCAGCGGACGGGGCACCAGGCCCTGCTCGCGCAGCGCGGCCCGGCGGGTCTGCTTCAGGGCGCGGTCGAAGAGCACGGCGGCCGACAGCGACATGCCGGAGAAGAACTGGGGGGCGCCGTCGTGGCCGATGCCCCGGGGTGCGTGCACCCAGTTGAACCAGGCCGCGGCGCCCGCGAACGTCCATACGAGGATCCGGGAGCCGAGGGCCGCGTCACCGTGGCTGGCCTCGCGCACCGCGAGGACGGAGCAGAACATGGCCGCGCCGTCGAGGCCGAACGGCACCAGGTACTCCCAGCCGTCGGTGAGGCCGAGGTTCTGCTGGCCGAAGCCGACCAGGCCGTGGAAGGAGAGTGCCGCGGCAACCGCCGCACAGCAGAACAGAAGGACATAGGAGGCGGTGCCGTATATGGCCTCCTTGCGCCGGCGGCGCTCCTCGCTGCGCTCCCACGAGTCGTCCGCGCTCGCGTCCTTCCCCGAGGAGCGCTTACCGCGCGCAAGCACCGCAACCGCCGCCAGCATGCCCAGGAGCAGTACGGCGCCCGGAAGCAGCCAGTTCAGCGATATGTCTCTCATCTGGGGTCCCTTGCATTGGGATAGGGCGTATCGCCCGCCATAGTGGCCCAATCCCACCGGCCCTCAGGGGGTTTCGGGGCAAGAGGCCGCCAACGAAGTGCAAGGGGATGCCCAGGGCGGCGTTCTGCTCGAACTGCCGCTTGAGGGGCGGGAGTTGAGTTCGAATAAGACTACCCGTACGAATGGTTCCACGGAAAGTTCCTGAGAAAAGTGAGGAAGTTGTGAACTGCCTGTCTCCGCAGGGGTGTCCCAGTCGCGGTGATCCTAGTGGACAGCGGGCCGTGCCGTAGTCCTGAGGGTGCATCAAGCGGCCGCGGCAGCGAGTTTGGCGACGCGGTCGGCGTCGCAGGTGCGCGGGCAGGTGGCGCAGGTGTCCTGCGGCCTGAGGGTGTAGAACATGCAGCAGCTGGCCCGGTCCCGGGTGGGCAGCGCCTCGCCGTCGGGTCCGGTCAGCACACGGAAGGCGGCGGAGCCGACGTAGGGGCGGGTCACCCCCGGCAGTAGCAGCTCCAGCTCGCGCATGGCCCGCTCCTGCTCGCCGAGGAGGTGGGCGACGTACCAGAGCCCCTCGATCACCTCGTCGGTCGCCATGCCCCACAGCGCGCGCCCGCGCCGGCGCATGCGCGGCCCGAACGCCGCGAGGACGGGTTCCAGGTGCTCGGCCACCGCGGCCCGCACCTGAGCCCGCAGCGCCTCCTCGTCGGGCACCACGACCGCGCCGGGCAGTGCTGCCGCGGGGTCGCCGGGGAGGCAGGTGAAGGAGGCGGGGCGTATGGCCATGCGGCCGGCGGTGCGGTCGTAGGAGACATGCGTCACGGGGAGGCGGGGCACCCGGCGGTGCAGGAACCAGGGCACGGTGATCAGCAGGCAGGCGGGCCAGGCGTACCGGTGCAGCCCGAAGCTCGCGATGACGTCCGGGCGGGCTCGCTGTCCGTAGTCCCGTAGCACCTGTGCCTCGTCCCATGCGAGGAAGGCGTCGAGGCCGTCCGTGCCGTCCGCGAGCGAGGCGGCCGGGACCCAGCCGTCGCCGCGGAGTTCCGCGTCCCCGGGGCCCAGCTCCGTGACGGCCAGCCCCGGGTAGGCCTCGGTGAGGCGGGCGTACGCGGCGGAGACGGCCGAGGCGGCAGCGGGCATGGCGGAACCACCGATCAGTGATCACGGACGGGTGAAAAGGTAAGGCTTACCTTACTCGCTTCGTTCGGAATTTGAACTGTCGGCTTGTGCGCCTAAGGTGCTTGACGGGCGAGTAACAACCCGCCGTTAATAGCCCAAGTGCCGACAACCCGGAGGAGGACCCCCGTGAAGCAGAGCGCACACGGCTCCGCCGGAACGGGGATTCCTGATCGACCGGCGGATGCCGCCCGGGTGCCCGCGCAGCCGCGCGCCGCGGACGTGGCACGCGAGCGCGACACCTCGACACCCCAGGCCCGCGGCGAGCACACGCACAGCGAGCGGCCGATTCCGCAGCCGCGGGCGGTCGTGCAGCGCTCGTCCGTGCGCGGCCAGATCCTCGACGCGCTGCGCTCCGCGCTCGTGACGGGGGAGCTGAAGCCCGGCGAGGTGTACTCGGCGCCCGCGCTGGGCGACCGGTTCGGGGTCTCCGCGACGCCCGTGCGGGAGGCCATGCAGCAGCTCGCGCTCGAGGGTGCGGTCGAGGTCGTGCCGAACCGCGGGTTCCGGGTGGTCGAGCGGGGCGCCCGGGAGCTGGCCGAGCTGGCCGAGATCCGCGCGCTGATCGAGGTGCCGGTGATGCTGCGGCTCGCCCGTACGGTGCCCGCCGCGCGCTGGGCCGAGCTGCGGCCCCTCGCCGAGGACACCGCGCGCGCCGCGTCCTCCGGCTGCCGTGCCACCTACGCGGAGTCCGACCGCGCCTTCCACAGCGCGCTCCTTGCCCTCTCCGGCAACGAACAGCTCGTCCGGATCGCCGAGGACCTGCACCGCCGCTCCCAGTGGCCCCTGGTCGGCGGCCCGGCACGCCCGGGTCACGCCGACCTCATCGCCGACGCGGCGGAGCACACGGCACTGCTGGAGGCCCTGATCGCGCGGGACCTGGACGTCGTACGCGCCCTGGTGGGCGAACACTTCGCGGGCGCGGCCTGAGCGCGCCGCGCCGCCGCCGCGCTCCTCTGGAACGGCTCACTCCGTGTGAACGGGAGGCGCCGGCGCTGGTGGCGCAGGACAAGCAGGACCTGCCACCGACGCAGGAGACGCAGCGGCGAGTGCCCGCGGTGCCGCGACATCTACGGGCCTGACGCGGGCGTGCCGGGGCCGGGCTGGACCGGGCGATGCGCAAAGGCCGCCCGGCACGACAGCCTCACGAACACCACGAACGACCGGGGTCCGAAGGTGTCGGAGCCGGTGGTGCGGGCCAGGGCGTACCGGTGCGCGGTGTTGGTCGCCGAAGTGGCCTGACCGGTGTCCGGCGTGGCCTGAGTGGTGTCCGGGGCCCGCGCTGCTGCCCGTGTGGGAGGTGACCGGGGCGGGCCCGCGGTGGGTCAGGAGCCGTCGTCCTCGGACCCCGTGTCGCTCGCGGTCTTTGAGAAGCCGTCGTGCCAGGCGGCCTTCGCGCCGGAGTCGCCGATGCGGTACACGTCCAGGACCGCACCCGTGGCCACGGCCAGTGACAGCACGGCGAACGCCATCCGCACGGGCAGGGCGTAACGGCGCGCGGAGCCGGCCGAGCCGGCCCGATCCGCGTCCGGCTCGGCCTGGCGGCGCCCCGCCCACCAGACGGCCGCCGCCAGGACGAACAGGCCCGCGGCCCAGGGCAGCAGCCCGTCGCCGAGTTCGGCGTGCCGCCGGACCAGGGCGTTGCCGTCGACGTGCTCCTCCAGCCACTCGCCGGCCTGAGTGGTCAGCGGCACGCTCACGAGCGAGACGAGGGCGAGCAGGGGCAGCAGCGGGCCCAGCCGCCGGGCGGCCTTCGGCCACCAGGCGCAGACCACCAGCGCCAGCGCGGTCAGCGGAACGAGCACGATGACGAAATGGACGAGCAGGACATGTGCGGGCAGGCCGTTGACGAGGCTCATCGGGGGGCACTCCTGAACGGGGTCGGGGCGCGTCAGCCTGGCACAGGAACCTCTCAGTTTCCTCTGGGCCCGTCCTCAGACCGTGGCCGCCCCCGGAGCCGGCGGGGCCAACTGGCGGGCCAGCCAGGTCGGTACGCCGCCGAGCAGGCGGAACAGCCGGCGGGCCTCCTCCCGCAGCCGGGACGCCTCCGGCTCCGACTCCGCGTCGGCCAGTGAGGCGAGGGCCGGTGCCGTGCCCACCAGATAGCCCAACTCCTCCCGGATGCGCAGGGATTCGGCAAATCCGTGCCGCGCCTCCGCCAACTCGCCGTTGCGCAGCGCAAGCCCGGCGAGATGGCGCCAGGTGAAGGACAGCAGCAGTGGGTCGGAGTGCGCGGCGGCGGCCGCGTGGGCGCGGCGGTACGCGGCCAGCGCCGCCTGCGGGGAACGGGCCAGGTTCTCGGCGAGCAGACCGCGCCGGAAGTCCAGCAGGGCCCGGCCCGGCGCCCCCGGAGGGAGCAGTGCCGCCGCCCGCCCCAGGGCCGCCCGCGCCTCGTCGGCCCGGTCCCGCACCCCGAGCAGCGTGGCCGCGTACGCAAGTTGCCCGCGTTCACAAGCGGCCGCGCCCCGCTCCTCGTCGCTGCGGGCCTGCGCCTCGGCCGAACGCAGCGCGTCCTCGGCCTCCTCCCAGCCCCGCTCGGTGTAGAGACACCGCTCGACCAGCAGCCCGGCCCGTTGCAGCGTGGCCGCCGCGCCGTCCGGCGGGAGCAGCGCGGCCGCGTCGGCCCAGCAGGCCCGCGAGCGCAGCCGCCATACCGCGGTCTGGAGAGGATCGTCACCGGCGGTCGTTCCGTTACCAGACATGGCGGTATGCGCCACGTTGCCCTCCCCGAGCGCGCCATCGAGCTGTTGAGTGGTGGCGGCATTCCAGCATCAATCGCCTGGCCTGGCCAAGAGGGTGGGTGAATAATTTCACAAAGTCGTGGGATCACGCCACCAGTTGGCGCGCCGCCGTCGCGCGCCCGGGCGGCCTCAGCTCATCCGCAGCGCCAGGAAGAAATCGAGCTTGTCCTCCAGCCGGGACAGGTCCCGTCCCGTCAACTGCTCGATTCGCCCCACGCGATAGCGCAGCGTGTTGACGTGCAGGTGGAGACGGGTGGCGCAGCGGGTCCAGGAGCCGTCGCAGTCCAGGAACGCCTCCAGCGTCGGGATCAGCTCGGCGCGGTGGCGGCGGTCGTAGTCGCGCAGCGGGTCCAGGAGGCGGGCGGTGAAGGCCCGGCGGACGTCGTCCGGCACGAACGGCAGCAGCAGCACGTGCGAGGCCAGCTCCTGGTGGCCCGCCGCGCACACCCGTCCGGGACGCGCCGCGGCCACCCGCCGCGCGTGCCGCGCCTCCTCCAGCGCGCCCCGCAGCCCCTCCGCCGAGTGCACGGCCGCGCTGACGCCCAGCGTGACCCGCCCGTCGTCGCCCAGGCCCGCCGACAGCGGGTCCCGTACGGACTCCAGGAGCTCGTCCGCGAGGATCCCGGCCTCCGAGCCGTCGTGCTCGGACGAGACGGCCGGCAGCGGGACCAGCGCGACCGCCTCCGCACCCGTGTGGGCGACGGCGATCCGGTCGGAGGGCTCGGGGCCGGTGGCGAGGGGGTCGACCAGGATCTCCTCCAGCAGCGACTGGGCGACCGGGCCGCCCTCGACCTCGCCGCTGTCCCACTCGACCCGGGCCACGACCACCTGCCAGTGCGGGGCGGTCCCGAGACCGGGCAGCAGCACCGGTGCGGCCACCCGCAGACGCGCGGCGATCTCGGCGGGTGCAGCGCCCGTCTGCACCAGCTCGAGGACCTCCTGCGCGAGCCGCCGCCGCACCGTGCGCGACGCGTCCCGCCGGTCCCGCTCGACCGAGATCAGCTGGGTGACGCCCTGGAGCAGGTCCAGGCGCTCCTCGGGCCAGTCCCCGGCGTCCGCCTCCACGGCGAGCAGCCAGTCCGACAGCACCGTCTCGCGCACGTCCCGGGCCGCCTGCGGGGAGCGGCCGCTGCTGCGGATCGGGAAGAGTGAATACGTGGACGCGGGCGCGGAGCCCAGCAGCACCCGGTGCGGTCCGCGACGGCCGGTGCGCACGGCGGACAGATGCTCGGCGGCGAGCCTGGCGCAGGTCTCCGGGGGCAGGGCCGGGCCCGCGACCTTGGAGCCCGCGATCAGCCGCCCGGTGGGGGAGAGCACCCAGGCCCGCAGGTCCAGGTCGGAGCCGAGGAGGTCCAGGACCACGTCCGGGCCGCCGCCCGCCGGGCCCGAGGTCATCATCCGGCGGTGCCGGTCGACCACGGCCGCCAGATCGCCGGCCCGCTCGCCCGAGACCTGCCGAACCACATGCTCGGTAATCGTTGCGAACGCAACCGACTCATGCACCGCGAACAGGGGCAGCCGGTGCCGGGCACAGGCCAGCACCAGGTCGTCCGGCACGTCTCCGAGCTCGGCCTCACCGGCGGCCAGGGCGGCCACGCCCGCCTGTACCAGTATCCGTACGAACGGCTCGGAGTCCTCCGCGTCCCGGCGCCAGGCCAGCCCCGTCAGCACCAGTTCCCCGCCCGAGAGATAGCGGCTGGGGTCGCGCAGGTCGGTGGTCATCACACCGCGCACGGCGCGGTCGAGCTCGTCCTCGCCGCCGAGCAGCCGCAGACCCAGCGCATCGGTGTCCAGCAGTGCGCGCAGCCGCATTCTCGTCGCCGCCGTTCTTTGTCTCGAAAACTACGATGAATCTTGAAGGGTCCAGTGGGGCGGGGACCCGATGGTGTTTCCAGAGGAAAACAAAGAGGTTTCTGATGGCCTCCGTTCATACGAATCTACAAGATGCCCGTGCTGGCCAGCCAACTCCTTCATGGTTTCCGTGACTGACCCCCTCGGACCACAGCGCTGTGTACTGACCCCACTCAGCGTGAACAGCACATGAACGAGCCGGGCCCGCCGCACACGATCTGGCTCATTCCGTACGACCCCAAGACGAAGAAGAGAGCCGGTCATGGACTTCCTTCGCCCCGCCAGCTGGGAGGAGGCGCTCGCCGCGAAGGCCGAGCACCCCACCGCTGTGCCGATTGCGGGTGGCACCGATGTGATGGTCGAGATCAATTTCGACCACAGGCGGCCCGAGTACCTCCTCGACCTCAATCGCATCGGCGACCTCTACGAGTGGGAGGTGGGCGAGGAGAGCGTGCGGCTGGGCGCCTCCGTCCCGTACACCCGGATCATGGAGGACCTGCGCGCCGAACTGCCGGGCCTGGCGCTCGCCTCGCACACGGTCGCCTCCCCGCAGATCCGCAACCGCGGCGGCGTCGGCGGCAACCTCGGCACCGCCTCCCCGGCCGGCGACGCCCACCCGGCCCTGCTGGCGGCGGGCGCCGAGGTCGAGGCCGAGTCGGTGCGCGGCACGCGCCTGATCCCGATCGACGACTTCTACACCGGCGTGAAGCGCAACGCGCTCGCCCCCGACGAGCTCATCCGCGCCGTCCACATCAAGAAGGCGGACGGGCCGCAGCAGTACTCGAAGGTCGGCACCCGCAACGCCATGGTCATCGCCGTGTGCGCCTTCGGTCTCGCGCTGCACCCCGAGACCCGCACGGTCCGCACCGGCATCGGTTCGGCAGCACCCACCCCGGTCCGGGCGAAGACCGCCGAGGACTTCCTGAACGCGGCACTCGAAGAGGGCGGCTTCTGGGACAACGGAAAGATCATCACCCCGTCGGTGGCCAAGCAGTTCGCGGACCTGTGCTCCGCCGCCTGCAACCCGATCGACGACGTCCGGGGCACCGCGAGCTATCGCCGCCACGCGGTCGGCGTCATGGCCCGCCGGACGCTCACCTGGACCTGGGAGTCGTACCGCGGCGCCCGCCGCATCACGGAGGGAGCTGCGTAATGCGCGTCAACTTCACTGTCAACGGACGCCCGCAGGAAGCCGACGACGTCTGGGAGGGCGAGTCCCTGCTCTACGTCCTGCGCGAGCGCCTCGGGCTCCCCGGCTCCAAGAACGCCTGCGAGCAGGGCGAGTGCGGCTCCTGCACGGTCCGCCTGGACGGCGTGCCGGTGTGTTCCTGCCTCGTCGCGGCCGGCCAGGTGGAGGGCCGTGAGGTCGTCACCGTCGAGGGGCTGGCGGACTACGCCACGCAGCGCTCCTGCGGGACGGGTGCCTGCGGTACGTCGCTCGACGAGGCCAAGGGCTGGGAGGCCAAGCCCGCCGCCGACTCACAGACCGGCGAGGGCGCCGAACTCTCCGCCATCCAGCAGGCGTTCATCGACGCGGGCGCCGTCCAGTGCGGCTTCTGCACCCCGGGTCTGCTCGTCGCCGCCGACGAGATGCTGGAGCGCAACCCGAACCCGACCGACGCGGACATTCGTGAGGCCCTGTCGGGCAACCTGTGCCGCTGCACGGGCTACGAGAAGATCATGGACGCGGTCCGCCTGGCCGCCGCCCGGCAGACCGAGGGAGTCTGACCATGACCAACGGCGCTCCCACCAAGATCACCCAGGGCTCGCAGACCAAGGGCGGCATCGGCGAGTCCACGCTCCGCCCCGATGGCACCCTCAAGGTCACCGGCGAGTTCGCGTACTCGTCGGACATGTGGCACGAGGACATGCTCTGGGGCCAGATCCTGCGCTCCACGGTCGCCCACGCCGAGATCGTCTCGATCGACACGGGCGAGGCCCTCGCGACCCCCGGCGTCTACGCCGTCATGACGTACGACGACCTGCCGACCGACGTGAAGAACTACGGCCTGGAGATCCAGGACACCCCCGTCCTGGCCCACGGCAAGGTACGCCACCACGGCGAGCCGGTCGCGATCGTCGCCGCCGACCACCCGGAGACCGCCCGCCGCGCCGCCGCCAAGATCAAGGTGGAGTACCGCGAACTGCCGGTCATCACCGACGAGGCCTCCGCGACGGCCCCGGACGCGATCCTCGTCCACGAGAACCGCACCGACCACCACATCGGCCACGTCCCGCACCCCAACATCGTCCACCGCCAGCCGATCACGCGCGGTGACGTGGCGGCGGCCCGCGGGCGGGCGGACGTGATCGTCGAGGGCGAGTACACCTTCGGCATGCAGGACCAGGCCTTCCTCGGCCCCGAGTCCGGCCTCGCGGTGCCGGAGGAGGACGGCGGGGTCCACCTCTACATCGCCACCCAGTGGCTGCACAGCGACCTGCGGCAGATCGCGCCCGTGCTCGGCCTGCCCGAGGACAAGGTGCGCATGACGCTGGCCGGCGTCGGCGGCGCGTTCGGCGGCCGCGAGGACCTGTCGATGCAGATCCACGCCTGCCTGCTGGCGCTGCGCACCGGCAAGCCCGTCAAGATCGTCTACAACCGGTTCGAGTCCTTCTTCGGGCACGTCCACCGCCACCCGGCCAAGCTCCACTACGAACACGGGGCCACGAAGGACGGCAAGCTGACGCATGTGAAGTGCCGCATCGTCCTGGACGGCGGCGCGTACGCCTCCGCCTCCCCGGCCGTCGTCGGCAACGCCGCGTCCCTCGGCATCGGGCCCTACATCGTCGACGACGTCGAGATCGAGGCCATCGCCCTCTACACCAACAACCCGCCCTGCGGCGCCATGCGCGGCTTCGGCGCGGTCCAGGCGTGCTTCGCCTACGAGGCGCAGATGGACAAGCTGGCGAAGAAGCTCGGCATGGACCCGGTCGAGCTGCGGCAGCTGAACGCCATGGAGCAGGGAACCATCATGCCGACGGGGCAGCCCGTCGACTCCCCGGCCCCGGTCGCCGAGCTCCTGCGCCGCGTCAAGGCGATGCCGCTGCCGCCGGAGCGCCAGTGGGAGAGCAGCGAGGGCGCCGACGTACGGCAGCTGCCCGGCGGTCTGTCCAACACCACGCACGGCGAAGGCGTCGTCCGCGGCATCGGCTACGCGGTCGGCATCAAGAACGTCGGCTTCTCCGAGGGCTTCGACGACTACTCCACCGCCAAGGTCCGCATGGAGGTCATCGCGGGCGAGCCCGTGGCCACCGTGCACACGGCCATGGCGGAGGTCGGCCAGGGCGGTGTCACGGTCCATGCGCAGATCGCCCGCACCGAGCTGGGCGTCGCCCAGGTGACCATCCACCCGGCCGACACCCAGGTGGGCTCGGCGGGTTCGACCTCGGCCTCCCGGCAGACGTACGTCACCGGCGGCGCCGTGAAGAACTCCTGCGAGCTGGTGCGCGACCGGGTGCTGGAGATCGGGCGCCGCAAGTTCGGTACGTACCACCCCGCTTGGGCGACGGCGGAGCTGCTGCTCGAGGGCGGCAAGGTCGTCACCGACGGCGGTGAGGTGCTCGCCGACCTGGTGGACGTCCTCGGCGACGACGCGGTCGAGATCGAGGCCGAGTGGCGGCACCGCGCGACCGAGCCCTTCGACCTGCGCACCGGCCAGGGCAACGGCCACGTCCAGTACAGCTTCGCCGCGCACCGGGCCGTCGTCGAGGTCGACACCGAGCTGGGCCTGGTCAAGGTGATCGAGCTGGCCTGTGCCCAGGACGTCGGCAAGGCGCTCAACCCGCTCTCCGTCGTCGGCCAGATCCAGGGCGGCACCACGCAGGGCCTGGGCGTGGCGGTGATGGAGGAGATCATCGTCGATCCGAAGACGGCGAAGGTCAGGAACCCCTCCTTCACGGACTACCTCATCCCCACGATTCTCGACACGCCGACCATCCCCGTCGATGTGCTCGAACTCGCCGACGACCACGCCCCGTACGGGCTCCGTGGCATCGGAGAGGCGCCGACCCTGTCCTCGACTCCTGCCGTCCTCGCGGCCATCCGCAACGCGACGGGCCTGGAGCTGAACAGGACGCCGGTCCGGCCGGAGCACCTCACCGGAACGGCATGACAGACCCTCCGGGCGGCGCACGGAACGTCACACACTCCGCGCCGCCCGGAGTATTCAGATCGTTCGTCTCGGGCCGTCCCCCGGGTCGTGCGGCCGAAGCACCATCCCAAATCCCGTAGCCGCCGAGGCGGTTGCTGCGGGTGCCCCTTTGAACCTTGGGAGTAGGCCCACATGACCCAGCAGTCTCTGGAGCCGACGACCACCGCCGAGGACGCGGGTGCGGGAACCCGCAACCCGGCCGGCAGGTCGTGGCTCGACCGGTACTTCCACATATCCGCGAGAGGATCCTCCGTCGCACGTGAGGTGCGCGGCGGCGTCACCACCTTCATGGCGATGGCGTACATCCTCCTGCTCAACCCCCTGATCCTGTCCGGCAAGGACGCGGCGGGGGACACGCTCGGCCAGAAGGCCCTCATCACCGCGACCGCGTTCGCGGCGGCCTTCACCACGCTGCTGATGGGATTCGCCGGCAAGGTGCCGCTCGCCCTCGCCGCCGGCCTCTCCGTCTCCGGTGTCCTTTCCTCGCAGGTCGCCCCGCAGATGACCTGGCCGCAGGCCATGGGCATGTGCGTGATGTACGGCGTGGTCATCATGCTGCTCGTCGTCACCGGGCTACGCGAGATGATCATGAACGCGATTCCGCTCGCGCTCAAGCACGGCATCACCATGGGCATCGGCCTGTTCATCGCCCTCATCGGCTTCTACAAGTCCGGCTTCGTGCACCAGGGCAAGGCGACGCCGGTCACCCTCGGCCCCGCCGGTGAGCTGGCCGGCTGGCCCGTCCTCCTCTTCGCGGGCACCCTGCTCCTGATCTTCATGCTCCAGGCCCGGGGCATCCCCGGCGCCATCCTCATCGGCATCGTCGGCGGCACGATCGTCGCCGCGATCCTCAACGCGGCCGGTGTCATCGACCCCAAGCAGTGGGCGAGCGGTGCCCCCGAACTGCACGGCGGCGCGGTCTCGATGCCCGACTTCTCGCTCTTCGGGCACGTCGAGTTCGGCGGCTGGGGCAAGGTCGGCGCGATGACCGTGGGAATGATCGTCTTCACGCTCGTGCTCGCCGGGTTCTTCGACGCGATGGCCACCATCATCGGCGTCGGCACCGAGGCCGGACTGGCCGACGACAAGGGCCGCATGCCGGGCCTGTCCAAGGCGCTGTTCATCGACGGCGCGGGCGGTGCGATCGGCGGTGTCGCGGGCGGCTCCGGCCAGACCGTGTTCATCGAGTCGGCCACCGGCGTAGGCGAGGGCGCCCGCACGGGTCTCGCCTCGGTCGTCACCGGTCTGTTCTTCGCGGCCTGTCTCTTCTTCACCCCGCTGACGGCGATCGTCCCGCAGGAAGTCGCCTCCGCCGCGCTGGTCGTCATCGGCGCGATGATGCTGATGAACGCACGGCACGTGGACTGGGCCGACCGGGCCACCGCGATCCCGGTCTTCCTGACGGTCGTTCTGATGCCGTTCACGTACTCCATCACCGCGGGCGTGGCCGCAGGCGTCATCTCCTACGTCGCCATCAAGGCCGCGCAGGGCAAGGCCCGGGAGATCGGGGCGTTCATGTGGGGCCTGACAGGGATCTTCCTGGTCTATTTCGCCCTCAATCCCATTGAGGGCTGGCTCGGCGTGCACTAGCCACTCTCCGAAAGTCCCTCCACACAACCGTCGTTAAGGAGACCGAGAGATGCTGGACATCGCCGAGGAGCTCAACCGGTGGGTCGAGCAGGGACGCGACTTCGCCGTGGCCACCGTGGTGGCGGTCGGCGGCAGCGCCCCGCGCCAGCCGGGTGCCGCCCTCGCGGTGGACGCCGCCGGCACGGCGATCGGCTCGGTCTCCGGCGGCTGTGTGGAGGGTGCCGTGTACGAACTGTGCCGACAGGCGCTCGAGGACGGCGAGACCGTCCTGGAGCGCTTCGGGTACAGCGACGAGGACGCCTTTGCCGTCGGCCTGACCTGCGGCGGCATCATCGACATCCTCGTCACCCCGGTACGGGCGGCCGATCCCGCCCGACCGGTGGTGGCGGCCGCGCTGGCCGCCGCCGCACAAGGGGAGGCCGCGGCGGTCGCGCGGATCGTGTCGGGCCCGGCGGAGCTGCGGGGCCGGGCCCTGCTCGTCCGCCCCGACGGCTCGTACGACGGCGGCTTCGGCGCCCACCCCGAACTGGACCGCACCGTCGCCGCCGAGGCCGGCGCCTTCCTGGACGCGGGCCGCACCGGCACCCTGGAGATCGGTGAGCAGGGCTCACGCTGCGGCGCCCCGCTCACCGTGCTGGTCGAATCGTCGGTGCCGCCGCCCCGGATGATCGTCTTCGGCGCGATCGACTTCGCCTCCGCACTGGTCCGCATCGGCAAGTTCCTTGGCTACCACGTGACGGTGTGCGACGCCCGGCCGGTGTTCGCCACCCGGACCCGTTTTCCCGAGGCCGACGAGATCGTCGTCGAGTGGCCGCACAAGTACCTGGAGCGCACGGACGTCGACGGCCGTACCGTCCTGTGCGTGCTCACCCACGACGCCAAGTTCGACGTTCCGCTGCTGAGGCTCGCCCTGCGGCTGCCCGTGGCCTACGTCGGCGCGATGGGCTCCCGCCGGACCCATCTGGACCGCAACGAGCGCCTGCGTGAAGTCGGCGTCACCGAACTGGAGCTGGCGCGACTCAGGTCCCCCATCGGGCTCGACCTGGGAGCCCGGACCCCCGAGGAGACGGCCCTGTCGATCGCCTCCGAGATCGTCGCGGGCCGACGCGGCGGCAGCGGCGTGTCCCTCACGGGCGCGCACACACCGATCCACCACGACACGACATCGATACCGGCGGCCCGGATCGGTTCGGTGGCCTGAGGGGCCGTCACGGAGACCCGCTCCGGACGGCCGGAGCGATGGCTGATGTGTCGGCGCCCCCGCGGGACACAGTGGGCCGGAGGTGGCCACCGGCGACCGACGCCCTGTCCGTCACGAAGGGCGGGACAAGCGGCATCGTCACGAGTCCGGGACCCGCGCGCCGCAGCGGCGACGACGCTCCCCTGGGTACTGCAAGCCGGGAGGCGTGCGGACAGCCGGGTCCCCAGGCCGGGCGGCAGGGAATTGGCGTGAACGCTGCCGGCGAGCCCGGCCGTTCACGTGGTCGTGCCGCGGTTCTCGAGCCGGGTCCCGGCGCCGGCGTGAGGTGCTCGCGGGTCGTGCGGCGCGAAGGGGCCGTGGCCGGGACCGGCGAGCACGGCCGCTTGCGCACCCCGGTCGGGTGAGCTCTTGGGCACTGCCCGGCCGCTGACGCGTGGGCGTGCGGCCTTCGTCGGCCGTCGCGGCTGCCCGCCGAGACATCACCGGCGCCGAAGTGTGCCTTCCGGCGGGCCCGTTCCGCGGCTCGGCGACGGCCCGCCGTTCACGCCCTCCTGAGCAGGCTGTTCAGCGCCCGGCCGAACATCGCCCGGGCCGTCCGGTCCAGCAGCGGGTCGAACAGCTTCGGGAGGCCGCGCAGGCGTAGTTCCTCCCGCCACAGGACGCGGGTACGGCCGCCCGGTCCCGGGCGTACCTCCAACTCGGCCCAGCCGAGGACCAGCCGCCCGTGTTTGACGAGGCGGCACAGACCGGACTCGCCGTCGCTCGGCGGGCGCCAGTCGGTGACCTCCATCGGGTCGGTCACGGAGAGCGGACCGATGCCGGTACGGGCCACGAAGCGCGTGCCCTCCCGGGTCGGCGGGTCGGTGACCACGGTGATCCGGGTCAGCGGGACGACGTCGGCGTGCCGGGGCCACTCCGTGAGCCGGCGCCACGCCTCGTCGATCGGCAGCGGTGCCGTGCGTTCGAGCTGGAAGGTGACCACGCAACGATCTTAGGGAAGCGGTTGCCCGAGATGGGGCCCGAGTCGCCTCGGGCAGTTGCACTAGCGAGGGCCTCGTAAGCGGGCGTACGCTGGTCAGTGCGGCGGGATCCCGCACGATCGGGCGGCGCAGCAGCCGCGTTCTCCTACCATTCCTCGTACGGGCGGGCATTCCGTCTGCCCCAGGGGGAGTTGGTCGTCATGCCGTTGAAAGCCTATGGCGTACTGATCACGCGGGCCGTCGACACCCGGCGCGAGGGCGCCGCCGACACTCCGCACTACCAGATCCATCTCACCGACGACACGGGGACGCACTACCGCGCCGCCGTCAACGTCCTGTCGCAGCAGAGGCCCTCCGAACTGCTCTACCTCATCGACGAGGACTTCCAGCATCCCGTGACGGCCCGTCTGGCCGGCCTGCCGAGCGGCTGGAACGCGCTGCCGTCGGGCCCCGGCGGACCCAACCTCGACTTCGTGCGCGGGAACCTCTTCGACCCGGGAAAGATGCGCACGCTCCCGGCCGACGCGTCCGGTCCCGACAACGACCTCGCCGACCTCCTCGACCACTATGTGAACCGCGCGATCGAGGACCGCGACGCCCGAATGCACCTCTTCGGTGAACGCTTCGGCCCCGAACCGAAGATTAAGGACAAGGTGTTCGGCTTCCTGCCGGGCAACGGCGTCCACGACATCCATATGAACCAGGGCAACAGCGGCCGCTTCAAGAAGGACGACGGCGTGTGGCAGGACGGCGGGATGCTGATCCGCTTCCCGGCGCAGAACCGCTGGGTCGCCATCTTCCTCGCTTTCCAGAGCCAGGCCTGGCACACGGACGACGTCACCGGTCAGCCCATCGAGGAGGTCGACACCTCGCGTCCCGTGCCCGGCGGCCAGCCCGTCCGCATCGTGGCGGCCCTGGTCAACCCGGTCGGCCCGGCGCCCGAGGCCGAGACCGTCACGCTGCTCAACGCCTCGCCCGACCCGGTCGATCTGACCGGCTGGCACCTCGTCGACCGCGTGGGCCGGCAGGCGGCGGTACCCGCCGGCCGGCTCGCTCCGGGCGGCGTGCTGCCGGTCGCCCTCTCCAACGGCGTCCAACTCGGCAACCACGGCGGCCAGATCACCCTGCTGGACGCCGCCGGACTGAAGGTGGACGGGGTGTCCTACACCGGCGACCAGGCCGCGCGGGAAGGCTGGACGGTGGTGTTCTGACACCGGTGACGGCACCGGTCGCGCATCGCCCCGTACGTCCCCTGTCGTGCCCGTGGAGCCGTACGGCACCATGAGCGCGTCCCCGTACCAGCGTTCGGGAGGGCGTCGTGGACCGCGAACAGCACGACAGGCTGGACGAGTTGATGAGCGACCCCTATCCGCTCTACACGCGGGCCCGGACGGCCGAGGGGCTCACCCATGTCGCCGAGCTCGACGCGTGGCTGGTGGCCAGGGACTCCGACGTACGCGAAGTGCTTCGCCGTACCGAGGACTTCTCGTCGGCGAACGCGCTCAGGCCGGACGTGCTCCCGTCGCCCGCCGCGCTCGCCGTGCTCGGCGGCGGGTTCGGCGGGCGGCCCGTGGTGGTCACCTCGGACGGCGAGCGGCACCAGCGGTTACGGGCGCCGCTCGTCCGCGCGCTCTCACCCGCCCGCGTCGCCGCGCAGGTGCCGTACGCCGCCGAGCGTGCCGCCGCCCTCGTCGACGGCTTCGTCGAAGACGGGCGCGTGGAGCTGATGTCCGGCTTTGCCAGGCGGCTGCCCGGTGAGGTCATCGGGCGGATCGTCGGCCTCGGCCCGGCCGACGTGCCCGTGGTCGTACACGGCGGACATCGTGCCGAGGAACTGCTGTTCCGGCCCCTGGAGGAGGCGGAGCAGTCGACCGCCGCCGAGGACGTGGTGGCGATGCAGCACGTCCTCGACCGCTGCGTCCGGGACCGGTACGCGCGGCCGCGCGAGGATCTCTGCACGGAGATCGTCGCCTCCGTGGCGGGCCCCGGTCAGGACGGACTCACCCTGGACCAGCGGCACGAGGCCGTCGCCCATCTGCAGAACCTGCTGATCGCCGGGCACCTCACCACGACCGCGCTGATCGGCACCACCGTCCTGCACCTGATGCGGCACCGGTCCCAGTGGGAGCTGCTGTGTGCGGAGCCCCAAAGGGTTCCGGCGGCGGTCGAGGAGGCGCTGCGCCACGACGGCCCGCTCCAGGGCTTCCGCCGGATCACCACCCGCCCGGTCACCCTCGCGGGCACCGAACTCCCCGCCGGGGCAACGGTGTTCGTAGCGTTCGGCGCGGCCAACCGGGACGGCTCGTGCCGTCCCCGCCCCGACGACTTCGACATCACCCGCACCCCGGGCCGCCACCTCGCCTTCGGCTTCGGCGCGCACGCCTGCCCCGGGGCACAGCTGGCCCGCGAGCAACTGCGCATCACGCTTGAGGAGTTGACGCGCAGGCTGCCCGGACTGAGGCCGGCCGACGGGCACCCCGTCACCATGCGGCCCACGCTGATCCACCGGTCTCCGCGTGAGCTCCATCTGACCTGGTGAGGGGCGCCCCGGTGCCGTACTAGGGGTGGTACACCTTCCCCGGCTCGGCCTTCCCGGGCGCGAGCAGCTGCGGCACGGTCACGAACACGTACCCGCGCTCCTTCAGGGCGTCGATGATGCCGGGCACGGCGGGCACGGTGCCCTGGTAGATGTCGTGCAGCAGGATGATCCCGTCGCGGGACGCCTGCGCGAGGACGCGCTTGGTGATCAGCGCGAAGTCCGTCGTCGTGCAGTCGTCGAGCGCATGGCCGCCGAGGGCCACGAGGTCGCCAGCCACACCTGGGACCACAAGATCCTCACCCTGACAGCTCCGGGTACTTCACGATGTGCCGCTTGCCGAGCAGGAAGAAGGTCGCCGGGACCTGCTTCGCCTTGAGGATGTCCAGGAGCCGGGCCGAGTTCTCGCTGGGCCCTGCGTCGAAGGTGAGCGCGATGCTCCCCCGGAGGGGGTACCCCCATTCACTCCGACTTCGCTCCGTTGGCCTCGCGGCAGTCGACGGTCCCGAACCGGGCGGCCGGGGAGCCGGAGGCGGCCTGGGCGCGGGCGGCGCCGGGCGCGGTCGTGTCGGTGTCCGCGCAGCCGGTGAGCGCGAGCGCCAGGGAGAGGGCCGCGGCGGTCAGTGCGGTGCGACGCAACCCCGATCCCCGTCTCGACGTCTTCTCGGTCGGAAGCTTCTTGGTCCACAGAGCCGTGGGCGGACTGTACACAGCGGGTATAGATGATGTGTATAGAAGTGACCGGTGGCCCGTATCACCATGGAAGACGAGGACCGACCTCCAGCGAGAGGACGACCCATGCGCTTCCAGGACCGAAAGCAGGCCGGACGCGAACTCGCCGAACGGCTCCGAGACCTGCGGGACAAGGGCGACCTGCCCGAACCCGTCGTGCTGGCCCTCCCCAGAGGCGGCGTCGCGGTGGCCGCGGAGGTCGCCCGGGTGCTCGAGGCACCGCTCGACGTACTGCTCGTACGCAAGATCGGCGCCCCGCACCACGAGGAGTTCGGCGTCGGCGCGATCGCCGGTGACGACCCTCCGCTCTACGACGCGGGCACCCTGGACGGGCTGGGCCTGACCGAGGAGTCCCTCGCCCCGACGGTGGAGCGGGAGCGGCAGGAACTCCACCGCCGTGAGCGGCGCTACCGGAAGGGCCGTCCGCCGCCGGACCTGCGGGGACGTACGGTGATCGTCGTCGACGACGGACTGGCCACCGGCTCGACCGCGCGCGCCGCGCTGCGCCACGTACGGCGCCAGGGCCCCGCACGGGTCGTCCTGGCCGTCCCCGTCGGCGCACCGGACTCGCTCGCCCTGCTGGGCGAAGAGGCCGACGACGTGGTCTGTCTGCACCAGCCGTACGGCTTCTCGGCCGTCGGCCAGTGGTACGACGACTTCGGACAACTGACGGACGACGATGTGCTCGACGCGCTGGACGGGTACTGACAGCCGCGTCGGCGGCGGAGGTGCGACGGTGCCGGACATGACGGCGGACGAGGCACGGCGGCGGTTCGCCGCGGCCCGGGTGGCGCGGCTGGCGACCGTGGACGCGGACGGGCGCCCCCATCTGGTGCCGGTCGTGTTCGCCGCGCACGGCACCGACGGGATCGTGACCGCCGTCGACCACAAGCCGAAGACCACGACCCGGCTGAAGCGGCTGCGCAACATCGCCGGCCGGCCGTCCGTGTGTCTGCTCGCGGACCTGTACGACGAGGACTGGGACCGCCTGTGGTGGGTCCGCGCCGACGGCGACGCCCGCGTCATCGCGCCCGACGCACCCGAGGCACCCGACCGGGCCGCGTACACCGCCGCCCTCGCCCTGCTCCGCGACAAGTACCCCGAGTATCGCGACCACCCGCCGACGGGCCCGGTGATCGCCGTCACCGTCCGGCACTGGACCGGCTGGCGGGCGGCCACGGCCCCTGCGTAGCCCCGCCCCGCGGATCGCCGTCGCCGTGCTCCGTACCGCTCGTCGCCCCGGACACCCACCGTCTGTCAAGTCCCAGCGCATCCCAGTGGTACCGGACGGGTACGGGGAGTAACCTCGGAAAACATGACGCGCACGGGGGAACGAGCCGTCAAGTCGCGGATGGAAACTCCGCGTTGGGTTGCACGGATTCAGCAGGCCGGAGGGCCGGTCGTGGGCGCCGGTGTGCTGCTCGGGCCCGACCGGGTGCTCACCGGAGCCCATGTGGTCAGCCCGGGCGAACGGTATGTCGTCCACTTCGTCGGTGTGCCGGGCGTACCGGCGGTCGCCGCCACGGTCAGCCCCGACGAGTACGTTCCGCAGCAGGAGGACTCGTTCGGCGACCGCACCGGAGACCTGGCCCTGCTGCGGCTGGCCGAGCCGCGCCCCGCCCGGCAGACCACCCGGCTGTGCCGGCTCGCGGCCTCGCGCGAGGGCGTGGGCATGTACGGCTTCCCGGAGGGCGACGACGGGGGCAGATGGCACAGCGCCACCCTGGTCGGGGGGCGCGGCCGGGACAGCCAGGTGCAGCTTCGCCCCGAGACGCCCGGCGAACTCGCGGGACCCGGGTTCAGCGGCGGGGGAGTGGTCGACTACGCGACCGGCGAGCTCATCGGCATCGTGCTCAGCGTCGACGCGGGGCAGGGATCCGCGTTCACCTACATGAGTCCCACCGAGACCATCCTGCGCCATCTCCCGCAGGTCGCCGCATGGACGGTCGGCCCGTCCGCCGTCGACCCGAGGCTGCACCCCAAGGAGAGCACCGGCGAACTCGACGTGCCGTTCGCCACCGAACTGGCCGGCTGGTTCCGCGGCGAGGGCTGGCCGGTGCTCGTCACCGTCGTCCCGGTGCGCGGCCGCCGCGCCTGGACCCTGAGGCGGGCGGTCACACTGGCCGACCGCGAACTGCGCACCCGTGACAACACCAGCCGCTTCGCCGGCGATCCGCGCGAGACCGTCCCGCCGCCGGGCGGACACGATCTCGCCCTCGTGGTCAAGGGATTGACGGTCGCTCAGGTCATGGACCGGATCGCGCAGCGGCTCGGCACCCCGAGGGACACCGCCGTCCCGCTGCCCGAGCAGATCGTGGCGATGGGCATCACGCTCGCCGCCGTCCTCGTCGGCGTCGACGAGGCCGCCGAACCCGACCCGCTGCTCGGGATGCTGGAGCGGCTCGCCGAACAGGGAGCGAGACTGCTCCTGGTGTTCCGCGCCCCGAACGGCCGCGCCGCACAGGCCGCGGACATGCTCGTGCACCGGCCGCTCGCCGACCGCTGGGCCCGGCTGCGCACGGACCTCGACCGGATCGTGGACCGGCTCGGACCCGCCCTCGACGAGCGCCTCGGCCGGGTACTGCCCGGCGGGGATCCCGAGACCAGGCATCTGATCGACCGGGCCCGGCGCGGCATCCCGCTCACCCGCCTGCTGCGCGGGCAACTGGCCGAGGCCGCCGGCCGGGAGACGGAACCGTCGCGGGCCGACGACCTGTTCGTCTACGAGGCCGCGGCAGCGCGCCGGACACGGCGGCTGGAGCGGGCGGCCGCGCTGCTGGACGCCGGCATCGCGCGCCGCGACGAACTGCGCGGCCGGGTCGCCTCGGTGTGGGAGCTGTCCAAGCGGAAGGCCGACCCGGCGCGGGCCGAGCGCAACCTCATGGCGTACGAGCTCTACGCGACCGCCTCGGCACTGCTGCGCGAGACCCCGTGCGACGTCGACGCGGCGGAGCACGCGGTCGGGCGGTTCGTCGCGTACTGCTCCGGGCACCCACAGGCGTACGGCACCGACGACTCCGGCAGGGAGGGCACAGCGTGACGTCATGCACCCACGCCGGCTGCGCGGGCCGCCTCATGGCCACCGGCTTCTGCGACACCTGCGGGCGCAAGCCGGCACTCATCGGCGAGTTACCACCGCAGCCGGTGCCGAGCGACCCCGGCGAGCCGGCGCAGACCGGCCCCGAACCGCCCGGCCACGCAGCGGTCCACGCCGTCGCCGGGGTCGGCGACCTCGACCAGCACGGACTCGTCGTACTGCCCGACGTACCCGTCCCCGCGCACCCCGTCGTCGAGGACCCGAGGCCCCCCACCGGCGGACGCCGCTGCGGCGCCGACGGCTGCACGATGATGATCGGCGTCGGCTACGGGGGACAGCCCGCCCGGTCCTCCGGCCGCTGCCCGCGCTGCGGCACGCCCTACTCCTTCCTGCCCCAGCTCCACCCCGGCCAGATCGTCGCCGACCACTACCGGATCCTCGGCTGCCTCGCCCGCGGCGGTCTCGGCTGGATCCATCTCGCCGAGGACACCCGCGCCGAGGGGCACCGCGTGGTGCTCAAAGGACTGATCAACGTCCATGACGCGCTCGCCCGCCGCAACGCCGTGGAGGAACGCCGCTCGCTCACCGCGCTGCACCACCCCGACATCGTCCGCATCATCACCTACGCCGAACACGAGGTGCCCGGCCAGTCGCCCACCGGCCATCTGGTCATGGACTACATCGGCGGCCGCTCCCTGCAGCACCTCTTCGACGACGAGGACGCGGAGCGGCTCTTCAAGGGCCGCCCCCGCCTCGACCATGTGCTGACCTACGGGTGCAAGATCCTCGGCGCGCTCCAGTACATGCACGAACGAGGGCTGCTCTACTGCGACATGAAGCCCGCCAACGTCATCCACTTCGGGCGTGGCATCAAGGTCATCGACCTCGGCGCGGTGCGTGCGATCGGCGACCGCACCTCCGCCTATGTGTACACGAGCACCTTCGCCCCGCCGCAGTCGGAGATCGAGAAGCGCGGCTGGCACGTCGACAGCGACCTCTACACCGTCGGCATGACGCTGCAGGCCCTGGCCCGCAGCGCGGAACCGGCCCGCGGCCTCGCCCCCGACTCCTTCCGGCGTCTGATCGACCGGGCGACCCATGCCGAACCCCGGGCCCGGTTCCGCTCGGCGGCCGAGATGTCCCGTCAAGTGTGGGAGGTGCTGAGGGAGTTCCGCTCGCTGCGGTTCGGCGAACAGCTCCCCGAGAGCTCCACCCGGTTCCGCCCCACCGACGCCTCCCTCGACGCCGGGCTCGGCGCGATCCCCTCCCTGGCCCACTGGACGGCCCGCCCCGCCGCCCGCCCCGGTGAACTGGACATCAGCCCGCCGCCCGCCCACGAGGTGGCCGCCGCCCTGCCCCAGCCAGTCCCGGACCCCGCCGACGGCGCCGCCCTGCTGCTCGACACCTTCCCGCCGGACGCCCCGGACCGCGTCGCCGAACAGTGGCGCCGCGAGTCACGGCTGGGCACCCCCGAGACCGCGCTGTGGCTGTGCCGCGCCTATCTGAGGAACGGCAGCCAGGGCGACGCCGAGAGCTGGCTGCACGAGGCCGAGGCCCAACTCGGCGCGCAGGACGCCAAGTACGACTGGCGGATCGCCTGGCACCGCGGCGTCCTGCACCTGAGCAAGGACGAGGTGAGCCACGCCGGCGGCTGCTTCGAGGCGGTCTACCGGGCCCTGCCCGGCGAATACGTCCCCAAGCTCGCCCTCGGCTACTGCGCGGAGCGGCTGCGCGAGTCCCAGGCGCAGCGGGGCACCCGGGGGCAGCGCGATCCTCGGACCGCCCGGGCCATGAAGTTCCACGAGGCCGTCTGGCAGCGGGACTCCGCCCATGCCGCGGCCGCCTTCGGGCTGGCCCGCGGCCATCTGGCCTCCGGACAGCGGGACGAGGCGGTACGGGTCCTCGACCACGTCCCCTCGACCTCCCGGCACCACGACGCGGCCCGAATCGCCGCGGTGCGCATCCGCACCGGCACCCTGGACGGCCGGGCGCCGTCCGTGGCCGACCTGCGGGACGCGGTCCGGCGGCTGCCCGAGCTGCGCCTGGACGGTGGAGCGGCCGACGGCGAGTCCCGGGCCCGGCTGGTCGCCGAGGTGCGGGAGAACGCCCTCGGCCGCCGGCCGCCGCAGGGATGGGGACCGGATTTCCCCACCGGGACCGTGCTCGGGTCCGGCGCCGAGGACACGCTGCGCACGCTCCTCGAACAGTCCTTCCGGCACCTGGCCGGCCAGGCCCGCACCGCCGACGAACACGGACGCCTGCTCGACCTGGCCAACGCCGTCCGGCCCATGACCACCTTCTGAACAGACGCAATGACGAGCCGTCGAGGGGGGAACACAGCGATGAGCGAGGCCGGTGGCATCGAGGTGACACTGGCGGTCGGCCAGAACAAGTACCTGTCCGCCGTACCGACGGCCGCCGGACCGCCGGGGGACCAGGAGATGCACGCCATCCTGGAGATCCGGGTCACCCACGCCGGGGCCGGACCGCTGCCGGGGCGGCCCCGCGGCTCGGGGGCCGCCCTCGCCGAGGTGCTGATCATCGACACCTCCAGGTCGATGCTCCACCCCGACACGAAACTGCGCGCCGCCAAGGACGCCACGGTGGCGGCCGTACGACTGCTGCCCGACCGCACCGCCTTCGCCGTGCTGTCCGGCCGCTTCGACGCGACCGTGGTCCACCCCGCCCCCGGCGCCGAGGCGATGGCCGTCGCCGACCCCCGGCAGCGCGACGCCGCCGAGTACGCCGTACGGGTCCTGGACGCGGACGGCGGCACCGCCATCGGCACCTGGCTCGACCTCGCCCGCCGGCTGCTCAACGGCCAGGACGCCCCCATCAAGCACGTCCTGCTGCTCACCGACGGCCGCAACGAGCACGACGACCGGGCCGCCATGCGGCTGGACACCGCACTCGACGCCTGCGACGGCCGGTTCATCTGCGACGCCTGGGGCATCGGCGACGGCTGGGACGCCGACGTACTGCTGCGCATCGCCCGGCGGCTGCACGGACGGGCGGCCGCGGTCCGCCACGAATCGGAACTGCCCGCCGCCTACGAGGAGTTGGTCAACGGCCTGCTCGGCACGGCCGTCCCCGAACTGCGCATCCGGCTCGTTCCCACCCCGGGCACGGTGATCCGGCAGGTCAAGCAGGTCGTGCCGGCCGAACAGGAACTCCTCACCGTCAGCACCGGGTCGGGCGAGCGCGGAGCCGAGTACGTCACCCGGGGCTGGGGCGACGAGGTCCGGCAGTACCAGGTCGTCCTCACCGCCGACCCGTCCGGCCGGGACCTCGGCGAGGACCTCCAGCTCGCCGCCGTGGAACTGCTCGTCCCCGACTTCGGCCGCACCGTACGGCTGCCCGCACCGCAGCCGGTCCTGGTGCACTGGACCGACAACCCCGCCGACGCCTCCCGGCAGCATCCGGCCATCCGGCGCCACCAGCTGTACGAGCAGTCCGGCGCGGCCGTGGCCCGGGCCTACCGGGCGTGGCTGCGCGGCGCGGACGGCCGGACGGAGGCGGACGCCGAACTCGGCCGGGCCCTGGCGCTGGCCAGGGAGCTCGACGATCCCCAACTGCTGCGCGCCCTGCGGCAGATCACGGACGAGGGACGGGAGCCCGGGGGCCGGATCGCCGTGCGCGAGGGGCTCAAAGACGTCGACTGGCAGCATCTGATCCTCTCCAGCGCCATGACCACCCCACCGGACCCGGCGGCCGCCGCGCAAGGGCCCCCGGCCGGACCCGACGCCCCCGGCGCGGCCGGTGAGGGCGGCGAGGACCTCGTGGAGTGCCCGGACTGCAAGTGGCTGGGCCCGGCAGGCTCCCTGTACTGCGGCGGCGACTGCGGCAGACGGCTCGAGGAGTCCGCATGAGCACGGACACCCCGCCCCGGGACACGAGAACGTCCGCCGCGCCCAGCCCGCTGCCCCGGCTCCTGGAGCGGGTCCTCGGCGGCCGGCACCGCCCGCCGGACGGCGCCAGCACGACCGCCCACGACCTGGCCCTGCGCCGCCGGCTGCTGCTGGCACTCACCGCCGTGCTGACGCTCTGCCTCTTCTTCTCCTACGAGGGGGTGCACGGCGACGCGGACCCGCTGCGCACCTCCAGCGCGCCGGGCGTCCTCGCCGTCGACACCGCGCAGTACGCGCTCGCCCAGGCCCAGCAGGAGGCCACCGCCCGAACACCGTCCACCAGCGAGTTCCAGAAGCAGATCTCCGTCGCCGCCCGCAGCCTGGCCGTCGCGGCCGCCGACGACGTCGGCGGGCCTGCGGGCCGGCAGGCCCTGCAGACGGTCGCCGACCTGATCACCGTGTACCACGGCATGGTCCAGAAGGCGCAGCTCGAACCCGCGGGCGTGCTGCGCGACGCCTACCTCAGCTATGCGACCAGCGTCCTCGAGGACAGGCACTCGGGCATAAGGACCCGGCTCGATCAGCTGCAGAAGGACCAGCAGGGCGTGGTGAAGCGGCAGACCGGCTTCGGCTGGACGCTGTGGCTCGGCTGGAGCGTCGTCGTGCTCCTTGTCCTCGCCCTGGCGGCGGCCCTGGCGGAGACCCAGGTCTATCTGCGCCGGCGGTTCCGGCGTAAGTACAACCGCGAACTGCTGGCGGCCGGCGCCCTGCTGGTCGTGGGAGCCGTGACCCTGACGCTGTTCACCCTGTGGACGCACGACGGCATGTCGGACACCCGCGGGCTGCTCCACGGGCAGCTGTCCGAACCGTCCGCCATCACCGAAGCGGGGCGGCAGACCGCGGCCAACCTGGCACACACCGGCTTCCGCGCGGCGGCGGCCGTATGGATCGTGATCGGAGGGGGCCTGCTCATGATGCTGGCCGAGACCGGCCTGCGACAGCACATCAACGACTACCGGTTCAGGCCGCGGTGAGCGCGCCCCGGCTGACCGTCCGCACGGTCACGGTCGTGGCGAGCTGTCTGGCCCTGCTGGCGGCCCTCGTCGTCGTGGGCGTCCGCGTCTACGGCCGGGAGCCGACCGTCACCCTGCTGGCCAACTGGACGGGCGAGGACCAGAAGAACTTCGAGGAGGCGGTGATCGCCCCCTTCGAGAGCAAGTACCACATCCGCGTCGACTACCAGGGCAGCTCCGCCGAGAGTCAGGTGCTCAGCTCCGACGTGGAGGCGGGCACCCCGCCCGACGTGGCGGTGCTCACCGGACCAGGTGAACTCGCCGCGTACGTCCGGCAGAACCAGCTGAAGGCCCTCGAAAAGCTCATCCCCAAGGGGGACTTCAGCGAGTCCTGGGCCACTCCGTTCGACGGCCATGTGTACTGGTTCCCGCTCAAGGCCGACCTGAAGAGCATCGTCTGGCACCCCGGCGGCATGACCGAGCAGCAGATCCGGGACGCCGCCCGGCAGCCGGGACAGTGGTGCCTGGGCATGGGCTCCGGCGCGACCAGCGGCTGGCCCGGCACCGACTGGATCGAGGACATCCTCCTCCAGCAGTCGGGCTGGCAGACGTATCAGAAGTGGGCGCGGGGCGAGATCCCCTGGGACTCCGACGCGGTCCGGAACGCATGGACGAAGTGGGGGACCATGGTCGGTGCGGGCAGGAAGCCGGACGACCTGGTCCGGCGGGCCCTGCTGACCGACTACCAGGACGCCTCCGCGTTCGTCACGAAGGACCCGCGGCAGTGCAGCCTGGAACACCAGGCCTCGTTCATCCGCAACGCCTCCCACTCGTGGAAGCAGGTCGACGGAGAGTACGTGGCCTCCTCCCGGCTCCTCGGCAGGGGCGACCCGGACGCCTGGGAGGTCTCCGGCGACCTGGTCGCCCTCCTGCACGCGACCCCCCAGGCGAAGAAGCTGATCGGTTATCTGGCCTCCGCCGGGGCACAGCGGGCCTGGAGCGCCAAGGAGTCCGGCTTCTCCGTCGACGCCAAGGTGCCGCTGGAGACGTACGAGCCGGTGACCGCATACCGCCACTCGCTCGCCACCACCCTCCTCGACCGGCGGGCGGTGCACTGCTTCGACGCCTCCGACGCCATGCCGCCCACGGTGCGTGACGCCTTCGCGCAGGCGACCATCGAGTTCCTCGCCCGTCCCGGCGACCTCAAGTCCCTGCTGAAGTCCCTCGACACCCTCAGCCGGAAGCCGGGCCTGACCTGGCTCCCCTCGGTCTGCGACCGGGTCCCGCCGGCGGACTGAGTGCGGTGGGCTCACCGGCCCCGGCCGCCGGAGCTACAGCCAGTCCTTTCGCTTGAAGATGAGGTACAAGGTGACACAGACGACCCCCATCAAAGCGATGGCGAAGGGGTATCCGAGGGCCCAGTGCAGCTCCGGCATGTCGTGGAAGTTCATGCCGTAGATCGTTCCGACGAGGGTGGGGGCGAAGAGGATCGCGGCCCACGCCGAGATCTTCTTGACCTCCTCGTTCTGCTCGAATCCGGCCTCCGCCAGCGCCCGCATCTCCGCGTTCTGCTGCTGGGTCACCAGGGTCGCGTTCACGGTGAGGATCTCCGTGAGGGCCTGGCGGAAGCCGTCCACGCGCTCGCTGATGTGGGTGACGTGGTCGGCGACGTCCCGGAGGTAGCGCTGGAGCTCCTCGTCGGTCTCGTACTTGGCGAAACCGGCCATCAAAGCGTGCAGCATGCCGACCAGCGGGCGGGTCGCGCGCTGGAACTCGACCATCTCGCGGGAGAGTTCGTAGATGCGGCGGGAGACCTCGGGGTCGCCGCGGAACACCTCGGTCTCGATCTCGTCGATGTCGTTCTGGACCCCCGAGACGACGGGCGCGTAGCCGTCGACGACCGCGTCGAGGATCGCGTACAGCACCGCCTCCGGGCCCAGTTTGAGCAGGTCGGGGGAGTCCTCCATACGGCTGCGGACCGCCGAGAGGTCGGGAGCCGCCGCGTGCCGGACCGTGATGACGAAGTCAGGGCCCACGAAGACGTGCAGCTCGCCGAAGTCGACCTCCTCCGGCGCGTCGAGATAGCGGGCGGCACGCAGGACGACGAACAGCGTGTCGCCGTAGCGCTCCAGCTTGGGGCGCTGGTGCGCCTCCATCGCGTCCTCGACCGCGAGCGGGTGCAGATCGAACTCGGCGGCCAGGGAGAGGAGTTCACCCTCGGTGGGGCGGGCAAGCCCGATCCACGCCATGCCGGAGGGCTGCTCGCGCAGTTCGCGGTAGGTGTCGGTGAGCGTGGCCGGGGAGGAGACCCGCACCCCGTCGCGGTACAGCGCCGCCTGGACGATGCTGACGGGCTCGACCGCCTCCCCTCCCGGGGGCCGCGCCGGGGGAGCGGGCGGCGTGGCGGCCGGCGGCTGGTTCAGCGCGCGGCGCCAGACGGACTTGCGGTGGTTCTTCTCGCCGGAGCCGGCGCGTCGCTCGTGCATCGCGGCTGCCTCCCGGTCGAGCCTGTCTCGGCGTGATCACGCAGCAGCATATCCGCGGGTATTCGGCATGGAACCGCCGGGCGGCTCCGGGATTCGGTGAGAGTTGCGGACAGGAGGTGTCCGCATGCAGCACTAGCGTACGGTGCATGACGAAGCGGAGCATCACGAGGACGACCCCGGCCCCCTCCCTCGACACCCGTGCGCTGAACCGCGCGACCCTCGCCCGGCAGTTGCTGCTGAGCCGCTCGCCGCTGTCCGCCGGGGCCGCCGTGGAGCACCTCCTCGGCCTCCAGGCGCAGAACGTCAAGCCCCCGTACTACGCGCTCGCCGCCCGGCTCGAGGGCTTCACCCCCGAGGCGCTGTCCCGCCTCATGGCCGACCGCGAGGTCGTCCGCATCGTCACCATGCGCTCCACCATCCACACCCACACGGCCGACGACTGCCTCACCCTGCGGCCGCTCGTCCAGGGCGCCCGGGACCGCGAGCTGAACGCCTTCCGCAATGGACTGGCCGGCGTCGACCTGGACCGCCTCGCCGCGCTCGCCCGTGAGCTGGTCGAGGCCGAGCCGCGGACCATGGCACAGCTGCGCGAGGCCCTGCTCGCCGAGTGGCCCGACGCCGACCCGCAGTCCCTGTCCGTCGCCGCCCGCTGCAGGCTCCCGCTGGTCCAGGTCACCCCGCGCGGGCTGTGGGGCAGGAGCGGGCAGGTGGCCCTGACCACCGCCGAACACTGGCTGGGCCGCTCGGCCGAGCCCGCCCCGGGCCCGGACGCGACGGTCCTGCGCTACCTCGCCGCCTTCGGACCGGCCTCCGTGAAGGACATGCAGACCTGGGCCGGACTCACCCGGCTCCGCGAGGCCTTCGAGCGCCTCCGCCCGCGGCTGGTCACCTTCCGGGACGGCAACGGCGTCGAACTCTTCGACCTCCCCGACGCGCCCCGCCCCGACCCGGAAACCCCGGCCCCGCCCCGCTTCCTCCCCGAGTTCGACAACCTCCTCCTGTCCCACGCCGACCGCGCCCGGGTCGTACCGCCCGAGTACCGGGGCCGCACCTGGCAGGGCAACCAGGCCCACTGCACCCTGCTCGTCGACGGCTTCCTGGCCGGGGTGTGGAAGCCGGCCGGCGACGCACTCCTCATAGAGCCCTTCGGGACGCTCACGAAGGCCCAGCGGGAGGCGGTGACCGAGGAGGGGGAGCGGATGCTCTCCGTCATGCACCCGGGGGAGTCGTACGACATCCGGTTCGGCACCGTCGTACGACCGTGAGAGCCCTCGGTCCGCCCGCCCCGTCACTCCCATCCGTTCCGTCCCGTGCGCCGTGCATTCAAACAGGGGCCCTACAGTCGTCGCCATGGAACTGCGGCAGCTCACCTACTTCGTCGCCGTCGCCGAGGAGTTGCACTTCGGGCGGGCCGCCGAACGGCTGCACATCGTGCAGTCGGCGGTCAGCCAGCAGATACAGCGGCTGGAGCGGGAGCTGCGTGCCGAGCTGTTCGACCGGACGCCGCGCCGGGTGCGGCTGACGTCCGCCGGGGAGCGGCTGCTGCCCGAGGCACGGGCGGTGCTGGCGGCCGCGGAGAAGGCCCGCGCGGCCGTGGCGCCGCCGCCGGGGCTGCGGATCGGCACCGGCACCCGGCCGGGCCGGCATCTGGACCGGGCGCTGGCCGCGTTCGCCGAGCGGCTGCCGGACGTGCCCGTCGAGCTGGTCGTCCTCCCGGCCGAGGAGCGCCTCGGCAAGGTCGCGGGCGGACAGCTGGACGCCGCGTTCGTCCGGGCCGCCGAACCGCCGCCGGGAGTACGCGTACTGCCCTTGTGGGCCGACCCGCTGATGGCCGCCCTGCCCGCCGCGCACCCGCTCGCCGCCCGCGCGGAGATCGACCTCATCGAACTGGCCGGGCTGCCCCTCGCCCTCACCCCGCGCCGCACCAACCCCGCGCTGGTCGACCTGGTCGTCGACGCCTGCCGACGGGCCGGGTTCGAGCCGCTGCCGGGCCCGGTGAGCGGCTTCCTGCAGGACACGCTCGCCGCCGTCGGCGTCCGCCCGCTGTGGACGGTCGTGTACGCATCCCACGCGCGCGTGCTGCACTCCTCGCGGGTGGCCTTCGTACCGTTCCGCACGCCGGGCCTGGCCCTGTTCACCGGCCTTGCGGTGCCCGCCGCCGACCCCACCCCGTACCTGGACGCCCTGGTGCTGGCCTGCGCGGACCGCTGATCGCCGCGTCATCGGCCGCAACGCATGGAAAGGGGGCGCTGCGGGCCGCTCGTGGTGGCTCGCAACGCCCCCTGGTATTCACCTGAGGGGTTCTCAGGAGTTCTTCTGGGTTACGAGTTGACCTGCGCGGTCACCAGGTTCGAGAAGGTGGTCAGCCGGGTGTAGACACCCGGGTAACCGGCCTCCGCGCACCCCTCTCCCCAGGAAGTGATCCCTGCCAGGACGCCCCCGATGAGCAGGGGACCGCCGCTGTCGCCCTGGCAGGTGTCTACGCCACCGGATGTGTATCCGGCGCAAACCATGTCGGTCTGGACGAAGTCCGAACCGTATGAGCCGCGGCAGCTGGAGTCGGCCACGATGGGCACGGTCGCGGTCCGCAGCTGGTTGGAGGAGCTGCCGCTCTCCGAGGTGGTGCCCCAGCCGAGGATGCGGGCCGTGGTGCCGGCCGCGTACACACCCGTCTGGGAGGAGGAGACATACGACGCCGTCGTGTACGGCATCGAGGTGGACAGGGTCAGCACGGCCACGTCGTCGCCGTTGGTGGCGTCCGTGTAGTCCGGGTTGACCCAGATCTTGCTGACCTTGCTGACCGTGCCTTTCGTCCCGTTCAGATAAGTCCGGCCACCCACCACGCGGACGTTGCCTGCGCTCTCGCCCACCATGCAGTGCGCGGCGGTGATCACCTTCTTGGCCGCCACCAGGGTGCCCCCGCAGAACTGGTTGCCCGACGCGTCCGTGATCTGCATGACGAACGGGTACGCGGTCGTGGTGGTCGTCGTGCCGCCGACGATGGGCTGCGGAGCCGCTGCAGCGGTGGGGGCGCTGAGCAGTGCGGTCGCCGCGGCCGCGGCGGTCGCCGCGACGACGGCAGCGGTTCTCTTGGCGCGGTTGAGCCCGAACATGAGTCTCCTCAGTGGGGGTGGCCGGTGGGGGGACGCGCGGGTGGGGGGTGAGCACGGGGTGGGAGTCCCCCCTGCTCGAGCGGAGTCGAGAGCTTGGGGGAGGGACCGGCCCCGTGTGCCCGGGCGAGCGGCACGCCCTTAAGCTATGGGCCGGTACACCCTCCGCCCAATGAGGGAACCCCCTAGGGGAGTAGGGCAGGGAAAACCCTCGGTCCGGCTCAGTTAACCGGCAGCCTTCTCACTTCGCGCGCCGTCCCGCCGCCAAACGGACTATGTCCACCCGTGAGCGGATGCCCAGCTTGCGGTACACCCGGGTCAGCGTCGCCTCGACCGTCTTCACACTGATGAACAGGCGAGCGGCGATCTCCCGGTTGGTCGCGCCCTCCATGACCAGCGCCGCCACCTGACGCTCCATCGAGGCCAGCCCCTCCAGTCCGTCGAGGCCGCCGAGGGCGGCCGCCGCGGCAGCGGCCGGCTCCGGCTCGGGCGCCGCTAGGGCCGCGTCCACCTGGCGCAGCCAGGGCAGCGCCCGGCAGCGCCGGAACAGCCGGGTGGCCTCGTCGTACGACGAGGTGTTGTGGCGGCGCACCCCTTCGGCCGGCCCGGTCCGGCGGCCGCGCAGCGCGGCCAGCGCGAAGGCGGCCCGCGCCTCCTCCAGGCCGTACCCCAGTTTGGCCAGCCGGTCCTGAGCGGACGTCAGCTGGGACTCGGCCGCCTCGTGGTCGCCGTGGGCCGCGCGCACCAGGGCCTCGGCCCGGTCCAGGACGGCGAGGACACTCTCCCGGCCGAGCCGTAGGGCGTGCTCCCGGGTGACGTCGATGACGTCCTGCGCCTCGGCGCCTTCACCGATCCGGACCAGCGCCTCGGCGAGGTCGCCGTGCCAGCGGCCGCGTGCCGGGTCCGTGATGCCCAGGCCCCGCTCCAGCTCGCGCACCCGGCGCAGCGAGCGGACCGTGCCCGCCGGGTCCCCGGCCACCAACTGGGCGTATCCGAGGGCGCCGAGGGCCCGGGACAGGTACATCTGGTCGCCGTCCTCCTCGGCGTGCTCCACCGCCTCCCGGGCCAGTGCCAGCGCCCGGTCCACGTCCCCGCCGGAGGCCTCGGTGAGCGAGGTGAGCATCGCGGAGGCAGTCTCGCCGATCCCGGAGTCCCGGGCCAGCCGGAGGCTCTCGCCGGCCAGGTCGAGGGCCCGGCCGCAGTGCCCCGCGCGCAGCTCGGTCTCGGCGAGGCCACGCAGGAAGTGCACCTCGCTCTCCACCGAGCCGCGCCGACGCACCTCGCGCAGCAGCGCGGTGACCGTCGCCCGGGCCTCGGCCAGCTGGTCGCCCATGACCAGCCAGCGGAACCGGGCGCTGCCCGCGCCGTTGTGATGGCAGGCCACCTTCGGGTCCTGGGGCTCCTTCAGCGCACGCTTGATGGTCGCCGGGGCCGCCGGGTGGCCCATGAGGGTCTCGGTCTGGGCCTGGAAGGCCAGTGCCAGCAGTTCGGTGCGCCGGTCGGCGCCGCGCTCGGCCAGCTCCGCCGCGTGCGCGGCCGCCTCGCGGGCCTCGGTGAAGTCGCCCTCCACGATGAGAGCCCGCCAGGCCAGCTGGTAGTGGACCAGGGCGAGCAGCCGCGGGTCGTCCCCGGCGTCGGCCAGGGCCTGCGGGAAGACGGCGTCGACCTCCGTCATGGTGTGGCCCGCCGTGTCGATCACGATGATCCAGGCCCGCACCCGGTCCGCGGGCACGGTCGCCCGGGTCAGCACCTCGCGGGCGATGTCCCGGGCGAGGTCGACCTCGCCGGCGGTGATCGCGTCCTCGGCGGCCTGGAGCCGGCGCTCGTCCGGGCCGGGCTGGGTGTCGGCCGGGGTGTGGCGGGCGGCGAGCAGGCCGAGCTGTGCGGCCACGGACGGCGCACCCCGGTCCCGGGCCTGGGTGGCGGCCTCGGCGAGCCGGGCGGCCACGTCCGGATCGGTCCCGGTGGTGGCCAGGGCGAGATGGCGGGCCCGCTCGATCGGGTCGGAGGCCGCGGTGGACAGCGCGGCGTGCGCGGCACGCCGTTCGTGGGCGGGCGCCTCCGCGTAGAGGGCGGCCGATATGAGGGGGTGGGCGAAGCGCACGGTCGGGCCGTCGGGGTCCGTGGCGAGCAGGCCGAGTTCGGCGGCCTGGGCGCACTCGGCCTCGACGTTCTCCCGGCCGGCCGCGAGCAGCAGCGCCGGTGTGGGACGCGCGCCCGCGCTGGCCACCAGCAGCGTGCGGCGGGCCTCGACCGACAGCATGTCCAGGCGGCTCAGCACCAGGGCCCGCAGCGAGGTGGGCACCGGCAGCGGCTCGCCCGGCCTGGGCGGGGTCGGGTTCTCGGCGAGGGCACGGCCGAGCTCCAGGGCGAAAAGGGGGTTGCCGCCGCTGGTGCGGTGTATCTCGCGGACCGTGGAGCGGGGCAGACCGGTGTAGCCGCGGTGGTCCAGGAGCGCGGAGACCTGGTTGCGGGAGAGGGGGTCGAGGCGTACGGCGACGGTGTCCGGCGGAGAGGCACGCAGATGGCGGTCGTACTCCTGACCGTCGGTCCGGACCGCGCAGAGCAGCTGAACGGGGGTGCCGCCGAGGCGGCGGGCGGCGAAGCCGAGCAGCTCCGCGCTGGCCGGATCCAGCCACTGCAGATCGTCGGCGACGATCAGGACGGTGCCCTCGGCGGCCAGGACGCGCAGCGCCGACAGCACCGCAAGGCGCAGGGCCAGACCGTCTCGCTGCAGCGTGGACTCGCCGCGACCGGTGAGCGCCGACTCCAGGGCGGTGCGCTGGGCCGCCGGGAGCCGGCCGGAGACCTGGTCCAGGACCAGACCGAAGAGGTCGGCGAGCGCGAGGAAGGGAAGGTGCGATTCGGACTCGGTGGCCGAGCAGCGCAACACGGTGCGGGCCGCGCCGGCGTATTCCGCTGCCAATGCCCGCAGGACGGTCGATTTCCCTATTCCTGCGGGGCCGTGCAGGAGCACACTGCCGCCCGAGGTGAGCTGCTCACGCGCGGCGCCGAACGGCTCCTCCCGGCCGATGACCAGGTCGGGGCGGCATCTCGCAGGCTCCTGGAAGTCCCGTCGCACGGTCACCGCTCCCCTCGTGTGTCGTGTCCCGGCTCAAATTCTAGGCAACGAACCTTGAAATTCGGACGGAAGGCGTGGTGAGGGAAATAACAGAGGGTAGGCACAGGGCAATTCAGGGTGCCCGCCGATGAATAGGCAGGCTTCCTTACGGCTAGGGCAGCAGCCCCGACCGGCGTGCCGTCGCCACCGCCTCCCCTCGCGTGTGGGCGCCCAGTTTGCGCATCGACGAGCGCAGATAGCCCTTGACCGTCTCCGGGCGCAGCCCCAGCCGGTCCGCCACCCCCGCGTTCGTCGCACCCTCGGCCACACAGGCCAGGACGTCCAGCTCGCGCGGCGCCAGAACGACACCCCCCGCCGGTTTCGGCGCCGTCAGCAGACCGCAGGCGGCGAGGAGTTCCTCCCGCAGCTGAGGGTCCGTGATCCGGGGCGCCAGGGCACGCAGCGCCGCGTGCGCCTCGCGCACCTGCTCCCAGGCGGCGTTCGCGTCCGTGTCGGCGGCCGGCGCCGGCCGGGCCGCCGTCAATAGTCCGCGCGCCTCGTCCCGTACGACGAGCGCCTGCTCCACGTCCCGGGCCACCGCCACCGCCGAGCTCAGCGTGCGGTCGCCCAGCGGCTGGGCCGTGCGCAGGGCGCCGTAGATCACGCCCCGCACCCGGCGCCGTACCACCACCGGCACCGCGAACACCGAGCGGATGCCCTCCGCGGCCACCGGCGCGTCGTACTCGTGGCTGATCTGCCGCGACGAGGAGTAGTCCGTCACCGCGCACGGGCGGGCCAGGGCCACCGCCTTGCCGCCCAGACCGTTGCCCGAGGTCACCGCGAGCGAGCGCAGGGCCGTGGTGTTGGTGCCGCTCAGCTCGCTGATGCGCATCTGCGGCCGGCCGGACTCGACCAGGCCGCCGAAGGCGACCGGGAGACCGGTCGTGCGCCGGAGCCGGGCCAGCGCACTTCTGATCTCGACCGCCCCCGTGGGGTCTCCTGCCACCTGTTTCACCCCTTCGTCGCGGCTTTTGTGCGACCCACACCCCCATTCGGGGGTAGTGAGACCTGCATCACGGATTACACGATGCCAGAGAGCCGCCCGGCAATGGTCCGGCACCAAGCCGGCACCTAGGAGGACAGATGACGACGGCCACGGAGCTCTTCCGCAGCGCGCGGGACTTCCTGCTGGAACACCGCGAGGACTACGCCACGGCCTACGAGGGCTTCACCTGGCCGCGCCCGGAACACTTCAACTGGGCCCTGGACTGGTTCGACGTCATCGCGGACGGGAACGACCGCACCGCCCTGCACATCGTGGAGGAGGACGGCGAGGAGACCCGGCTCTCCTTCGCCGAACTGGCCGACCGCTCCGACCGGGTCGCCAACTGGCTGCGGGCGCGCGGCGTCCGGGCCGAGGACCGCATCCTGGTCATGCTCGGCAACCAGGCCGAGCTGTGGGAGACGGCGCTGGCCGCGATGAAGCTGCGCGCCGTCGTCATCCCCGCCACCCCGCTGCTCGGCCCCGCCGACCTGTGCGACCGCGTCGAGCGCGGCCGGGTCCGGCATGTACTCGTCCGCTCGGCCGACACCGGGAAGTTCGACGAGGTGCCCGGCCGCTACACGCGCATCGCCGTCGGCGGCGCGCCCGAGGGCTGGCAGCCGTACGAGGACGCCTACGCCGCCTCCGCCGACTTCACCCCCGACGGCGAGACCCTCGCCGACGACCCGCTGATGCTCTACTTCACCTCGGGCACCACCGCGCGCCCCAAGCTGGTCGAGCACACCCACGCCTCGTACCCGATCGGGCACCTGGCCACCATGTACTGGATCGGCCTCGAACCCGGCGACGTACACCTCAACATCTCCTCGCCCGGCTGGGCCAAGCACGCCTGGTCCAATCTGTTCGCCCCGTGGAACGCGCAGGCCACCGTCTTCATCCACAACTACACGCGTTTCGACGCGGCCCGTCTGATGTCAGAGATGGACCGGGCCGGGGTCACCACCTTCTGCGCCCCGCCCACCGTCTGGCGCATGCTCATCCAGGCCGACCTCACCCAGCTGCGCACCCCGCCCCGCGAGGCGGTGGCCGCCGGCGAGCCCCTGAACCCGGAGGTGATCGAGCAGGTCCGCCGGGCCTGGGGGGTCACGATCCGGGACGGCTTCGGACAGACCGAGACCGCCGTACAGGTCAGCAACAGCCCCGGCCAGGAGCTGAAGACCGGCTCCATGGGCCGGCCGAGCCCGGGCTACCGCGTGGAACTGCTCGACCCGGTGTCGGGCGCACCGGGCGCCGACGAGGGCGAGATCGCGCTCGACCTGTCCGCACAACCGGTGGGCCTGATGGCCGGCTACCACGGCGACGCCGACCGTACGGCGGAGGCGATGGCCGGCGGCTACTACCGCACCGGCGACATCGGCTCCCGCGACGCCGACGGCTACATCACCTACGTGGGCCGCGCGGACGACGTCTTCAAGGCCTCCGACTACAAGATCAGTCCCTTCGAGCTGGAGAGCGCCCTGCTGGAGCACGAGGCGGTGGCCGAGGCGGCCGTCGTGCCCGCACCGGACGAACTGCGTCTGGCCGTGCCCAAGGCGTACATCGTCCTCGCCGAGGGCTGGGAGCCCGGACCCGACACCGCCAAGGTGCTCTTCGAGCACTCCCGCGAGGTCCTCGCCCCCTACAAGCGCATCCGCCGGCTGGAGTTCGGCGAGCTGCCCAAGACCGTCTCCGGCAAGATCCGCCGGATCGAGCTGCGCGAGGCCACGGCCGCGGGTTCGGGGAACGAGTACCGCGAGGAGGACTTCCGGTGACCGCAACGAGAGAGCTGTCGTACACGCACGGGACGAGCGGGACCGTCCTGCTCGGGGACACCATCGGAGCCAACCTGGACCGGGCCGTCGCGGCCCGGCCCGACCGGGAGGCGCTCGTCGACGTGCCGTCGGGGCGGCGCTGGACGTACGCCGAGTTCTCCGCGGACGTGGACGAGCTGGCGTACGCGCTGCTGGCGAGCGGGGTCGCCAAGGGCGACCGGGTGGGCATCTGGGCGGTCAACTGTGCCGAGTGGGTACTGGTCCAGTACGCCACCGCCCGCATCGGCGCGATCATGGTCAACATCAACCCGGCCTACCGCACCCACGAGGTCGAGTACGTCCTCAACCAGGCCGGCATCTCCCTGCTGTTCGCCTCCCTCAGCCACAAGACCAGCGACTACCGGGCGATGGTCGAGGAAGTGCGCGGCGGCTGCCCGCAGTTGCGGGAGGTCGTGTACATCGGGGATCCGGGCTGGGAGGCGCTGCTGCGACGCGCGACGCCCGACCGGGCCGAGGAGCTGAGGGCCCGCGGGAACGAGCTGTCCTGCGACGACCCGATCAACATCCAGTACACCTCGGGCACGACGGGCTTCCCCAAGGGGGCCACCCTCTCCCACCACAACATCCTCAACAACGGCTATTTCGTAGGTGAGTCGATCGCCTACAGCGAGCAGGACCGGATCTGCATCCCGGTGCCCTTCTACCACTGCTTCGGCATGGTGATGGGCAACCTGGCGGCGACCTCGCACGGCGCATGCATGGTCATCCCGGCGCCGTCCTTCGACCCGAAGGCCACGCTGGAGGCGGTGCAGCGGGAGCGGTGCACCTCGCTGTACGGCGTCCCGACCATGTTCATCGCGGAGCTGAACCTCCCCGACTTCGCGACGTACGACCTGTCGTCGTTGCGCACCGGGATCATGGCGGGCTCGCCCTGCCCGGTCGAGGTGATGAAGCGGGTGGTGGCCGAGATGCACATGGAGGAGGTCTCCATCTGCTACGGCATGACGGAGACGTCCCCGGTCTCCCTGCAGACGCGGATCGAGGACGACCTGGAGCACCGCACCGGCACCGTGGGCCGTGTCCTGCCGCACCTGGAGGTCAAGGTCGTCGACCCGGTGGACGGCGTCACCCAGCCCCGCGGCGCCGCGGGCGAGTTGTGCACCCGCGGCTACAGCGTGATGCTCGGCTACTGGAACGAGCCCGAGAAGACCGCCGAGGCCATCGACCCCGGTCGCTGGATGCACACCGGCGATCTGGCGGTGATGCGCGAGGACGGGTACGTCGAGATCGTCGGCCGGATCAAGGACATGATCATCCGGGGTGGCGAGAACATCTACCCGCGCGAGATCGAGGAGTTCCTCTACCGTCACCCCAAGATCAGGGACGTCCAGGTGGTCGGGGTGCCGCACGAGAAGTACGGCGAGGAGGTGCTCGCCTGCGTCATCCCGCACGACGCGGGCGATCCGCTGACGCTGGAGGAACTGCGCGTCTTCTGCCAGGCACGCCTCGCGCACTACAAGATCCCGAGCAGGCTGCAGATCCTCGACTCCTTCCCGATGACGGTGTCCGGAAAGGTGCGCAAGGTCGAACTGCGGGAGAAGTACGGCGAGTAGCTCAGGCGCCGGTGGCGTTCAGATCGTCGGCAAGGCTGTTCGTCGGCTGCGGGGTGCCCGTGAGGTCCAGGACGAACAGGGGGATGCCCAGGGAGTCGGCGCGGGCACGGGCGTCGTCGGTGTACCCGGCGAGGGAGAAGTAGACGCAGTCGGTCGACTCCACCATCGCCGTCAGCCACAGGCACTCCACGTCCCGCAGGGAGGCCGGGCTGACGGTGGGATCCACCTGGGCCACGATCCCACGGGCGGCGAGCCCGACACCGGACGGCGGCCGCTGATCGGCCCGCCGGATGTTCCGGTAACCGAGCCACCGCAGATAGAGCGCGGCGACGGTGACGGCGTCCCGGGCGGTACGGATGGTGATGGGCTGAAAGGCGCGTCGGCGCTGGGGGGATCTGGGCGCGGGCGGTGAGCCCTGGCTGCGGCGGTCGGGGGTGGGCGGCGAGCCGGTGCCGGTGCGGCCGGGGCTTGCGAGTGGGTCTGCGGCGGGGCGGCCGGGACCGGTGTGCGGTTCCGCGCCCGAGCGGCCGGGGCCCGCGTGCCGGTCATGGCCGGAGCTGTCGTGGGTTGCGCGGCGGCCCGTGCCGGAGCGACCTTGGGCGCGCTGCGCACGCGCGTCGGTACCGGCACCCGTGACCGGCCCGGCCTTTGCACCTCCGCTCGGTCCGGGGGCCGAACCGGTGCCCGTGCCTGCGTCGGCGCCCGCTTCCTCCGCGCCCGTGTCGAGATCTGCGTCTGCTCCCGCCGCCGTGCCCGAGTCCGCGCCCCCGCCCAGGAACGCCTCCAAGCCCGCGCCAGGACCCGAGCCCTCGCCTGCCCTCGCACCTGCACCCGGGCCTGTGTCCACCCACGTATCCGTGTCCTCGCCGGGGCGTCCGTCGGTGACCGGTATGCGCAGGACCGTGCCGCAGTCGCAGCCCAGTTCCGGCTGGGGCCACTCGTCGCGGCGTCCGCAGGACGGGCAGTGGACGGTGACCCAGTCCTGGTCCCAGACGCGGTGGGTGACGGCCGTCGCCGCGGCCCCGCGGTCGAGCGGTGGCGCGACCGCCGCACCACACACGCAGGGATACGACGGCGCGGTGTAGACGTGCTCGCGCCGACAGGCCGGACAGCGCACCGGCACGCTCTCGGACATGGCCGACTCCAAGGCCTCGCGTCGGGACAGCGGTCCCATCGTGCTCCTGCCGGACCCCGCTTGTCCCTCTCTTGACGACCTTCGGCCATCCACCTACATTGATTCCAGATAGTAGAAGTTTAATTCCGCAATGCGGAAGCAAGCGGAAGAAATGAAAACTCGGGACACAGTGCTCACCGCGGGGCGCGACGGGAGTACGCATCCGACAGCCGAAGCAGGAGTACTCGATGGCTCGTATGACCGCTGCCCGCGCGGCAGTTGAGATCCTCAGGCGTGAGGGCGTCACCGCCGCGTTCGGTGTGCCGGGCGCGGCGATCAACCCCTTCTACGCGGCGCTCAAAGCCTCGGGCGGCATCAACCACACCCTCGCCCGCCATGTCGAGGGCGCCTCGCACATGGCCGAGGGCTACACCCGCACCCACCCGGGCAACATCGGCGTCTGCATCGGTACCTCCGGCCCCGCCGGCACCGACATGATCACCGGCCTGTACTCGGCCATCGGCGACTCGATCCCGATCCTGTGCATCACCGGCCAGGCCCCGACCGCGGTGATCCACAAGGAGGACTTCCAGGCCGTCGACATCGCCTCGATCGCCAAGCCGGTCACGAAGATGGCGGTCACCGTGCTGGAGGCGGCCCAGGTCCCCGGTGTCTTCCAGCAGGCCTTCCACCTCATGCGCTCCGGCCGCCCCGGCCCGGTCCTGATCGACCTGCCGATCGACGTCCAGCTCACCGAGATCGAGTTCGACCCGGAGACGTACGAGCCCCTGCCGGTCTACAAGCCCGCCGCGACCCGCCCGCAGATCGAGAAGGCGATCGGGCTCCTCAACGAGTCCGAGCGTCCGCTGATCGTCGCCGGCGGGGGTGTCATCAACGCCGACGCGGCCGAACTCCTCGTCGAGTTCGCCGAGCTGACGGGTACTCCGGTGGTCCCGACCCTGATGGGCTGGGGTGTCCTCCCCGACGACCACGAGCTGAACGCGGGCATGGTCGGCCTGCAGACCTCGCACCGCTACGGCAACGCGACCTTCCTGGAGTCCGACTTCATCCTCGGCATCGGCAACCGCTGGGCCAACCGCCACACCGGCAAGCTGGACGTCTACACGGCCGGCCGGAAGTTCGTCCACGTCGACATCGAGCCCACCCAGATCGGCAAGATCTTCGCTCCCGACTACGGCATCGCCTCCGACGCCAAGGCGGCGCTCGAGCTCTTCGTCGAGGTGGCGCGCGAGCTGAGGGCGGCGGGCCGGCTGCCCGACCGCTCCTCCTGGGCCGCCGCCGCGCAGGAGAAGAAGGCGACCCTCCAGCGCCGTACGCACTTCGACGACATCCCGATCAAGCCGCAGCGCGTCTACGAGGAGATGAACAAGGCCTTCGGCCCGGAGACCCGGTACGTCTCCACCATCGGCCTCTCGCAGATCGCCGGAGCCCAGATGCTGCACGTCTTCAAGCCCCGGCACTGGATCAACTGCGGCCAGGCGGGCCCCCTCGGCTGGACCGTCCCGGCGGCACTGGGCGTGGCGAAGGCCGACCCGGAGGCGTCCGTCGTCGCCCTCTCCGGCGACTACGACTTCCAGTTCATGATCGAGGAACTGGCGGTCGGCGCCCAGCACAGGATCCCGTACGTCCACGTCCTCGTGAACAACTCCTACCTGGGCCTGATCCGCCAGGCGCAGCGGGCGTTCGACATCGACTTCCAGGTCAAGCTGGAATTCGAGAACATCAACTCGCCCGAGCTCGGCGTCTACGGGGTCGACCACGTCAAGGTCGCCGAGGGCCTCGGCTGCAAGGCGATTCGCGTCACCGACCCGAACGAACTCGGCTCCGCCTTCGAACAGGCCAAGAAGCTCGCCGCCGAGTTCCAGGTGCCGGTCGTCGTCGAAGCGATCCTGGAGCGCGTCACCAACATCTCCATGTCGACCACCAACGACATCTCCAACGTCGTCGAGTTCGAGGAACTGGCCACAGACCCGTCCCACGCACCCACGTCGATCAAAACCCTGAAGGTCTGACTCACCGGAACCAGGGGGCGGCCCGTCCGAGGGGGACGGACCGCCTCCCTGTTTTTTGTAGGTGCGAAGCACCGACAAAAAGGGGCGCGGGGAACTGCGCGACCAGCCACGAACAACCCGTTCCCGGCAACGCACGGAACCCGGCACACGCACCCCCGGAACCCGCCCCAAGCAGCGCAGCGATCCGGCATGATCGGGCCCATGCGCATCACCGTCCCCACGCCACTCGGCGACACAGCCGTTCGCTGCGAAGGCCCGCCCGGTGCGCCCGCCGTCCTGCTCCTGCACGCCAACCCCGGCGACGGGCGCGACTACGACGCCGTACTGGCCGCCCTCGCCGACCGGCACCGCACCTACGTGGTCGACTGGCCCGGCTACGGCGACTCGACCGCGCCCGACCCGCGGCTGGTCTCCCCGGAGGGCCTGGTCGAGGTGGCCGAGCGGGTCCTGGCCGCGCTGGACGGCGAGGACGCGGTCACGGTGATCGGCAACAGCGTGGGCGGATACGTGGCGTGCCGGCTCGCCGAGGGGGCGTACGCGGCACGGATCGCCGGGCTCGTGTTGGTCGACCCCGCGGGATTCACGCCCCAGAACGCGGTCACCCGATGGTTCTGCCGCGAGGTGATGGGGCGCCCGGCCGTGGCCCGGCACCTCGTGGTCCCGCTGGCCCGCGCCTACCTGGGCGCGCGCCGCACCCCGAGCGCCCGCGCCACCTTCGAGCGGGTCCGCCGGCTGCCGCACCGCGGCGAGCAGCTTGCGGTGCACTGCGCGATCTGGCGCGGCTTCGCGGACCCCGGGTTCGGGCCGAAGGACCCGGCCGCCATCGACGTGCCCGTCCTGCTGCTGTGGGGGCGCCGCGACCCGGTCGTCCCCGTCTTCCTGGACGGCCGCCGGGCCCGGCGTACCCTGCCCCGGCACACGGTGAGCGTGCTGCTGCCGACGGCCCACGAGCCGTACAACGAGCGCCCGGACCTGTTCCTGCGGCACACGCTGGCGTTCCTGGCGGACCCGCGGGCCTTCACACCGAGCCGCAGGTGAAGCCGCCCCCGCCGCACGAGGAGCGCGGCACATCGTACTCCGTGGTCCCGCCCCGGCCGGTCAGCCCCGCCTCCCGAGCGAAGCGCGGGGCGAGCACGGTCAGCGCCCGGTCGCCGTACAGGGCGACCGCGAGCAGGGTGTCCCGTGCCGACAGGCCGGTCCGATCGGCGGGCAGGGGATTGCGTTCGCGCCACTGCTTCAGGCTGCGGCGGGCGGTTCGGGTGCGGCCCGCCGGGAAGGAGCGCAGCAGCCCGTCGGCCGCGAGGTGGCCGCGTGCCTCGGCGAGTGCCGAGCGCACGCCCGGGCGGGCCAGCAACTGCCGCATGCCCGCGCTTCGGTAGAGGGCCGCGTGCACGGCCCTGGTCAGGGGCGGCAGCTCCTGCCCGCTGACGGGTCCCGAGGTTCGCATCGTCCCGGCCCGTGCCGCACCGACGGCGCCGCGCAGATGCAGATCCAGCACCGCGACCGTGACGGCGGCGCGAGGACCGCCCCGTATCAGCGCGATCTCGTACGGCTCCAGCCGGACCGTCGGCATTCCGCTCATGACACACCCCCTGTGCGGGCGTCGGCCGCCACCGTGCCGGCGGGCCCCGCGTGCCGGGAATGTGCCCGCCGGTGGGGGTGGTCGAAGCCTCGGCGGCGGTGTTCAGAGGTTGATTTGAGGGTGCCGTAGGCAGCGGTACGCCCGGTGCCGTACGCGTGTCGTCAGGGCTCAGGCTCCATCAGTCCCGGCCAGTCCTCGGGCCCGCCGCCCTGCCACTCGATCAGGTCGCTCTCCTCGACCTCGATCCGGTCCAGGTCGGCCATGCGCAGGATCTCGACCACGTCGTCCAGATGGGACGCGATCCCGAGGGTCACGTCGCCCTCGGTCACCCGCCGGGAGCCGTCCAGGGCCGGGGGGTGCACCACGATGTGCGGAAACTCGGTCGGTGGATATGTCATGAGTAAAGGCTCCTGCGAGGCGGACGGATCCGCACCCCCGAGGAGCCCTGGCCGTCCGACGGCGCGAGGCTGGGCGCGACAGGACATTCGCGCCGCCGGACGGAGTCTGTGATGTGTGGCTGGGACCGCGGCGGCAGCGACGGACCGGAAACGCCCTCCCCTCAGGTCGAGAAGGGGAACCGGAGCCTTCACCACCGCACTGGCTCGCACGCCGCCGCGGTCCTCACCTGCCCGCACCGTGTCCGGACGGCCACCCCTCATCCGGGCCGTTCAGTGGGACGCGGTGCGGGAGTTCAGTCCTCGCGCAGGGCGCGGACCGCCGCCTCCACGCGCTTGCCGTAGTCCGGGTCGGCGGCGTGGAAGTGAGCCAGGTTCTTCTCGATCACGTCGTCGCGGGAGACCTGCGAGAGGCCGCCGGCGATGTTCGCGACGAGACGGGACTTCTCCTCCTCGGACATCAGCCGGTACAGCTCGCCCGCCTGGAAGAAGTCGTCGTCCTTGGTGTGCTGCGGGGCCTCGTGCGTGCCGGTGTGGCCGGTCACCGCCAGCGGGGTGGACAGCGGGCGGCCGGTCGCCACCGGGCCGTCGTACGAGTTCGGCTCGTAGTTCTTGGCGTGGCGGCCCTGGGCGTTGGCCGCCATGAAGCCGTCGCGGCCGTAGTTCTGCGCGGTCGTCGCCTTCGGGGCGTTCACGGCGAGCTGCGTGTGGTTGACGCCCAGGCGGTAGCGGTGCGCGTCCGCGTAGGCGAACAGGCGGCCCTGGAGCATCTTGTCGGGGGAGGGGCCGATGCCCGGGACGAAGTTGTTCGGGGAGAACGCGGCCTGCTCCACCTCGGCGAAGACGTTGTCCGGGTTGCGGTCCAGGACCAGCCGGCCCACGCGCTGGAGCGGGTAGTCCCTGTGCGGCCAGACCCTGGTGAGGTCGAAGGGGTTGAAGCGGTAGTCGGCCGCCTCGGCCGCGGGCATGATCTGGACGTACAGCGTCCAGGACGGGTTGACGCCCCGCTCGATCGCCTGGAGCAGGTCCGTCTGGTGCGAGCCCGGGTCCTTGCCCGCGGTCTCCGCGGCCTGCTCGCCGCTCAGGCAGCGGATGCCCTGGTTGGTCTTGAAGTGGTACTTGACGAAGAAGGCCTCGCCCTCGGCGTTCGTCCACTGGTAGGTGTGCGAGCCGTAGCCGTTCATGTGGCGGTACGACGCCGGGATGCCGCGGTCGCCCATCAGCCAGGTCACCTGGTGCGTGGCCTCGGGGGCGTGCGCCCAGAAGTCCCAGACGTTGTCCGGCTCCTGACGACCCGTGAAGGGATCGCGCTTCTGCGAGTGGATGAAGTCCGGGAACTTGATGGGGTCCTTGATGAAGAAGACCGGGGTGTTGTTCCCGACGAGGTCGTAATTGCCTTCTTCCGTATAGAACTTGACCGCGAAGCCGCGTGGGTCGCGCACCGCGTCCGCGCCGCCCAGGCTGTCCGCCACGGTGGAGAAGCGCAAAAAGACCTCGGTGCGCTTGCCGATGGTGCTCAGGAAGTCGGCGTATGTGAAGCCGGTGACGTCGTCGGTCACCTCGAAGTAGCCGTACGCGCCGGAGCCGCGGGCGTGCACCACGCGCTCCGGGATGCGCTCTCGGTTGAAGCGCGCCAGCTTCTCCAGGAGGTGCTGGTCCTGGAGCAGGAGCGGACCGCCGACGCCGGCGGAGGCGGAATTCTGGTTGTCGGCGACCGGGGCGCCGGACTCTGTCGTGAGCACGCGCTTCGACATCGTGGACCTTCCGTGCGAGGGGGCAGCGGAGTTCTGTGGAATTCGACTTCCGCTTTGTGGAGCCTAGGTTTGGGGTGATCGAGGCGTCAACAGTTTGTTGAAGTAGATTCCGGGCGGCGCCGACGCCTGGGCGCGACAGGACAGATGTCGGCGGCGGCACCGCCCGGAAGTTCTGGGAGCGGGATCAGACCTGGGCGCCGGAGAGGCGCTCCACGGCCCGCAGCAGAGCCGAGTGGTCCAGGCCGCCGTCGCCCTGGGCGCGCAGGCTGGCGACCAGCTGGGCGACCACGGCACCGACCGGGAGGGCGGCGCCGACGTTGCGGGCGGCGTCCGTGACGATGCCCATGTCCTTGTGGTGCAGGTCGATACGGAAGCCCGGCTTGAAGTCGCGGCTCAGGAAGTTGTCCTTCTTCCGCGTCAGCACGGTCGAGCCCGCCAGGCCGCCATTGAGGACGTCCAGGGCGGCCGTCAGGTCCACGCCCGACTTCTCCAGGAAGACCACGGCCTCGGCGCACGCCTGGATGTTCACGGCGACGATCAGCTGGTTCGCGGCCTTCACGGTCTGGCCGGAGCCGTGCGGGCCGCACAGCACGATGGTCTTGCCGAGCGCCTCGAAGATCGGCTCCGCCTCGTCGAAGTCGGCCCGCCTGCCACCGACCATGATCGACAGTACGGCCTCGACGGCGCCGGCCTCACCGCCGGAGACGGGGGCGTCGAGGACGCGGATGCCCTTCTCCGCCGCGGCCGCGGCCAGATCGACCGAGGTCTGCGGGGTGATCGAGGACATGTCGATCAGCAGGGCACCGGACCTCGCATTCTCCAGGATGCCGTCGGGGCCGTAGGAGATCGCCTCGACCTGCGGGGACGCGGGCACCATCGTGATGATCACGTCGGCGTCCTCGACGGCCTCGGCGATGGAGCCGGCCGCGGTGCCGCCGGCGGCGGCCAGGCGGTCGAGCTTGTCCTGCTCCAGGGTGAAGCCGGTGACGTCGTAACCCGCCTTGATCAGGTTCTCCGACATGGGGGAGCCCATGATGCCGAGGCCTATCCAGGCGATCGACGGGCGGGAGGAATCTGCGGGGTTGCTCATCTTGGGGGTGCCTCTCGGTACGGGGGGTGATTCAGCGGGCGGCGCGTGCCTCGTGGGGCAGCCAGTCGAAGGCGTCGGCGCTCGGGCGGTCGCCCGGCTTGTACTCCAGACCGACCCAGCCCTCGTAACCGGCCTTCCGCAGCTGGTCGAGGAGCTCCTCCAGCGGGAGCGTCCCCGTGCCGGGGGCGCCGCGGCCCGGGTTGTCGGCGATCTGGACGTGGCCGGTCTTCGCGGCGTGCTGCTCGATCACCGACGGCAGGTCCTCGCCGTTCATGGACAGGTGGTAGAGGTCCATCAGGAAGCGCGCGTTGCCGAGGCCCGTCGCGTCGTTGACCTTGTCGACGATCCCGACCGCCGCAGGGGCCGACAGCAGTGGGTACAGCGGAGACTCCGGCCGGTTGAGCGCCTCGATCAGCAGGATCGCGCCGATGCGGTCGGCGGCACGGGCCGCCAGGGCCAGGTTCTCCAGTGCCAGGGCGTCCTGCGCCGCCGGATCCACGCCGTCGACGCGGTTGCCGTACAGGGCGTTCAGGGCCGTGCAGCCCAGCGACTGCGCGAAGTCCGCCGCCACTTCGATGTTGGCGCGGAATCTCTCCGACTCCTCACCCGGCACCGACAGGGCGCCACGGTCCGGGCCCGGGAGCTGTCCGGCGTAGAAGTTCAGCCCGGTGAGCTGTACGCCCGCGTCCTCGATCGCCTTCTTCAGGGCGTCGAGCTCGGACCGCTCGGGGGTGGGGGAGCCGACCCAGGGCCACCACAGCTCGACCGCGGAGAAGCCGGCCGCGGCGGCGGCCGCGGGGCGCTCCGGAAGCGGGAGTTCCGTGAAGAGGATCGACAGGTTGACGTTGAAGCGCTGGTCTGCGAATCCCATCGGGGCCGCGCTCCCTTCCGTTAGTGATTCCGTATTGCGGAAGTTTGTTTCTGCGTAATGGAAGATTGCCTGGGCCTGGGGAGAGCTGTCAAGGGGCCCCGCGAGAACGTGCCGCTGCGGGTAGAGGTGAGGGGTCCTGCGGGGGGTCTGGGCAGTCGGACCCCGGGAGCCGTGCGATGCGGGCGTCGCCGCCTCGGTCGCCCGTTCACCTGGCGCCTGCAGCCCGGGGTGGGGAGCGGAATCCGGGGGTGCTTTCGGGGGCCGGGTGTGTGGGTGGGTCGGTTAAGGTCTCACCCAGCGGGCGGGGTGTACCCACCCCGGTCGTGGACCTTGCGGAACGCGTGGGTCCGAGCAGATGCCATGGGGGCACAGTGCGACTGAAAGTGGAGTTCACCACCGAGCCCTTCGACCTGGACGAGGCGCCCGCGCACGCGCTGGTGGCCCGCGAGGTGATCGGGGCGGCGAAGCTGGACGCGGTCGACGTCGGCCCGTTCGGCAACACCGCGGAGGGTGGCGCCGACGAGGTGCTGACCGCCGTGGACGCGCTGCTGCGCAAGACCCTGGAGGCCGGCGCCACCCGGATCTCCCTGCAGGTCAACGTCATCGGGGAGGGCGAGTGACCGGCAGGGACGAACCCTTCATCACGGCCGTGAAGCCGCTGGTCGACGCCATGGGCGGGGAGATGCTCCCGCCGGACGAGGCCGGCCCCGACGACGTCGTGCTCGCCTGGGAGGGCGTCGACGTCGTCGCCGTGCGCCTGCCCCAGCTCGCCGACTCCCTCGACCACATCCTGGCGGCCATGGAGCGCAAGAAGGGCAAGCCCCTGGCCGATCTGGACCGCAAGGCCAAGCAGGAGGTCGTACGGATACTGGAGGCGCGCGGCGCCTTCTCGGTACGGCACGGAGTGGAGACCGTGGCGAGCGCGCTCGGGGTGAGCCGCTTCACCGTCTACAACTATCTGAACCGCGAGAAGGAGGGCTGAGCGCCCCTTCGGGCTTGTTACGCGGAATTTTCAACAAAGTGTTGACGTCGTGTTTCGGAGGGCGTTAGCTGTTCGCAGCCCGTTCAGCACGAAGGCCGTTCGCGGCCACGGAGGCTCCCGTGACTTCCACTTCCACGCCCACGGGCCTGGCCCGGTTCAACGTCCTGGAGGAGCCCGCGGCCTTCGCCGCCCTTCATGAGGCGTGCGCTTCCACGGCGTGGGTCCGGCGGCTGCTCGCCGGCCGCCCGTACGCCACCGCCGACGACCTCTACGAAGCCGGCGACGCCGCCATGGCCGAGCTGACCCCCGAGGACCTCGCGGAGGCGATGGCCGGGCACCCGCCGATCGGCCGCCCCAAGCCCGGCGATCCGACCTCCGCCCGGGAGCAGCGCGGCATGGCCGGCGCCTCCGCGGAGCTCAAGGCGGAGATGCTCGAGCTGAACCTCGCCTACCAGGACAGGTTTGGCCATGTCTTCCTCATCTGCGCCACCGGCAGAACCGGCGAGCAGATGCGCGACGCGCTCAAGGAGCGGATCGGCAACCCGCCGGAGCAGGAGCGGGAGATCGTCCGCACCGAGCTGGGCAAGATCAACCGTATCCGGCTCGCCCGCATCGTCGAAGAGGACTGAGAGCAGCATGAGCACCAGCACCACCGCTTCCGTGTCCACGCACATCCTGGACACCAGCGTCGGCCGCCCCGCCGAGGGCGTCGCCGTACAGCTCGCGGCCCGCAGCGGCCGAGACGCCGCATGGCAGGCGCTCGGTGGCTCCGCGACCGACGTGGACGGGCGGTGCAAGGACCTTCCGGACCTGCCGGAGGGGACGACCCACGTACGGCTCGACTTCGCGGTCGAGGCGTACTTCGAAGAATCTGTGAAGAAGCAAGCCGATGCGCAGCAGGACGCCCCCGCGAATCGGGACAGCGGTGACGTGTTCTTCCCCGAGGTGGCGATCACCTTCGCCGTGAACCCCGGGGAGCACTACCACGTACCGCTGCTGCTCAACCCGTTCGGCTACTCCGTTTACCGAGGGAGCTAGCAGAAACATGACTGACAATTCCCGGCCCGCCCGCCCTGTGATCCTGGGACAGAACCAGTACGGCAAGGCCGAGAACCGAGTCGTAAAGATCACGCGGGACGGCGCCACCCACCACATCAAGGACCTCAACGTCTCCGTGGCGCTCTCGGGCGACATGGACGAGGTCCACTACTCCGGCTCGAACGCCAACGTCCTGCCGACGGACACCACCAAGAACACGGTGTACGCGTTCGCCAAGGAATACGGCATCGAGTCCGCCGAGCAGTTCGGCATCCATCTCGCCCGCCACTTCGTGACGAGCCAGGAGCCGATCCACCGGGCCCGGATCCGCATCGAGGAGTACGCCTGGGAGCGGATCGAGGCCTCCGACGCCAACTCCAGGTTCATCGGTGCGGACGAGGTAAAGCACTCCTTCGTGCGCCAGGGCCAGGAGACCCGGCTGACCCAGATCACCTACGACGGTGAGCGGTGGGAGGTCATCTCGGGTCTCAAGGACCTGGTCGTGATGAACTCGACCAACTCCGAGTTCTGGGGCTACGTCAAGGACAAGTACACGACGCTCCCGGAGGCGTACGACCGCATCCTGGCCACCCAGGTCTCCGCCCGCTGGCGGTTCAACTGGACCGACGACGAGCAGAAGATGCCCAACTGGGAGAAGTCCTACGAGCAGACGAAGAAGCACCTGCTCCAGGCCTTCGCCGAGACGTACTCGCTGTCGCTGCAGCAGACGCTGTACCAGATGGGCGCGCGCATCATCAACAACCGCAGCGAGATCGACGAGGTCCGCTTCTCGCTGCCGAACAAGCACCACTTCCTCGTCGACCTGGCGCCCTTCGGGCTGAAGAACGCCACCGAAGACGGGGCTGTCTACTTCGCCGCCGACCGCCCGTACGGCCTCATCGAGGCCACCATCGTGCGGGACGGCTGCGAGCCGAAGATCCCGGTCGACCTCACCAACCTGTAAGAACCCTCTTTCGGCACCCGCGGCCGGAGAGCCCCGCCCCACTCGCTCCCCGGCCGCGGCACTCAAACTCCCAGGGTCCTGCCGTGCCCTCTCCGACACAGCGCAAAGGACGAACCATGGCAGCAGCCCAGCGCATCGTCATCGAGAACTGTTCGATCGCGACGGTCGACGCGAACGACACCGAGTACGCCACCGGTCATGTCGTCATCGCCGGCAACCGCATCGAGTCGCTCGGCGCGGGCAAGGCCCCCGAAGGCCTGGAGAACGTCGTACGGCGCATCGACGCCTCCGGCCACCTCGTGACCCCCGGCCTGATCAACACCCACCACCACTTCTACCAGTGGATCACCCGGGGCCTGGCCACCGACCACAACCTCTTCAACTGGCTGGTCGCGCTCTACCCGACCTGGGCGCGCATCGACGAGCCGATGGTGTACGCGGCCGCCCAGGGGTCACTGGCGATGATGGCCCGCGGCGGCGTGACCACCGCCATGGACCACCACTACGTCTACCCGAAGAACTCCGGCGACCTGTCCGGCGCCATCATCCGCGCCGCCCGGGAGACCGGCGTCCGCTTCACCCTCGCCCGCGGCTCCATGGACCGCAGCGAGAAGGACGGCGGCCTGCCCCCGGACTTCGCCGTCGAGACGCTGGAGGGAGCTTTCGCCGCGACCGAGCAGACCGTCAAGGAACACCACGACGCCTCCTTCGACGCGATGACCCAGGTCGCCGTCGCCCCCTGCTCGCCGTTCTCCGTCTCCACCGAACTCCTGCGACAAGGTGCCGAGCTGGCCCGCCGCCTCGGCGTGCGCCTGCACACCCACGGCTCGGAGACGGTCGAGGAGGAGAAGTTCTGCCACGAGCTGTTCGGCATGGGCCCGACCGACTACTTCGAGTCCACCGGCTGGCTCGGCGAGGACGTGTGGATGGCCCACTGCGTCCATATGAACGACTCCGACATCGCCGCCTTCGCCCGTACCAAGACGGGTGTCGCCCACTGTCCGTCCTCCAACGCGCGCCTGGCGGCGGGCATCGCCCGCGTCCCCGACATGCTGGCCGCCGGGGTCCCGGTCGGCCTCGGCGTCGACGGCACCGCCTCCAACGAGTCCGGTGAACTGCACACCGAGCTGCGCAACGCGCTGCTCATCAACCGCCTCGGCGCCCACCGCGAGTCCGCCCTGAACGCCCGGCAGGCGCTGCGCCTCGGCACCTACGGCGGCGCCCAGGTCCTGGGCCGGGCCACCGAGACCGGCTCCCTGGAGCCGGGCAAGCTCGCCGACCTGGTGCTCTGGAAGCTCGACACCCTCGCCCACGCCTCCATCGCCGACCCGGTGACCGCGCTGGTCTTCGGCGCGGCGGCACCGGTCACCGCCTCGTTCGTGAACGGCCGGCAGATCGTCGAGCACGGCCGCCTGCTGCACGTCGACGAGGGCGCCATCGCCCGCTCCACGCGGGAAGAGGCCCAGCGCCTGGCACGGATCGCCGCCCAGGGCTGAGCAACCGAAGGACTCCGGTCGGGAGGGACGGCTCCCGGCCGGAAGCCATGGACCCGAGCGGGATCCATGGCGGCCGCGTCCGGGGCGTGCGTGAACGCGCGCGCCCCGGGACGGTCCCCGTCCCGACCCCGAAAGGGTCCCCGGTCCCTCCCCCGAGCCCGAGCTCCCGGCTGCGCTCGAGCAGGGAGGTGCCCCCACGCCCGCGCACCACCTCCCTGAAACCCACGTCAGAGCCGACGTGTCACCCGACCGGAGGAGCCGCCGTGTCCGCTCACCCCGATGTCCAGCGCCACCCAGTCGACGAGAAACTCCCCGCCCTCAAGATGGCGACCACCGGGCTTCAGCACGTGGCCGCCATGTACGCGGGAGTCGTCGCCCCGCCCCTGATCGTCGGCGCCGCCGTAGGTCTGACCGGCACCGAACTCACCTTCCTCACCGGCGCCTGTCTGTTCACCGCCGGCCTCGCCACCTTCCTGCAGACCCTCGGGATCTGGAAGATCGGCGCCCGGCTGCCCTTCGTCAACGGGGTCACCTTCGCCGGTGTCGCCCCCATGACCGCCATCGTCGCCTCGACCAAGGACAAGTCCGACGCCCTCCCGGTCATCTTCGGCGCGGTGATCGTCGCCGGAATCCTCGGCTTCGTGGCGGCCCCCTTCTTCAGCAAGGCGGTCCGCTTCTTCCCGCCGGTGGTCACCGGCACGGTCATCACACTGATCGGCGTCTCGCTGCTCCCGGTGGCCTTCGGCTGGGCGCAGGGGTCCAACCCGGCCGCGGACGACTACGGTTCGACGACCTGTCTCACCCTCGCCGGTATCACCCTGCTGATCGTCCTCGCGCTGCGCCGCTTCACCCGCGGCTTCGTCAAGCAGGTCGCCGTCCTGCTCGGCCTGGTCGCCGGGACGCTCGTCGCGATCCCGTTCGGCGTCACGGACTTCGGCCCGCTCGCGCACGCGGACGTCGTCGGCTTCCCGACCCCGTTCCACTTCGGGGCGCCGCAGTTCCAGCTCGCCGCGATCCTCTCCATGTGCGTGGTGATGGTGGTCTCGATGACCGAATCGACCGCCGACATGCTGGCGTTGGGCGAGATCGTCGAGCGTCCCGCGGACGAGCGGACCATCGCCGCGGGCCTGCGCGCCGACACCCTCGGCTCGGCCCTCAGCCCGCTCTTCAACGGCTTCATGTGCAGTGCCTTCGCACAGAACATCGGCCTGGTCGCGATGACCCGCATCCGCAGCCGCTACGTCGTCGCCACCGGCGGCGGCTTCCTGGTCCTGATGGGCCTGTGCCCCATGGCCGCCTCGCTCATCGCCGTCGTACCGCGGCCGGTGCTCGGCGGCGCGGGTGTGGTGCTGTTCGGCTCGGTCGCCGCGAGCGGCATCCAGACCCTGGCCCGGGCCGGCCTGGAGAAGGACAACAACGTCCTGATCGTCGCGGTCTCGCTCGCCGTCGGCCTCATCCCCATCACCGAGCCGGACTTCTACCACGCGTTCCCGGAGACCGCGAAGATCGTCCTCGACTCGGGCATCTCCACGGGTTGTGTGGCCGCCGTCCTCCTCAACCTCGTCTTCAACCACCTCGGCAAGGGCCAGGAGGCACGGGACGTGACCCATCCGATGAAAGCGGGTGAGGAACTGGTGGCCGATGGGGCACCCTGTGTCCCATGACGAGTGAGTCCGGCCGGGTCGAGGCCTTCAGCGACGGCGTCTTCGCCATCGCCATCACCCTGCTCATCCTCGAGATCAAGGTTCCCGAGGTCGGCGAACACGGCGGCCTGTGGCACGCGTTGGGCGCGCAGTGGCCGTCGTACGCCGCCTATGTGGTGAGCTTCCTGGTCATCGGCATCATGTGGGTCAACCACCACCAGGTGTTCAGCTACGTGGCCCGTGTCGACCGCACGCTGATGTTCCTGAACCTGCTGGTGCTGATGGTGGTGGCCGCCGTGCCCTGGCCGACGGCGATGCTCGCGGAGTACCTGCGCGCGGACAAGGCCTCACATGTGGCGGCGGCGGTCTACAGCCTGGTGATGGTGCTGATGGCCGCTGCCTTCCAGGCCCTGTGGTGGCATCTGACCCGGACGGGCCACCTCTTCGACGCCCGGGTCGACGCCGATGCGGCCCGGGCGACCCGTGCCCGCTTCGCGCTGGGCTCCCTGGCCTACCCGGTCACGGTCGGCCTGGCCTTCGTCTCGGCCCCTCTCACCCTCGCCGCACACGGGCTGCTCGCCCTGTACTACGGCTTCAATCAGGTACCGGTCCCGACCCGGGACCCGGCCACAGCATGAGATTGGCGAGCAGCTCGGCCTGCTCCACGGCGTCGTCGAGGGCGTGATGCGTATGGCGGCGCCGTGACAGCAGATGCCGGGGCATCGTCCCCTTGGCGACGGCCCGCAGCGGAAGGCGGGCCTTCGTCGCGTACAGGGTCTTCATGTCCAGGCAGCCCGAGTGTCCGAAGGGGCTCGCCCCCGTGAAGCGGATCAGATACCAGTACAGGAACGTCCAGTCGTACGAGGCCGGATAGCCGCACATCACCGGCTGGGCACCCGCGCTCACCTCCCGGACCCAGTCGGAGAACTCGGCCAGCGCGAGCGCGGGTTCCGCTCCCTCGGACCTCAGCCGCTCCCGGTCGAGTCCGCTCACCGCGAGGGCCTCGGGCACGAACTCATCGCTGATCGGCCGCAGTTCGCGATAGAAGGTCAGCTGCTCGGGGTCGGCGGCGGTGAATCCGTCGGCATCCTGTGCACCGGCGACGGCGGCGCCCAGGCTCAGCATGGAGTAGGGGCCGGGGATCGGGCCGTCCGCCTCGATGTCGACGGAGATGTACAGGCTCGGCTTGATACGTCGTGCGGGCATGGGACCGGAGCATCGCAGGCGGGAGCGGTCCGCCGCATCCGAATTCAGGGGCGGGGGCCTGCCTGGGCAGGGGGAGCCGGTCGGCAGGCAGGCCCGGCGGTACGCCGGTCAGAGGCCGAAGAGGGTGAGATCCGTCGCCAGTTCCTTGAAGACCTCGCGGGGATCGGCGACCAGCTTTCTCGCCTTCAGGTCCATGATTCCGCCGACCGCGGTGAGCTCGGCCGCCACCGTGCCGTCGGCCTTGCGTATCTCCTGGCGGATCCGGAAGGTCTTGCCCGTGCCCCACTCGAACTCGCAGGTCACGTCGACCTCGTCGCCCGCGAGCAGCTCGCGCCGATAACGGATCGTCGTCTCCAGCGCCACGGGCCCCACGCCCCGGCCGGCGAGCTGGGCCTGGGACACCCCGGCGTCCTTCAGCAGAGACCAGCGGGCGTGCTCCGCGTAGTTGACGTACACCGCCTGGTTGAGGTGACCCTGCACGTCGGTCTCGTACCCGCGGACGGTCACGCGGACGGAATACGGTTCACTCACGACTTCCTCTTCTCGTGTACGACGCACTGATCCCCCGATCCTGGCATGGCGCTCACACCCGGCGCGGGGACGCCAGCAGATAACGCACCCTCGTCCGCGGCTCCGTGTACTCACCGGCCTGCCAGCCCACGCCCTCCAGCGTGGCCGCGCACGCGCGCAGCACCTCGCCGTCCGGCGCGTACACGGCGACCGCCTCGGGCTGCGGGGTCGCGCGCACCCGGTACCCCTCGGCGTCCTGCCCCGCCGGCCGGTGCCCGGCCGCCTCCAGGGCGAGCGCGGCGGCCCGCACCAGGTGCGTACGCTCCCAGCCGCACGGCCGGTCCGTGGCACCGTCCGGATTGGTCATCCGCCGCAGCTCCAGCAGGCCCTGCCAGGCGCTGTGCACCTCCCGCACCCGCTCCGGGCCGGAGCCGGACGCCGGCTCCTCCGGATCGCCGACGCGGGCCGCGAAGACGCCGTCGGCGGGTGTCGGCTCCACCGGTTCGGCGGCGGGCTCGGGCACCGCCTCCCGTATGCGATGCCCCGCCGGTGTCAGGAAGTGGTCGTGGGGCGGCCGCGGGTGCCGGAAGGCGAGCCCGTGCCTCACCAGCGCGGCGAGCTGCGCCTCCGTACCCCGCAGCAGACCGGTGACCGGCTCGGCGGCATCGATGACACGCCGCTGCGCGGCGCTCGGCGGTCGTGTCACGGCATGCTCCTCTCCCATGGGCGGCCCATTCGAAGAGTACGACCGGGGTCTGACAACGGGCCGGGGCCACCGGCTGCCGCAGCAGTCCGGGTCAGTTGCGCGGCCGGACGTTCCACCCCGCCACCACCGGCCGCCCGTGCTCCGTGCCGAGCCGGCACAGCGTGCCCGTCGCCAGCTGGAAGAGGGCCCCGTGCTGCGGGCGCAGGCCGAGGCGGCGGGCGGTGAGGACGCGCAGGAAGTGGCCGTGGGCGACCAGGACGACGACACCCTCGGTGTTGGCGAGGGCGGCGTCCACCTTGCCCAGCATCCGGTCGGCACGCTCCCCGACCTGCTCCGGAGTCTCCCCGGGGTGCTCGGGCGGGCCCGGCGCGACCCCGTCCGTGAACAGGAACCAGCCGGGCCGGGTGCGCTGGATCTCGACCGTGGTGATGCCCTCGTAGCCGCCGTAGTCCCATTCGCGCAGGTCGGCGTCGACCCGGGCGTCGGGGATCCCGATGAGTTCGGCGGTCTCCCGGGCCCGCTGCAGGGGGCTGACGAAGGCGGCGCCGATCCGGTGCGAGCGGATCAGCGGCACCAGTCGGCGCGCCTCCTCCCGCCCGTGCTCGGTGAGGGGTACGTCCGTCCAGCCGGTGTGCCGTCCGGACCGCGACCACTCGGTCTCACCGTGCCGGACGAGAAAGAGGTCACCCACGTCAGCGCCCTTCCCGCTCGCCTGTCAGCACCGTGTCACAGGGCGCCCGCCGCCCGCAGGCGGGACTGGGCCAGACGGCCCTGCGGCGTAGGCGAATCGGCGACGGGCGCACGGCGGCCTACTGCCGGTATCCGCTCAGGAACCGACCGATCCGGCCGATCGCAGCCTCCAGGTCCTCCGCGTGCGGGAGGGTGAGGATGCGGAAGTGGTCCGGGGCCGGCCAGTTGAAGCCGGTGCCCTGGACGACCTGGATCTTCTCACGGAGCAGCAGGTCGAGGACGAATTTCTCGTCGTCGTGGATCTTGTGCACCTTGGGGTCGAGGCGCGGGAAGGCGTACAGCGCGCCCTTGGGCTTGACGCAGGACACGCCCGGGATCTCGTTCAGCTTCTCCCAGGCCACGTTCCGCTGCTCGTACAGCCGGCCGCCCGGAGCGGCCAGCTCGCGGATGGACTGGCGCCCGCCGAGCGCGGCCTGGATGGCGTACTGCGCGGGCGCGTTGGCGCACAGGCGCATGGAGGCCAGCATGGTCAGGCCCTCCAGATAGTCCTTCGCATGCTGTTTGGGACCGGTGACGACCAGCCAGCCCGAGCGGAAGCCCGCCACCCGGTACGTCTTCGACAGCCCGCAGAAGGTGAGGACGACCAGGTCGGGAGCGAGGGCGGCGGCCGAGTGGTGGACGGCGTCGTCGTACAGGATCTGGTCGTAGATCTCGTCGGCGAAGACCATCAGGCCGTGGCGGCGGGCGAGGTCGAGGATGCCCTCGACGATCTCCTTCGGGTAGACCGCTCCGGTCGGATTGTTCGGGTTGATGATCACGACGGCCTTGGTGCGATCGGTGATCTTGGAGGCGATGTCGTCCAGGTCCGGGTTCCAGTCGGCCTGTTCGTCGCACACATAGTGGACCGCCTTGCCGCCCGAGAGGGTCGTCACGGCCGTCCACAGGGGGAAGTCCGGTGCGGGGATGAGGATTTCGTCGCCGTCCTCCACCAGCGCCTGGACGGCCATCGAGACCAGCTCGGAGACGCCGTTGCCGAGGAACACGTCGTCGACGCCGACCTGCAGGCCCAGGTTCTGGTAGCGCTGGGCCACGGAGCGGCGGGCGGAGAGGATGCCCCGCGAGTCCGTGTAGCCGTGCGCCCGCGGGAGCATGCGGATCATGTCCTGGAGGATCTCCTCCGGCGCCTCGAAGCCGAAGAGGGCCGGGTTGCCGGTGTTCAGGCGCAGCACGCTGTGGCCCGCCTCCTCCAGCGCGTTCGCGTGTTCGATCACCGGGCCGCGGATCTCGTAACAGACCTCGCTGAGCTTGTTCGACTGCCGGAACTCCATGCGCCCCTCCAGGAACTCGTGTTGCTTGGTTTTACCAAGTTCGAGCTTGGAAAGTCCAACAACACGTCTAGACTGCGCCGCATGTCACCTCGCCGAAGCTACGACCAGTACTGTTCCGCAGCCCGCGCGCTCGACCTGGTCGGCGACCGCTGGACCCTGCTGATCGTCCGGGAGCTGCTCGCCGGTCCCCGCCGCTACACGGACCTGCACGCGGACCTGCCGGGGGTCAGCACGGACGTACTCGCCTCACGGCTGAAGGACATGGAGCGGGACGGCCTCGCGACACGGCGCCGGCTGCCGCCGCCGGGCGCGGCCTACGTCTACGAACTCACCAGTCGCGGAGGCGAGTTGCTCCCCGTGCTGCAGGCGCTGGGCAAGTGGGGCGAGGCAGTGCTGGGGGAGCGGCGGCCCACCGACGCCGTACGGGCGCACTGGTTCGCGCTGCCGCTGACGCGCGGGCTGGAGGGTGAGGGGATCGTCGAAGTCCACGTGGAGGAAGGGGACTTCCATCTGTACCTGGGAGCGGGGGAGGGCGCCGTGTACGGCGACGGGCCGGCCCCCGACGAGCCCGACGCGCGGCTCGTCCTCGATGCCGCCACCTGTACGGCCGTCACCCGCGGCGAGTTGAGCGTGCTGGACGCGGTGCGGGACGGCCGGATCGCGGTGACCGGTGACGGCACCCTGGCCAAGGCGCTGCGGGAGGCCTGAAAGGGGCAGGGCCCGCCACGCGGACGCGGCGGGCCCCGGGGCGGTCAGGCGCCCGGCGGCACCCGTGCGGGCCGTCCCGTACCGCGCGTCAGCGCGTACCCGCCGATGCCCGCGAGGGCGGCCAGCACACCGCCGATCGCGGTCCACACCCAGCGGTCGGTCCACCAGCCGGAGGACCAGCCGTCGTCGGGCTCGATGGCGGACAGCACGGCCGACTTCGACGAGTCCGAACCGCTGCCGTCGGCCTGCGACTTGACCGCGATCCCGGGGACCAGCGGCTTCGCCAGCGAGCCGTCCACCGCGGCCGAGCCGCCGATGTCCTCGGAGTCGACGCGGACCTCGGCGCTCACCGGCTGGCCGAGGTCGGCGGAGCCGAGGTTCACCACCGTCAGCCGGATGTAGTACGTGCCGGGCAGCGGGTCATTGGCCCACGGCTCCGACCAGGCGCGCACGGTACGCAGGACGCAGGCCAGCTCGACCGAGGCGGCGCCCTGGGCGGCGGTGCGGGTCTGGGCGCCGTACTGGCAGGACTGGCGGCGGCGCAGACCGTCGTACACGTCCATCTGCCAGGTCTGCCCGGAGTGCGACTCGGGCAGCTTCACCGTCGCCTTGACGGTGGGCCGCTGACCGGCGTCGGCCGGGAACGACCAGTACAGATAGTCGCCGGTGGAGGCGCTGGCCGTGGCCTGCTGCCCCTGGTCGATCTCCGCCGCCGTACGGAAGGACGTACCCGCCTGAGCGGGGGCCTTGCCGTCCTCCGAGGCGCTCGGGGACGGAGAGGAGTCGGCGACGGCGGGACCCGCGGCCGGCCCGACCGCCAGCAGGGCGGCGCTCAGCACATGTGTGATTCGCATCAGTTGGTCCTCCAGACCGCGACCCGCCAGCGCGACACCCAGCCCCACAGCAGACCCGCGACGAAGCCGGTCAGCACCAGCGCGCCGAGCAGCCACCAGCCACGCCCGAGGCCGAAGGAGGCCACGTCGCTCGCCTTGTCCGGACTGTCCACGACGTCGACGGTCAGCTCCAGCGGCAGACCCGGCGTGGTCTTCACGCCGGCCGCCGCCGAGAAGGAGTTGGTGACCTGGAGGCACACCGTCTCGGCGGTCGCCGTGTCGTCGTCGCTCTCGGGCTTCGGGTAGCGCAGACCCGTCGAGATCATGTCCGTACGGCCGTTGCCCGCGGCCTCGCCGCGCACGATCTCGCGGCCGTGCATCGTGACCGCGCGCAGCAGCACCCCGTAGTCGGGGTTGACGGCCCGGTCGTCCGCCACGCTCACCGAGGCGCGCAGCTCCTGGCCGGGGTTGACGTCCACCTTGTACCAGCGCTGCTGTCCGAACTCCTCACGGTCCGTGTAGAGGCCGGACTTCAGCGCGGGCGCGCTCGAGCACTGCGTCGCGCCTTCCGTGGCCACCGGCGTGACCACCGGATCGGCCGCCCGGTCGACCAGCTGACCGACCCGGTCGCTGAGCTCCTCCTTGTGCCGCACGTCGGTGTAGGTGCCGCCCGTCGCGTCCGCGATACAGCTGAGCTGGTCACGGGTCTTCGCGTCCGGCACCAGGCCGAGCGTGTCGATGGTCAGCCCGATGCCCTTGGCGGCGATCTCGCGAGCCACCTCGCACGGGTCCAGCGGCTGGCAGGTGTCCTCGCCGTCGCTGATCAGGACGATACGGCGGGTGCCGTCACCGCCGTCGAGGTCGGCGGCCGCCTTCTGCAGCGCGGGACCGATCGGCGTCCAGCCGGTCGGTGCCAGCGTGGCCACCGCGGTCTTCGCCTCGGTCCGGTTCAGCGGGCCGACCGGATAGAGCTGCGCGGTGTCCTTGCAGCCCGTCTTCCGGTCGTTGCCACGGTAGTTGGCGCCCAGCGTCCGTATGCCGAGCCGGACCTCCTCGGGCGTCGCGTCCAGCACTTCGTTGAACGCCTGCTTCGCCGCGGCCATCCGCGATTCGCCGTCGATGTCCCGCGCCCGCATGGAACCGCTGACGTCGAGGACCAGTTCCACCTTCGGGGCGGCGGCCTGGTCCGTCTCGTCGGCAACCGCTCCGGCGGGGAAAGCGATCCCGGCCGTCAGGGTGGCGAGCAGGGCGCAGACGCCCGCCGCCAGCCGTTGTCTTCTGATCATCGGCGGATCCTATTGATCAGAGGTGTCGGGCTCCAAAACGAGCGGGTTCGGCAGACCGAACCACTGGTCGCCGGGAGTCTGCGGCGACAGCCGCATCAGCGTCAACGCCTTGGCGGGCAGCGGCTCTTCGCGCAGGGCGGTCAGATCGTGGGTGCGCGGCAGATCCCGTACGGCGGTCTCCAGGGCCGTGGCGAGCGCGGTGCCGGAGCCCGCCGCACCCGCCAGCGCGCCCGCCACCAGGGAGCCGAACAGCTTGCGGCGCAAGGTCGTTTCGTCGTCCGTGACCAGGCGGCCCGTCAGGCCCGGCGGGGTGATGCCGTGGCGGGTCAGCCGGGCGGGGCTGACGCGGATGTCGGCCAGGTCGCGGTAGACCAGGCGCAGCGGGGCGCCCGTCGCGGACAGCACGACGAGGAGGTTCTGGCCGTGCGCCTCCAGGGCCACGCCCAGTTCGAGCAGACGCAGGCCGACCGTGAGAGCGAGGCGGCTGAAGCCGGCCAGCCAGGCGGGGGAGTCCGGCAGGTCCGTGGTGGCCAGGGCGCCCACCGGCAGCACGTATTCGCCCGGCGCCGCGAACCGCTGCGGCGACTCGCGCAGCACGGCCGCCAGGTCCGGCGAGTGGGCTGTCACCGCGCCCAGTGTGCGGGTGACGTGCAGCAGCCCGTCCGTGCGCGCCGCCAGGTCCTCCGCGAAGGACGACAGGGTCGCGGACATGCCGATCGAGTACTCCGAGATGTCCCGCACCGAGGACGTCAGCCGCGTGCTCAGCGCGGTCTTGACGTGCGGCCCGCCGGGGAGGGCGAGGGTCCGCAGGGACATCAGGGGGTGTGCGGGCAGGGTGCCCTCTACGGGCAGCTTGAGGACGTGCTCCGCCTGCCAGGGGTGCACCGGGATCAGCAGATGCCCGCCGTCGCGCATGTCCCCGGGCCAGGACCCCGTCAGCAGGCACTCCTCCGGGCGGACCGGGACCGTCCCCAGTTCCACAACGGGGCCGTGCTCCGGGCCGTACGCGAGCTGCTCGGCCACCGAGAAACCGGGCCGGGAACGGCAGTTGGGGTGGAACGGATGCCCGTCGACCACCCGCTGCTCCCACTCCCAGTCCCGCACCGGCCACTCTTTCGGGCGATCCGGGTGTCCGGCCCGGGACAGCGCCAACGAGGCCGTGCTGTGCCCGAGTTCGGCCGCGAAGTCCGCCGCGTGCGGCACCGCGAGGTCCGTCATCAGGCGGGCGGGATCGTCGTACGGCACCTCGTCGAGGTGCACGGCCGTGACGTATGCGGCGGTCGCGTACGGATCCGCGTGCGGCCCGCGCAGCGCACGGCCGTCGGAGAGCCGCAGGGCAAGGCCCTGCGGGCCGCGGACACGGCAGCTGATCCAGGGCAGCGGTTCGTGCGCGAGCGCCCGCCACAGGCGGGTCAGCACGGCCGCCCGGGCACCGGGCAGCTCGGCCGCGTACCGGGGCACGAGAGCGGGCCGGATCTCGGCCAGCTCGGCGGCGACCTGCGCCTCGGCGGTGGGGGGACGGTGCACGGACGGGCTCCTCGGGGTACGGGACAGGAAGGTCAACGACTGCCGGCGACGACAGACATACTGATCGCGACCGGACCGTGTGGACTGCAAGAGAACGAATGGAACGCGTGGATCCCATGCCCCCCAGCGACGACGTCGGACAGCGTGCCGACGCGTACGCGGCCGCGCCCCTGCTCAACTGTCTGCTGCGGGAGGTGGCGCAGCCGCTCCCGGAGTCCGGGGAACGGCGGGTGTACCGGCTGCCGGGCGGCGGCCGGCTGCTGCGTGTGCGCGGCGAGCGGCGGCCCACGGAGCCCGAGGTGCACGCGGACGGCGTCTGGCAGCCCCTCGGCCACGCCGATCTGGTGAAGCTGGTCGCGGACGAGCTGCGCCGGCACACCGGGGTGTCGAACGACGAACTGCCGATCGAGATGGCCGACAGCCGCGACGCGGTCGCCGCGCTGCTCACCGCGCGCGCCGGGGCGACGCCGCCCGACGACCCGTATCTGCGCTCCGAGCAGTCCCTCATCACCGGCCATCCCTACCATCCCGCCCCCAAGGCCCGCGGCGGCGGACCCGTCACGGGCTGGCTGCCGTACGCCCCCGAGGCGCACGCCCGCTTCCCGCTGGTGCTGCTCGGCGTGCGCGAGGACACCGTCGTCGAGGAGGGCGACACCTCCGCGCTGGACGCCCTCGGCACCGCCCCGCCCGGCTACCGGCTGCTGCCCGCCCACCCCTGGCAGCTCGACCTGGTCGGCCGGGAGCTCGCCCCCGCCTTCGCGGACGGCCGCCTGGTGCGGCTGGGCACGACCGCGTTCGAGGCCTGGCCGACGGCCGCGATCCGCACCCTGTACGAGCCGCGCCGCGACCTCTGCCTGAAATTCAGCCTCGATGTGCGCATCACCAACGACATCCGCCGGCTGTGGCGCCGCGACCTGCTGAAACTGCGCCGCACCGACACGGCCGTGACCCGTGCCTTCGCCGGGATCGGCCCGTCCGCCGCCTGGCTGGGCGACCGCGGCTACCGCACCGCGGACTTCGCCTTGGAGGAAGTGGCCGTCCTCGTCCGCGACGGCCTGCGCGGCCGCCTCCTGCCCGGCGCGACCCCGCTGCTCGCCGCCGGGCTGGCGGAGGGCTTCCACGGCAACCCGCTCGCCGCGGCCGCCGACCCAAAGGCCTGGTGGGAGGCCTATCTGCGCCAGGTGGTGCCGCCGGCCCTGGCGGCCTTCGCAGACCACGGTGTCGTCCTGGAGGCCCATCTGCAGAACTGCCTGATCGCCGTGGACGCCTCCGGCACCCCCGTGCAGGCGCTGTTCCGGGACGCCGAGGGCGTCAAGCTGCTGCCGGACGTCTCCCGGGCCGCCGGGTGGGAACGGCTGGTGTACACCCTGGTCGTCAACCACCTGACCGAGATCGCCGCGGCCCTGGCCGAGCACCACCCCGGCCTCGACCCCTGGCCCGCCGCCCGTCGCGAACTCGCCCGCCACCGCCTTCCCGAGATCGCCGCCCTGCTCACCTCGCCCACCCTGCCCGGCAAGACGAACCTGCTGCTGCGCTGGACCGGCGCGGACGGCGCCGACGCCCGCTACCTGCCGCTGCCCAACCCGCTCCTCGGCGCCTGACGGGCGCGCTGCCTTACGCTGGCCGGTGTGCTGCGCGACGTGACTGCTGTTCGATACGTGACCCCGCTGCGGTCCGGCGGCTCCGTACCCGGGGTCGTCGAGGCCGACGACCTCGGGACGTACGTCGTGAAGTTCACCGGCTCCGCGCAGGGCCGCAAGGCGCTGGTCGCCGAGGTGATCGTGGGGGAGCTCGCACGGGCGCTGGGGCTGCGGTTCCCCGAGCTGGTCCTGGTGCACTTCGACCCGGCGATCGCCGACGGCGAGCCGCACCAGGAGGTGCGGGACCTGCACACCGCGAGCCACGGCCTCAACCTCGGCATGGACCATCTGCCGGGCGCGAAGGACTTCACCCCGGAGGTCGCGAAGACCTTCCGGGTCGATCCCCTGGAGGCGGGTCGGATCGTCTGGCTCGACGCGCTCACCGTGAACGTCGACCGCACGGTCCACAGCTCCAACCTGATGGTCTGGCCCACCTTCGGCATCGCGCCCCCGCACCTGTGGCTGATCGACCACGGCGCCGCCCTCGTCTTCCACCACCGCTGGGACGCGTCGGATCCCGCGAAGGCCTACGACTTCCGCCATCACGCCCTCGGGCACTACGCGCCCGACACCCGGGCGGCCGACGCCGAGCTGGCACCCAAGGTGACGCAGGGGCTGCTGCGGGAGATCGTCGCCGAGGTCCCCGACGCCTGGCTGTCGGGCGAGGAGGGGTTCACGACGCCGGACGAGGTGCGCGGGGCGTATGTGGACTACCTCCACGCGCGCGTGCGGGTGTCCGCCGCCTGGCTCCCGACCGACTTCCCCACCCGGGAGGAGCTCGCCGCCGAGGAGGCCCTCCGGGCGGCGCGGACCCAGCAGGGCCGTCCGAAATGGCTGAAGCGGGTCCCCGACCTGCACGGCAAGCCGGCGGCGGAACAGGATTGGTCGGTGCACCTCGGATGAGCGGGCGCGTCGAGATCGAGTACTGCACCCAGTGCCGCTGGCTGCCGCGTGCCGCCTGGCTCGCGCAGGAGCTGCTGACGACCTTCGAGGGGGAGCTGACCGAGCTCGCCCTCAAGCCCGGCAAGGGAGGGGTCTTCGTGGTCCGCGTGGGCGACGAGGTGGTGTGGGACCGGCGGGAGCAGGGCTTCCCGGAGCCCACGGCGGTGAAGCGGGCCGTACGCGACCGAGTGGCCCCGGGGAAGTCCCTGGGCCACTCGGACAGATGAGGTCTCAGCCGGCCAGCTGCTGGTACGCGGGCAGGGTGAGGAAGTCCGCGTAGTCCTCGTCGAGGGCGACCTGGAGCAGCAGATCGTGGGCCTGCTGCCAGTGGCCGGCCGCGAAGGCCTCCTCGCCGATCTCCTCCCGGACGGCGGTCAGTTCCTCGGCGGCGACCTTGCGGGTCAGCTCGGGGGTCGCCTTCTCCCCGTTCTCGAACTCGACGCCCGCGTTGATCCACTGCCAGATCTGCGAACGGGAGATCTCGGCGGTGGCCGCGTCCTCCATGAGGTTGAAGATGGCGACCGCGCCGAGGCCGCGCAGCCACGCCTCGATGTAACGGATGCCCACCTGCACGGCGTTGACCAGGCCCGCGTACGTCGGCTTGGCGTCGAGCGAGTCGATCGCGATCAGGTCGGCGGCCTCGACGCACACGTCCTCGCGCAGCCGGTCCTTCTGGTTCGGCCGGTCGCCGAGGACCTTGTCGAAGGACTCCATGGCGAGCGGGACCAGGTCCGGGTGGGCGACCCAGGAGCCGTCGAAACCGTCGTTCGCCTCGCGGTCCTTGTCCGCCTTGACCTTCTCGAAGGCGACCTTGTTGACCTCCTCGTCGCGGCGCGACGGGATGAACGCCGCCATGCCGCCGATCGCGTGCGCACCGCGCTTGTGGCAGGTGCGGACGAGGAGTTCGGTGTACGCCCGCATGAACGGGGCGGTCATCGTCACGGCGTTGCGGTCCGGCAGGACGAACCGGGGCCCGCCGTCACGGAAGTTCTTGACGATGGAGAAGAGGTAGTCCCAGCGTCCCGCGTTCAACCCGGAGGCGTGGTCGCGGAGTTCGTAGAGGATCTCCTCCATCTCGTACGCGGCCGTGATCGTCTCGATGAGCACGGTGGCGCGCACGGTGCCCTGCGGGATGCCGACGTAGTCCTGCGCGAAGACGAACACGTCGTTCCAGAGGCGGGCCTCCAGGTGCGACTCCGTCTTGGGGAGGTAGAAGTACGGACCCTTGCCGAGGTCCAGCAGACGCCTGGCGTTGTGGAAGAAGTACAGCCCGAAGTCGACGAAGGCGCCGGGGACCTGGGCGCCGTCCGCGTCCACAAGGTGCCGCTCGTTCAGGTGCCAGCCGCGGGGGCGCATCACGACGGTGGCGAGTTCCTCGTTCGCCTTCAGCGCGTACGACTTCCCGGACCCGGGGTCGGTGAAGTCGATGTTCCGGGTGTACGCGTCGATCAGGTTGAGCTGGCCGAGGACCACGTTCTCCCAGGTGGGCGCGGAGGCGTCCTCGAAGTCGGCGAGCCAGACCCGCGCGCCCGAGTTCAGGGCGTTGATGGTCATCTTGCGGTCGGTGGGGCCGGTGATCTCGACGCGCCGGTCGTCGAGGGCCTCGGGCGAGGGGGCGACCTTCCAGGAGTCGTCGGCGCGGATCGCGGCGGTCTCCGGAAGGAAGTCGAGTGTGCAGGTGCGGGCGATCTCGGCGCGGCGCTCCGCGCGGCGGGCGAGGAGCTCGTCACGACGCGGCGTGAACCGCCGGTGCAGCTCGGCCACGAAGGCGAGCGCCGCGTCGGTGAGGACCTCCTCCTGCCGGGGCAGGGGCTCGGCGTCGACGATGGCCAGCGGAGACGGCGCTGGTGCGGACATGAGCTGTCACTTCCTTCAGCGGTGGCACCGGGTGCCAGTCGTACCGGGTAGGGCTGAGGACGCCCGGGGAGCGGTGGGGCGCTTCTGAACAGTGGATACTAGTTTCCTCATCGTGGAACTTCAATGGTTTGTTGATGTCGAGATTCTCCGGGTCGAGGCAAGATGGCTCTCAGTGCCATCCCGCTCACTCAAGGTGGACCAGATCCTCGGTGGTGTCGATGTCGTACGGCTCGGCCACATCGCCGCACTCGACGAGCCGGATCTCCCGCTCGTGCTCCTTCAGATAGGCGCGGGCGCCCCGGTCGCCGGTCGCGGTCCGGGCGATGCCCGCCCAGTGGGCGGAGCCGAAGAGGACCGGGTGCCCGCGTACGCCCTCGTAGGCGGCGGAGACCAGGGATTTCTCGTCCTCGTGGGCGGCGAGGACCCGGGCGACCGCCTCGGGGCCGATGCCGGGCTGGTCGACCAGCGAGACCAGGGCCGCGCGGGCGCCCGTACCGTTGAGCGAGTCGAGGCCGGTCCGCAGCGAGGACCCCATCCCCTCGGCCCAGCCGGGGTTGTCCACCAGTACGCAGCCGCTGAGGTCGGCCCGCTCCCGGACCTCGCCGGCCCGGGCGCCCAGGACCACGTGGATGCGATCACATCCGGCCGTGCGCAGGACCCCGACCGCGTGCTCCACGAGGGGCCGTCCGCGGTGTTCGAGCAATGCCTTGGGCCGCCCGCCGAGCCGCCTTCCGCCGCCTGCGGCAAGGATCAGACCGGCGATCCGGCTTGGGTTGTCCGTCATGTGTCCTGCATACCTGACGCGTGGCGCAGTGCCCGGCTTCCAAGGACTGAATTTCGGTCCGTGCGGTGGCGCTCCCCGCGTCCGGTGGCGTTTACTGACCCGCGTCGCCCGGCGCCCGACCTACGCCACGGGGCACCAGTGCGCACACAACGGCGTGCCAGGGGAGGGCTGCGTTGCGGAGCTTGGGACAGAGGCCAGTGACCGGCAATGACCAGGACCCGAGAGTGGTGGAACTGCGGACCGCGGTGTCCCGGCTGCGCCGCGAACTCGCCGCGCACCCCGCCGAGTTCCCCGACCGCTGCATAGCCGAGGACGAACTGGCGGCCCTGGCCGCGATGACCTCCGGTGGCATTCCCGAGATACCCCGTCTGCGCCGCTCCCTGCTCCTGATCGCGGGCGCGATCGGTTCGGTCAGTGCGCTGGCGCGGGGGCTGTCGGAGGTCCGGAATGCGGTGGACCTGTTCGGGGAGCCGCCGGGGCGCTGAGGGGTCCGTGTCGGCTCGGGCTCTGGTGGGTGGGCCGGGGGCTGTCGGCCGTGGCGTGATCGGTTCGGTCGGTGCGCCGGGGCGGGGGGTTGTCGGGGGTGCGGGATGCGGTGGACGTGTTCGGGGAGCCGCCGGGGCGCTGAGGGGTCCGTGTCGGCTCGGGCTCTGGTGGGTGGGCTGGGGGCTGGGCTGCCGGCCGTGGCGTGATCGGTTCGGCCACGGCCGGTCGACCGGGGCGCGGTAGTCGCAGCCCGGGCGCTTGCAGAGAAGGCGGCTGCCGGCACCTGCGGCGACGGCGGTAGCGCGACGGCGCGAAGTGTTCGGCCCATTGAGGCGCCCGCGGGTCCGGCCGGGCCGGGAGGCCGGCGGTTCACGTCCACACGCTCGCCGACACCGATCGCCGCACTCGTCGGCCCCGCCGGCAAATCAAGGAGCCGGACGGTGCCTTCAGGGTGGGCGAACGCCCGTCGGGCTCAGCTGCCCGAGGTTGCCAAGGCCTGGGACAGTTCCGTTGCGATCTGCTGGAGTACCGGGACGATCATGTCCGTCGCCGATTCCGTGACGCGGCCCGCCGGGCCGGAGATGGAGATGGCGGCGGCCGTGGGGGAGTCGGGTACCGAGACCGCGAGGCAGCGGACGCCGATCTCCTGCTCGTTGTCGTCCACGGCGTACCCGAGGCGACGCACCTCCTCCAGGGAGGCCAGGAACTCGTCCGGCGTGGTGATCGTCTTCTCCGTCGCCGCCGGCATGCCGGTGCGGGACAGGAGGGCGCGCACCTCGTGGTCGGGGACATGGGCGAGGAGCGCCTTGCCGACGCCCGTGGAGTGCGGCAGGACCCGCCGGCCGACCTCGGTGAACATGCGCATCGAGTGCTTCGACGGCACCTGGGCGACATAGACGATCTCGTCGCCGTCCAGCAGCGCCATGTTCGCTGTCTCGCCGGTCTCCTCGACGAGGCGCGCGAGGTAGGGGCGGGCCCAGGTGCCGAGCAGCCGGGAGGCGGACTCGCCGAGCCGGATCAGGCGCGGGCCGAGGGCGTACCGGCGGTTGGGCTGCTGACGTACGTAGCCGCAGGCGACCAGCGTGCGCATCAGACGGTGGATCGTGGGCAGCGGCAGCCCGCTGCTCGCGGACAGCTCGCTCAGACCGACCTCGCCGCCCGCGTCGGCCATCCGCTCCAGCAGATCGAAGGCGCGCTCCAGGGACTGGACCCCGCCGCCGGCGGACTTGGCGGAGTCGTTGGTGCTGGCGCTGGACGTCGGCACGGCGCGTTCCTTTCGGGACTGGCAGGAAGGGCAGAAGCCTACCCGGCAGTCGGTTGACTCCCTGCTCGTACGTAGCTACGTTCTGCTTGCTGGAATTATAATTCCGCTTTGTGGAAACGTCCAGAGCAGCGGCGCCGGGTGCGCTGGGGAGAAGTGTGCCTCTTGACGGCGCACGAGTGGGAGTGAAGACTCCCTCAACAGAACGTTGAATTCCGTTACGTGGCTGTAAATCCCGTTTCCTGGAAGTAAGACGGCGGCAGAGAGAGGGGTTCGGGTGTCCGACGCTGAACTGGTGCTGCGCTCGAGGCGTGTCATCACCCCGGAAGGGACGCGGGCCGCCTCGGTCACGGTCTTTGCCGGGAAGATCACGGCCGTACTGCCGTACGACGCCGAGGTGCCCTCCGGGGCCCGCCTGGAGGACTTCGACGACGACGTCCTGCTGCCCGGCCTGGTCGACACCCACGTGCACGTCAACGACCCGGGCCGCACCGAGTGGGAGGGCTTCTGGACCGCCACCCGCGCCGCGGCGGCCGGCGGTATCACCACCCTCGTCGACATGCCCCTCAACTCCCTCCCGCCGACCACCACGGTCGACCACCTGCGTACCAAGCAGCGGGTGGCCGCCGACAAGGCCCACATCGACGTCGGCTTCTGGGGCGGCGCCCTGCCCGACAACGTCAAGGACCTGCGCCCGCTGCACGACGCCGGCGTCTTCGGCTTCAAGGCGTTCCTGTCACCGTCCGGCGTGGACGAGTTCCCGCACCTCGACCAGGAGCAACTCGCCCGGTCGCTGGCCGAGATCGCCGGTTTCGACGGCCTGCTGATCGTGCACGCCGAGGACCCGCACCACCTGGACGCGGCCCCGCAGCACGGCGGCCCCAGGTACGCCGACTTCCTCGCCTCCCGTCCGCGCGACGCGGAGGACACCGCCGTCGCGAGCCTCATGGCCCAGGCGAAGCGCCTCCACGCGCGCGTGCACGTCCTGCACCTGTCCTCCAGCGACGCGCTGCCCCTGATCGCCGCGGCCCGGGCCGAGGGCGTCCGTATCACGGTGGAGACCTGCCCGCACTACCTGACCCTGACCGCCGAGGAAGTCCCCGACGGCGCCAGCGAGTTCAAGTGCTGCCCGCCCATCCGCGAGGCGGCCAACCAGGACCTGCTCTGGCACGCACTGGCGGACGGCACCATCGACTGCGTGGTCACCGACCACTCGCCGTCGACGGCCGACCTCAAGACCGACGACTTCGCCACCGCCTGGGGCGGCATCTCCGGCCTTCAGCTCAGCCTGGCGGCCGTCTGGACCGAGGCACGCCGGCGCGGGCACGGCCTGGAGGACGTGGTCCGCTGGATGTCGACGCGTACGGCGGCCCTGGTGGGCCTGGCCGAGAAGGGTGCCATCGAGGCCGGCCGCGACGCGGACTTCGCCGTACTGGCCCCCGACGAGACGTTCACCGTGGACCCGGCGGCCCTCCAGCACCGCAACCGCGTGACGGCGTACGCGGGCAAGACCCTGTACGGCGTCGTGAAGTCCACCTGGCTGCGCGGCGAACGCATCGTCGCGGACGGCGAGTTCACCGAGCCGAAGGGCCGACTGCTGACCCGTACCCCCTGATCCCCCGCTCCGCAGCGGTCGACTCCCGAAAGGAACACCTGATCACCGTGACGGCACGGCATCCATCTGATCTGGCCGGCTTCACCGGCGACGCGAACCCCTACGGAGGCGGTGACCCGTACGCGGACTACCGCACCGCCGACTTCCCCTTCACCCGCTGCGCCAACCTCGCCGACCGGCGGCTCGGTGCCGGTGTCATCGCCGCCAACGACGAGTTCTTCGCCCAGCGGGAGAACCTGCTGGTGCCCGAGCGGGCCGAGTTCGACCCCGAGCACTTCGGGCACAAGGGCAAGATCATGGACGGCTGGGAGACGCGCCGCCGCCGGGGGGCCTGCGCCGAGCACCCCTGGCCCACCGCCGAGGACCACGACTGGGCGCTGGTCCGCCTCGGCGCGCCCGGCGTCGTACGGGGCATCGTCGTCGACACGGCCCACTTCCGCGGCAACTACCCGCAGGCGGTGTCGGTCGAGGGCACGTCCGTACCGGGCTCCCCGTCCCCGCAGGAACTGCTCGGCGACGACGTGAAGTGGACGACCCTCGTCCCACGCACGCCCGTCGGCGGCCACGCGGCGAACGGCTTCGCCGTCTCGGTCGAACAGCGCTTCACGCATCTGCGGGTCAACCAGCACCCCGACGGCGGCATCGCGCGCCTGCGCGTGTACGGCGAGGTCGTACCCGACCCCGAGTGGCTGGCGGCGCTCGGCACCTTCGACGTGGTCGCCCTGGAGAACGGCGGCCGGGTCGAGGACGCCTCCGACCTCTTCTACTCCCCGGCGACGAACACCATCCAGCCGGGCCGCTCGCGCAAGATGGACGACGGCTGGGAGACGCGCCGCCGACGGGACCAGGGCAACGACTGGATCCGCTACCGGCTGGCGGCACAGGCGCAGATCCGCGCGATCGAGATCGACACGGCCTGTCTGAAGGGCAACAGCGCCGGCTGGGCGTCGGTGTCCGTGCGGGACGGCGAGAGCGGCGACTGGCGCGAGATCCTCCCGCGCACCCGCCTCCAGCCCGACACCAACCACCGTTTCGTTCTGTCGGGCCCCGCCGTCGGCACGCACGCGCGCGTGGACATATTCCCCGACGGCGGCATCTCCCGCCTGCGCCTGTTCGGCTCCCTCACGGAAGAAGGAGCCACCGCGCTGGCCGCCCGCCACCAGGAGTTGGGCGGCTGACAGGTCCACCGGCCCGCCCACCCGTGCCTCGCTTCCCGGCCCTGCCGAGCCGGCGGGCGGGTGGGCACCCGGACCGACGAGGCGGACCGATGAGTTGCGGGTGCCCCCGGGGTCTGAACCGATGACAGCAGACCCCGCCCCAGGAAGAAGGCACCCGACATGGGCAAGCTCGTCTCCACCATGTTCGTCACCCTCGACGGCGTCTACCAGGCGCCGGGCGGCCCCCAGGAAGACACCAGCGGCGGCTTCGACCAGGGCGGCTGGAGCTTTCCGTACGGCGACGACGACTTCGGCCGGTTCGTCACCGAGGTCTTCGACCGCGTCGGCGCCTTCCTGCTCGGGCGCCGTACGTACGACATCTTCGCCTCGTACTGGCCGAAGATGACCGACCCCGCCGACCCGATCGCGTCCAGGCTCAACGCACTCCCCAAGTACGTCGCCTCCTCGACCCTGACCGCGCCCGACTGGTCCGGCACCACCGTCATCGGCGGCGACCTCGCCAAGGAGGTGACGGCCCTCAAGGAACAGACGGACGGCGAGCTCCAGGTCCACGGCAGCGGAGCCCTCGTCCGCTCCCTGCTGGCCCTCGACCTCGTCGACACACTCCACCTGCTCACTTTCCCGGTCGTCCTCGGCGCCGGCCGCCGCTTCTTCCAGGAGGGCGCCACCCCCACCAAGTTCCGGCACACCGGCGGGCGGATCACCGCGGCGGGCGTCGCCATCCAGACGTACGACTTCGCGGGCCGCCCGGACTACGGCTCGTACGAGCTCCCGGACAACGCCCAGCGTGCTTGTGGGGGCCGCGTGGGGACGGCGGGCCGCAGGTTAACTCCCTGAAAACTCATCTGACGTGAAGGGAAAATCTTCAACTTTGTCATTGACATGTCACTGTCTACGCGCGTCATCATGTGGCCATGAGATTCCCCCCACGAATCACTCGCATCGGCGCCGCGGGCGCCCTCCTGTCCGCCCTCCTCGTCGGCGGTACGGTCTCCGCCACCACGGCGGACGCGGCTGCCTCGTCCGTCGGCAGCATCTGCTACAGCGACCTGCCCTCGCAGGCGTACACCACCCTGAGGCTCATCGACCAGGGCGGCCCGTTCCCGTACTCGCAGGACGGGGTGGTCTTCCAGAACCGCGAACGTGTCCTGCCCACGCAGCCGACCGGCTACTACCACGAGTACACGGTGAAGACCCCCGGCTCCTCCACCCGCGGTGCGCGGCGCATCGTCACCGGTGAGGAGTACGAGGAGGACTACTACACGGCGGACCACTACGCCACGTTCGACCTGATCGACTTCGGCTGCTGAGTCGGTAGCCGATCCGGGAGAGCGGTGCGAACAGCCGGAGGCCGGGCCCGCGCTCAGCCCGACCTCCGGCTCTCCGCGGCGGCGAAGAGCGCGAACGCCAGCACCACCAGGGCGGCGCTCGCGTACACCTCGTAGCCGTCGAGGAAGCCGAGCTTCTGCACGAGGCCCACGTGCCAGTGGGTGAATTCGTGCACCAGGCCCAGCACGCCCTGCATCAGGGCGAGGAATCCGATCAGCTCCAGCACCTTCTTCATGAGACGACTCTCGCCCCGCGGTCTCCCCCCACGCATCGGCCGCGGGGCGAGTCCCGCCCCGCCGGAAGACGGTCCTGGCGCCGGGGCGGATCACCGAAAGTCCACGGTGTCGCGACTTTGGTCGGCGATCCCGTGCGCGGGGAGACCGCGCGGGCTCGCGCTGCGTAGATTTGTCGGCCGTGAGTGGTGACGAGCAGGCGCAGGCGCCGCAGGAGTTCGTGGGACGCCGATGGCTGTTCCCGTCCGCCGTGGTGCACGAACTCGACCCGGACGCCGGGGCCTTGGGACGGCAGCCGCGGCGCACCGCGCGCGACTGGGTCGTCGACTTCTCCTGCTTCCTGCTCGCCGTCGCCCTCGGCCTGGCCGCCGCGGACACCCTCCGGCACGACCCGCACACCCCGCATGCGCTGGCCGTCGTGGACCAACTGCTCGGCGTGCTCGCCTGTGCCGCGATCTGGCTGCGCCGCCGGTGGCCGGTCGGGCTCGCCGTCGCCATGATCCCCGTCGGTTTCGTGTCGAACACCTCGGGCGGCGCCGCTCTGGTCACCCTGTTCACGCTCGCCGTGCACCGCCCCTTCCGGTACGTGGCCTGGGTCGGCGGGATCGGCCTCGCGCTGATGCCGGGCTTCTACTGGCTGCGCCCCGACCCCGACCTGCCGTACGCGGCCGTCGTCACGTTCACCACGTTGATGACCGTCTCGGTCATCAGCTGGGGCCTGTTCGTCCGCTCCAAACGGCAGCTCATGCTGAGCCTGCGCGACCGTGCCCGGCGCGCCGAGACGGAGGCGCGGCTGCGCGCCGAGCAGGCACAGCGTCTCGCCCGTGAGGCCATCGCCCGCGAGATGCACGATGTGCTCGCCCACCGGCTCACCCTGCTGAGCGTGCACGCGGGAGCCCTGGAGTTCCGGCCGGACGCGCCCCGGGAGGAGATCGCCAGGGCCGCCGGTGTGATCCGGGAGAGCGCGCACGAGGCACTCCAGGACCTGCGGGAGATCATCGGCGTGCTGCGGGCGGGCGAATCCGACGACACCGGCCGCCCCCAGCCGACGCTCGCCGCGCTGGACGCCCTGATCGCCGAGTCCCGCGAGGCCGGCATGAAGGTCGGCCTCGACAACCGCGTCACCGACCCCGCCGGCGTCCCCGCCTCCGTGGGCCGCACCGCGTACCGCATCGCCCAGGAGGCACTGACCAACGCCCGTAAGCACGCCCCCGGCGCCGAGGTCACGGTGACCGTCACGGGCGCCCCCGGCGACGGCCTGGCCGTCTCGGTACACAACCCCGCCCCCGCGTCCGTGCCCCGGCCGGTCCCCGGCTCCGGCCAGGGACTCATCGGCCTGACCGAGCGCGCGACGCTGGCCGGGGGCCGGCTGGAGCACGGCCCGACGGCGGACGGCGGCTTCGAGGTGCGGGGCCGGCTGCCGTGGGGCGCGGCGTGACGCCGTGGCGCGCGCTCCGCGCGCGGGCCGGCACGAACGCCGCCGTCCGGTGCCGTACGACCGTGATTCGCCGTCCAGCAACCGTGATTACGTAAGGCCCATGACTGCGATCAGACTGCTCCTCGTCGACGACGATCCCCTGGTGCGGGCGGGCCTGTCCTTCATGCTGGGCGGAGCCGACGACATCGAGATCGTCGGGGAGGCCGCCGACGGCAGCGAGGTCGAGGCGGTCGTCGACCGCACCCGGCCGGACGTCGTGCTGATGGACATCCGCATGCCGTCGGTGGACGGGCTCACGGCCACCGAGCGGCTGCGCGGCCGCAAGGAGGCCCCGCAGGTCGTCGTCCTCACCACCTTCCATGCCGACGAGCAGGTACTGCGTGCCCTGCGCGCGGGTGCGGCCGGATTCGTCCTGAAGGACACCCCGCCCGCCGAGATCGTCGAGGCAGTGCGGAGGGTCGCGGCCGGCGACCCCGTCCTGTCGCCCACCGTCACCCGCCAGTTGATGGAGCACGCGGCCGGCACCCCCGCCGACACCCGGCGGGCCCGCGCGCGGGAGCGGCTCGCCGTCCTCAACGACCGCGAACGGGAGGTCGCCGTCGCGGTCGGCCGCGGCCTCGCCAACGCCCAGATCGCCGCCGGACTCTTCATGAGCGTCGCCACCGTCAAGACCCACGTGTCCCGCATCCTGGCCAAGCTCGGCCTCAACAACCGTGTGCAGATCGCCCTGTTGACCTACGACGCGGGGCTGCTGGAAGAGGGAGAGGAAGGAAACGAGGGGCCCACCGACGAGCACGCCGGGCACTAGTCGGGCCGGCCGCGCGTTGTCGGTGCACCGGGACCCGCCCGGAGGACTTCGGGGGACGTCCGAGATGGGGAGACCATGGGCCAAGTGATCGACCTGGGTGATTTCGGGGACGGGTTCCGCAGGGACCCGCATCCGGTCTACGCGCGCCTGCGGGAGCGGGGACCCGTGCACCGCGTCCGGCTCCCGGCACCCGACCAGCACCAAGAGACCTGGATCGTCGTGGGGTACGAGGAGGCGCGCGCGGCCCTGGCCGACCCCCGGCTGTCCAAGGACGGCAGCAGGATCGGAGTGACCTTCCTCGACGAGGAGCTGATCGGCAAGTATCTGCTGGTCGCCGACCCGCCGCAGCACACGCGGCTGCGCGGGCTCATCACGCGCGCGTTCACCATGCGCCGGGTGGAGGAGCTGCGGCCGAGAATCCAGGAGATCACCGACCGGCTGCTGGACGCGATGCTGCCGCACGGCCGCGCCGACCTGGTGGAGGCCCTCGCCTACCCGCTGCCGATCACCGTCATCTGCGAACTGCTCGGCGTCCCCGAGATCGACCGCACGGAGTTCCGGAAGCTGTCCACCGAGGCGGTCGCGCCGACCAGCGCACAGAGCGAGTACGACGCCTTCGTCCGGCTCGCCGACTACCTCACCGAGCTGATCGACGACAAGCGGCGCGCCGGACCGAGCGGCGATCTGCTCAGCGACCTGATCCGCACCACCGCCGAGGACGGCGACCGGCTCTCCCCCCGGGAACTGCGCGGCATGGCCTTCGTCCTGCTGATCGCGGGTCACGAGACCACGGTCAACCTGATCGCCGGCACCGTTCTTGCCCTGCTCGAGCACCCCGACCAACTCGCCGCCCTGCGCGCCGACATGACGCTTCTCGCCGCGGCGATCGAGGAGGCTCTGCGGTACGAGGGGCCGGTGGAGAACGGGACGTACCGATTCGCCGCGGAGCCGCTGGAGATCGCCGGGACGCCCATCGCGCAGGGCGACGCCGTGCTGGTCGGTCTCGGTGCCGCCGACCGGGACGCGGCCCGCTATCCCGACCCCGACCGCTTCGACATCCGCCGCGACAACCGCGGCCACCTCGCCTTCGGCCACGGCATCCACCACTGCCTGGGCGCACCCCTGGCCCGCCTGGAGGCCCTGACGGCCATCCGCTCCCTCCTGGACCGCGCCCCCGCGCTCACCCTGGACGGCCCACCCGGCGACTGGCTGCCGGGGATGCTGATGCGCGGGGTGCAAAGCCTGCCCGTGCGCTGGTAGGGGTCGCGGCCCGGCGGGGCGGACGTTCCCCGCGTGCGGCCCTCACCCGAGCGCGGACGCGGCGCCGCCGGGGATCTCCACCAGGCGCACGGGTCTGCGCTCCCGGCGGGACCGTTCGCACGCCTCGGCGACCCGCAGGGCCTGCAGGGCCTCGCGTCCGTCGCAGGGGTTGGCCCGGCTGCCGTGCAGCACGTCCACGAAGGCGCACAGTTCGGCCTCGTACGCGGGGCCGAAGCGCTCCAGAAACCCTGTCCACGGCTTGTCCGCGGCGGGCGGCCCGGTCGGCTCGGTCGAGGCGACCGGCGTGCGGTCGTCCAGCCCCACCACCACGGTGTCCCGTTCCCCGGCGAGCTCCATCCGGACGTCGTAGCCCGCCCCGTTCAGCCGGGTCGCCGTCGCCGTGGCCAGGGTGCCGTCGTCCAGGGTGAGGACGGCCGCGGCCGTGTCGACGTCCCCCGCCTCGCGGAACATCGTGGGCCCGGCGTCCGAACCGGTCGCGTACACATCGACGATCTCGCGCCCCGTCACCCAGCGCAGCACGTCGAAATCATGGATCAGGGTGTCCCGGAACAGCCCGCCGGACAGCGGCAGCCACTCGACCGGGGGAGGGGACTGGTCGGAGGTCATCGCCCGGACCGTGTGCAGCCGCCCGAGCCGCCCCGAGCGCACCGCTTCCCGCGCGCCCATGTAGCCCGCGTCGAAGCGCCGCTGGAAGCCCATCTGCAGAACCGTCCCGGCCGCGTCGACCTCGCCGAGCGCCTGGAGCGTCCCCGGCAGGTCGAGGGCTATGGGCTTCTCGCAGAAGACCGGGAGACCGGAGCGTGCTGCCCGACCGATCAGTTCGGCGTGCGCCGAGGTCGCCGTGGTGATCACCACCGCGTCGACACCCCACTTGAAGATCTCGTCCACACCCGGCGCAGCCGTCTCTCCCAGACGGTGCGCGAGGGCCTGGGCCCGCGCCGGATCCCGGTCCGTGAGGATCAGCGACCCGACATCGCGATGGCGGCTGAGCGTGTTCGCATGAATGGCTCCGATGCGGCCCGTGCCGATGACCCCGATGCGCATGGAAACAAAGTGAGGGCCGACACCGCGCGCTGTCAATGCGTATGTCCGGACAATCAAACTACACAACTTCCCGTCAACCATTCACGGAGCTACGCTCGGCCCGTGCCGAAACCAGAAGTGGACCCGACCGTGTCGCTCGACCTCACCGTGGACCGGAGCTCGCCGGTGCCCCTGTACTTCCAGCTGTCCCAGCAGCTGGAGGCCGCGATCGAGCACGGAGACCTCACTCCCGGCAGCCTCCTGGGCAATGAGATCGAGCTCGCCGCCCGGCTCGGCCTGTCCCGGCCCACGGTCCGCCAGGCCATCCAGTCCCTCGTCGACAAGGGCCTCCTCGTGCGCCGTCGCGGGGTCGGCACGCAGGTCGTGCACAGCCAGGTCAAGCGCCCGCTGGAGCTCAGCAGCCTCTACGACGACCTGGAGGCGGCCGGTCAGCGCCCCGCGACCAAGGTCCTGGTCAACACCGTCGTTCCGGCCTCCGCCGAGGTCGCGGCCGCGCTCGGTGTCGCCGAGGGCAGCGACGTGCACCGCATCGAGCGGCTGCGGCTGGCGCACGGGGAGCCGATGGCGTACCTGATCAACCATCTGCCGCCCGGTCTGCTCGACCTGAACACCCCGCAGCTGGAGGCCACCGGCCTGTACCGGCTGATGCGCTCCGCCGGCATCACCCTGCACAGCGCCCGGCAGTCCATCGGCGCCCGCGGCGCCACGGCCCCCGAGGCCGAGCGGCTCGCCGAGGAGGAGGGCGCCCCGCTGCTCACCATGCAGCGCACCACCTTCGACGACACCGGCCGCGCGGTCGAGTTCGGCGATCACACCTACCGCCCCTCGCGCTACTCCTTCGAGTTCCAGCTGCTCGTACGCTCCTGACGGCCGCCCGGCCGATGACAGCATTCGTCGCAATGTCCGGACAATGCGACGCAGGCAGGCTCGCAGGCCGTCTCTCCCTCGTACGGCACTCAGGGCGACGGTGAGGCAGAATCGGCCCCGATGAGCACCTACCGCGACCTCACCGCCCCCATCGGCTCCCGCCGGGCCCCGGTGCTGCGCACCGTGGGTACCCGGGAACGCCGCTCTCTGCTGACCGCACCCCGAGTCCCCACCGTGGGCATCGACATCGGCGGCACCAAGGTCATGGCGGGCGTTGTGGACGCCGAAGGCAACATCCTGGAGAAGGTCCGTACCGAGACCCCGGACAAGTCGAAGAGTCCGAAGGTCGTCGAGGACACCATCGTCGAACTGGTCCTGGACCTCTCCGACCGCCACGACGTGCATGCCGTCGGCATCGGCGCGGCCGGCTGGGTCGACGCCGACCGCAACCGCGTGCTGTTCGCGCCCCACCTGTCATGGCGCAACGAACCGCTGCGCGACCGGCTCTCCGGGCGCCTGTCGGTGCCCGTCCTCGTGGACAACGACGCCAACACGGCCGCCTGGGCGGAGTGGCGGTTCGGCGCGGGGCGCGGCGAGGACCACCTGGTCATGATCACGCTGGGCACCGGCATCGGCGGCGCGATCCTGGAGGACGGCCAGGTCAAGCGCGGCAAGTACGGCGTGGCGGGTGAATTCGGTCATATGCAGGTCGTGCCCGGCGGCCACCGCTGCCCGTGCGGCAACCGCGGCTGCTGGGAGCAGTACAGCTCCGGCAACGCCCTGGTCCGCGAGGCCAAGGAGCTGGCCGTCGCCGACTCGCCGGTGGCGTACGGGATCATCGAGCACGTCAAGGGCAACATCGCCGACATCACCGGCCCGATGATCACCGAGCTGGCCCGCGAGGGCGACGCCATGTGCATCGAGCTGCTCCAGGACATCGGCCAGTGGCTCGGCGTCGGCATCGCCAACCTCGCGGCCGCCCTCGACCCGTCCTGCTTCGTCATCGGCGGCGGCGTCAGCGCGGCCGACGACCTGCTGATCGGCCCCGCGCGGGAGGCCTTCAAACGCCACCTCACCGGCCGCGGCTACCGCCCCGAGGCCCGGATCACCCGCGCCCAGCTCGGCCCCGAGGCCGGCATGGTCGGCGCCGCCGACCTCGCCCGCCTGGTCGCCCGCCGGTTCCGGCGCGCCAAGCGGCGCAGGGTGGAGCGCTACGAACGCTACGAGCGGTACGCGGCCGCCCGCCGTACCCAGGACACCGCATGACCGCCTCCCTGCCCCGCCAGGCCACGCCGCCGGACGAACCGCACCGCCCGCCCGAGGACCCGCGCCACAAGGCCCGGCGCCGGGCGCTCACCCTGCTGATCATCGTGCTGCTCATCGGGGTCCCGGCGGGCTACCTGGTGATCTCCGCCAACCAGAGCCGCAACAGCGGCAAGGACAAGGAACAGAAGTACTCGGCGACCGGCCTCACCGCGGGCTGGCCGTCGAGGGTGCAGCGCCGGCTGTACCAGGTGCCGGTCCCGCACCCCGCCGACGAGATCGCCTACTACGAGACGAACAACTGGAAGACCAGCCGTCTCTACGTCCAGTTCCGCACCAACAGTGCCGGACTGGACACCTTCCTCGAGAGCATGGGCGTCGACCGGAACGACCTGAAGAAGGACGACATCGCAATTGGCGCCCGCGACCAGAAGATCACCGGCTGGAACTTCACCGGCCCCGGCCCGTGGTGGGGCATGGCCCACAAGCAGAAGAACCCGGCTCCGACCCAGGACGTGATCGTGAACCTGGCCGATCCGAACTTCCCGATGGTGTACGTCGTCTCGCGCACGGTGCCCTGACGGGTGGGCTCCCACGGCCGCCGGAGCCGAATGTCAGACCCCGCCCGTACAGTCGAGGACGTCTGATCCGACACAGGGGCGGGAGGTGGCAGGACCTATGGGCGGCACGGCCGCGGTGGCAGCGAGCGCGCGGGGGACCGGGACACAGCGGGAGCCGGTCCCGGTGCGTCTCGCGGCCGTCTATCTGCCCGCCCCCCTGCCCCGCGAGGGCCGCGTCGCCTTCTGGGACCCCGACGGGGGACCACTGGCCGCCGACGCGGGAGCGCCGCCCGCCGACGGCGAGGAACTGACCGTCGTACGACGGCACGGAGCGGGCGTGCGCCGCCGGAAGGTGCCCACGCTGTCCCTGCCGCTCGACGAGGCGCTCCCGGTGCTCGTGCGGGCCCGGCGCGACCCCGCCGCCCACCCGGCCACGGCCTGCTGGGGCGCGGCCGCCCTGCACGCGCTGCGGCTCGCCGCCCGCGGCCGGCTGCTCCCCGGCCTGACCCCGACCGGGCACGACGCCTGGCGCGCCGGCCCCCTGGAGCCCGACGACATCGCCCATCTGCGCGCCGTGGCGGCGGCCCTGCCCGCCGAGGGACACGCCGTGCCGCTGCCCGGCCCCGGCCCGCTGCGACTGCCCGAGCCGGAAGCGCTGATGCGCTCCTTCCTGGACGCGGTCGCCGACACCCTGCCCCGCACCCCGGCCGCGCCGTACACCTCCGGCAGGCCCTTCGCCGCCCGCGACCCCCAGCACCTGCCCCAGGCCCACGAGTGGGCCGCGGAGGTCGCCGCCGGGATGGACGCGGGCGTGCGGATCTCGCTCCGTCTGGACCTCTCCGCGTACCACCTGTTCGACGCCGCCCCCGGCGGCACCGGGGCGCGTGGCGCGGGCGCGGCGATCGTCCAGGTGCACAGCCTGGCCGACCCCACCCTCGTGGCCGACGCGGCGGCCCTGTGGGCGGGCGACGCCGACGCGGCGTTCGGGCCCCGCGCGCGCGTGGACGCGGCCCTGGCCGTGCGCCGCGCCGCCCGCGTGTGGGCGCCGCTGGACCGGCTCTCCGAGCAGGACGTGCCCGACGTCCTGGCCCTGTCCGAGGAGGAGCTCGGCGAACTGCTGGGCGCGGCGGCCACCCGGCTCGCCGCGGCCGGGGTCGCCGTGCACTGGCCCAGGGACCTGGCACAGGACCTGAGCGCGGCCGCGGTGGTAAGGGCCGCGCCGGGCTCGGCGACCGACGGCACCGGCTTCTTCGAGAGCGAGGAACTGCTCCAGTTCCGCTGGCAGCTGGCCCTCGCCGGCGATCCGCTCACCGAGGCCGAGATGGACGAGCTCGCCGAGGCCCACCGTCCGGTCGTCCGGCTGCGGGACCGCTGGGTGCTCGTCGACCCGGCCCTCGTCCGCAAGGCCCGCAAGCGCGAACTGGGCCTGCTCGACCCGGTCGACGCGCTCTCCGTCGCGCTCACCGGCAGCGCGGAGGTCGACGGCGAGAGCGTGGCGGCGGTACCGGTCGGCGCCCTGGCCGACCTGCGCGACCGCCTGACGGCCGGGCTCCGGCCCGCCGAACCGCCCGCCGGTCTGCACGCCACTCTGCGCGATTACCAGCTCAGGGGACTGGCCTGGCTCGACCTCATGACCTCCCTCGGCCTGGGCGGCTGTCTCGCCGACGACATGGGCCTCGGCAAGACGATCACGGTCATCGCCCTGCACCTGAAGCGGGCCCGCAGCGAGCCGACGCTGGTGGTCTGTCCGGCGTCCCTGCTCGGCAACTGGCAGCGGGAGATCGCCCGCTTCGCCCCCGGCGTCCCCGTCCGCCGCTTCCACGGCCCGGAGCGCACCCTGGACGGCCTGGACGGCGGATTCGTCCTCACGACGTACGGGACCATGCGCTCGACCGCCGCGCAACTGGCCGAGCGGCCCTGGGGCATGGTGGTCGCGGACGAGGCACAGCACGTCAAGAACCCGTACTCGGCGACGGCCAAGGCGCTGCGCACCATCCCGTCCCCCGCGCGGGTGGCCCTCACCGGCACCCCGGTGGAGAACAACCTCTCCGAACTGTGGGCCCTGCTCGACTGGACGACCCCCGGACTCCTCGGACCCCTGAAGTCCTTCCGCGCCCGGCACGCGCGCGCCGTGGAGAACGCCGCGGCCGACGAGAACAGCGAGGCGGTCGCCCGTCTGGCCCGCCTGGTGCGCCCCTTCCTGCTGCGCCGCAAGAAGTCCGACCCCGGCATCGTCCCGGAGCTGCCGCCCAAGACGGAGACGGACCACCCGGTCCCCCTCACCCGGGAACAGGCCGCGCTGTACGAGGCGGTGGTGCGCGAGTCGCTGCTGGCCATCGAGACAGCGGAGGGCATGGCCCGCCGGGGCCTGGTGCTGAAGCTGCTCGGCGCGCTCAAGCAGATCTGCGACCACCCCGCGCTGTATCTGAAGGAGGAGGCGCACGGCGACGGCCTGTCCGCCCGCTCCGGCAAACTCGCCCTGCTCGACGAGCTGCTGGACACCCTGCTGGCCGAGGACGGCTCGGCGCTCGTCTTCACCCAGTACGTCGGGATGGCCCGCCTCATCGCCTCCCACCTCTCCGCCCGGGCCGTCCCCGTCGACCTCCTGCACGGCGGCACACCGGTCCCGGAGCGCGAACACATGGTGGACCGCTTCCAGAGCGGGCGGACCCCGGTGCTGATCCTGTCCCTGAAGGCCGCGGGCACCGGACTGAACCTCACCCGCGCGGGCCATGTCGTCCACTTCGACCGCTGGTGGAACCCGGCCGTCGAGGAGCAGGCCACCGACCGCGCCTACCGCATCGGCCAGACCCAGCCGGTCCAGGTCCACCGTCTCGTCACCGAGGGCACCGTCGAGGACCGCATCGCCCAGATGCTGGAGTCGAAGCGCGCCCTGGCCGACGCGATCCTCGGCTCCGGCGAGTCCGCGCTCACGGAACTGACGGACCGGGAGCTGTCCGACCTGGTGTCGCTGCGGAGGTCGTCGTGACGTCGGCGAGCGGACAGCCCCGTCCCGGTGACGTGGCACGTCGGGCACTGCGAGAGGCCCGCGACCGGGCGAGCGTGCTGCGGGAGGGCACTGCCGCGGGAGCGGAAGAGACGCCCGAGGAAACGACCACGACCGCGAGCGGGGCGCAGCTGCCGGGGGGCTCGGCCGACGACAGGGCCGGGACGCCCAAAACGCCTGCCGTCGGCGATGAGGCGCGGCCCGGTGACGTGGCGCGGTCGGCGCTTCGGCAGGCGATCTCCGCCCGGCGTGGCTCGGGGGCGGACGCCGATGACGGCGTCGGCTCCACGGCCGGTCGCGTCCCGGGCGAGACTGCGCAAGCCGCCGCGGAAGAAGCCGGCGGCGGCCGGCCCCCTGCTCACCCCGGGCGGCCCGGCGATGTCGCCCGTGAGGCGCTGCGCGCCGCCCGCAAGGAGGCGGCACAGACCGCGGCGCTCGACGGGGCAGCGGCAGCCGACGCGCCACGTCGACCGCCCACCCCTCCCCGCCCCGCGCCGTCGGCCTCCGCGTGGACCCGAAGCGGTGCGGCCGGTCACGTCGACCGTGCCCGAGTGGCGCGTGACGTACGACAGCTGCTCGCGAGCGGGTTCCGGATGCCGTCGGCGGCGGACGACCCGGAGCGGATGGCGGACGACCACGGCACGCCGGCCGCCCGCCCCGACCGCGACGAGCTCGGCCAGGACAGCAGGCCGGCGCCCTCCACCGGGGCCTCCCGGCGGCCCGCCGGCGGCGACTCGCTCCCCGACAAGCCGACCCCGGCCCCCGCCGCCGAGGCGTCCCCACCCGTCCCCCGCACGATGGCCACCCCCCACCGCGACGGCGAACTCCGCCGGACCTTCCCCGCCTTCCCTCCGCGCACGTCGCCCGAGGGCACCGGGTTCGCCGAGACCTGGTGGGGCAACGCCTGGGTGGACGCGCTGGAGCAGGGCGCGCTGGATGTGAAGCGGCTGGCGCGCGGACGCGGGTACGCGGCGCAGGGACACGTGGACGCCATCACCGTGACGCCCGGCCTCCTCCTCGCCTATGTGCAGGGCAGCCGCCCGCGCCCGTACCGCGTGCAGGTACGGCTGCGTGCGCTGGCCGAGACCGACTGGGAGCGGTTCCTGGACGCGGCTGCCGACCGGCCCGGCCATATCGCCGCCCTGCTCGACAAGGAGCTGCCGCAGTCCCTCGCCGACTGCGGAGTCCCGCTCCTGCCCGGACCCGGCGACCTCGAACCGCGCTGCAGCTGCCCCGACTCCGGCCACCCCTGCAAGCACGCCGCCGCCCTCTGCTACCAGACGGCACGCCTGCTCGACGCCGACCCCTTCGTGCTGCTTCTGCTGCGCGGCCGCGGCGAGCGCGAGCTGCTGGACGCGCTCTCCCGCCGCAATGCCGCGCGGGCGGCCCGCGCCGCGCAGGAACAAGGACCCGCGCCCCTGCCCGGCGTACGCGCGGCCGATGCCCTCGCCGGGCGCGAACTCCCGCCCCTCCCACCCCCGTTGCCGATGCCCCCGCACCCGGAGCAGCCCCCGGTGTATCCGGCGTCCCCGGGCGGCCCCGACCCCTTCGCCCTGGACCAGCTGGCGACGGACGCCGCCGCTCGCGCGCATGCGCTGCTCGGCACCGGACGTGACCCCGTCGGCGAGCTGACGCTGTGGCAGGACGCGGTGCGTCTCGCGGCGGCCCGCCCCGGCTCCGGCCTGACCGCGGGCACCCGCGCCCTCTACTCCTCGCTCGCCTCCGCCGCCGGCCGGACCCCGGCCGAGCTGGCGCGCTCGGTCGCCGCCTGGCGGCAGGGCGGGCTCGACGGGCTCGCCGTCCTGGAGGAGCCCTGGGACCCGCCTGCGGGCCGTTTCGACCGGGCCCGGCCGTTGCTCCTGGCTGCCGACCTCCCGGCGTTCCGCCCCTGGCGCAACCGCCTCACCCATCCCCACGGCCACGTTCAACTCCGCCTGGGCCGCGACGGCTTGTGGTACGCCTACGAATCGGAACCCGGTCAGGACGACTGGTGGCCCAGGGGCACCCCGGACCTGGATCCGGTGGGGGCGCTGACCGGGCTGGGGACACCGGGCGACGCCTGAGGCGTGCGGCTGCTCCGATGGCGACGTCCCGGCCGGCGGACACCGTCAAGGAATGAGGTGTGAGGACTGCCCGCTCCGCTCCAGAGCACCGGCAAGCCGTCTCGCGGCCGCCGCTTCCGCGCGCGACGCGCGCAGCCGTCGGCTGTCGGCGATCGCCTGTTCCAGGATGTCGATGGCTTCCTGCGTCTGGCCGAGGGCGAAACGGCAGTCGGACTCCGCGATCCGGTTGGTGATTTCCAAGAAGGGGAGATTGTGCGCCACGGCGAGCCGGTGGCTCTCGGCGTGCAGACCCAGCGCCTTCTCCAGCTCGCCCTGGACTCGGGCGATGATGGCGAGGCCGCGCAGGGCGGCGCACGTGCCGAGGGGATCGCCGAGTTCCTCGAACGCCTCCAGGGCCGCACGGCCGGCCACGAGGGCTTCATCGGGTCGATCCTGGTGGAGATTCACCATGAGGGAGCACTGCGCGTTGGCCACGGTCCAGCGGCTGTGGTGCGCGCGCCCCAGTTCGACGGCCCGCCGGTAGAACGCCTCCGCGGTCTCCTTGTCGCCCTGGTAGGCGGCGGCTATCCCACGACAGATGACGATCTCCGCCTGCACGACCGTGTCGTCGGCGGCCGCGGCGGCCCGCTCGGCACCGCCCAGCACGTGTTCGGCCTCGTCGAGCCGGCTGATCTGCATGAGCGCGCCGCCGAGCATGTAGCCCATCCGTGCTTGGCTGCGGTCGTCCCGACGGACGCGTGCCTCGGCGAGCAACTTGTGCGCGGGCTGGATGATCCGGTCCCACTGGTGCGTCTCCTCCAGGAGCGGATCCAGGGCCAGGACGAGGTCCACCGCCAGGGGAAGACAGCCGTCCACCGCGGAGGCCTGCTCGGCGACCGCGAGTACCGGCTCGATCGAGGCACTGAGCAGTCGGCGCGCCTGGCGGCGGGACTCCACCGGGAAACCGGCGCTGTCGGTGACGCTGAGCTGTTCGGCGATCGGGTGCCCGGGCCGGGCGATACGGTACGCGTTGCGTGCGGTCGCCAGAAAGTACCCGGTGAGACGCCGTAGGAGGGACGAGCGCACCTGCTCCGGGTCCGTCTCCCGGCAGACCTTGCGGGCGAAGGCCCGCAGCAGGTCGTGATACCGGTAGGTGTCCGGTGCCGGTGACTCCAGCAGGCTGAGGTCGACGAGCCGTTCCAGGACCGACCGGGTGTCGGCTTCGGGAATCTCCAGGGCCACCGCGGCCCAGCGCGCGGTCAGATACGGTCCGTCGGGGTGGGCGAGCAGTCGGAAGGCCCGGGCCTCGTCGCAGCTGAGCTGCTCGTACCCGAGCCGAAAGCTCGCCTCCACACCCTGGTTGGGGGTCGCCAGCTGACTCAGAAAGCTTGCCTCGTCCGTCAGTTGCTCGACCACGGCCGCGAGGGGCCAGGACGGCCTGGTGGCGAGTCTGGCTCCGACGATCCGCAGCGCCAGGGGCAGCTGGCCGCACGCCTCCACGAGGGCCGTCGCGGCCTCCGGCTCCGCCCGCATCCGGGCCTCGCCGATCTGGTTGCACAGCAACTCCCGTGACTCCTCCGGCGAGAGCACGTCGAGGTGCACACGGACACCGGCTTCGAGGTCGGCGAGCCGGTTGCGGCTGGTGACCAGGGCCGCGCAGCCGGCGGAGCCGGGCAGCAGATGCTGGAGCTGCGCGGTGTCACGGGCGTCGTCCAGGACCACCAGCACCCGGCGCTCGGCCAGCAGGGAGCGGTAGAGGGCGGCGCGTTCCTCGAGGGGGAAGGGGATGGCATCCGTGGGTGCCCCGAGGGCCCGCAGGAGGGTGTCGAGCACGTTGCTCGGTTCGGCCGGGGCCGTCTGCGAGCCGGACAGCCGGGCGAACAACTGGCCGTCGGGGAAATGACCGCGTACCAGGTGACCCACATGGACGGTGAAGGCCGACTTGCCCAGTCCGCCCATGCCGGTCGTGGCGGCGACGACCGCGCAGGTCATGGAGCCCGACGTGAGGGCGGTGGTGAGGCGGGCGATCTCGGGGCGCCGGCCGACGTAGTGCATGACATCGGCGGGCAGCTGGGAGGGGACCGGCAGGGCCGGGTACTGGGCCGGGCCGCCGCCGAGCCGGGCGTCGGCCCGCAGGATGCGCTGATGAAGCTCGTTGACGGCCGGGCCGGGAGATATACCGAGCTCTTCCCGGAGCCGGCGCATGAGGTCGGCGTACACGGCCAGTGCGTCGGCCTGTCGGCCGGCGCGGTAGAGCGCCAGCATCAGCAGTTCGTGCAGGCGCTCGCGCAGCGGATGCCGGCGTGCGTCGACCGTCAGCTCGCCGATGGCCTCGGTCGGCAAGGGGCCGGTCTGCATGGCCTGTTCGGCCCACAGTTCGACGGCGCGCAGGCGGGACTCGTCGAGACGGGCGGCCAGCGAGTCCCGCAGGGGTGTGTCGGGCAGCCCGCCGAGGGCGGGGCCGCGCCACAGCTCGAGGGCGTCGCGGAGCCTCGTCGTGGCGTGCTCGTCATGGACGCGGGGCCCCGCCTCGGCGCTGCGTACCAGGGCGTCGAAGACCTGGCTGTCCACCGTTGCGGGGTCGCCCGTGAGCCGGTACCCCGAAGGATGGGTGGTGATCGTGAGGGGGGAACGGGACAAGGCCTTGCGCAGGGCCGCGATATGCCCCTGGAGGGCCGGCTTCGTGTGTTCGGGAAGCCGTTCACCCCAGAGAAGCTCGCTGAACCGCTCCAGCGGAACGATTCTGCCGAGCTCCAGCGAGAGCAATGCCAGCACGGCCTTGCGTTGCGGACCCGCCACGTCGACCATGCGTCCCGCGTCGTCACGCAGCTCCAAGGGGCCGAGGAGTGCGATGCGCAGCGGGCTGTTCTCGTTCACACGGACAGTCAGCCCGAGTGCCTCGGCTCCGCGCAAGCCGGATGCCCGCTAGGTCCGCCATGCCGGAATAAGTCCTTGTGCCACCCCTGGTGACCGCATCGAACCGCTCGCCCCGCGGCCGACGTTCCCCACGATGACGCGCGCTGCCTGCGCTCCCCGGTCGTCGGCCGCCAAGGACCGCACGTTCGCGCCTTGGCGGATCCTTGGTGCCTTCTTGGCGACGGCCGCCACTCTTCCGGTCGATCACGAGCACAAGACCAGGGAGTCTCCATGGCCGCCCCAAGCGCCACCCTCGACCGCGAGTCGCTCGCGCAGCTGCACCGGCTGTACGCGCAGCGGCTGTTGCGTGTCGTCGCCGGACTGACCGGCGATCCCGGCAGAGCCGAGGACATCGTCCAGGAGACCTTCCTGCGCGCCTGGCAGCACCCCGAGGCGTTCGCGCGAGGCGTGGACAGCGCACTGCCCTGGCTGCAGACCGTGGCACGGCGCCTGACCATCGACCAGCACCGGATGCTGTCCCGCCGCGCCCAGGAGGTCGGCGGCGAGGAGCCGGCGCACCCCGGCGCCCATCCCGCGGATCCCTACGACGACGTACTGCGGGCCTGCGATGTCGTGAGGGTCATGGCGGCCCTGCCGGCGCACCACAGGGAGGTGCTGGTGGAGCTGTACTTCAAGGACCGGACGGCCGCCCAGGCCGCGACGCACATCGGGGTGCCCGTGGGCACGGTGAAATCCCGCAGTCACTACGCGATTCGCACGCTTCGACCGCTTCTGGAACGGCGCGGACTCGTGCCGCAGTCGGCCTGAATCGCCACGGAGACGCCGTGTTCATCACCTGCATCAGGAATGCGTTGATCGTGCTGGCCGCCGCACTGGCGGCGATGCTTGCCGTACCGCATCCGCATCCACCTCAGAGCACCGGGAGGCAGGACGCCTGCACCTCCATGCTCGTCGAGCCGTACGGCCTTTCCGGTCGCCCCGACAACGGCAGGACCGTCGATCCACGCGCCCTGCCCGTGATCAGCTGGTGCGCGAACAGGCCCCCTGTGCGGCCGGCCCGATGAGAAGTGCTCCGTGAAGCCGACGTGGAGAATCTTCGCGCAGCTGCCACGACATGGGACGGCTTGCACGCGTTCGGACCCGGGCATGTGAGAGATCGTGAGATGTGAGAGCGTGCAGGGCGTGAGTGAGACACCGACGAACACCCTGCAATACCGCTTCGACGGCCCGGAAGACGCCCCGGTCCTCATTCTCGGCCCCTCGCTGGGTACCACATGGCACATGCGGTATTTTCCGGCCGTCCAGGCAAATCACCGGCCATAGGCGTCCAGAAAAGCCAGGTCAGCGACGAACCGGCCGCCGTCTCACACCCAGGCTGTGAGACATGTGTGAGACGTCGCCGGGCATGAAAAGGCCCCGCCGCGGGAGGGCGCTTTCTAGGGGTCGTTGCAACACGTGGTCGTGTTGATCAGGCCGCGAGCAGTTTATGCAGGCGCTCGGCTGGGGTTTCCCAGCCGAGCGTTTTGCGTGGGCGGCCGTTCAGCTCGGCGGCCAC
>NZ_JAUYWJ010000008.1:0-378030 GCF_032656585.1 Streptomyces herbicida
CGGGACTCCGGGCGGCCAAGTCCTTTGAGCCTTGCCAACGGCGCCCGCATGACAGCCATACCCAGAGCCCCTGGGCCTTCCGATCTTACGAATGACCAGATCAGACCCACGCCTAGAAAGGTAGGACCCGCATGACCCAGGCCCCGACCCTCCGGATCGTCCTCGCCGACGACGAGCGCATGGTGCGCTCGGCCCTGCGCGCCATCCTCTCCGCCGAGCCGGACCTGGAGGTCGTCGGCGAGGCGGCGACCGGCGCCGAGGCCGTGTCGGTCGTACGGGCGCTGAGGCCCGACGTGGTCCTGATGGACGTCCGCATGCCGGAGACCGACGGGATCCGGGCCACCGAGCAGATCCTGGCCACGCTCGACGAGCCGCCGCGCATCGTCGTCGTGACCACCTTCGAGAACGACTCCTATGTGTACGACGCACTGCGCGCCGGGGCCGTCGGGTTCCTGCTGAAGCGGGCCGAGGCCGACGCGCTGGTGCAGGCGGTGCGACTGGTCGCGCGCACCGACAGCCTGCTGTTCCCGTCGGCCGTACGGGCGCTGGCCGCCGAGTACGCGCGCGCCGTCCCGGCGCCTGCGGCCTGGGTGGCGCGGCTCACGGGCCGGGAGAAGGAGGTGCTGCGACAGCTGGCCGCCGGGCTCACCAACGCCGAGATCGCCCGGCGCATGGAGGTCGGCCCCGCCACCGTGAAGACACACGTCGCGGCGGTCCTGGCCAAGACCGGCGCGCGGGACCGGACGCAGGCGGTGATTGCCGCGTACGAGGCGGGCTTTCTGAAATCCCGATGAGAAAAGCGGGCGTACGGGAACGACTGCCGCCCTCTTGGTCGTCTTCTGTCCGGGATGAACAAGACGATCAGGCGGGCGTCCGTCTTCGCGCTGCTGCTCGTGCTCGCTCTGCTGATCAGGGCGACCTGGGTGCAGTACTACGACGGCCAGGCCCTCGCGGACGACAAGAACAACCGGCGCAACGCGATCGAGACGTACGCGGAGCCGCTCGGGAACATCATCGTGGCCGGCGATTCCGTCACCGGCTCGACGCGGACGAAGGGGGGCGACCTCGCGTACAAACGGACGTACAAGAACGGCAAGCTGTACGCGGCGGTCACGGGCTATGCGTCCCAGGCCTACGCGCCGACCCAGCTCGAGGGCATCTACCAGGACGTGCTCAACGGCACGGACAACCGGCTGAAGACCATCATGGGCACGGTCACCGGCAAGCGTGCCGATCCGGGCAACGTGGTCACGACGATCGATCCGGATGTGCAGAAGGCGGCCTACCGGGCGCTGGGCGGCAACAAGGGCGCGGCCCTCGCGATCGACCCGAAGACCGGGAAGATCCTCGCCGTGGTGTCGACCCCGTCGTACGACCCCACGACGCTCACCGACGCCAACACCGCGGGGACCGCCTGGAAGCAGCTCAACGCCGACTCGGACAAGCCGCTGACCAACCGCGCGCTGCGCCAGCCGCTGCCGCCGGGTTCGACGTTCAAGCTGGTCGTGGCGGCGGCCGCGCTGGAGGACGGGCTGTACAAGAACGTGGACGAACACACCGACAGCCCCGACCCGTACACGCTGCCCGGTACCACCAGGGTCCTCGCCAACGAGAACAAGTCGGCACCCTGCAAGGACGCCTCGATCCGTGTCGCCCTGCGCTTCTCCTGCAACAACGTCTTCGGCAAGATGGCCGTCGACCTCGGCCAGGACAAGGTGAAGGCGATGGCCGAGAAGTTCGGCTTCAACGACGACAAGCAGGATGTGCCGGTGCGCGCCTACGCCAGCGTGTACCCGTCGGACATGGACAAGGCACAGACGGCCCTGTCGGGCATCGGGCAGTTCGACGTGACGGCGACCCCACTCCAGATGGCCATGGTGTCCGCGGCCATAGCCAATGGCGGCAAGCTGGTCTCACCGCACCTGGTTTCGCAGATCACCGACAGCGGTGGCGACGTGCTGCAGAACTACGACGACGGCACGGACAGCAAGGAGATCGTGAGCTCCTCCACCGCCGAGCAGTTGCAGTCGGCGATGGAGACGGTCGTGAAGGACGGCACGGGTACGAACGCGCTGATCGACGGCGTGACCGTGGGCGGCAAGACGGGCACGGCCCAGCACGGCGAGAACAACAGCAAGACGCCGTACGCCTGGTTCACCTCGTACGGCAAGTCCGACAGCACCGGCAAGGAGGTCGCCGTGGCGGTCATGGTGGAGCAGTCGGACGCGGCGCGTTCGGAAGTGAGCGGCAACGGATTGGCGGCCCCGGTGGCCAAGGCGATGATGCAAGCGGCGCTGAAGTAAGCGCCCCAAAAGGGCGCGGGGCTGTATCGATGTGCGGCTCGCCGCGTGGGCGCGACCAGCCGCATCGGACCCGCGGCCGATCGCGCAGCGACCCTCACTTCACGCCGAGAACCTGCTCCACCGGATCGATCGCGAAGTAGACGAGGAACAGCACCGAGACGCCCCACAGCAGCCAGTTGACCTCTCTGGCCTTCCCCAGCACCGTCTTGATGACGACGTACGACAGGAAACCGGCACCGATGCCATCGGTTATCGAGTAGGTGAACGGCATCGCGGCGATCGTCAGGAACGCCGGGATGGCGATCTCGTACTTGTCCCAGTCGATGTGCTTGACGTGGGTCATCATCAGGAAGCCCACCGCGATCAGCGCGGGCGCCGCCGCCTGCAGCGGAACGATGGTCAGCAGCGGGGTGAGGAACAGCGCGAGACCGAAGAGGCCGCCGGTGATCAGGTTGGCGAAACCGGTGCGGGCACCCTCGCCGACACCGGCCGCGGACTCGATGTAGGCGGTGTTGGAGGAGGACGAGCCCACACCGCCCGCGACGGCGGCGGCGCCGTCGATGAACAGGACCCGGCCGATGCCCGGCACCTGCCCCTTCTCGTCGAGCAGGCCGGCCTCGGCGCTGATGCCCACGATGGTGCCCATGGCGTCGAAGAAGTCCGACAGGACCAGGGTGAAGACCAGCAGGACCGCGGTGAGCACCCCGGCCTCGGCGAAGCCTCCGAACAGGCTGAAGTGACCGACGAGTCCGAAGTCCGGGCTGGCGACGATCTTGTCGGGCACCTTCGGGGTGGTCAGACCCCAGCTCTTGATGTCGGCGACGGCATTGATGACGATCGCGACGACGGTCATGGTGACGATGCTGATGAGGATCGCGCCCTTCACCTTCCGCGCGACCAGCGCGATGGTCAGCAGCACGCCGAGACAGAAGACCAGTACGGGCCAGCCGGTGAGCCGGCCGACGGCGCCCAGCTGCACCGGCACGGTGGTGTTCGCGGCGTCCGGGATACGGCTGACGAACCCGGCGTCGACGAAGCCGATGAATGCGATGAACAGGCCGATGCCGACGCCGATGGCCTGCTTGAGCTGCTGCGGGATGGCGTTCATGATCGCTTCCCGGAGTCCGGTGAGGACAAGGACGCAGATCAGGACGCCTTCGAGGACGACCAGGCCCATGGCGTCGGCCCAGCTCATCAGCGGCGCCAACTGGAAGGCGACGACGGCGTTGAGGCCGAGGCCGGCGGCGATGGCGAGCGGGAGGTTGCCGCCGACGCCCATGATGATCGTCATCACACAGGCCACCAGCGCGGTGGCGGTGACCAGTTGGCCGGTGTCGAGCTGGTGGCCGAACTTGTCCTTGGCGCTGCCCAGGATGATCGGATTCAGGACAAGGATGTAGGCCATCGTGAAGAACGTGGCGAAACCGCCGCGTATCTCCCGGCCGAGGCTGGACCCCCGCTCGGAGATCTTGAAGTACCGGTCGACACTGTTCACCGGGGGTGGCGCGGCCGTTGGCCGGTCGGTCGCCTGCTGGGTCTCGGACATGATCGTCCTCCTCGTTGCCTGACTGATCGTGCGCGGATGCTGGCTGGATTGTTCCCCCGTTGAACCGGTTTCAGGTTCTCTCCGTGTTACGGAATCGGGTTCGGCCGGTCAGACCACGTCCGAACCCCCGTACGAGGTACGCCAATCACCACTCACTGGGCACCGGCCCCGACGGAACCTCCTGCCTCTTCTCCTCATCTCACATCACGTACGAGTGAGTGAACCACCTTGATCCGCCGGCCTGGCCCCCCTCGGCCGGCATGAGAACGCCCCCGCCGGTCACGACCGGCGGGGGCGTTCGTCCTGTCCAGGCGTCCGGCCCGCAGCGAACTAGCTGACGAAGTACGTCGGGTTCGGGAGCTTGTACGTCCGGTCGGCGTAGCCGCCGTCGAGGTCCGAGTACTGGTCGCCGAAGTTGGCGATGATCTCGTACCCGAGGTCGTCCTCGATGTGCTTGCGGGTGCCGGACTTGTACTGCACGGTCGTGCAGTTCCAGGCGCCCGGGGCGGCGCAGTCCTTCAGGTAGGCCGGCGGGTTGGCCTTGTCCTTGAGGAACATGTGGTCGGCGTCGAGGTTCACATCGGCGCCGATCTTCTTCAGGTTCTCGACCGCGGCGGTGCGCTGCGCCTCGCTCAGGCCCGAGTTGTAGAAGACCTCGACGCCCTTGGACTCGGCGTACTGGACCAGCTCGGGGCTGCCGAAGACGGCCGGGCGGTCGGCCTTGTTCACATAGTCCGCCCAGGTGGTCGAGTTGTAGGTGTAGTTGTAGCGCTTCTCGTAGTCGAGGCTGAGCAGCAGCGTGTCGTCGATGTCGAAGACGACCGCGGGCTTCTCGCCCCAGTGGTGGGCCTGGTGCGCGGCCCGGTCGATGTAGCGCTTGGCGGCGGCGTCCATGCGCGCCAGGTCCGTGGCGTACGGGCTGTCCGGGGACGCCTGGTACACGCCGTTGCTGTCGGCGGTGGTGCCGTAGTACGTGTCGATGTCCTTCACCAGCAGCCCGATGTTGTAGGGCTCGTGGGTGGAGTTGGCCGTCGACTGGTGTGCGGTGGCCGCGCCGGCCCCGTAGAGGGCGCCACCGGCGACAGCACAGGCGGCGACAACGGCCGCGAGACGCAGTGATTTATGCATGACAAAGGTTCTACGCGCGTCACCCGGGTGAGCGCGAGGCCCGTTGCCTGATCGATATCTATCCCACAGGTGACACGGGCCTCACTTCACCCGTCCGGCTCAGTTCATGGTCGCCCATGTTCCTGACCGTGTTGTTCACGGTGATCCGGGAGCGCACCGCGAGGATGCCGTGCGGGTGGGCAGGTGTGCGGGGTCCCGTCAGCCGGCGTACGGGTCCGGCACCCGGCCCGGCCGGGCCAGGAACTCGAAGTCGCATCCGGTGTCGGCCTGGGTGATCTGCTCGTTGTAGAGCGCGCCGTAGCCGCGCTGGTAACGGGGGTGCGGCGGCGTCCACGTGGCCCGCCTGCGCGCCAGCTCCTCGTCGTCCACGTTGAGTTGAAGCGTTCGCGCCTCGACGTCCAGGGTGATGGGGTCCCCGGTGCGCACCAGCGCCAGCGGTCCCCCGACGTACGACTCGGGCGCCACGTGCAGCACGCACGCGCCGTAACTCGTGCCGCTCATACGGGCGTCGGAGATCCGCACCATGTCCCGCACGCCCTGTCCGAGCAGGTGGTCGGGGAGGGGCAGCATGCCGTACTCGGGCATGCCGGGTCCGCCCTTGGGTCCGGCGTTGCGCAGGACGAGGACGCTGTCGGCGGTGATGCCCAGGGAGGGGTCGTTGATGGTCCGCTGCATCGTCCGGTAGTCGTCGAAGACGACGGCCGGGCCGGTGTGCTTGAGCAGGTGCGGCTCGGCGGCGATGTGCTTGATGACCGCGCCGTCCGGGCAGAGGTTGCCGCGCAGCACGGCCACCCCGCCCTCGCTCGCGACCGGGTTGTCGCGGGTGCGGATGACGTCGTCGTCGTGCACCCGGGCGCCCGCGAGCTGCTCGCGCAGGGCGTCGTACGAGACCGTCGGCCGGTCGAGGTGGAGCAGGTCCGGGATACGGGAGAGGAACCCGGGGAGGCCGCCCGCGAAGTGGAAGTCCTCCATCAGATACCGCTGTCCGCCGGGGCGGACGTTGGCGAGGACCGGGACCGTGCGGGCGATGCGGTCGAAGTCGTCGAGGGTGAGCCGCACGCCCGCCCGGCCGGCCATGGCGATCAGATGGATCACGGCGTTGGTCGAGCCGCCCAGGCCGAGCACGGTCGTCACCGCGTCCTCGAACGCCTCGCGGGTGAGGATGTCGGACAGCTTCCGGTCCCGGTGGACCAGTTCGACGATCCTCAGCCCGGACGCCGCGGCCATCCGGTCGTGCCCGGAGTCCACGGCCGGGATGCTGGACGCGCCCGGGACGGTCACACCGAGTGCCTCGGTGGCGGCGGTCAGCGTGGAGGCCGTACCCATGGTCATGCAGTGGCCGGGTGAGCGGGCCAGGGCGCTCTCCAGCTCGGCCAGCTCGCAGTCGCCGATGAGGCCGGCGCGCTTGTCGTCCCAGTACTTCCACATGTCGGTGCCGGAGCCGAGGACCTCGCCCCGCCAGTGGCCCGGCAGCATCGGCCCGGCGGGCACGAAAACCGTGGGCAGGTCGACGCTCGCGGCCCCCATGAGCAGGGCGGGCGTGGACTTGTCGCAGCCGCCCAGCAGGACGGCGCCGTCGACCGGGTAGGACCGCAGCAGCTCCTCGGTCTCCATCGAGAGCAGGTTGCGGTAGAGCATCGGGGTCGGCTTCTGGAAGGTCTCGCTGAGGGTGGAGACCGGGAATTCGAGCGGGAAGCCGCCGGCCTGCCACACCCCGCGCTTGACGGCCTGTGCGCGGTCCCTCAGGTGCACATGACAGGGGTTGATCTCCGACCAGGTGTTCAGGATCGCGATGACCGGCTTGCCCAGGTGTTCCTCGGGCAGGTAGCCGAGCTGGCGGGTGCGAGCGCGGTGGCTGAAGGAGCGCAGCCCGTCGGTGCCGTACCACGCGTGGCTTCTGAGCCCTGCGCCCTTCTTGATGTCGCTCTTCATATCGACCAGCCGGCGACGATGGCGGCGACCTCGGCGCGCTCGTCCTCGGACAGCTGCCTGCTGGGCGGGCGGACCTCGCGGCGGCACAGGCCGAGGGAGGCGAGCGCCTCCTTGACGACGGTGACGTTGTCGGCGGAGCCGTTCGCGGCGCGCAGTTCCTCGAAGCGGCGGATCTGCTCCCAGACCTTCATGGCGGCGGGGTAGTCGCCGGATCGAAGCGCTTCGATCATGTTCAGCGAAGCGGCCGGGGCGACGTTCACGAGTCCGGAGGTGAAGCCGGTGGCGCCCGCGGAGAAGTACGAGGGGGCGTAGGGCTCGGCCAGACCGGCCACCCATACGAAGCGGTCGAGACCCGCGTCCCGGGAGAAGGCGGCGAAGCGGGCGGCGTCCGGGACCGCGTACTTGACGCCGATGACGTTCGGGCAGGCGTCGGCGAGCTCGGCGAGGCGGGCGCCGGGCAGCTGAGCGTTGCGGATGTACGGCACGACGCCCAGTTCGGGGGCTGCCTCGGCGATCGCCCGGTGGTAGTCGACCCAGCCGCTCTGCGCGACGTAGGGGTGGACGGGCTGGTGGACCATCACCATCCCGGCGCCCCGCTCGCGGGCGTGCCGGGCGGACGCGACGGCAGTGGGCACGTCGTGGCCGACGCCGACGAGGACGGCGGCGCGCTCGCCCACCTCGTCGAGGGTCAGTTCGGTGACCAGCCGCCGCTCCTCGGGGGTGAGGGCGTAGAACTCACCGGTGTTGCCGTTGGGGGTGAGGGTGGTGACGCCGCCGTCGAGCAGCCTGCGCAGCAGGGCCCGGTGGACATCCCCGTCGACGGTGCCGTCCTCGGCGAACGGGGTCACCGGGATCGCGACCACACCGGCCAGGGCCGCCCGCTGGGTCTCGAACGTCACGCCGCTCATTGCCGGCCTTCCGCTGCCGGGGACTCGTCGGAAGCCTGCGGGAAAGCCCGCCGGACGAACGACGCGATGTGGGCGCGCAATGCGCCGGCCGCGCCGTCCGCGTCGCCGTCCAGGGCGAGCCGCAGGATCTCGCGGTGCTCGTCGGCCTCCCGTTCCCAGGAGGGGGCGGCGGCCCAGGCGACGGCGGAGACGAGGGCGGCCTGGTCGCGGACCTCGTCGAGCATCCGGCCGAGCAGCGGGTTGCCGCACGGCAGATAGAGGGCGCGGTGGAAGTCCCGGTTGGCGAGGGAGCGTTCGGCCGTGTCCGTCGCCTCGTCGGCCCGGGTCAGCGCGTCACGGGCGCCGTCGAGGCAGGCGCCGAGCCGCACGGCCCGCTTCACCGCCTCCGGTTCGAGCAGCAGCCGCACGTCGTAGACCTCGCGCGCCATGTCCGCGTCCACCATGCGCACCGTGACGCCCTTGTACTGGCTCATCACGACCAGTCCGGTCCCGGCGAGGGTCTTCAGCGCCTCGCGCACCGGGGTCTTGGACACCCCGAACTGTGCGGCGAGCTCGGTCTCGACCAGGGCCTGACCCGGTGTCAACTGCCCGGTGAGGATGCGGTGTCTGATCGCGTCCAGCACGAACTGCGTGCGGGACGGGATCGGCGTGGGCACAGAGGTCATGCGCGCCTCTCGGATATCGCGTATGTGATCTCACGTATCGCGTCTCATATATGACGTACGAAATACGACGGGTTGACGGTAGGAGCGCCCCCGCGCTTCGTCAATGCCTCTGACAAAGGGAGCTGAGGTGCCGTCGGGGAGGTTCAGACGATCCTGCTGTCGCCTTCGCGGGCGGTGTCCGTGGGCCGGCCGAAGGCCACCGCGGCGCGGGCGGTCGCCGACTCGCGGCCCAGCGTGGGCCCGACGTGGGTGATGAGCAGCTCGCGCACATGGGCCTCGCGGGCGATACGGCCCGCGTCCTCCGGCGTCAGATGAACCCGTTCGCCTTCGCGATGTTCGTCGATGTCCGCCTCGCAGAGGAACAGGTCGGCGCGGGTGGCGAGCTCGATGAGCGCGGCACAGGGCCCGCTGTCCCCCGAGTAGGCCAGCACGCTCCCCTGGGACTCGGCGCGCAGTCCGTACGCCTCGGTGCCGTGGGCGACCGCGCGGGCGGTGAGGCGCAGATTCCAGTGCTGGACGAAATGGCCGTCGTACAGGGGCCGGAAGTCGAAGACACGGCTCAGGAAGTCCACATCGGGCTTCCCGAAGAAGCCCGCCAGCCGCCAGGCACAATCCTGCGGCGCGTACACCGGGACCGGCGCGGGCGGAGCCATGCCGCCGAACGCGAAGGCATAGGCCGCGGCGAGCAGATCCGCGCTGTGGTCGGCGTGCAGATGCGAGATCCAGATCGCCGTGAGCCGCGCGGGATCCGTGTGCCTCTGCAACTCGGCGAAGGTACCGGGCCCCGCGTCCACCCACACCTCGGCGCCTCCGCCGCGCAGCAGGTACCCGGAACACGGGCGCCCGGGCCGCGGGTACGGGGAGGCGGTGCCGAGGACGGTGAGCGTGAGGGGCATGCCCGGAGCGTAATGTCGCCCGCTACTTGATCATGCGGAATTGGGGCTGCCGCAGCCAGGCGGCGAGGAACTCGGCGTCCCCGACCTGACGCAGCCCGCGTCCGTCGTCATCGGCGCCGTACGACACCTGAGCGAGCAGCCCCGGCAGCTCCGGCGCGTCCAGCATTCCGTCGAAGTCGATCAGCGCGTCGAGGCGTCGGGCGAGGGCGAGCGTGAGGTGGCCCAGCATCCGGTGGTTCGCCGGACCGGAGGAGCCGGCGGCCAGGACCAGCCCCTGGACGCGCGGGCTCGGGAAGGCCGAGTAGTCCTCGTCCGGCGCGGGGATGTGCTCGTCCCCCGTCAGGAGGAAGGCACCGGTCCCCTCGGCGTCGGCGGCCGGTCCGAGCGCCCGCGGATCCTCGACCCGGACGTCGACCTCTCCGTCGTCCCGGACTCGCACCGGCGCGCAGAAGCTCTCCAGCCACGGGAGCAGACCGGCTATCACCTCCCGGGTCTCCCTCGGCCGCCCGAACAGCCACAGCCCCACCACCGGCCCGGCCACGCCCGCCGCCTCTCCCCCTCGGTCCGTCCATGCGGTTGTAGCAGGCCCGGCCCCCGGCTCCGTACCCGTTTTCGTTCGAACCCTCCTACGGCCGCCACCCCGGATCCCGCCCGCTCAGTCCCACCGCGCGGTCCAGCAGGGGGGCGTCGGCCGGGACGGGGACTACGGGGCCGAAGGCGCCGTTGCCGCGGTCGGGGTTGTCGGCCGCGGCGAGCAGGAAGCCGTACGACGCCTGCAGGGCCGCGGGGTCGGGGGTGTACTGCCGGCCGGTCGCGCGGGCCAGGTCCCAGCCGTGGATCACCAGTTCGTCCGCGGCGACCGCGCCCGCGACCGCGCCGGGCAGGTCCACGCCGCCCGCGCGGGTCATACCGGTCCACGCGGCGGGCTCGCGCCAGGCCTCGGCGAGCTCGTCCAGGACCTTGGGCAGCTCCTCGCGCCAGCCGGGGCCGATGTCCGGCTCGGCGGCGGTCGGGCTGGTGTCGGTGGTGGTACCCAGGTCCTTGCGGGCGGCGTCGCGGAAGGCGACGGACAGCCCCAGCAGGTGCCCCAGCATGTTGCGCACCGCGCAGCCCGGACACGGCGTCGCGGCCGAGAGCTGCTCGTCGGTGACACCCTCGGCGAGCCGCAGCAGCTCGCGCGTCTGCGGGCCGAGGTCGAGGATCGTGTCGGTCATCCGGTTGCTCCTTGGGGATGGCGGTGTCCGTCTCCGTACAGAAGGTGGACTGTCCGGGTTCCCGGAACTCATCGGTGGCCGCCCGATTCCGTGGGGCGCCTGCCCGATGTCGCACGGATGCCTCAGGCCCACGATGACCGGGCACGACGACGAACCGGACCGTGACCCGCGTCCTCCGGGACCGCAACGCGGGGCTGTATCTGTCGAGCGTGGTGGTGTCCGCCTCCGGCACGTCCGCGCTGGGGCTCGCGTCGGGCGTGTGGGTCAAGGACCTCACCGGCTCGAACGGCCTGGCCGCCCTGTGCATGCTCGCCACCCGGGCGCCGATGCCGCTGGGCCCGGCGCTCGGCACGATCACCGACCGCGTCCGCCGCACACCGCTGCTCATCTGGACGAACCCGGGCCACGCCGGTCTCCTGCTCACCCTCTTCGGTGTCCGCACGACGTCCCGGGGCCGCTGCTGGGCCGGGCGACCGCACCGCCGACACCTTGGTCGTCACGCCGAACATGATCGGGCCGGCCGTGGGGCGGCCCTGGTCGAGTTGGTCGACCACCGTCTGCCGCTGGTCCTGTTCGGCCTGGCGCTGCTCGCGACGACCGCCTTCCTGGCTCAGCGCCCGGACAGGGCCTCCCGCACCGCCGCCAGGTCCATGTCCGACGCCAACCCGGCGTGATACAGCCGCAGTTCCGTCGCCCCGAGCTCCCGCGCCCGGGCCGCGTCCGCCGCGAGCGTGCCGGGGCTGCCGCCCATCCCGGAGACCACGGTGAAGTTGGCCGCGAGCACGGCAGCCGCGCGCCCCTGCTCCGCGAACGGCCTCAGCCGACCGGGCCCGTCCGTGCAGGGCACGACCACACCGTCCGCGACGGACAGAATGTGGGCCGGGTCCACGCCCACGTCGGCGCCGCAGTGGTAGGACACCGGGTCCGCGTGGAGCAGCACCTGGAAGCCGTCGGGCGCGGCCGCGCGGACCGCGGCGACGGCCTCCTCCTGGAGGGTACGGGCGGTTTCTTCGCGCCACGCGCGCGTGGCGGCGGCCTGCTGTACGCCGAGGAGCTTCTCCACGCCCGCCCAGCCTCCGTCGTCGGGCGCGCCCTGCCACAGCGGCTCCAGGGCGTCCCGTACGGCAGTGGCCAGTTCGTCGGGGTCCAGGCCTTCTCCGCCGTACCCGTCCCGGCAGGCGGAGCAGAAGCAGAGCGACATCAGGTACTGGCCGGCCTCACCCAGGCCGACTCCGCCGGTCTTGTCGTGGGCGTGCAGATGCGCGAGACCGTACCAGCCGAGGGACTCCAGCTCGGTGCCCCTGGCTCCGGGCCGTACGGCGGCCTCCGCGGCCAGGTCGACGAGGTACGCGCGCGTGGCGGGTGGCGCGATGCACGGCGCCCACGGGTAGCGGTCGCCGTAGGCGTTGACGACGCAGGTGCCCGGGTGCTCGGCGCCCAGGCGGGAGTTGTGTGCGAGGACGACCCAGGTGTGCACCTCCAGGCCGGCCGCCGCGAGCGCCGCGGCCGCCGCGCCGTAGGCGTCCCCGGGCGCCCAGGCCCCGGCCGGGTACGGGCGTATCGTGCGGCCCGTCCAGCGGTCGCCGGGCGGATACAGCACGGCCGCGTGCTCGGCGGTGACGACGCGGTGGCGGGGGTGGCGGGGGGTCAGCGCGCGCGTGGAGTGGTAGGCGGCCGCGAGGGTCACCTGGGCCACCCCGAGCGCGGCGACGCGGACGGCTGCCTCCGGGTCCCCGACGACGTCCCAGGGGTAGACGAACGCCGACGCCTTCACGCGTCCTCCTCCAGCAGTGCGTGGCCACGCTCGATGATCCGGGCGAGCTGCTTGACGTGGTCCTCGGACGGCTCGTGCAGCGGGGGCCGCACCTCCCCCACGTCGAGTCCGCGCAGCCGTACGCCCGCCTTGACGAGGGCGACGGCGTAGCCGCGGCCCTGGGCGCGCAGTTCGACGAACGGCCGGTAGAAGCCGTCCAGGAGGCGGTGCGCGGTGGTCTCGTCGCCCGACTCCAGCGCGCGGTGGAAGGCGAGGGCGATCTCGGGCGCGAAGCAGAACACGGCGGAGGAGTAGAGGGTGATGCCGAGGGCGCGGTAGGCGAGCTGGGTCTGCTCGGCGGTCGGGAGCCCGTTGAAGTACAGGAAGTCGCCGGGGACTTCGGCGCGTACGGCGCTGACGATCCGCTGCATCAGGTCCAGGTCGCCGAGGCCGTCCTTGAAGCCGATGATCCCCTCGGTGCGCGCCAGCTCGACCACGGTCGGCGGGGTGAACACGGCGTTGTCCCGCTGGTAGACGATCACGGGCAGGCCGGTCGCCGCGGCCACCTCGCCGTAGTGCCGCACCAGGCCCTCCTGGCCGGCCACGACGAGGTACGGCGGCATGGCCAGCAGCCCGTCGGCACCGGCGCCCTCGGCGAGCCGCGCGTAACGGACGGCGAGGGCGGTGCCGTACCCGGCGCCCGCGACCACCGGTACCCGTCCCTGGGCCGCCTCGACGGCGGCCCGTACGCAGGCCTCGAACTCCTCGGGCAGCAGCGCGTGGAACTCCCCGGTGCCGCAGCAGGCGAACACGGCGGCGGCGCCCGCCTCGACGCCCCGGCGCACATGGGTGCGGTAGACGTCGAGGTCGACCGAGCCGTCGGGGCCGTAGGCCGTGACGGGGAAGAACAGCGGTCCGCTCGGTACACGGAGTCGGGCGGCGAGAGGGGCTGGCGTCACGGGCGCTCCCTGTCGGTGCATGTCTCTGATCGGCGTCTATATTTCTGAACACGACCACGCTACGGGCCCTTCTCCTGACCGGTCAAGCGGACAAACGAGCAACAGGGCAGCAGATCTCCGCACGCCACGCCACACTTGACCAGCCAGGTCGGCCCTCCCTAGCGTGTCCATGAATGTGAATGCCATGCATGAATGCGATCGTTGAGCCAAGGAGACCGTGGATGCCCGCCCCCCGCACCGTCCTGCTCACCGGCGCCGCCGGCGGCCTCGGCACCCTGATGCGGACCCTCCTCCCGGAGTACGGCTACGAGCTGCGCCTGTTCGACGTGCGCCCCATCGAGGGCGCGCCGGACGCGATCACCGCGGACCTCTCCGACACGGCGGCACTGCGCGAGGCCGTCCGGGGCGTCGACGCGGTCCTGCACCTCGCGGGCATCTCGCTGGAAGCGCCCTTCGAGAAGATCCTCAGGTCCAACATCGAGGGCACGTACAACCTGTACGAGGCGGCCCGCCAGGAGGGTGTGCCGCGCATCGTCTTCGCCTCCTCCAACCACGCCGTCGGCTTCACCCCGGCCCCCCGGGGCACGGACCCGCTGATCCCGGTCGACACCCCGCGCCGCCCGGACACCTTCTACGGCCTGTCCAAGGCCTTCGGCGAGGACCTCGCCCAGTTCTACTGGGACAAGTACGGCCTGGAGACCGTCTCCGTGCGCATCGGCTCCTGCTTCCCGGAGCCGACCGGCGTACGCATGCTCTCGGTCTGGATGAGTCCCGCCGACGGCGCCCGCCTGTTCCACGCGGCCCTCACCGCCGAGAACGTGGGCCACACCGTCGTCTACGGTTCCTCCGCCAACACGCGCCTGTGGTGGGACCTGACGAGCGCGCGGGCACTCGGTTACGAACCGCAGGACGACTCCGAGCCGTACGCCGAGAAGCTGATCGCCGAGCACGGCGAGCTGGACCCGGAGAACCCCGCCCACAGCCGTCTGGGCGGCCACTTCGTGAACGATCCGCCGATCTGGCCGTACTGAGGGTCGCGAAACGACCGCTCTCGCGAGCGGGCGCCGAACGGGCTCGCCCGCCCGTGCATTCGGACACCGATCGGGCCCGCCCGCCCGTGCATTCGGGCACGGGCGCTGCCCGCTCTCCCGCCCCGTCCCGCAGCAACGCAGGTCCGAGGCGGGCACAGCGATCGGTGAACGGGCCGATACGGGCAGCATCGAACCGGCAACAGACCTGGTCAGAGCCGCGCACCCGCTGTAGAAATTCCCCCATGGCCCGAACGGGCGGTTCCACAGGGAAGCGGGTGACGACATGAGCACCAGTACGGCGGAGGAACGCCAGCGCGAGATTCTGCGTGCCGCGCGGGCCACGGGCTCGGTCGACGTCACCGCGCTCGCCGCCCGGCTGGGCGTGGCCAAGGAGACCGTCCGGCGCGATCTGCGCGCCCTGGAGGACCACGGTCTGGTGCGCCGCACGCACGGGGGCGCCTATCCCGTGGAGAGCGCCGGCTTCGAGACGACGCTCGCCTACCGCGCCACCAGCCACGTGCCCGAGAAACGCCGGATCGCGGCCGCCGCGGCGGAGCTGCTCGGGGACGCGGAGACGGTCTTCGTCGACGAGGGCTTCACCCCGCAGCTCATCGCCGAGGCCATGCCGAGGGACCGGCCGCTGACCGTGGTCACCGCCTCGCTCCCGGTCGCGGGCGCCCTTGCCGGGGCCGAGCACGTCTCGGTGCTGCTCCTCGGCGGCCGGGTCCGGCCCGGCACACTGGCGACCGTCGACCACTGGACGACGAAGATGCTGGCCGGCTTCGTCCTCGACCTCGCCTTCATCGGCGCCAACGGCATCTCCCGCGAGCACGGTCTGACCACCCCCGACCCCGCGGTCAGCGAGGTCAAGGCGCAGGCCATCCGGGCCGCGCGACGCACGGTCTTCGCGGGTGTGCACACCAAGTTCGGGGCGGTCAGCTTCTGCCGGTTCGCCGAGATCGGCGCGCTGGAGACGATCGTGACGAGCACGCTGCTGCCGGTGTCCGAGGCCCATCGCTATTCGCTGCTGGGACCACAGGTCATCCGGGTCTGAGGAGCCGACGCCACCGCACAGGGCATCCGCATGCCCGCCGACATCACTTATCCCCCCATATGTCCAGGAGCGATCCATGCGCACCCAGAGCCGACGGAGGCCGCGAGCCGCACTAGCCGTGGCCGCCGCAGGGACGCTGCTCGCCCCGTTGCTCTCCGGCTGCTGGTCCGGGGCGGGCGGGTCCGGTTCCGGCGGCGACTCCATCAACGTCCTGATGGTCAACAACCCGCAGATGACCGAGTTGCAGAAGCTGACGGCAGCGCACTTCACCGCGGAGACCGGCATCAAGGTCAACTTCACCGTCCTGCCCGAGAACGACGTCCGCGACAAGATCAGCCAGGACTTCGCCAACCAGGCCGGCCAGTACGACGTGGCCACCCTCTCCAACTACGAGATACCGATCTACGCCCGCAACGGCTGGCTGCACGAGATGGACCCGTACGTCGCCGAGGACCCCTCCTACGACGAGCAGGACGTCCTCAAGCCGATGCGCCAGTCCCTGACCGGCGACGACGGCAGGCTCTACGGCCAGCCCTTCTACGGCGAGTCGTCCTTCCTGATGTACCGCAAGGACGTCTTCGCGAAGAAGGGCCTGACGATGCCCGCGCACCCGACCTGGACCCAGGTGGCCGACCTGGCCGCGAAGGCCGACGGCGCCGAGCCCGGCATGAAGGGCATCTGTCTGCGCGGACTGCCCGGCTGGGGCGAGCTGATGGCGCCGCTCACCACCGTCGTGAACACCTTCGGCGGCACCTGGTTCGACAAGCGCTGGAAGGCCCACCTGGACTCACCCGAGTTCGAAAAGGCGACGAAGTTCTATGTCGACCTCGTGCGCGAGCACGGAGAGTCGGGCGCCGCCCAGTCCGGTTTCGCCGAGTGCCTCAACAACATGACCCAGGGCAAGGTCGCCATGTGGTACGACGCCACCTCCGCGGCCGGTCTGCTGGAGGCGGCGAAGTCCCCGGTCAAGGGCAGGCTCGGCTACGCCCCCGCCCCCGTCGAGAGGACCGGGTCCTCCGGCTGGCTCTACACCTGGGCCTGGGGCATCCAGAAGGCCTCACGCAACCCCGACAAGGCCTGGAAGTTCGTCTCCTGGGCGTCGAGCAAGCAGTACGAGCAGCTGGTCGGCGACACCAGTGGCTGGTCGAACGTCCCGGCGGGCAAGCGCGCCTCGACGTACACGAACGCCGCCTACCGCAAGGAGGCCGCCGCGTTCCAGGACATGACGAAGGACGCCATCGAGAACGCCCGCCCCACCGACCCCGGCGTGCAGCCCCGCCCCGCGCCCGGCATCCAGTTCGTCGGCATCCCCGAGTTCACCGACCTCGGCACCAGGGTCTCCCAGGAGATCAGCGCGGCCATCGCCGGACGCCAGTCCGTCGACTCGGCCCTGAAGAAGTCCCAGCAGCTCGCCGAGAAGATCTCCAAGGAGTACGAGGGACGATGACCGCGACCACGACAGCACCCCTGGCGACCACACCGGTACGCGCCTCGCGGCAGCCCTCCGCCCGCCTGCGCGCCTGGGCCACCCGGGGCCCGCTCCTGCCCGCCCTCGTCTTCATGATCGTCGTGACCCAGCTCCCGTTCGTGGCCACGCTGGTGATCTCCTTCTTCGACTGGAACGCCCTCTATCCCAAGGCCCGCCACTTCACCGGCCTCGACAACTACCGCGAGGTCCTGACCGACGCCGACCTGCGCCACTCGGTGTGGACGACGGTGCTGCTCACGGCTGCGGTGGTGCTGGCCAGCCTGGTCCTCGGCCTGGCGCTGGCCCTGCTGCTGGACCGGAGGTTCCGCGGCCGGGGTGTCGTCCGCACCCTGCTGATCGCCCCGTTCCTGGTGGTCCCGGTCGCCGCGGCCCTGCTCTGGAAGCACGTCCTCTACAACCCCGAGTACGGCCTGTTCAACGGCCTGCTGCACTACGGCGGCGGCCCCCAGCCGGACTGGATCTCGAACACCCCGCTGCTCGCGGTCGAGGCCTCCCTGGTGTGGCAGTGGACGCCCTTCATGATGCTGATCCTGCTGGCCGGCCTGCAGAGCCGGGACCAGCAGCAGATCGAGGCCGCCCGGGTGGACGGCGCGAACGACTGGCAGATCTTCCGCCACCTCACGCTCCCGCACCTGCGCCGCTACCTCGAACTCGGCGCCCTGCTGGGGTCGATCTACATCGTCCAGAACTTCGACGCCGTCTTCACGATCACCTCCGGCGGCCTCGGCACCGCCAACCTGCCCTACACGGTCTACCAGAGCTTCTACCAGGCCCATGAGAACGGCCTCGCCTCGGCCGCGGGCGTCCTGGTGGTCATCGGCTCGATCGTCATCGCGACCTTCGCCCTGCGGGTGGTGTCGTCGCTGTTCCGCGAGGAGGTGTCCCGCGCATGACCACAACCACCGTGCGCCGCAAGGGCCTCGGCCTGGGTCTGGTGGCCTGGCTGGCGGGGATCGTGTTCTTCCTGCCGATCGCCTGGATGGCCCTCACGTCCTTCCACTCCGAGCAGGACGCGGCGACCAACCCGCCGTCCTTCACTTCCGCCCTCACCCTCGACGGCTACCGCGAGTTCTTCGGCACGGGCGGCGGGGCGAGCCCCTGGCCCGCGCTGATCAACTCGACCGTGGCCTCGGTGGTCTCGACGGTGTGCGTGCTGCTGCTGGCGCTCCCGGCCGCGTACGCCCTGTCGATCCGCCCGGTCAGGAAGTGGACTGACGTCCTGTTCTTCTTCCTGTCGACGAAGATGCTGCCCGCGGTGGCCGGCCTGCTGCCGATCTATCTGTTCGCGAAGAACGCCGGGATGCTGGACAACATCTGGCTGCTGGTCGTCCTCTACACCTCCATGAACCTGCCGATCGCGGTGTGGATGATGCAGTCGTTCCTCGCCGAGGTGCCGGTCGCCGTGATCGAGGCGGCCCGGGTGGACGGAGCACGGCTGCCGACGGTCCTGGCTCGGGTGGTGGCCCCCATCGCCCTCCCCGGGATCGCGGCCACGGCCCTGATCTGCTTCATCTTCAGCTGGAACGAGCTGCTCTTCGCCCGCGTTCTCACCGGCGTCGTCGCGGAGACCGCCCCCGTCTTCCTGACCGGCTTCATCACCAGTCAGGGCCTGTTCCTGGCCAAGGTGTGCGCCGCGTCGCTCGTCATCTCCCTGCCGGTGCTCGCCGCGGGGTTCGCCGCCCAGGACAAACTGGTCCAGGGCCTGTCACTGGGAGCCGTGAAATGAAGGCCGCCGTCATCGAGTCCGTGGGCCGTGCCGTCGTCACCGAGGTCCCCGACCCGACGCCGGGCCCGCGCGAGGTCGTGGTGGAGGTGGCCGCCTGCGGCCTGTGCGGCACGGACCTGCACATCCTCCAAGGGGAGTTCGCGCCGAAGCTGCCGATCGTCCCAGGGCACGAGTTCGCGGGCGAGGTGGTCGGGGTCGGCGCCCAGGTCACCGAGGTCGCGGTCGGCGACCGGGTGGCGGTGGACCCGTCGCTGTACTGCCACGAGTGCCGTTACTGCCGTACCGGCCACAACAACCTCTGCGAGCGCTGGGCGGCGATCGGCGTGACGACGGCCGGCGGAGCCGCACAGTTCGCGGTGGCGCCGGTGGCCAACTGTGTGAAGCTCCCCGAACACGTCCGCACCCAGGACGCGGCCCTGGTGGAGCCGCTGTCCTGCGCGGTGCGCGGCTACGACGTCCTGCGCTCGCGGCTGGGCGCGCACGTGCTGATCTACGGCTCCGGGACCATGGGCCTGATGATGCTGGAGCTCGCCAAGCGCACCGGCGCGGCCAGCGTGGACATGGTGGACCTCAACCCGGCCCGGCTGGAGACGGCCCGCCTGCTCGGCGTATCGACGTCCGCCGCGAACGCGGACGAGCTGGAGCGGCCGCAGGGCTGGGACGTCGTGGTCGACGCGACGGGGAACGCGGCGGCGATCCAGGACGGGCTGGACCGGGTGGCCAAGGCGGGTACGTTCCTGCAGTTCGGGGTGGCCGACTACGCGACCCGGGTGACCATCGACCCGTACCGCATCTACAACCAGGAGATCACCATCACCGGTTCCATGGCGGTCCTGCACAGCTTCGAGCGGGCGGCGGAACTGTTCGCGAACGGCGTGCTGGACCCGGAGGTGTTCATCAGCGACCGCATCCCGCTGGAGCGCTACCCACAGGCCCTGGAGCAGTTCGCGGCGGGGGTGGGCCGCAAGATCGTGGTGGTGCCGTGACCGGTGGTGCAAGGGGCGGAGCCCCTGGGACGGGACGGGCAGGGGCGGCGAGGGCGAAAACCGCTGGGCCCGCCCACCACCGGCCCTCTACCATCCCCGACATGCCACGCCCCCAGGGATTCCGGTACGAAGCACACGCGAGCGGCACCGTCAGCATCACCCACCACAACCGCCCCGCAGCCACCCTGAACGGCGCACGCGCCGCGCAGTTCCTCGCCGAGGTGGACGCCGGGGACCCGCAGCTCGTGATGGCCCGCTGGACCGGCAACTACCGGCGAGGCAATGAGCGCACCGCCCGCAACCACCCCCGCAACGCCCGCTGAACGGCTCGTCCGAATGGTCGCCGGGTAAGGGAACGGTAAAGCGGTCCCGCTCGTTCACCCGGCATGACAGCTATGACCCCCGGCTCGAACATCCCCCTGTCCGCCGCCCGCGTGACGGTGGACGTCGCCGCACCGGTGCGGCTCGACGTATCGGGCCTGCTGCTCACCGCCGACGGCAAGGTGCGCTCCGACGACGACTTCATCTTCTACAACCAGCCGAGCGGGCCGGGCGTGACGTACCGCTCGGGCGGCGGGACGGCCCCCGACGCCATCACTGTCGACACCACCGCCGTGCCCCCGGGCATCGAGAAGATCGTGGTCACCGCGAGCCCGGACGCCGCGGGCCAGACCTTCCAGGGCATCGAACCGACGGCCACGATCCGCAACGCCGACGACAACAGCGTCCTGGCCACGTTCACGCCCCCGCAGCTCGGCACCGAGACGGCGCTGGTGGTCGTGGAGATCTACCTCCGCAACGGCGCCTGGAAGGCCCGCGCGGTCGGCCAGGGCTACGCCAACGGACTCGCGGGCATCGCGACCGACTTCGGTGTGACCGTGGAGGAACCGGCACCGGTCCCGGTCGCGCCGCCGCAGCCGGTGGCCCCGCCGCCCGCGGCACAGCCGTCGATGACGCCCCCGCCGCCCGCCGCGCCCCCGGCCCCGCCCGCCCCCGCGCCCGGTACCGGGAAGATCAACCTCGACAAGGGCCGGGTCAGCCTCCAGAAGAACCAGACCGTCTCCCTGGTCAAGGGCGGCAGCCCGCTGCTCTCCCAGGTGAAGATGGGCCTCGGCTGGGAGCCGGCGTTCCGCGGCAAGAACATCGACCTGGACGCCTCGGTCATCGCGTACGGCCCGCAGCGCAACCACATCGACAGCTGCTACTTCGGCAAGCTGACCATCCTGAACGGCGCGGTCAAGCACTCCGGCGACAACCTCACGGGCGAGGGCGGGGGCGACGACGAGGTGATCATGGTCGACCTCGGCAGGCTCCCGCAGGAGGTCACCGGCCTGGTCTTCACCGTCAACTCCTTCTCCGGCCAGAAGTTCACGGAGGTCGCCAAGGCCTACTGCCGTCTGCTGGACGCCACCACCGGCGAGGAGCTGGTCCGCTTCGACCTCACCAGCGCCGAGCCGCAGACCGGCGTCGTGATGGCCAAGCTGATCCGGCAGTTCTCCGGCGAGTGGGACATGACCGCTTTGGGTGACTTCGTGAAGGCGCGTACGGTCCGGAACATGGTGCAGCCGGCGGCGCAGGCGCTGTAGCCGGCCGTACGACGTCTGCGGGCGCCCCCGGCTCCAGGGGGCGCCCCGCCTTCAGCGCGCCATACTGACGAAATCCAGGCCGCTCAAACAAGCCATGGCCAACGCCCATCGCGGCCACTCTCGATCAGTGAAACGATGCGGAAGGCAGCATCCGAAAGGCCGGCAAATACATGCCGGTTCCCCTTGCCCGACGGGCCGTGGCCCGCCCGGTAGCCGGCCAGGTTCCAGGTGTAGACCGGGACGTCGGCCGGGACCTGCTGGGTCGGGTCGCCGTGCACGTTGTACGCGTACTGCTCGTCGGTGACGATCAGCACCCGGTCGTGCTTCCGGTAGTGCCGGAGTACCGCCTCGGTGGTGTCGGTGCCGCCCAGGTCGCCGAAGCGCTCCAGGATCTTCAGCACCGACTCGCCCTTGCGGAACTTGACCGGGTTGCTGCTGCTCCCGAACTCGACGAGGTCCGCGTCCGCCGCCCGCACCGCGAGCGCCGTACCGAAGATCGCCGCCGCGTCGGCCCGGTTGAGCTCCGAGCGGTCCGACAGCCGGGAGTAGAACATCGAGCCGGAGCGGTCGACGAGCACCAGCGTCCGCCCGGGCAGCGCGGGCACGTTGGCCAGCGAGTGACCGAGCGCCTGCTCCAGCGGGTACGACCAGCGCAGCGACGGGGCGTGCTGGTACGCGGCCAGGTAGCGGAAGGGGAACTGCCGCGAGCGCGCCACCTCCGCCGGGTCGCTGATCTTCGCCGCGACCCGGGCGGCCACCTCGTCCGAGACTTCCGCCTCGTCGAAGTTCCGCAGGTTGCGGACCAGCGCCATCGCACCCATGGACGGAATCACGGCCTCCCAGGCCGCCTTGTCCATCGGGCCCTGCAGCCAGCCGGCCAGCGCCTCCCAGGTGATCCCGGCCGCCGCGAGCCGCTCGGCGCCGTCGGGCGCCGTGACGAGCGCCCGGCGCTGCTCCACCGGTACCGCCATCAGCTCGCGGTGCGCGGTGAGCACGCGGTTCGAGGCGGGCGGCACAGCGGTGTCCGGGTTGTGCCGGCGGTCCAGCGCGTACTGGAACAGCTCGCCCTGCCACGGCTTGTCCGGGTCCGGCGCCGCGTGCACCAGGTTGAGGATGTCGCCGAAGCGGTAGCCCTTGGACGCGGTGTCGTACTTCAGCAGCGACTTGCCGTGGTACATCCGTCGTACGGCATCGGCGACGCCGCGCTTGACCGGCTTGGGGATGGTGCGGCCGTAGGTCGCGGTCCAGTACGCGAGCAGCTCGCCGGGCTCGTCCGGGCGCTGCAGCACGGAGGCGACGACCTGCCGGTTGGACGGGCCGTCGGTCGCGCCTGCCTCCAGACGCGCCTTGACGTACTCGGCGGCGCCGACGACCGCGGCCGTACGGAGGTTGCCCTCGCCGCGCAGCCAGCCGAGCAGACCGGCCGTCCACGACGGGTCCGCGACGGCGAGCCGGGCCACGAGCGCGGCGAACCGGTCGTCGCGGTCGGCGCCACTCTCGTAGAAGGTCTGCTGCGAGACGAAATTGGCGACGGCCAGCAGAAAAAGCTCCGAGCGCGCGTCCCGCTCGTGACCGCGGCCGCCCTGGTAGGTACGGAGCACCCGCCCCGTGGACGTCACCCGCGAAGTCGGCTGCGCCTTGGCCGCCTTGGTGTTGAATCGCGCCATGCTGAATTCCCCCGAATTCATTTTCCGTTTCGGAGGGAGGCGCAGCAAAAGGAGGGTGCCCGAGATCAGGGGTCGGCGACGGACTTAGCCAGGTGCTCTACCGATTGCGCTACACCGACCCGAAGTCGATGACGGGACTCGAACCCGCAACCGCCCGATCCAATGAAGTAACCGTTGCCTGCGCACCGGGCACCCACCATGAGCTGCGCCTCCCGAGATCAAATAGGCTGCGGCTCCGGATTCTCTTTGCAAAAGAAGTAGCCGCTGCCTGCGCACCGGGAGGTGCATGAAGTTGTGGTGTCCAGAGTTCAGATCGGCGGAACCGACGTTTGGCGCTCTAACCTCTGAGCTACACCGGTATGTGGCACCGGCGGCGGGATTCGAACCCGCGGCCTCCCCATGAGGAGTGGAAGTAAGTCCTGCCTTCGCACCTGGACGTTCATCACTCTAGGAGGGGGGCCGCGGGACGAGCCAGCGAATTAATTCCCGTCAGAAGTTCAGCCGCGTCGCTGGCGCTTCCAGGGGCCCGTGATGGCCAGCATGATGCCCGGCTCCTGGATGTTGGCGAACAGGGTCTTGCCGTCGGGTGAGAACGTGACGCCGGTGAATTCGCTGTACTCGGGCTTCTCCGGGGTGCCGATGTTCAGGTCGTTGCGGGCGATCGGGTAGGTGCGGCCGCTGTCCGTGGCACCGAACAGGTGCTGGACGCCCTCGCCGTCCTCGGCGATGACGAGGCCGCCGTACGGGGAGACGGTGATGTTGTCAGGGCCGTCGAAGGCGCCGTCCTTGGACGGGTCGGGGTTGACGCCGAGGAGCACCTTCAGGGTCAGGGTGCGGCGCTTGGGGTCGTAGAACCAGACCTGGCCGTCGTGCTGGACGGGGCTCTCCGCACGGGCGAACGAGGAGACGATGTAGGCGCCGCCGTCGCCCCACCACATGCCCTCCAGCTTGCGGGCGCGGGTGACCTGGCCGGCGGTGAACTGCTTGCGCACGGAGGTCGTCTTCGCGTCGCGGTCGGGGACGTCCACCCAGTCCACGCCGTACACGGTGCCGATCTTCGTGGCCCGGGAGAGGTCGTCGACGAACTGGCCGCCGGAGTCGAAGCACTTGAACGCCTGCAGGACGCCGGCGTCATCGGCGAGGGTGCGCAGCTCGCCGCGGCCGTGGCAGAAGTCCTCCGGCGGGGTCCAGCGGTACAGGAGGCCGTTCGGGCTCGCCGCGTCCTCGGTCAGGAGCAGGTGGCCGCGCTTGGGGTCGACCACGACCGCCTCGTGGGCGTAACGGCCGAGCGACTTGATGGGCTTGGGGTCCCGGTTGGCCCGGCGGTCCTCGGGGTCGACCTCGAAGACATAGCCGTGGTCCTTGGTCATGCCGTTCTGGCCGGCCTTGTCCTCGGTCTCCTCGCAGGTGAGCCAGGTGCCCCAAGGAGTGTTGCCGCCCGCGCAGTTGGTGGACGTGCCGGCGATGCCGACCCACTCGGCGACCTTGTCGTGCCGCACCTCGACGACCGTGCAGCCACCGGCGGCGGCCGGGTCGTAGACGAGGCCCTCGGTCAGCGGCACCGGGTACTTCCAGGCGGCGCGCGCGCCCCTCAGCTCGTGGTTGTTGACGAGAAGGGTCGCGCCGCGCGGGCCGTCGAAGGTGGAGGTGCCGTCGTGGTTGGACGGGGTGAACTCGCCCGACTCCAGCTTGGTCCTGCCGCTGTAGGTGATGATCTTGTACTTGAACCCGGCGGGGAGCGCGAGGATGCCGTCCGGGTCGGGGAGCAGCGGCCCGTATCCGACCCCGCCGTGCGCGGCGGCCGACTCCTCGTCGACGCTCTCGGTGTCCGTGGACGCGAGGGCGTTCGGCGCGGTGGCGAGGGCGCCGACGCTGCCCGCCAGGGCGACCCCGGCGCCGGTGATCGCGGATTTTCTGGCGAAGTCCCTGCGGGTGAGCGACATGGTGTCTCCTGTGACGGTGGGAGTGCCGTGGAGGGTGGCGGTCCTCGGTCGGCGAAAACGGTCCCGCCCATCTCTGAACGGGAGTTGAACACCGGGCGACCGCAACGGGCCCGCTTCCATGAATCCGTATGCACCTTCCCATGGGACCCAAAAGTCACTCCACCCAGCGGAATTGGTCGGATGATTCTTCGTAAAGAAGGTCAACAGGTGCGGATCATCACTCATCCCATGATTTACGGCAGAGCGCCTTGACTGCCGGTGTGCCGGGCAATAGACACCAACTACCAAGCACCCGGGGGAGGCGAGCCGAAGTGGACGCACGTCGCGCGCGCAGCCTCCATGAGGGCCGGCTGATGGGCCTGCCCAATGTGACGGGGGTCGGGACCGGGAAGGACGAGCACTCGGGTCGGGACGTCATCGTCGTCTTCGTGACCCGCAAGGTGCCCCGGGACCGGCTCAGGGACGAGGACGTGGTTCCGGACGAACTCGACGGCGTACCCGTGCGTGTGCTCGCCATCGGCGAGGTCTCCGCGCAGGAGTGACGTCCGCGATCGGCCCCGGGACCGCGCACACACCGGGGAAGAGGTGGTCTGGCCGTGACGAGCCGGCCCGAACTGATGCGAGGACCAACCGGCGGACAGCTCAGTGACAGCTCACGCCGCCAGGCGTTGTCGGACTTCCTGCGGCGCGAGCAGCCGCCGGCGAACGTGGTCGGCTTCGGCCACGGCGTGAAGTGGAGCGGCGGCGAACCGACCGGCGAGGAAGCCGTGCTGGTGTTCGTGACGCAGAAGCTGCCGGAGTCGATGCTGCCGGAACGGGACGTGATCCCGTACCGGATGGACGACGGGACGCCCACCGACGTGGTCGCGGTCGGCCATGTCTCCGCGCAGCCGCAGCGGCGGCTGACGGGCCTCGGGCCCGACGCGCGCAGCGAGGTGGGGTACGGCCCGGACGGCCGGGCCGGCGAAGAGCTCGCGCGGCTGTCCCTGCCGCTCCTGGAGGAGCCGCCCGGACCGGCGGTGTTCGAGCCGCAGATCCTCAGGCGCCGTATGCGGCCGTGCCCTTCGGGCTTCTCGGTCGGCAACGTCCGGGTGACCGCGGGCACGCTCGGCAGCGTGGTGTACGACTTCCTGCCGGGCGCGACGGTCGACCCGCCGGGACCCGGTCTGGGCGTTCCGGCGAAGTTCTACATCCTGTCCAACAACCATGTGCTGGCCGACTCCAACCGGGCGCAGCAGGGCAGCCCGATCGTGCAGCCGGGGGTGTTCGACGGGGGTACGGACCCGGCGGACCGGATCGCGACGCTCGACCGGTACATCGCCATCGCCTTCGCCCCGCAGATCCCGCTGGACCGGCACAACAACGTGGTGGACTGCGCACTGGGCGTGGTGGACTTCCAGGACGCCACGCGGGAGCAGTACTTCAGCGGGGCGCCGCGTGCCTGGCGGCGCAAGGCCAATGTCGCGGTGGGCGACCTGGTGAAGAAGACCGGCCGCACCACCAACATCAGCTTCGGCCGGATCATCGCGGTCGACGCGACGGTCGACGTCAACTACGGCACGGCGGGCACGGCCCGCTTCAAGGACCAGATCCTGACCACGAACATCTCGGCGGGCGGCGACTCGGGCTCCCTGGTCACCTCGCTCGACGACGTGGCCGTGGGCCTGCTGTTCGCCGGTTCGTCGGTGGTGACGATCGCCAACCACATCGAGAACGTCCGCGCGCTGCTGCGCGTCGAGGTCGCCGAGCAGCTGGCCTGACGGTCACTCACACTCCGACGAGGGGAGGCACGTTCCCATGACCACACAGGCACGCCAGCGGCGGGGCGCCGAGGCCGAGCACCGCTTCCACAACGCGCAGGGCGCGGAGGTCAAGACGCGCGACGAGGCGTTCGCGGCCCGGCAGGAGGTGTCGACGGAGGCCCTGTCCACGTCCGCGAGGCTGGAGCTGCACAACGGGGCCGTCACCTTCGCGATGGAGGTGACGTACGACCCCAACAGCCATCCGTACGTCGTCCTCGGCGGCCGGATCACCTCCGGGATCTGCGGCGCCCCGTGGGACATCACGGGCGGCTTCATCGGTGACACGATCCGCCTGGACGCCAAGCGCGCGGGCCAGGGCAGCTGCGCCGACACGATCACGATCGTGGGCGAGTACCAGAACCCGCCGGCCTACCGGGGCACATACGGCTTCAACGGGTCGACGTCGTCCTTCCGGCACACGACGGTGTACCACTGCTGAGGCCTTCGACCGCGACCCACGCCGGGCGGGCGTGGGTCGCGCCCGTGCTCAGTACCCGTGCTGGGAACGGGCCTTGAAAGCGGCCTTGCGTGCTTCCTTCGCGACCTTCTTGTCCGGGTGCAGCCGCCCCATCGCCTCCAGCACGTCCGCCGTCGCCGGGTGCTCCACGCGCCAGGCCGTCGCGAAGAAGCCGCTGTGCTGCTGGGCCAGGCCCTCCACCAGGGCCCGCAGCTCCTCGGAGTTGCCCTCGGCCTGGAGCTGGGCGGCCACGGTGTCGATGGTCAGCCAGAAGACCAGCTCCTGCGACGGCGCGGGCACGTCGGAGGCGCCCCGCTCGCTCAGCCACACCCGGGCCAGGCCACCGAGCTCGGCGTCGTCGAGCACCTCCCGCAGTGCGGGTTCGGCCTCCGCGCCGACCAGCGACAGCGCCTGCTGGCAGCGCAGCCTGCGCAGCGGCGCACCGGCGTCACCGCCCCGGGCGGCGGCGAGCAACTCCCTTGCCGCGGCGAGGGGTTCGCGGCGGACCAGCCACTGCTCGGTCTCGGCCAGGGCCGCGCCCGACGGGAACAGGGAGGTCCCGTCGAGCAGGACGTCGGCTCCCTTGTCGGCGAGTTCACCGACCGCGGGCGCCTCGAAACCGGCCTCCAGCAGCCGTGCCCGCAGCCCGTACACACCGAGCGGGGTGAGCCGGACCATGCCGTAGCGGGCGACGTCGGTCTCGTCGACGGGCGCCACCCCCGGCTCCTCGTCGGCGTCGGCCATCAGCGCCTCGTCGACCGGCTGGTACTCCACGAGTCCGGCCGGCTCCAGCATCCGGAACTGGTCGTCGAGACGCATCATCGCGTCGGAGACCTGCTCCAGGACGTCGTTGGTGGGCTCGCCCATGCCGCTGGGCACGATCATCGAGGCGGCGAGGGCGGGCAGCGGCACCGGGGCCTCGCCGTGACCGTCCTCCCGGACGGTCAGCAGATAGAGGTTTGCGAGGACGCCGTCGAGGAAGTCCGCCTCGGCCTCCGGGTCCCAGCCGAGTGACGCGAAATCGACCTCGCCGCCCTCGTCCAGCGCGTCGACAATACCGTCCAGATCGGGCACGGTCGCGTCGGCGACGACGGTCTCCAGGGCCGTGAGCCACACCGCGAGCACATCGTGCGGCGAGCCGCCGGTGAGCAGCGTCAGCTCCTCCCCCGCCGCCACGGCGCCGGCCTCCTCGTCGACCATCTCGACCAGCCCGGTGTCCACGGCGACCCGCCAGGCCTCACTGGCGTGGGCCGCGGCGTCGTCCCCGGTCAGCCCCAGTGCCTCGGCCGCGGCCGGCAGCTGTTCGTCGACCAGGCCGCCCCCGGCGTCCACCCGGGTCTCCGGCCCCGCCCAGCGGGCGAGCCGGGCCGCCCGGGAGAGCAGGGGCGTGGACAGCGCGGCGCGCGCCAGCTCCGCTTCGGGGTGCAGCCGCACCGGCGGCAGGGGGGAGCTGTCTGACATCGGCTGGTTCTCCTCGGGTGAAAGGACTCAGCCGCTCAGCCTAGACGGATTTCCACCCATGCCGCCCGGTTCATCTCCCCTTCGGTCGCCGTACATGGCCGAAACCTTGACAACTCCCTTGATCAGGCAGGAGATTGACGCGCGTAGAAGTCGGGGGACAACTGTTCACTGTATTTCTACGCGTGTCACACTGCCGCCGCGTGTCATGCGCACTCCAATGTCCAGCCTCGTCCCGGCGCTCACGTTCATCCCCGGAGGGATCCCTTGCCGAGCAGGTCTTCCGCGCGTCTCGCCGCGCTCACCGTCGCCGCGGTCTGTTCCGCGGCGTCCACCGTCGCCCTCACGTCGCCCGCACACGCGGACGCGGTGCGCATCCATGACATCCAGGGCAGCACCCGAATATCGCCGTACGCCGGCCAGAAGGTGACCGACGTGCCGGGCATCGTCACGGCCACGCGCACCTACGGCTCCTCCAAGGGCTTCTGGATCCAGGACCCCACCCCGGACGACAACCCGGCCACGAGCGAGGGTGTGTTCGTCTTCACCAGCTCCACGCCGAAGGTCACCGTCGGTGACTCCGTCACGGTCACCGGCACGGTCTCCGAGTACGTCCCCGGCGGCGCCTCGTCCGGCAACCAGTCGCTCACCGAGATCACCAAGCCGGCGATCACCACCGTCTCCGCCGGCAACGCGGTCCCGGCCGCCACGGTGATCGACGCCAAGTCGGTCCCGGCGGAGTACACCCCCGCCGGTGACACCGCGGCGAGCGGCTCGATCAACGCCCTGACCCTGGACCCGTCGAAGTACGCCCTGGACTACTACGAGTCCCTGGAGGGCACGAACGTCCAGGTCGCCGACACTCGTGTGGTCACCGCGACCGACCCGTACAGCGAGCTGTGGGTCACGGTGAAGCCGCGCGAGCACCGCACCCACCGGGGCGGCACGATCTACGGCTCCTACGAGTCCCAGAACACCGGCCGCCTCCAGATCCAGTCCCTGGGCCCGACCGCCGACTTCCCGAAGGCGAACGTCGGCGACACCCTGGAAGGCGCCACCACGGGCCCGCTGGACTTCAACCAGTTCGGCGGCTACACCCTGGTCGCGAGCAAGCTCGGCACGCTGGAGAGCGGCGGCCTGGAGCGGGAGACGACCCGCAAGCAGTCGCGCGGCGAGCTGGCGGTGGCGACGTACAACGTCGAGAACCTCGACCCGTCGGACACCACCTTCGACAAGCACGCGGCCGCGATCGTGAACAACCTGCAGTCGCCCGACATCGTGTCCCTGGAGGAGATCCAGGACAACAACGGCGCCAAGGACGACGGCACGGTCGACGCCGGCGAGACCGTCAACAAGCTGATCGACGCGATCGTCGCGGCGGGCGGCCCGAAGTACGACTGGCGCTCCATCGACCCGGTCAACGACCAGGACGGCGGCGAGCCCGGCGGCAACATCCGCCAGGTGCTCCTGTTCAACCCGGAGCGGGTGTCCTTCGTGGACCGCGCGGGCGGCGACTCCACCACCGCGGTCGGCGTCACCAAGGTGCACGGCAAGGCCCAGCTGACGGTCTCCCCGGGCCGGATCGACCCGGACAACGCGGCCTGGAAGAGCAGCCGCAAGCCGCTGGCCGGCGAGTTCGTCTTCCGCGGCAAGACCGTCTTCGTGATCGCCAACCACCTCAACTCCAAGGGCGGCGACCAGGGTCTGACCTCGCAGTACCAGCCGCCGGTGCGCAGCTCGGAGATCCAGCGCCACGCACAGGCGACCGAGGTGAACACGTTCGTCAAGGACATCCTGTCCGCGCAGAAGAACGCGAACGTCATCGCGCTCGGCGACATGAACGACTTCGATTTCTCCGAGACCGCGCAGATCCTCGAGGGTGACGGCGAGCTGTGGTCGGCGATCAAGTCGCTGCCGAAGAGCGAGCGTTACACCTACGACTACCAGGGCAACCAGCAGGTCCTGGACCAGATCCTGGTGAGCCCCTCGATCCGGCGCGGCTGCGACTTCGACTACGACTCCGTGCACATCAACTCGGAGTTCAACGACCAGATCTCCGACCACGACCCGCAGGTGCTGCGGTTCCGCCCGTAATCAGGTGTCGTCAGACTCCCGTCGTCCGCCCGTAGGGCGTGCCAGGCGCCGCCAGGCAGACGGGAGTTTGGTGACAGAGCCCGCTCAGGACTGGCCGAACACGCCGTTCAGCCAGTCCTGCCAGGCGGTCTCGTTCGCCCGGGCGTCGGCGTCCGGCGCGAAGTCGTGGACGCTGATGCCGAGCGGCGCGCCCCAGTGGCCGCGTCCGAAGAAGCGGATGAGGGCGCTGTCGGTGCGCAGCCCGATGAAGTACGGGTTGCGGTAGTCGAGCACGGCGTCCAGGGTCCGTCCGCCGGGCCCCTGGGCGTCGACCTTCGTGCCCGCGGCCGTGTCGTCCGCCAGGCCGAGCGCGCGGCCGACGGCCGCGAGCGCCCGCGGGGTCTGGGAGGCCGCAGGCCCCTGCAGCTGGACGAAGGTGACCGGGCGGGGCGCGAAGTGCGTGAGGTACTCGCACAGGGTGTGCAGATAGAAGTTGGTGTGCTTGCTCGCGCCGTCGTACTGGTTGTTCCAGTCGTCGGTGAAGATCCCGCTGTGGACGTAGCGCACCCAGGCGCGCCGGCCCTCTTCGCGGGGCTCGATCGTGTAGTCGAGCTGGTTGAGGGACTGGGTCGGGAAGCCGACGTCCTCGCTGCGGTTGGTGTAGCGGTGGGGCGGGTCCCAGGCGGTGACGGTGGACCCGAAGGGTCCGCTGCCGCCCACCCGCGGCTCGGGCGGGTCCATCGGCCACAGATAGCCACCGGTTCCGGTGGTGACCGCCTCCCACACCTTCTCGGGCGGGGCGTCGACCTCAAACTCGCGGACGATCTCGAATTCCTTGGACATGGTGGGGCTCCTGCGGACTACTGGTCCAGTTCGGGGGTGGGCCGGTCCTTGACCGTGGGATGGACGGCGACGACGATCCGGTGGTCCCGGCCGCCCTCCGCGTCGGGGGCGTCGTACTTGCGGATCAGGGCGCTCACGCCCGCCGTCAGTTCCTGGACGAAGGCCGCGCGGTCGGCGGCCGAGGCGAAGCGGACCTCGCCGTCCAGCGCGTAGGTCGCCAGCCCCTTGCGTGCCTTCGTCGCGCCGGTGATCAGCGCGCCGACGTCCCGCACCAGGCGGGCGCCGAGCGCAAGCAGCCAGCGCGCGGAGAGCTGGTCGCGGAAGCGGTCCGGGTCCGGCTGCACCGGGGCGAGCGCGAGCGGCGAGATGACGTACGACGCGGCGGTCGCGCGCATCAGCCGCTCGGTGACATTGCCCTTGCGCCGCTCCCCGGCCAGCTCGACCAGGCCGTGCCGCTCCAGTGCCTTCAGGTGGTAGTTCACCTTCTGCCGCGGCAGTCCGACCTTGCCGGCCAGCATGGTGGCCGACGCGGGCTCGGCGGCCAGTTCGGCGAGCAGTCTGGCCCTGATGGGGTCCAGGGAGACGGCTGCGGCCTCGGGGTCCTCGATCACGGTCACGTCCAGCATGCGTCCACCGTCTCACCGAAAACTTTTCTTGTCCAGGTGAGTGGACTTTTCGGTGAGACGGTGGAGCGGGAGCCGGGCTGTGCCGTGCTGTCACGTGCTGTGCTGTTGTGCGGGGGCGGACGGGGACGAGTCGGCTCAGCGGCCAGTCCGGTCAGCGGCCAGTCCGGTCACCGGCGACCGCCACGGCCGTGGTGGCCGTGGCTCCTGTGCCGCAGGGCGCCCACCGCGACGGCCGCCGCGCCTGCCGCCGCCCCGACGAGCAGCACCGACCGCGGATGCCGCAGTCCGAATCCGACGGCGGCGCGTACCGGGCGCGGGCCGCTCTGCTCGACGGTGTGCCCGGCGTGGGCGGCCCTGTCCTGGACGCTGTGGCCCGCCCGGCCGGCCTTGTCCTGAACGGCGTGACCGGCCTGGGCCGCCTTGTCGTGAACGGCATGACCGGCCTGCGTCGCCTTGTCGTGAACGGCATGACCGGCCTGCGCGGCGCTGCTGCGCAGCTGCACGGTCATGGCGCCCGCCTTGTCCTTGAGGTCGGCGGCCCGGGCCCGGGCGCGGCCCTTCAGATCCGCCTTGTCCGCCAGCTCCTCGACGGTGTCGCCGAGTTGGCTCCTGGTCTGTTCGATCTGTGCCCGCAGTTCCTCGGGGCCCTTCGCGCCCGCCCCCTGCGGAGTCCTGTCCGTCATCGGTGCACCCTTTCCCTGATCTCCTCGACGTCTGCCCTGACGCTGCCGAGGCTCTCCTGTGGCGTGGGCGGGGCGGCACGGCGCAGCTGGGCACGTCCGGTCACGGCCAGCACCGCGGCGATCACGAAGAGCACCGCCGTGACGACGAGCGCGGCGGCCCACACGGGCAGCGTCAGTGAGAGGCCGGCGGTGGCCGACCCGGCCAGGACGAGCAGACCGGCATAGGCAACGGCACCGGCGGCACCCAGCAGCCCGCCACCGCGCCCCGCGCGTCGCCCCTTCTCGGCCAACTCCGCCTTGGCGAGGGCGACTTCCTGTCGGACGAGCCGTGAGGCCTGCTCGGTGGCCCGGCCGACGAGGTCGCCCACCGAGGCCTGCCCGTCTGCGACGGGCCGGACATCATCGGTCCCGGTCACGGTCTTCCGCCTCCTCTCGGTTCCGGACCATCCGGGTACCCCGAGCGGCGGCCGTTAGCCCTTGTCCCCGCCGGCCTCTCCCCCGGCGCCACGCTCCCCGAGCCGGGCCAGCTGGGTCTGGAACCAGTCCAGACGGGCCTGCAACAGGGCCGCCTCGGCGGCGAGTTCGGGGACACCGAGACCCTCGGGTCCGGCGAGGCCGGCGAGGGAGAGGACGCCGTCGCGGTCCGCCACCACCCGCAGCCCGCTCCCGGCCAGCAGGGCGAAGGCGGTGAGCGAGGCGGACGTACGGCCGCGCACGCAGGCCGCGCAGGCGGCGGTCAGGGCGCGCCAGCCGGGCCTGCCCCAGCCCGCGTCGGCCAGCGCCACCGCGGGCGCACCGCACGCACAGGGGCCGACGGTGGCCGTGCGCACCCGCTGCCGGGCGTAGCGGAAGCCGCGCTCGAAGCGGATGTAGGCGCCGAGGACGGAGACCTCGAGCAGGACGGCCGCCCGGTGCTCGGTGGTGCACAGCAGCGCCTCGGCGGCCGTGCGGTCGTGCACGCAGTGGAAGCCGCAGTCGCACAGCCGCGCGGGCGGGCGGTGCCGTCGGCCATAGACGCAGGACGCGTCGTCCAGCACTCCGTACGGCAGCGCGCCGCCCAGCGACACACCGGTGAACCCGGCCCGGGTGCCGTCCTGCGACAGCACCGGGTGGGCGATCTTGTATCCGGTCGGCGGCTCCGTCGGACGTTCCGTGGGGAGCCGCAGTCTCATCGGGCGGCCGGGACCTCTTCCGGCGCGGACGCCGTCGGTTCGGCGATCTCCTCGGGGAGTTCGAGTTCTTCCTCGTGGACGAGCGGCCGTTCCTCCGCCACTCCGGTGGCCAGTGCCTTGCCGAGCTTCATGGCGCCTCCCATGACCTGGGGTCGGTGACCGTCCGGCCCATAGTGACCCATGGGCGGCCGAGTTGGACATAGGGCCGGAGGTCGGCACGGGAACATCAGTTCAGTGCCGCTTATCAATATCTCTTAGGAAAATTAAGTAGAGCTTCACGATTGTCATGCCGAGACTACTCCCATGACGAACCCGGGCAAGACCAGCGCTCCTTTCGGCCGCACCCTCTGCGCGATGATCACTCCCTTCACCGGGTCGGGCGCGCTCGACCTCGACGGTGCCGGGAGACTTGCCGGCCGACTGGTGGCGGAGGGCTGCGACGGGCTGGTGCTCAACGGGACGACGGGCGAGTCACCGACCACGACGGACGCGGAGAAGGCGGAGCTGGTCCGGGCCGTCCGGGCGGCCGTCGGCGGGCACGCCTCGATCGTCTCGGGTGTCGGCACCTCCGACACCCGGCACACCGTCGAGCTGAGCCTCGCGGCCGAAAAGGCGGGCGCCGACGGGGTGCTGGTGGTGACGCCGTACTACAGCAGGCCGCCGCAGGACGCCGTGGAGGCGCACTTCCGAGAGGTCGCCGACGCGAGCGGCCTGCCCGTGATGCTGTACGACATCCCGGGCCGCACCGGCACCCGTATCGAGCCGGAGACGATGATCCGGCTGGCGGAGCACCCCCGGATCGTGGCGGTCAAGGACTGCTCCTACGACCTCCTCGGCACCCAGAAGGTGCTGGCGCGCACGGAGTTGGCGTACTACGCGGGATGCGACGAGCACATCCTGGCCCTGTACGCGGTGGGCGCGGCAGGCTGCGTCAGCACGGTCGCGAACGTCGTGCCGCGCCGCGTCGCGGAGATCCTGGACGCGTTCGAGGCGGGCGACACGGCCCGGGCCGCCCGGCTCCAGCAGCGGGCCACCCCGCTGATCGAGGCGATGATGGCCGCCGGCCTGCCGGGCACGGTCACCGCCAAGGCGCTGCTGAACGCGCTCGGCCTGCCCGCGGGCCCGATGCGCGCACCGCTGCGGCTCGCCGGCCGGGAGGCGGCCGACGGGCTGCGGGCGGTGTACGAGGAGCTCGTGGCTGCGTGATCAGCGCTCGGCGAAGACCGGCTCCCAGGTCTGGCGCAGGAGGGAGTCGTTCATCTCGCTGACGCCGCTGAGTGGTACGACCTTGTCGCTGCCGATGGTGACCAGCACGAGCCGGGGCCGGTACGGCTCCTCGAGGCTCGTGACCCGCTCCCAGGCGATGAGCCGCTTGTCGTCGGCCCAGGCGAGCAGATGGCCTCCGCGGACCTTGGTGATCTCCTTGCCCGTACGGGGATCACGGATCGAGGAGTACGACTTGCCGGGGGCGACCTCCTTCGTCAGACCGAGAGCGGCGAGCCGGCCGTTCGGGGACAGCCGCGCGCCCACGTCCCACCGCAGGTACTTCTCGTTCGCAGGGGCGGCGACCTCCTTCCCGGCGAGGTCGTAGAACTGCTCCGAACCGTCGTGGTCTCCCACGATCCGCGCGTACACCAGGGCACCGTCGCGGCTGAAGGCGAAGTCCTCCCGGGCGTTGACGTTGCGCTTCGCCGGAACGCCGCTCCAGGAACCCCTGCCGGAGGCCACGTCGATGACGGAGAAGCCGGTGCGGACCTTCGCCCCGAACCGCGGCACCCAGGTCCCGCCGGAACCGCTCCTCTCGTACAGGTCGGGGTTCTCCGTGTACGTCGTGGCGACCAGCCTGCTGCCGTCGTGCGAGAACGCCAGCCCACCGACACCGTGGTCCACCGGGATCCACCGCTCGACCTCCCCCGTCGCGAGGTCGAGCAGGCCGATCCGGGGGGCCGGCAGGTGGCGCTCCAGCACGGCGGCGGTCCGCAGGCCCGGGGCGACGGCGACGAACTGCCACCGGGTGTCCTTCTCGTACCGGCCCGTCTTCGGGTTCAGCAGCCAGTACGTGTGCGCGCCGATGCCACGGCCGTCGCTCTGCGGGACGACCTGCGTCGTGGAGTACGCGGCCAGCACCGCGTTCCCGGCCGCGATCATGTCGCGCGGCGGCGACTGGTCCGGGTGGGCGGACACCCCGTCCTGACCGAGCACCCTCGCGGGCCGGGCGTCGCCCTTGCCGGAGTCCAGCAGCGGCACCCCGACCGCCACGGCGACGACCGCGGCGGTGGCCACGACGACGGACACGAACCGGCGGGCACGGCGGCGACGCCGTACGGCCAGGACCCGGTCGGCGAAACCGTGCCCGAGCGGCTGCTGTCCGGCCGCCTGCTCCCGCAGTGCGTCACGCACCAGTTCCTCGACGTTCACGACCGCACCTCCACGGGTGAGTAGTCACGGGACGGGAGCTCCCGGCCGCCGTCCGGGCCGAGCCCGTCCAGCTCGGGCGCGAGGGCGCGCAGCCTGGCCAGGGAGCGATGGGTGGTGGACCGTACGGTGCCCACGGAGCAGCCCAGCATTCGGGCCACGTCGGCCTCCGGCAGGTCCTCGAAGTAGCGCAGCACCAGCACGGTGCGCTGGCGGGCGGTGAGCCGGGACAGCGCGGCGCGCAGCACGAGGCGCAGTTCGGCGGCGTTCGAGCCGTCCGGGGCGTGGCCGGACTCCGGCGGCTCGGCGACGGTGACCTCCCGCCGCCGCCACTTCAACCGCCAGCGGCTGATCTGCTGGCGGTACAGGACCTGCCGTACATAGGCCTCGGGTTCGTCGATCCGCTGCCAGCGGCCCGCCGCCTTGACCAGCGCGTTCTGCAGCAGGTCCTCGGCGGCGTGCCGGTCTCCGCCGGTCAGCAGCACCGCCGTCTTCAGCAGTGCCGACGAACGGCCGGCCACGAACTCCCGGAAACTCTCCTGTGCCTGCGCATCCATCGTCACCTTCACATCCCGGGCGGACCCTGCGCCCGGCCCCTGTACCCCTTGTGACGCGCGCGGAGTTCCGCCGCTATGCCTGCCGCATCCGAAGAAATTCCGTGAGCTCTCCGACCGGGGTGCCGTACGTTGTCCCCGTGAGCCGCCCCCTGCTCTTCCTCGACGTCGACGGCCCCCTCAACCCGTACGCGGCGCAGCCCGAGCGGCGGCCCGAGGGCTATACGACGATCAGGGTGGCCGTGGACCCCGGCCGCACACTGCGGGTCTGGCTCAACCCCGGCCACGGCCCGGCGCTGCTGCGTCTCGGCTACGACCTGTGCTGGGCGACCACGTGGATGGACGCCGCCAACCGCTATGTCGCCCCGGTCGTCGGCCTGCCCGAGCTGCCGTACGTCGACTTCGGCAGCGGGCTGTTCGCCTGGCGGCCCGACGACGTGCACTGGAAGACAGAGGCGATCGTGGCGTATGCGCAGGGCCGCCCCTTCGCCTGGGTGGACGACGAACAGAGCCCGGCCGACACGACGTACGTGAACACGCACCACCCGGGCCCCGCACTGCTCCACCACGTCAACCCGCGCATCGGCCTGCGCGAGGACGACTTCAGAGCACTGGCGGAGTTCGCGGCGGACTTCCCCGCATGAGCCGTGCGCCCTCCCGCCGACGACGGAAGGGCGCTCAGCGGGACGCTCGGCTCAGTTGTGGCTGTGCAGGATCTCGTTCAGGCCGCCCCACACCGCGTTGTTCGGGCGGGCCTCGACCGCGCCGGTGACCGAGTTGCGGCGGAAGAGGATGTTGGAGGCGCCGCTGAGGTCGCGGGCCTTGACGATCTGGCCGTCGGGCATGGTGATGCGGGTGCCCGCGGTGACGTACAGGCCGGCCTCGACCACGCACTCGTCGCCGAGCGCGATGCCCACGCCCGCCTCGGCGCCGACCAGGCAGCGCTCGCCGATGGAGATGATCACGTTGCCGCCGCCGGACAGCGTGCCCATCGTGGAGGCGCCGCCGCCGATGTCCGAGCCGTCGCCGACCACGACGCCCGCGGAGATACGGCCCTCGACCATGGAGGTGCCGAGCGTGCCGGCGTTGAAGTTCACGAAGCCCTCGTGCATGACCGTGGTGCCCTCGGCCAGGTGGGCGCCCAGCCGGACCCGGTCGGCGTCGGCGATGCGGACGCCCTTCGGGGCGACGTAGTCCGTCATGCGCGGGAACTTGTCGATCGAGGTGACCTGGAGGTGCAGGCCCTCGGCGCGGGCGTTCAGGCGCACCGTCTCGATGTCGTCCACCGCGACCGGGCCCAGCGAGGTCCAGGCGACGTTGGCGAGGAAGCCGAACATGCCGTCCAGGCTCTGGCCATGCGGCTTGACCAGGCGGTGGGACAGGAGGTGGAGGCGCAGGTAGACGTCGTGCGCGTCGATCGGCTTCGCGTCGAGGGAGGAGATGACCGTGCGGACCGCGACCACCTCGACGTTGCGGCGGGCGTCGGGGCCGATCGCCTGCGCGGCCCCCTCGCCGAGCAGCTCCACGGCCTTCTCGGCGGACAGCGACTCGGTGCCGGACGGACCGGGCTCGTCGACGAGCCCGGGGGCGGGGAACCAGGTGTCGAGGACGGTGCCGTCGGCGGCGATCGTGGCAAGGCCGGCGGCCACGGCGCCGGTGGTACGGGGAGCGTTCGTGTCGGTCATGAGGGAAAACTAACGCGAGGGGGGTCGTACGGGCGAACCGGTGAGCAGGGCGTCTCATGTGCCGGTCGGACCGGCCCGGCCGAGTCCGGTCGAGGGACCCGCCGCGCACTGTGTCAGGGAATCACCCGCGCCAGCACCTCCCGCGCGTACTCCTCGTCATAGGCAGCCCCCGTCAGCAGCACCTGCAGACAGATCCCGTCCATCAGGGCGAGCAATGCCCGCGCGGTCACCGGGTCCGTGTGGGCGGCCAGTCGCCGGGCCGTTTCCTCCGTCCATTCGGCGGCGACGGGGCGCAGGGCGGGGCGGCGCAGGGCCGCGAGGTACAGCTCGTACTCGAGCTCGACGCCCGGGCGGTCTCCGCCGAGCCACTCCCCCAGCACCCGTGCCAGCCCCGCCGCCGGCTCGCCCCCGGTGTCGTCCAGGACGCCACTGCTCGCAAGCACCTTGGCGAAGCCCTCGTTGGTCTGGCGCAGTGCGGCGACCATCAGTTCGTCGAGGGTCGCGAAGTGGTAGGTCGTGGAGCCCAGCGGGACGTCCGCCTCCGCGGCGACGGAGCGGTGACTCAGCCCGGCGATGCCCTTCTTGCCGACGACCCGGATCGCCGCGTCGATGATCCGCTGCCGCCGCTCGGGGTCGTAGCGCCGGGGCATCAGTGCGCGCCGCCCAGGTTCAGCACCACCACGCCCCCGATGATCAGCGCGATCCCGGCGACCTTCGCCACGCCCAACCCCTCGCCGAACAGCATCAGTCCGATGACCGCGATGGTCGCGGTGCCCACCCCGGCCCAGATCGCGTAGGCCGTGCCGATCGACACGGTCTTCAGGGTCTGGGCGAGCAGAGCGAACGAAAGCACATAGCCCAGGGCCGTCAGCAGCGAGGGCCAGAGCCTGCTGAAGCCGTCGCTGTACTTCATCGCGGTCGTGGCCGCGACCTCGGCGGCTATGGCGCCGACGAGCAAGAGGTATCCCATGTGTACAAGCGTACATAACCGAACGGCCGCCGTGCACCCACACGGGTTCGACGACACGCATAGACGCCGTGCGCGGAACACACTCCGTACATCCTTCGGTAACTCTGAGCGAATAGAACTCTCCGCGACCAGTCGCTCATGTACGTCCAGGCACCAACCAGCTCCACTCAACCGCTTGTTGAAGGGACGCACATGGACAGAAAGCTCGGGCTCGCGGCCCGCGCGACAGCCGCCGGGCTGCTCGCCTCGGCCTCGCTGATGGCACTGCCGTCCGCCGCGCACGCCGCCACCTACACGATCTCCGCGATCCAGGGCACCACCCGGATCTCGCCGTACAACGGCTCGACGGTCACCACGACCGGTATCGTCACCGCGATTCGTTCCGCCGGCTCCTCGCACGGCTTCTGGATCCAGAGCGTGGGCGGCGACGGCAACGCGGCGACCAGTGACGCGATCTTCGTCTACACGGGGTCCGGCACGCCGAACACGGCGGTCGGCAACAGCATCACGGTCACCGGCAGGGTCTCCGAGTACTACCCCGACTCCTCCGGCGGCAGCCAGTCGCTCACCGAGCTGGGCAGCGCGAGCTGGACCACCAACTCGACCGGGAACGCCCTTCCCGCGGCCGTCACGATCAGCGACGCGACCGTCCCGGCCACCTACACCCGCACCAACAACGGCGGTTCGATCAACTCGTTCACGCTGGCCCCGACGACCTACGCCCTGGACTACTACGAGTCCCTGGAGGGCATGCGGGTCAGCGTCGGCAACTCGCCGGTGGTCGGACCGGCCAACGCGTACAACGAGATGTGGGTCAATGTGAAGCCCTCGCAGGTGAACTCGGCCCGCGGCGGATCCCTGTACTCCTCCTACAGCAGCCAGAACTCCGGCCGGCTGCAGATCACCACGCTGCTGTCCTCGGCCTTCCCGAAGGGGACGGTGGGCGACACGATCTCCGGCGCCACCGGTGTCCTGGACTACAGCGCGTACGGCGGCTACTCCCTGAACGCCACCTCGCTCGGCACGCTCACCTCGGGCGGGGTCGCCAAGGAGACGACGGCGGACCAGTCGCCGGGCCAGTTGTCGGTGGCCACGTACAACGTGGAGAACCTCGACCCGACCGATCCCGCCTCGAAGTTCACCGCGCTCGCACAGGGCATCGTGAACAACCTCAAGTCGCCCGACATCGTGGCGCTGGAGGAGGTTCAGGACAACGACGGCCCTGCGGACGACGGCGTCGTCTCCGCCTCCACGACCCTCTCCACGCTGATCTCCGCGATCAGGACGGCCGGCGGCCCGACCTACTCGTACACCCAGATCAACCCGCGGAACGACGCCGACGGCGGTGAGCCCGGCGGCAACATCCGCCAAGTGCTCCTGTACAACTCCGCACGGGTGGGCTTCACCGCCCGCGGCAGCGCCACCGCCACCACCGCCAACTCGGTCACCAGCGTGGGCGGTGTGGCGCAGCTGACGTACAACCCGGGCCGGATCGCCCCGGCCAACTCGGCCTGGTCGGCCAGCCGCAAGCCACTGGCCGCGGAGTTCACCTTCGGCGGTCAGAAGTACTTCGTGATCGCCAACCACTTCGTCTCCAAGGGCGGTGACTACTCGCTGCACAGCCAGTACCAGCCGCCGGCCCGGTCGTCGGAGACCCAGCGGGGCAGCCAGGCCTCGGTGGAGAACTCGTTCGTGGACTCGATCCTGGCGGCGCAGTCGGACGCGCATGTGATCGTGCTCGGCGACCTGAACGACTTCCAGTTCTCCACCGCGGTCTCCAACCTGGAGGGCGGCGTGCTGACCGACCTGGTGGACACACTGCCGGCGTCCCAGCAGTACACGTACGTCTACGACGGCAACTCCCAGGTCCTCGACCACACCCTGGTCAGCTCGTCGATCACGTCGTACGACTACGACATCGTGCACATCAACAGCGAGTTCCCGGACCAGACCAGCGACCACGACCCGCAGGTCGTACGCATCACCCCCTGAACCAAGAGGCGGTGCGGCGGTGGCGGAGCAGTCCGGCCGGGTCGGGCCGTACTGCTCCGCTCCGTCATGGAAACGGATTTCTCTCCGGCAGGTGATCCGCTGCGCGTCGGCGGCCCCGTTGCCCGGATCACGGACGGGAGCAGGTTCAATATTCATGGAAACCGCTCGCTGAAACGGGTCCCGGTAACCCCTCGGCTCCACTAGAGTTCCACCGCTCGATCACCTCACCCTCACATCCCCGGCCGCCGCCACGGGCGCCGCTGGAGGAACACGCATGCCCGAAACCACCCCCCACCCTCCCCGGAACCAGCCATGGCAGAACGGCTGGTTCCCCGACACCTCCCGGGCTCCCGGAACCCGGAGACTCTGGCTGGCCGGTGGGCTGGCCATGGCCACGATCGTCGCCTGCGCCACCGCAATCGTGGTGAACCGCCAGGTTCCTGACGACACGACATCCCCGGTGCGGTCCGCGGCGCCCACGGACGACGGGCCCGGCCTGCTCTCGTTCGCCTCGCCGACGTCGGGTACGACCCCCGCCCCCAAGGACAAGACCGGCATGGCGTCGGTCGCGCCTCCCGCCGCCTCGGCCACCCCCACGGACCGCGACGGCAAACCGAAGTCCACGGCCTCCGCCTCGCCGTCCAAGTCGCCCGCATCACACGGCGGTTCGGGGGGCTCGGAGACCTCTTCCGCCTGGACCTCGGTCCGCTCGGTGAACTACCCCGACCGCTACTGGCACGTCGGCGGCGGCTATGTGCAGCTCGACCCGATCGGCTCCGCCTCCGCCCGCCGCGATGCCACGTTCAAGGTGGTGGACGGCCTGGCCGACGGCTCCTGCTACTCCTTCGCCACCGCCGACGGCAGCTATCTGCGGCACCGCGACTTCCTGCTGCGCGCCGAGCGCAACGACGGCTCGTCCCTGTTCCGGCAGGACGCGACCTTCTGCCCCCGCGCCTCCTCCTACTCCGGCGCGGTCATGCTGGAGTCGGTCAACTACCCCGGCCGCTTCCTGCGCCACCAGAACTTCCGGCTCAAGCTGGACCAGTACCAGTACAGCGACCTGTACCGCGCGGACTCCTCGTTCCGGCTGGTCGACGGACTGCTCTGAGGGCAAGAACAAGAACGAGAACGAGAAACGGCGAGGTCCGGGTGGACCTCGCCGTTACTGTTCGGCCGGTGGATCTCAGACGTTGAAGCCGAGCGCCCGCAGCTGCTCGCGTCCGTCATCCGTGATCTTGTCGGGGCCCCACGGCGGCATCCAGACCCAGTTGATGCGCAGCTCGTTGACGAGGCCGTCGGTGGCGGACTTGGCCTGGTCCTCGATGACGTCCGTCAGCGGGCAGGCCGCCGAGGTCAGGGTCATGTCGATCGTCGCGATGTTCGCGTCGTCGATGTGAATGCCGTAGATCAGGCCGAGGTTGACGACGTCGATGCCCAGCTCGGGGTCGACGACGTCGTACAGGGCCTCGCGGACTTCCTCCTCCGAGGCCGGCTTCGTCTCCACGGTGTCGCTCATGCCGTCTTCCTTTCGGCGTCGGCCCCGCCCAGCGCCTGGGCCGTCGCGTCCTTCCACGCCATCCAGCTGAGGAGGGCGCACTTGACCCGGGCCGGGTACTTGGAGACTCCGGCGAACGCGACCGCGTCCTCCAGAACGTCCTCCATCGCGTCGTCCGGCTCGACCTTGCCCTTGGACTGCATCAGCTCCAGGAAGGTCTCCTGGATCTTCTGCGCCTCGGCCAGCTCCTTGCCGACGAGCAGCTCGTTCAGCACGGAGGCCGAGGCCTGGCTGATGGAGCAGCCCTGGCCCTCGTACGAGACGTCACTGATCGTCGTGCCGTCGTACTTCACACGAAGGGTGATCTCGTCGCCGCAGGTCGGGTTCACATGGTGCACCTCGGCGTCGCCATCCCTCAGACCACGCCCGTGCGGGTTCTTGTAGTGGTCCAGGATGACTTCCTGGTACATCGAATCCAGCTTCATGCGATCGCTCGCCAATCCCTCAGCCGAAGAAGTTCCGGACGTGCTCCAGCCCCTCGACCAGTGCGTCGATCTCGGCCGGCGTGGAGTACAGATAGAACGACGCTCGCGTGGTCGCAGGAATTCCGTACCGCAGGCAGACCGGGCGGGCGCAGTGGTGGCCGACCCGGACCGCGATGCCCTGCTCGTCGAGGACCTGGCCCACGTCGTGCGGGTGGATGTCACCGAGCGTGAAGGAGATCGCCGCGCCCCGGTCCTCGGCCGTGGTCGGGCCGATGATCCTGAGGTCGGGGACCTCGCCCAGCTTCCGCACCGCGTACTCGGTGAGCGCGTGCTCATGGGCGAGGATCTTGTCCATGCCGATCGAGTTGAGGTAGTCGATCGCCGCGCCGAGACCGACCGCCTGGGCGATCGGGGGCGTGCCCGCCTCGAACTTGTGCGGCGCCGGGGCGTACGTCGACGAGTGCATCGACACGGTCTCGATCATCTCGCCGCCGCCGAGGAACGGGGGCAGGTCCTCGAGCAGCTCCTGACGGCCCCACAGGACGCCGATGCCGGTCGGACCGCACATCTTGTGGCCGGTGAAGGCCACGAAGTCGGCCTGCAGCGCCTGCACGTCCAGCGGCATGTGCGGGGCGGCCTGGGAGGCGTCGATGCAGACCAGCGCACCGACCTCCTGCGCTCGGCGCACTATCGCCTCGACCGGGTTGACCGTGCCCAGGATGTTGGACACCAGCACAAAGGAGACGATCTTCGTCTTCTCCGTGATGATCTCGTCGATGTTGGAGAGGTCGAGACGGCCGTCGTCGGTCAGCCCGAACCACTTCAGCTTCGCGCCCGTGCGCTGCGCGAGCAGCTGCCACGGGACGATGTTGGAGTGGTGCTCCATCTCCGTGATGACGATCTCGGTCTCGCGGTCCACGCGGTAGGGCTCGTCGGCCCAGCCCAGCATGTTCGCCACGAGGTTCAGCGACTCGGAGGCGTTCTTGGTGAAGATCACCTCGTCGCGGCTCGGCGCGTTGATGAACGCGGCGACCTTGTCGCGCGCGCCCTCGTACAGCGCCGTGGCCTCCTCGGCGAGCACATGCACACCGCGGTGGACGTTGGCGTTGTAGCGCTCGTAGTACTCGCTCAGGGCGTCGAGCACCTGGCGCGGCTTCTGCGAGGTCGCCGCGTTGTCCAGGTACACGAGCTTCTTGCCGTCGTGGACCAGTCGGTCCAGGACGGGGAAGTCCTTGCGGATCGCCTCGGTGTCGAGGAGGCCCGGCAGCTGTGTCACGCGGATACGCCACCCTTCGTGTACGACTCGTAGCCCTCGTCCTCCAGCTTGTCGGCGAGCTCGGCACCGCCGGACTCGACGATCCGCCCGCCGGAGAAGACGTGGACGAAGTCGGGCTTGATGTAGCGCAGGATGCGCGTGTAGTGCGTGATCAGCAGGGTGCCGACCTCGCCGGTCTCACGGACGCGGTTGACGCCCTCGGAGACGATGCGCAGCGCGTCGACGTCCAGGCCGGAGTCCGTCTCGTCGAGGATCGCGACCTTCGGCTTGAGCAGCTCGAGCTGCAGGATCTCGTGGCGCTTCTTCTCACCACCGGAGAAGCCCTCGTTGACGTTGCGCTCGGCGAAGGACGGGTCCATGTTGAGGCGCTGCATGGCCTCCTTGACCTCCTTCACCCAGGTGCGCAGCTTCGGCGCCTCGCCGCGGATCGCGGTGGCGGAGGAGCGCAGGAAGTTGGAGACCGAGACGCCGGGGACCTCGACCGGGTACTGCATCGCGAGGAACAGGCCCGCGCGGGCGCGCTCGTCGACGGACATCTCCAGGACGTCCTCGCCGTCGAGCAGCACGGTGCCCTCGGTGATCGTGTACTTCGGGTGACCCGCGAGCGAGTAGGCGAGGGTCGACTTGCCGGAGCCGTTGGGGCCCATGATGGCGTGCGTCTCGCCCTGCTTCACGGTGAGGTCGACGCCCTTGAGGATCTCCTTCGTGGCGTTGTCGGCCTCGACGGTGACGTGCAGGTCTCGGATTTCAAGCGTTGCCATGGGTGCCTCAGGACTCCTGGGTGAGGGAGACGAGCACGTCGTCCCCTTCGATCTTTACGGGGTATACGGGGACGGGGCGCGTCGCGGGAAGGCCGGACGGCTTGCCGGTGCGGAGGTCGAAGCTGGAGCCGTGCAGCCAGCACTCGATCTGGCAGTCCTCCACCTCGCCCTCGGAGAGCGAGACATTCGCGTGGGAGCAGATGTCGTAGATCGCGAACACCTCGCCCTCGGTCTTCACGACCGAGACCGGCGTGCCGTCGAGTTCCACCCGCTTCGGGGTGTCCTCGTCCAGCTCGCTCAGCCCACAAGCGCGTACGAAGGTGGTCATGCGACCGACGCCTCCAGCTCCTCTTCGATCTTGGCGAGCAGGCGCTCCTCGATGTCCGCGACACCGATCTGCTGGACCAGCTCGGCGAAGAAGCCACGGACGACGAGGCGGCGGGCCTCGTGCTGCGGGATGCCGCGGGCCATCAGATAGAAGAGCTGCTCGTCGTCGAAGCGGCCGGTGGCCGAGGCGTGACCGGCGCCGACGATCTCGCCGGTCTCGATCTCCAGGTTCGGCACCGAGTCGACGCGGGCGCCGTCGGTGAGGACCAGGTTGCGGTTCATCTCGTACGTGTCCGTGCCCTCGGCCTTGGCCTCGATGAGCACGTCGCCGATCCACACCGCGTGCGCGTCGTCGCCCTGGAGCGCGCCCTTGTAGACGACGTTCGACTTGCAGTGCGGGGTGTTGTGGGTGACCAGGAGGCGGTGCTCCTGGTGCTGCCCGGAGTCCGTGAAGTACAGGCCGAACAGCTCGGCCTCGGCGCCGGGGCCCGCGTAGGTGACGCGCGGGTGCAGGCGGACGAGGTCGCCGCCGAAGGTCACGACGACCGACTTGAAGGAGGCGTCCCGCCCGATGAGGGCGTTGTGCTGGGCCACGTGCACGGCCTTGTCGTCCCAGTCCTGGACGGAGACGACGGTGAGCTTCGCACCGTCGCCCAGGACGAAGTCGACGTTGGCGGCGAGCACCGCGTCACCGGTGTGGTCGATGACGACGACGGCCTCGGCGAAGGCGCCCAGCTCGATGACCTGGTGGCCGTAGGCGACCCCGCCCTGGCCGTGCACGGCGATGCGGATCGGCTCGGTGAGCACCGTCTCCTTGGGGACGGTGACCACGCCGGCCTGCTCGAACGCCGAGTACGCCTGGGCGGCCACGCGGTCCACCGGGGTGCCCGCCCTGCCGACGCGCGCGTCGTCGCGGCCGACGGTCTCGACGGTGACGCCCTCGGGGGCCTCGACGGTGACCTTCACGCCCTCGCCGTTCGCGACGGCGCTGCCGTCGTGCAGCCCGCGCAGGCGCTCCAGCGGGGTGAACCGCCACTCCTCCTCGCGGCCGTGCGGGACCGGGAAGTCCGCGACGTCGAAGGACGGGGGCGCGCTCATGCGCGTGGCGACGGTCGACTCGGCGGCCACCGCGATCTGGCCCGCGGTGGTCGAGCCCAGCGGTGGGGGTGCCCCCTGTCCGAGCGGAGTCGAGGACTTGGGGGAGTTCGGAGCCTCAGCCATGGCTGTCGTAATGCTCGCTTTCTTGCGTAAGTGGCTTGACGGGGACTGCGGGCCGGTGATTAACCGACCGCGCCCTCCATCTGCAGCTCGATCAGCCGGTTGAGCTCCAGCGCGTACTCCATCGGCAGTTCCTTGGCGATCGGCTCGACGAAGCCGCGCACGATCATCGCCATCGCCTCGAACTCGGTCAGACCGCGGCTCATCAGGTAGAAGAGCTGGTCCTCGGAGACCTTGGAGACGGTCGCCTCGTGGCCCATGGACACGTCGTCCTCGCGGACGTCCACGTACGGGTACGTGTCGGAGCGGGAGATCGTGTCGACCAGCAGCGCGTCGCAGAGCACGTTGGACTTGGAGCCCGCGGCGCCCTCGCCGATCTCGACCAGGCCGCGGTACGAGGTGCGGCCGCCGCCACGCGCCACCGACTTGGAGACGATGTTGGACGAGGTGTTCGGCGCCATGTGGACCATCTTGGAGCCGGCGTCCTGGTGCTGGCCCTCACCCGCGAAGGCGATGGAGAGGGTCTCGCCCTTGGCGTGCTCGCCCATCAGGTAGACGGCCGGGTACTTCATCGTCACCTTGGAGCCGATGTTGCCGTCGATCCACTCCATTGTCGCGCCCTCGTAGGCGACGGCGCGCTTGGTGACCAGGTTGTAGACGTTGTTCGACCAGTTCTGGATGGTCGTGTAGCGGCAGCGGGCGTTCTTCTTGACGATGATCTCGACGACCGCGGAGTGCAGCGAGTCCGACTTGTAGATCGGGGCCGTGCAGCCCTCGACGTAGTGCACATAGGCACCCTCGTCGACGATGATCAGCGTCCGCTCGAACTGGCCCATGTTCTCCGTGTTGATACGGAAGTAGGCCTGGAGCGGGATCTCCACGTGCACGCCCGGCGGGACGTAGATGAAGGAGCCGCCCGACCACACGGCGGTGTTCAGCGACGCGAACTTGTTGTCACCGGCGGGGATGACGGTACCGAAGTACTCCTTGAAGAGCTCCGGGTGCTCCTTCAGCGCCGTGTCGGTGTCCAGGAAGATGACGCCCTGCTCCTCCAGGTCCTCACGGATCTGGTGGTAGACGACCTCGGACTCGTACTGGGCTGCGACACCGGCGACGAGACGCTGCTTCTCCGCCTCGGGGATGCCGAGCTTGTCGTACGTGTTCTTGATGTCCTCGGGCAGGTCCTCCCAGGACTCCGCCTGCTTCTCCGTGGAGCGCACGAAGTACTTGATGTTGTCGAAGTCGATGCCCGAGAGGTCCGAGCCCCAGTTGGGCATGGGCTTCTTCTCGAAGAGCTTCAGGCCCTTGAGGCGCAGCTTCGTCATCCACTCCGGCTCGGACTTCTTCGACGAGATGTCCCGGACGACGTCCTCGTTCAGACCGCGCTTCGCTGCGGCACCGGCCTCGTCGGAGTCGGCCCAGCCGTATTCGTACTTGCCCAGACCCTCGAGTTCGGGGTGGGCAGTCTCCGTGGGGAGAGTCATGCGGGGTTCCTCCCGGCCGTGCTTGCAGATGCGTCAGGTGAAATCTTGGGGATGAACGTCGTGCAGACGCCGTCGCCGTGGGCGATGGTCGCCAGTCGCTGGACGTGCGTTCCGAGCAGCTCGGCGAAGATCTCCGTCTCCGCCTCACAGAGCTGGGGGAACTGCTCCGCTACGTGCGCGACCGGGCAGTGGTGCTGGCAGAGCTGCTCGCCGACCGGTGCGCTGCGCGCCGTAGCAGCGTACCCGTCGACGCTCAAGGCCTTGGCCAGGGCTTCGGCGCGCTTGTCGGGGGTGGCGCCCTCGATCGCCTTACGGTACGCGCTCGCCTGTGCCGCGATCCGGGCGCGGGCGAAGGCGGCGACCGCCTCCTGGCCGCCCTCCTGGTCGGCGATCCAGCGCAGCGCGTCCGCGGCGAGCGTGTCGTACGACTGGTCGAAGGCGTCGCGACCGCAGTCGGTGAGCGCGAAGACCTTGGCGGGACGACCGCGGGTGCGCGCGCCGTACACACGCTGTTCGCGCGCCTCCACGACATCGTCGGCAACCAACGCGTCCAGGTGGCGCCGTACGGCCGCCTGGGTCAGTCCCAGACGTCCGGCGAGCTCCGCGACGGTCGACGGGCCGTGGTCCAGGATGGACCGCGCGACGCGGTTGCGCGTCGAGCGCTCACCGGTCGCGAGCTCTTCGTGAGGAGCCCCCGTGGGGGCCTCCGGAGCCTCGCCGACGTTTTTCACAACGCCATTGTTGCGTAATTCCTCGGAGACTGACAAGCCGCGTCCGTTTCGGCGGGCGGTGCCCTGCGTCACTTAGGCATACCTAATCCGACCTGCGGAAACGATCTTTGATCGATCAAATCGGTGGCACCGGCGAGGCTCTTCGGGAACACTGCCGAACCATGCCCATCCCCGCTCCGACCGGCCCTCTTGTCACTCGCGACACGCTCGCCGCACAGCTGCGCCGACTGGGTGTCGAGACCGGCGAGACCCTGCTGGTCCACTCCTCTCTGAGTTCACTCGGCTGGGTCTGCGGCGGCGCCGTGGCCGTCGTCCGGGCACTGCTCCACGCCCTCGGCCCGGACGGCACGCTGGTCGTCCCCACCCAGTCCGGCGACCTCTCCGACCCGGCCCTGTGGGGGAACCCTCCGGTACCCCGGGAGTGGTGGGCCACGATCCGGGCCTCGATGCCCGCGTACGACCCCCTGACCACCCCCTCCCGCGGGGTCGGCGTGATCCCGGAGACCGTACGGACCTGGCCGGGCGCCCTGCGCAGCGCCCATCCGCAGACGTCCTTCGCGGCCGTGGGCCCGCACGCGGCCGGGATACTCGACGGACACGCGCCCGACTGCCGGCTCGGCGAGCACAGCCCGCTGGCCCGGCTGGAACGGCTGGGCGCCCGTGTGCTGCTCCTCGGCACCGGCTACGACACCTGCACCAGCTTCCACCTCGCCGAGTACCGGATACCGGCCCCGCGCGTCGAGGTCGGCCGGCCGGCGCCCGGCGGCGGCTGGGAATCGGTGATCGAGGTGTCGATCGACTCGGACCGGTTCGACGAGCTCGGCCACGACTTCGAGCGGGACCGGCCCGTCGTCCGCGGGAAGGCCGGGGCTGCCGACGTACGGCTGTTCCCGGTGGCGGACGCCGTCGCCTACGCGGAGAAGTGGCTGCCGCTGCACCGACCCCGTGCGGAGGAGTTCCTGCACCCGCCCGTCTGAGTGACACGGCACGTACCTAGACTCTGGACCCATGCGAAGTGAGCCCGTGGTCCAGATCCAGGCCCTGGTGAAGCGGTACGGCACAAAGACCGCGGTGAACGGCCTCGACCTGGTCGCCGAGGCGGGAGTGACCGCCGTACTCGGCCCCAACGGGGCGGGGAAGACGACCACGGTCGAGACCTGCGAGGGGTACCGGAAGCCGGATGCCGGCACGGTGCGCGTCCTGGGCCTCGACCCGGTCCGGCAGTCCGCGCTGCTGCGGCCACGCGTCGGCGTGATGCTGCAGTCCGGCGGCGTCTACTCGGGCGCGCGGGCCGACGAGATGCTGCGCCACGTGGCCAGACTGCACGCGCATCCGCTGGACGTGGACGCGCTCATCGAACGGCTGGGGCTCGGCAGCTGCGGCCGGACCTCGTACCGGCGCCTGTCCGGCGGACAGCAGCAGCGGCTCGCGCTCGCCATGGCCGTCGTGGGGCGGCCGGAGCTGGTGTTCCTGGACGAGCCGACGGCCGGCCTCGACCCGCAGGCTCGCAGGGCCACCTGGGACCTGGTGCGGGACCTGCGTGCCGACGGCGTCTCCGTGATCCTCACCACCCACTACATGGAAGAGGCCGAGCAGCTCGCCGACGACGTCGCGATCATCGACGCGGGCAGGGTGATCGCCCAGGGTGCCCCCGAGGAGCTGTGCCGCGGCGGCGCCGAGAACACCCTGCGCTTCACCGGCCGCCCCGGCCTCGACGTGAGCTCCCTGCTCAAGGCGCTGCCCGCCGACTGCACGGCCGCCGAGCTGACCCCGGGCTCCTACCGCGTGGTCGGCAAGGTCAATCCCCAGCTGCTCGCCACGGTGACCTCGTGGTGCGCCCAGCACGGCGTGATGCCGGACCGGATCTCGGTCGAGCGGCACACCCTCGAAGACGTCTTTCTCGAGCTCACCGGCAAGGAGCTGCGCTCATGATTCCGGCCAACACCCCCCTCGGCCGGGGGTCCGGGGGCTGCCCCCCGGGAAGACACAGCCCGGAGCTCACCGGCAAGGAGCTGCGCTCGTGACCACCGTGGGTGCCTACACCCCCAAGCCCGGCGCGGCCCCACTGCCCCGCATGATCGCGGCCCAGGCGGCGCTGGAGACCAGGATGCTGCTGCGCAACGGCGAGCAGCTGCTGCTGACGGTCGTGATCCCGACGCTGCTCCTCGCGCTCTTCAGCTCCGTGGACATCGTCGACACGGGCGCGGGCAAGGCCGTCGACTTCCTCGCCCCCGGCATCCTCGCTCTCGCCGTGATGTCGACCGCCTTCACCGGCCAGGCCATCGCGACCGGCTTCGAGCGCCGCTACGGCGTGCTGAAGCGGCTGGCCTCGTCCCCGCTGCCCCGCTGGGGCCTGATGGCGGCGAAGACGGCGTCCGTGCTGGTCACGGAGGTCCTCCAGGTGATCCTGCTGACGGTGATCGCCTTCGCGCTGGGCTGGTCGCCGCACGGCAACCCCCTCGCCGTCCTGCTCCTGCTGGTCCTGGGCACGGCCGCGTTCTCCGGGCTGGGCCTGCTGATGGCCGGCACGCTCAAGGCGGAGGCCACGCTGGCCGCCGCCAACCTGGTCTTCCTGCTGCTGCTCATCGGCGGCGGGGTGATCGTCCCGCTGGACAAGTTCCCGCCGGCCGCCCAGGACGTGCTGGGTCTGCTGCCCATCTCCGCGCTGTCGGACGGGCTGCGGGACGTGCTCCAGCACGGGGCCGGGATGCCGTGGGGCGACCTGGGAATCCTCGCCGTGTGGGCGGTCATGGGCCTGGCGGCGGCCGGAAAACTGTTCCGCTGGGAGTGACCCTCGTGAAAGTGTGCACAAGCGGGCGCCTACGATGGTGCACGTGCCAAAGCTGACCCGCGCCGACGCCCAGGCGGCCCTGCGCAACCCGCTCGCCTTCATCGCCGAACGCTGGACCCCGCACCCCCGGACGGTCCAGCGGGCAGCCCTCGCCGCACTCGCCATGTCGGTGATCATCGTGGTCACCGGCGGCGCCGTACGGCTGACCGGCTCGGGCCTGGGCTGCCCGACCTGGCCCACCTGCACCGACGACTCGCTGACCACCACCGGCGCGATGGGCGTCCACGGAGCCATCGAGTTCGGCAACCGGATGCTGACGTACGTGCTGTGCGCGGCCGTCGGCTGGGCGATCATCGCGGCGCGCTCGCAGAAGCCGTGGCGGCGCAGCCTCACCCGGCTCGGCTGGGCTCAGTTCTGGGTGGTCATGGGCAACGCGGTGCTCGGCGGGATCGTGGTGCTGGTCGGCCTCAACCCGTACACGGTGGCCGCCCACTTCCTGCTCTCGTCGGCGCTCATCGCCGTCGCCACGGTGATGTGGCAGCGCACCCGGGAGGGTGACGGGGCGTCGCGTCCGCTGGTCGGCAAGGCGGTCCAGCAGCTGGTGTGGTTCCTGGTCGCCGCGTCCGTCCTGCTCATCGCGGTCGGCACGGTGGTCACCGGAGCCGGCCCGCACGCGGGTGACTCCAGCGAGGTCGACCGGATCCCGATCGACTGGGAGACGGTCGCCAAGCTGCACGCGGTGCTCGCGTGGATCGTGGTGACGCTGACCTTCGCGCTGTGGTTCGTCCTGAAGGCGGTGGACGCGCCCAAGGGTCCGCTGGACCGGACCCGGGAGCTGTTCGTCGTGCTGCTGGCTCAGGGCGTGATCGGCTACGTCCAGTACTTCATGCATCTCCCCGAAGCCCTGGTCGCCCTGCACATGCTGGGCTCTTCCGTGATGTGGATCTGGGTGCTGCGCGTGCTGCTGTCGCTGCGCGAGCGTCCCGACGTGACGGCGGACCTGCCCGGTCCCACGGCAGAGGCGCCGGTCGGCACGCGCGCGTGAGGCATCCGTACGCCGTCACGAGTGCGTCGATGGCCGGTCCCAGGTAGCTCCGGGTCAGCTCGCCCCGGCGAGCCGTCCACTCCGCGTTCGACGGATGGGGGTCCGCGTATCTGCGGCGCCTGATGTCCGCGACCACCTCGGCGGGCGCGCCGAGGCCGGGCAGCAGATCGAGGGACTCACGCTTGGAGATCAGCCGGCCCTCGCGCAGGGTGACGGTCGCGCGGGCGAAGGTCATCAGTCCCAGGTCGACCCAGATGTCCTGCTTCCACAGACGTGCCTTGTCGACGGCGGGCCGCCAGAACTCCCGCTGGTCGCGCACGACGAAGTCGCCCAGCTCCCGGTCCGACACGGGTGGCAGCAGACCGGCCGGCGGCCGTCCGTGCAGCACCCGGCCGAAAGCGTGCAGCTCGCGCCGGGTGACCGGGGTGACCGTGCGCCGCAGGACATGGTCGTGCGCCCAGGTCAGGTGCTTGTGTCCGGGGTCGCCGAGCCGGTCCGCGCCCGCGTAGCTGCAGTGCAGCTTGGTGGCGAGCGGCTCGACGCGCAGGGCGCGGTGCAGGATGACGACCCTGCGTACGGTGCTCAGGGTCGCGGGGCGCTCCAGCACCGCGATGAGGTCCAGGTCGCTGCGGCCCTCCTGGTAGTCACCCCCGGCGAGGGAGCCGTGTGCCCAGACGGCGACGGGAGCTAGGGGCGCGAGACTCGTGAGGAAACGGTCGAGTAAGGCGTCGGTCTGCATGCGCCCAGTCTGTGCAGCTCAGTCCAGTCCGTACACCCGCCGGGCATTTCCGGCCGCGAGCAGGTGGGCCACGCGCTGGGCGTCCGTCAGCGACCACGCGCCCTCGGCGACCCAGCCGCCCAGCACCCGGCCCAGCGCCTCCCGGAACAACCGCGCGCCCACCACGTGCAGTTCCGGCAGGCCATGTGCTCCGCTGGAGAAGAGGATCTTGCCGAACGGGGCCAGTTCCAGGATCTCGGCGAGGATCGTCGCCGCGCGGGCGCCGGTACGGACGAGCGCGGCGCCCGAGTCGGCGAACACATGCGGGAAGACGCCCGCGAGGTGGGCGGCGTGGCGGTGGTACGGGTAGCCGTGCAGCAGGACCAGGTCCGTGCCCAGGCCCGCGGTGGCCCGCACGAAGTCCGTCAGCAGCACCGGGTCCGTACGGTCGATGCGCGCCGCTGGCTCCGCGAGACCGGCGTGCAGCTGGAGCGGCAGCCCCGAGGCGACCGCGATCCACAGCAGATGCCTGAGCAGGACCGGGTCGCTCAGCTCCCCGCCGACCCGGCGCCCCGCCAGCCAGCGGCCCGCCGCTCCCCGCACCTCCCCCGGCCCGGGCGGCTCGGGCGCCAGCCCGAGTCCGTGCCGTACCCCCGCGACGGAGGTGAAGGCGACGGCGTTCGCGGCGGCCCCGTGCACCGACTCGGCGAGGTTGGCGAGGAACGACTCGACGGTCCCGGAGGTGTCGGCGACCTGCTCGGCGAGGAGTTCCAGGCGCACGATCTCGCGCGCCTCGGCGTCACCGGCGGAGGCCATCTCGGCGGGGCCGGTGAGGTCCCCGGGCAGCCCCGTGTCGACCAGATAGGTCGTGATCCCGCTGCCGCGCAGCAGCCTGCGGCCCACCTCCGCCACGCCCAGTTCACGGCGCCGGGCGAGATAGCGGGCGGGCGGGCAGTGCGGCTCCAGGCCGAGCAGCGGCGGGCACCAGCGGCGTACGGCGAAGCCCGTCTGGGTGTCGAAAAGCGTGGTACCGGGGGCAGGCGGCCCCTCGGTCCGGGCGAGCTGGGCCTCGAACGTGCCGAGTCCCAGCTCCGTCTTCAGCACGCCGTGGCAGTACTGGTCCACCAGGGACGGTGTTTCGATCATCCGGGCTCCCCGTGTGACTGGACCTCGTCCTCTTTCAGGTCCTAACGGGTGAACCGGGTGTCAGGTGTTGCTCGGAGCTCCGGGGGTTGCCGGGAGCTCAGCCGTTGCTCGGACCGCCGACCTGGATTCCGGCCATCCGCTTCCACTCGTAGGGGCCCGTCTTCACCTTGGCGGCGAACTCGCCGTCGAACGCCTCGTGGACGGTGATCCCGGACTTCTGCACGGCCTTCTCGGCGATCTCGTACGAGGGCGCCACCAGGTCGCCCCAGCCGCCGTCCTCGCCGACGAGCACGATCCGGGCGCCGCGCTCACCGATGTAGGCCACCTGACCCTCGGCACCGCCGTGCGCCTTGGAGAAGGCGCTGATCTGCTGCGCGAGCCGCGCCACCTTGCGCTCGGCCTTCGAGTCAACCTGCTGCGTGTCTGCCATGGTCAGGATGCTACCGACGGGTAGATCAAACGGCGACGGGCGGGGTGCGTGGCCTTGACCACGCTCCCCGCCCACCGAAGGGGCAGTGCGGAGCGGCTACCGCAGGAAGGGGTCCACCGCCACCGCGACGAACAGCAGCGACACATAGGTGATGGACCAGTGGAACAGCCGCATCTCCTTCAGCTTCACGCCGGTCACCTCGGCCTTCGCGCGGTTCTGCAGGGCGTGCGCCTCCCAGAGCCACCAGCCGCCCGCCGCCAGCGCGACCAGCGTGTAGAACCAGCCCGTGTAGCCGAGCGGGGTCAGCAGCAGCGAGACGGCGACCATCACCCAGCTGTAGATGACGATCTGCTTGGCGACGACCTTGTTGGAAGCGACGACCGGCAGCATCGGCACGCCCACGCGCGCGTAGTCGTCCTTCACCTTCATGGACAACGGCCAGTAGTGCGGCGGCGTCCAGAAGAACATCACCAGGAACAGGATGACCGGCGCCCACGACATGGAGTTCGTGACGGAGGACCAGCCGATCAGCACCGGCATGCAGCCGGCGATGCCGCCCCACACGATGTTCTGCGAGGTACGCCGTTTGAGGATCATCGTGTAGACGACGACGTAGAAGAGGAGCGCTCCGAGCGACAGCCAGGCGGACAGCCAGTTGACGGCGAACCCGAACAGCAGCGTCGAGACGACGGCCAGCGTGATGCCGAAGGCGAGGCACTCGCGCGGGCTGACCATGCCGGTCACCAGCGGACGCTGCGACGTACGGTCCATGAGCGCGTCGATGTCACGGTCGATGTACATGTTCAGCGCGTTGGCGCCGCCGGCGGAGAGGTAACCGCCGATGCACGTGAGCAGCACCAGGCCGAGGTCGGGCACGCCCTGCTGCGCGAGGAACATCACCGGAACGGTGGTGATCAGCAGCAGCTCGATGATCCGCGGCTTGGTCAGCGCCACGAAAGCCTTCACACGGGCCCCGAACGGCCGGTGGCTCGGGCTCTGGCTCGCACCGAGCTCCCCCACAGCCTTGAAGGCGTGGGAGGTGCCCCCACCCGCTGGACGGGATTCGACGGCCGTCACGCACACCCCTGACAGAGACATCCCAGCGAGCCTCCCCATGTGAAGTCCGGGTAAAGGCTCGCGCGTACCACGCCACTGTAGACGTTGCCCATACCTCGTCCTTCGCGGGGGTGGGTTCGTGTTGGCGGGGGGCGTTCACCGGCTGCTCAGGGGCCCGCTCATCGGTCGTACTGAGGCTCGATTGAGCAGTCAGATGAGCGGCTCCGTATTCATGTGCCGAATGCGATCCGGAGTGGTCGGGAGGCGGATCCCCTTAAGGCCCGGCAGTCTGGAATGGCTCGAAAAAATGCACGTCTTCACGGGGGTAGGCTCAGCAAAGGCCGGTGGGCACCCAGTGCACCGGCAGCCGGTGGGCGCGCGCCCGGAAGACCGGCGACCGACATGTGGAGAGGAGCCCTGACTCAGGGTGAGCACCAAGCCGACCACCACAGACCTCGAGTGGACCGAGCTGGACCAGCGGGCCGTGGACACCGCCCGCGTCCTGGCCGCCGACGCCGTACAGAAGGTCGGCAACGGCCATCCCGGTACGGCGATGAGCCTGGCTCCGGCCGCCTACACCCTCTTCCAGAAGGTGATGCGGCACGACCCGGCCGATCCCGAGTGGGTCGGGCGCGACCGTTTCGTGCTGTCCGCCGGCCACTCGTCCCTGACCCTCTACACGCAGCTCTACCTGGCCGGCTTCGGCCTGGAGCTGGACGACCTGAAGTCCTTCCGCACCTGGGGCTCGAAGACCCCGGGCCACCCGGAGTACGGGCACACCAAGGGCGTCGAGACGACGACCGGCCCGCTCGGCCAGGGTGTCGCCAACGCGGTGGGCATGGCGATGGCCGCCCGTTACGAGCGTGGTCTGTTCGACCCGGACACCCCGCAGGGTGAGTCCCCCTTCGACCACTTCGTGTACGTCATCGCGGGTGACGGCTGCCTCCAGGAGGGCATCTCCGCCGAGGCGTCCTCGCTGGCCGGCCACCAGGAGCTCGGCAATCTGATCCTGCTGTGGGACGACAACCACATCTCGATCGAGGGGGACACCGAGACGGCCGTGTCCGAGGACACCGTCAAGCGGTACGAGGCGTACGGCTGGCACGTGCAGCGCATCGCCCCGAAGCCGGACGGCGACCTGGACCCGCACGCCATCTACAACGCGATCGAGGCCGCGAAGAAGGTCACGGACAAGCCGTCCTTCATCGCGATGCGCTCGATCATCGCCTGGCCCGCGCCGAACGCGCAGAACACCGAGGCCGCCCATGGCTCGGCGCTGGGCGACGACGAGGTCGCGGCCACCAAGCGCGTCCTCGGCTTCGACCCGGAGCGGACCTTCGAGGTCTCCGACGAGGTCATCGCCCACACCCGCCAGGCCCTCGACCGGGGTGCCCAGGCGAAGGCCGAGTGGGAGAAGTCCTTCCAGCTCTGGCGCGACGGCAACACCGAGCGTGCCGCCGAGTTCGACCGCATCAGCAAGGGCGAACTGCCCACCGGCTGGGAGGAGAAGGTCCCGGTCTTCGAGCCGGGCAAGGGCATCGCGACCCGTGCCGCCTCCGGCAAGGTGCTGCAGGCGCTCGGCGCGGTCGTCCCCGAGCTGTGGGGCGGCTCCGCCGACCTCGCCGGGTCGAACAACACGACCATCGACAAGGACAGCTCGTTCCTGCCGGCGGACAACCCGCTGCCGGAGGCGAACCCCTACGGCCGCACGATCCACTTCGGCATCCGCGAGCACTCCATGGGCGCCGAGATGAACGGCATCGCCCTGCACGGCAACACCCGTATCTACGGCGGTACCTTCCTCGTCTTCTCCGACTACATGCGCAACGCGGTGCGTCTGTCGGCCCTGATGCACCTGCCGGTGACGTACGTGTGGACCCACGACTCCATCGGCCTCGGCGAGGACGGCCCGACCCACCAGCCGGTCGAGCACCTGGCCTCGCTGCGCGCCATCCCCGGTCTGAACATCGTCCGCCCGGCGGACGCCAACGAGACCGCGATCGCCTGGCGCGAGATCCTCGGCCGCTACACCAAGGAGTTCGGCAAGGGTGCTCCGCACGGCCTCGCGCTGACCCGTCAGGGCGTGCCGGTGTACGAGCCCAACGACGATGCCGCGCGCGGTGGTTACGTCCTGTTCGAGGCCGAGGGGCCTGACGGGCAGGGCGCAGCACCGCAGGTCATCCTGATCGCCACCGGTTCCGAGGTGCACGTGGCCGTCGAGGCGCGCGAGCAGCTCCAGGCCGACGGGGTGCCCACCCGAGTGGTGTCCATGCCGTCGGTGGAGTGGTTCGAGGAGCAGGACCAGGGGTACCGGGACTCGGTGCTTCCACCGTCCGTGCGGGCGCGTGTCTCGGTCGAGGCGGGCATCGGCCTCACCTGGCACAAGTACGTCGGGGACGCCGGCCGCATCGTTTCCCTGGAGCACTTCGGTGCTTCCGCCGACGGCAAGGTCCTCTTCCGGGAGTTCGGCTTCACTGCCGAGAACGTGGCCGCCAAGGCCCGGGAATCCCTCGCCGCCGCCCAGCGCTGACGCTCATATACGACACGTAGGAGATGTAATTCCATGACAGACGCACTCAAGCGCCTCTCCGACGAAGGCGTCGCGATCTGGCTGGACGACCTGTCGCGCAAGCGGATCACGTCCGGCAACCTCGCCGAACTGATCGACGAGCAGCACGTCGTGGGCGTCACCACCAACCCGACGATCTTCCAGAAGGCGATCTCTTCGGGCGACGGCTACGAGCAGCAGGTCGCGGACCTCGCCGCTCGCAAGGTGACCGTCGAAGAGGCCATCCGAATGATCACCACGGCGGACGTCCGTGACGCTGCAGACATCCTGCGCCCCGTCTTCGACGCCACCGAGGGTCAGGACGGCCGCGTGTCGATCGAGGTCGACCCGCGTCTGGCGCACAACACGAAGGCGACGATCGCCGAGGCCAAGCAGCTGGCCTGGCTCGTCGACCGCCCCAACACGCTCATCAAGATCCCGGCCACCAAGGCGGGTCTGCCGGCGATCACCGAGGTCATCGGCCTGGGCATCAGCGTCAACGTGACGCTGATCTTCTCGCTGGAGCGCTACCGCGAGGTCATGGACGCCTACCTCGCCGGTCTGGAGAAGGCGAAGGAGCGCGGTCTCGACCTCTCGCTGATCCGTTCCGTGGCGTCCTTCTTCGTGTCCCGTGTGGACACCGAGATCGACAAGCGCCTCGACGCCCTCGGCACCCCCGAGGCCAAGGCGCTGCGCGGCAAGGCCGCCGTCGCCAACGCGCGCCTCGCCTACCAGGCGTACGAGGAGGTCTTCTCCTCCGACCGCTGGAACACGCTGGAGAACGCGGGCGCCAACAAGCAGCGTCCGCTGTGGGCCTCGACCGGTGTCAAGGACCCGGCGTACAAGGACACCATGTACGTCGACGAGCTGGTGGCGCCGAACACGGTCAACACCATGCCGGAGGCCACCCTGGACGCGGTCGCCGACCACGGCGAGATCCGCGGCGACGCCGTGAGCGGCACCTACGAGCAGGCCCGCGCCGAGATCGACGCGGTGGAGAAGCTCGGGATCTCGTACGACGACGTGGTCCAGGTCCTGGAGGACGAGGGCGTCGAGAAGTTCGCGGCGTCCTGGAACGACCTGCTGAAGTCGACCGAGGCCGTACTGGAGCGCCTCGCCCCCTCGGAGGGCTGAAACCTTGTCGAGCAGCAACCCGCTGCGTGACCCCGCAGACCGACGGCTCCCGCGTATCGCGGGGCCGTCGGGCCTGGTCATTTTCGGCGTCACCGGCGATTTGTCACGTAAAAAGCTGATGCCCGCCGTGTACGACCTCGCGAACCGGGGTCTGCTTCCGCCGGGTTTCTCGCTGGTCGGGTTCGCCCGCCGCGAGTGGGCGAACGAGGACTTCGCGCAGGAGGTCCACGACGCCGTCAAGGAGCACGCCCGCACGCCGTTCCGCGAGGAGGTCTGGCAGCAGCTCATCCAGGGGATGCGCTTCGTCCAGGGCACCTTCGACGACGACGACGCGTTCGAGCGGCTGCGTGCCACGATCGACGAGCTGGACAAGGCACAGGGCACCGGCGGCAACTTCGCCTTCTATCTGTCCGTGCCGCCGCGCTCCTTCCCCGTGGTCATCCAGCAGCTGAAGAAGCACGGCCTGACCGACCAGGAGGGCGGCTCCTGGCGGCGCGCGGTCATCGAGAAGCCGTTCGGCCACGACCTTAAGTCGGCCGAGGAGCTGAACAAGGTCGTGCACGAGGTGTTCGAGCCGGACCAGGTGTTCCGGATCGACCACTATCTCGGCAAGGAGACCGTCCAGAACATCCTGGCGCTGCGCTTCGCCAACACCATGTTCGAGCCGATCTGGAACCGGTCCTTCGTGGACCATGTGCAGATCACGATGGCCGAGGACATCGGCGTCGGCGGCCGTGCCGGCTACTACGACGGCATCGGCGCCGCCCGTGACGTCATCCAGAACCATCTGCTCCAGCTGATGGCGCTGACCGCGATGGAGGAGCCCGCCTCCTTCGACGCGGACGCGCTGGCCGCGGAGAAGACCAAGGTGCTCGGCGCGGTACGGCTGCCCAAGGACCTGGGCCGCAGCAGCGTCCGCGGGCAGTACGCGGGGGGCTGGCAGGGCGGCGAGAAGGTCATCGGCTATCTGCAGGAAGACGGCATCGACGCCAAGTCGAAGACCGACACCTACGCCGCGATCAAGCTGGAGATCGACAACCGCCGCTGGGCGGGCGTCCCCTTCTATCTGCGCACCGGCAAGCGCCTCGGCCGCCGCGTCACCGAGATCGCGGTCGTCTTCCAGCGGGCCCCGCACTCCCCCTTCGACCACACGGCGACGGAGGAACTCGGCCAGAACGCGGTCGTCATCCGCGTCCAGCCGGACGAGGGCATCACGGTCCGCTTCGGCTCCAAGGTGCCGGGCACCTCCATGGAGATCCGGGACGTGTCCATGGACTTCGCCTACGGCGAGTCGTTCACGGAGTCCAGCCCGGAGGCGTACGAGCGGCTCATCCTGGACGTACTGCTCGGCGACGCCAACCTCTTCCCGCGCACGGAGGAGGTCGAGCTGTCCTGGAAGATCCTCGACCCGATCGAGGAGTACTGGGACGAGCACGGCAAGCCCGCGCAGTACCCGTCGGGCACGTGGGGTCCCGCGGAGGCCGACGAGATGCTTGCACGAGACGGACGGAGCTGGCGCCGGCCATGAAGATAGACCTCACGGACACCACGGCCAGCAAGATCAACAAGGCGCTGGTGCAGGGCCGCCGCGCCATCGGCACCCCGGCCGTGGGCATGGTCCTGACCCTCGTCATCGTCACCGACGAGGAGAACGCCTACGACGCCCTCAAGGCCGCCAACGACGCGTCGCGCGAGCACCCCTCGCGCACGCTCGTGGTCATCAAGCGCGTCTCCCGCTCCCCCCGCGACCGTACGTCGTCCCGGCTGGACGCCGAGGTGCGGGTGGGCGCGGACGCGGGCACCGGCGAGACGGTGGTGCTGCGGCTGTACGGCGAGGTGTCCGACCACGCCGACTCGGTCGTCCTGCCGCTGCTGCTGCCGGACGCCCCGGTCGTCGTCTGGTGGCCGGTGAACGCCCCGCTCGACCCGGCCAAGGACCCGCTGGGCGCCCTGGCCCAGCGCCGGGTCACCGACACCTACGCGGCCGAGCAGCCGGTACGGGAGCTGTCCGCCCGTGCCGACGCGTACACGCCCGGCGACACGGATCTGTCCTGGACCCGCATCACGCCCTGGCGCTCGATGCTGGCGGCGGCCCTGGACCAGGTGCTGTGCGAGGTCAAGGCGGTCGAGGTGGAGGGCGAGGAGTTCAACCCGAGCTGCGAGCTGCTCGCGATGTGGCTGGCCGACCGGCTGAACGTGCCCGTCAAGCGGTCGCTGTCGTCGGGTCCCGGCCTCACCGGGGTCCGCATGGACACCAGCCACGGCCCGATCGCCCTGGACCGCGCGGACGGCTCGCTGGCCACGCTGTCCATCGAGGGCCAGCCGGACCGTGCGGTGGCGCTCAAGCGGCGTGAGACGGCCGAGCTGATCGCGGAGGAGCTGCGCCGGCTCGACCCGGACGACACCTACGCCTCGGCGCTGCGGTACGGCGTGGACCGGCTGAACGAGGTGCCCGAGCAGACGCCCGCCGAGTCTCCCGCCGAGAAGGCCCCCGCGGCGCCCGCGAAGAAGGCGGCGGCCAAGAAGTCCACGGCGGCGGCCCAGGCTTCGGCTCCTGCGAAGAAGGCGGCGAAGTGAGCACCCCGCAGCTGGTCGTGCACCGCGACAAGGATCTGATGGCACAGGCCGCCGCGGCCCGGCTGATCACCAAGATCGTGGACGCGCAGTCCTCGCGCGGCTCCGCGTCCGTGGTGCTCACCGGCGGCCGCAACGGCAACGGGCTGCTGGCCGCCCTGGCGGCCGCGCCCGCCCGGGACGCCATCGACTGGGGCCGTCTGGACATCTGGTGGGGCGACGAGCGCTTCCTCCCGGACGGGGACCCGGAGCGCAATGTCACCCAGGCCCGCGAGGCGCTCCTGGACGCCGTACCGCTGGACCCGAAGCGCGTGCACCCCATGCCCGCGTCGGACGGCCCGTACGGCGCCGATGTGGACGCGGCGGCGGCCGGTCACGCGGAGGAGCTGGCCCGCGCGGCCGGTCCGGAGAACCACGGGCTCGTGCCCACCTTCGACGTCCTGCTCCTCGGCGTCGGCCCGGACACGCACGTGGCCTCGCTCTTCCCGGAACTGCCCGCGGTACGGGAGACGGAGCGCACGGTGGTCGGCGTCCACGGCGCCCCCAAGCCTCCGCCGACCCGTGTCACCTTCACCCTTCCGGCGATCCGGTCGGCCCGTGAGGTGTGGCTCCTGGCGGCCGGCGAGGACAAGGCGAACGCCGTGGCGATCGCCCTGTCGGGCGCGGGCGAGATCCAGGCCCCGGCGGCCGGCGCGTACGGCCGCCGGCGCACCCTGTGGCTCCTGGACGCGGCGGCGGCCGCGCAGCTGCCACGCTCGCTGTATCCGCCGGCCTCACCGTAAGTCCCGGCAAGCGTCCCAGGGGCTCCGCCCCCTGGACCCCCGGCCTAGGCACACCCGCCACCCGACCGGTAGGCCGAGAAACGGGCGTAAGGCCGATCGGGGGTCCAGGGGGCGGAGCCCCTTGGCGAGGTCGAAGGGGCGGAGCCCCTGGGGATGGGAATGGGAAAGGGCGGCGGGGGCGAGAAAACTACTTCACCGACCCCGCCATCACCCCCTGCACGAAGTGCCGCTGGAAGGCGAAGAACACCACCACAGGCACGATCAGGGACAGGAACGCCCCGGGCGCCAGGACGTCGATGTTGCTGCCGAACTGGCGTATCTGTGACTGGAGTTGCACCGTCAGCGGCTGCGAGGAGCTGTCGGCGAAGAGCAGGGCCACCAGCATGTCGTTCCAGACCCACAGGAACTGGAAGATGGCCAGGCTGGCGATCGCGGGGCGGCCGACCGGCAGGACCAGACGCGTGAAGATGCGCCATTCGCTGCCGCCGTCCATGCGTGCCGCCTCCAGCATCTCCTTCGGCATCTCGGCGAAGTAGTTGCGCAGAAGGAACACGGCGAAGGGAAGGCCGTAGGCGACGTGGAAGAGCACGACACCGGGGATCGTGCCGAACAGGCCCAGCTGTCCGAAGAGTTTGGCGACCGGCAGCAGGCCGATCTGGACGGGCACCACGAGCAGCGCCACCACCAGCAGGAAGAGCGGCTCGCGACCCGGGAAGTCCAGCCAGGCGAAGGCGTATCCGGCGAGCGCGGCGATGACGACGACCAGGGTCGTCGCCGGCACCGAGATCAGCACCGTGTTCCAGAACGCCTGCGTCATACCGGAGTTCTTCAGCAGCGCCGAGTAGTTGTCGAACGACAGCTGCCCGGGCCTCGCCAGGGCCGTCCACCAGCCGCCCTTGGCCGTGTCCTGGGCGGACCGCATCGACGACACGAACAGCCCCGCCAGCGGCGTCAGCCAGACCAGGCCGATCACCACGAGGAACGCCTGGACCAGGCCGTTGCCCAGACCGCGCCTGATCGCGTTCATCGCTGACTCCTTCGGAAACGGCGGACGTTGAAGACCATCGCGGGGATCACCAAGAGCAGGAGCAGCACGCCCAGCGCGCTGCCGAGACCCTGGTTGTTGCCGCCGCCGAAGGACACCAGCCACATCTGCGTCGCGAGCACCGTGGCGTCCTCCTGCACCGGTCCGGGCGCGATGATGTAGACGAGGTCGAAGACCTTCATCACGTTGATGACGAGGGTCACGAAGACGACCGTCAGCACCGGGGCGAGCAGCGGCACCGTGATGCGGCGGAAGATCTGCCACTCGTTCGCGCCGTCCATCCGGGCCGCCTCCAGCGCGTCCCGCGGGAGGGTCGAGAGACCCGCGCCGATCAGGACCATCGCGAAGCCGGTCCAGATCCACAGGTACGCCCCGATGATCGCCGGGGTGACCAGTGCCGGCCCGAGCCAGGAGATGCCCTGGTAGGGCGGCGCGAAGTTGGAGGCGGGCAGCTTCACCGTGTACGAGCCGTCGTCGAGCCCGGCGAAGCGGAAGGAGCCGTCGGATGCCGTCGTCGTGCTTGCGACCGACCGTCCGTCGCGTATCGCCTCGACCTTCATGCCGGGCAGCCCGCTCTCCTTCGGGTCGACCCTGCCCTGCTTCCCTCCCCCGCCGGGCGTGAAGTCCAGGTAGACGACGCCGCGCAGCTCGCCGGGGGCCGCCTTGTGCGAGGCCGCCGGATAGGCGGGCGACGCGCCCTGGGGCAGGTCCCCCGGCAGCACGCCGACCAGCCCGACGGCCACCGAGTCACCCGGGGACAGGGCGGCGTCCGTCAGGTATGAGCCGTCCTGGCCCCGGGTGAGCCCTTGTCCGTCACGCGCCCGCGCCGTCGGGTACGACGACGTGCCCGTGAAGGCGTCGTGCACCGAGACCACGGCGGCGTTGAGGACACCCTTGTTCGGGTCCTCGTCGTAGGCGAGCCGGAAGATGATGCCGGCGGCGAGGAAGGAGACCGCCATCGGCATGAACAGCAGCAGTTTGAACGCGGTGGCCCAGCGGACCTTCTCCACCAGGACGGCCAGGATCAGGCCGAGGCCGGTCAGCAGGGCCGGGGCGACCAGGACCCAGATCGCGGTGTTGCGGATGGCCTTGACGGTCGCCGGGTCGCGGAACATCTCGGTGTAGTTGCCGCCGCCGACGAAGCGGGTGCCGGACGCGTCGAAGAAGCTGCGTCCGACGGAGAACAGCACCGGGTAGACGACCAGCGCGCCGAGCAGCAGCAGCGCGGGGAAGACGAAGAACAGGGCGACGATCCGGCCCCGCCGCCGGTTGCGACGCCTGCGGGTCGCACCGGCGGCGGGCGGGCTCGCCTCTTTGTGTACGAGCGTGGTGGCGGTCATCGAAGGTCAGTCCTGGTAGGCCTTGGCCGCCGCGGACTCCAGCTCCGCCGCGGTGCCCTTCGGGTCGGACGGGTCACGCAGGAAGTCCTGGAGCAGCTTCCACTCGCCCGCGCCCTTGGTGCCGCCGAAGGCCGCGGGCGCCTGGTCGGACATGTCGAAGCGGACCGAATCGCCCGCCTCGATCAGGGACTTGGCGGTCGCGCGGGTGACGTCGTCGGCGTAGGAGGTGAGGTCGAGCTTCTTGTTCGGGGACAGGAAGCCGCCGGCCTTCGCCCAGACGGCCGCGGCCTCGGGGCTCGCGAGGTACTCCATGAGCTTCATTCCGGCCTTGGCGTTCTTGCCGTCCTTCAGTACGACGGCCGCGTCACCGCCGCTGACCACGGGCGCCGTACCGCCGTCGACCGCCGGGAACGGGAAGAAGTTCGCGTCCTTGCCGATCACCTTTCCGAACTGGTCGTGCGCCACACCGGCGACGAAGTCGCCCTCGTAGACCATGCCGGCCTCGGCCTTGGGCCCGAACACCTTCTCCACCGAGCCGGGGAAGTCGGTGTTGAGGGCCCCCTTCTGGCCGCCCGCGATCAGCTGCTTGTCCTTGAACAGCTTGCCGAGCGTGGTGAGCGCCTTGACCACGCTCGGGTCGGTCCACTTCAGCTTGTGGGCGGCGAGGGCGTCGTACTTCTCGGGTCCGGCCTGGGACAGGTAGACGTTCTCGAACCAGTCGGTGAGCGTCCAGCCGTCCTGTCCGGCGACGGAGAAGGCGGCGAGGCCGGAGTCGGAGACGGTATGGCCGGCCTTCAGCATCTCGGCGTACGTCGTCGGCGGCTTCACGCCCGCCTGGGTGAGGGCGTCGGGGCTGTACCAGACCGTCGACTTGTGGGCGGCCTTGAAGTAGAGGCCGTACAGGGTGCCGTCCACGCTGCCGTACTTCTTCCACACGGGCGCGAAGTCGGCGTCGACGGTCTGCTCGGCGGCCGACGACAGCGGCTTCAGCCAGCCCTTCTTCGCGAACTGCTGGAGCACGCCGACCTGCGGGACCATCACGACGTCGGGGGCGTTGCCACCCTCGATCTTGCTGCCGACGACGGTGGAGACGTTGTCACCGGTGGACACGAACTGTGTCTTGGCGCCCGTCTTCGCGCTGAACGCGTCGAGCACCTTCTGGAAGTTCTTCTGCTCGCTGCCGGACCAGACACCGGCCACGGTGACGGTCTGGCCGCTCAGCGCCTTGTCGCCGCCGCCCGCGGAGACCGGGCCGCTGCCGCCGCAGGCGGTCGCGCCGAGCCCCAGGACGAGGGCGGTGCAGCCGGTGAGCAGGGTGGTACGTCGTCGCATCATCGTTGATGTCCCTTCAGGGGTGGGAAACTGACGAGGGTGGAGCGGAGAAGGATCAGAGGCCGGTGCCGTCGCTGATCCACCAGGCGGCCGTGGAGCCGGGGAGCACCCCGGCCGGGCAGGGACCGCTGGACAACAGGGGTGTGCCGGAGACCGGCGCGGGGGTGGGGGCCGTACCGAAGTTGACGGCGCAGACGAGGTCGTCGCCGCGGACGAAGGCGAGGACGCCCGGCGCGGAGTCCAGCCAGCGCAGCGTGCCTTCGCCCAACTGGGGCAGTGCGGCGCGCAGTTGGAGTCCGTCGCGGTACAGGTGCCAGAAGGAGCGGGTGTCGGCGAGGGCGCGGTCGGTGGCGTACTCGGCGAAGTACGACGGCTGCGGCAGCCACGGCTTGGCGCTCTCGGCGCCGGAGGTGAAGCCGAACGGGGAGGCCTGCCCGGACCAGGGCAGGGGCACCCGGCAGCCGTCACGTATGCGGGCGCGGCTTCCGGTGCGGCGGAAGATCGGGTCGGTGAGCACGTCGTCGGGCAGGTCGACGACCTCGGGCAGGCCCAGCTCCTCGCCCTGGTAGATGTACGCGGCTCCGGGCAGCGCCAGCATCAGCAACGCGGCGGCGCGGGCGCGGGCGGCGCCGAGGCCGCTGCCCTCGGTGGCGGGTTCTCCGTAGCGGGTGACGGTGCGGACCTGGTCGTGGTTGTTGAGGACCCAGGTGACCGTCGAGCCCGTGCCGGCTATGTCCTGCATGGCCTCGGAGATGACCTTGCGGAAGGCGTCGGCGTCCCAGGCGGCGCCCAGCAGGTCGAAGAAGAAGGCCTGGTGGAGTTCGTCCGGGCGGACGTACTCGGCGTGTTCGCGGGCCGTGGGGACCGAGACCTCGCCGACCAGCAGCCGCTCGCGGCCGTCGTGTGCCGTGTACTCCTCGCACACCGCGCGCCAGTGCCGCCACACGTCGTGCACCTCGGGCTGGTTCCAGGCGAGCGGGTTGACCGAGTCGCGGGTGCGGGCGTCGGCCTCGGGGTCCGGGGAGTCGGGCAGCTCGGGGTGCTTGTAGAGGCCGGCGGCCACGTCGATGCGGAAGCCGTCGACGCCCCGGTCCAGCCAGAAGCGCAGGACGCGGTCGAACTCGGCGGCGACCTCGGGGTCGCGCCAGTTCCAGTCGGGCTGTTCCGGCGTGAACATGTGCAGGTACCACTGGCCGGGGCGGCCGTCCGCCTCGGTGACCCGGGTCCAGGCCGGGCCGCCGAACATGGCGTGCCAGTTGTTGGGCGGCTCGGTGCCGTCCGGGCCGCGGCCGTCGGCGAAGTGGAAGCGGGTGCGGGCCGGGGTGCCGGGCGCGGCGGCGAGCGCCTCGCGGAACCACGGGTGCTCGCTGGAGCAGTGGTTGGGGACGATGTCCAGGAGCACCTTGATGCCGAGCCGCCGGGCGGCGGTCACCAGCAGGTCGAACTCGGCCAGGTCGCCGAAGAGCGGGTCGACGCCGCAGTAGTCGGCGACGTCGTAGCCGTGGTCGTGCTGGGGCGAGGGGTAGAACGGGCTCAGCCAGACCCCGTCGACACCGAGCTTCTTGAGGTACGGCAGTCCTGCCCTGACTCCGGCCAGGTCGCCGATACCGTCGCCGGTGCTGTCCAGGAAGCTGCGGACGTACACCTGGTAGATCACTGCGTCGCGCCACCAGTGGTGGGTGCGATTGCGCTGAAGACTCACCCCGTCGGCCTGTCTGTGCGTGCTTACGGTTATGCATGCATGTTAAGTAGACGTGTCGTGAGGGTGTCAACGAAGAGGCAGAAGCTACCGCGGAGTTGGTCCTTTATATACGGACTTATCAGGGCATCCAGCGGCAAGATGAGACCCCGGCGTTACTTAACAAGTAACTAGCGAGGGACTATCGCTGGGAGATGGCGGCGAGCTCCCGCGCCAGCCGCCGCACCGCGCTCTCGGGCGTCTGGTGCCCGGTCAGCGCGTCGTGCACGACGGCCTGCACCACCAGGCTGACCTGGTCGTAGTGCGGGCTCTTGGGGCGCGGGGCGGCCGCGAGCACGGCGGCGCGCAGGGTCGGCAGATAGGGGAACCGCCGTACCAGTTCGGGGTCGTCGTAGAGCGAGGCGCGGACCGGCGGCAGCGCGCCGCGCGTGAGGACCTGGCGCTGGACGCGCTCACCGGTCAGGTACGCGATGAGCCGCGCGGCCGAGTCGGGGTGCCGCGCATGGGTGTTGACGGCCAGGTTGGAGCCGCCGAGGACACTCGTCCCGGGTCCGTCCGGGCCCGGCAGCGGTACCGCGCCGACCTCACCGGCCACCTTGGAGCCCCTGGCCGAGGCGGCGACGTACGCATAGGGCCAGTTGCGCAGGAAGAGCAGCCGGCCGTCCTGGAAGGCCTGCTTGGACTCCTCCTCCTTGTACGTCAGCGCCTGCCGCGGGATCCAGCCCTCGCGCACCCCGCGCGCCAGGAACCCGATGCCCTCACGGGCCGCCGCGGAGTTCACGGTGACCCGGGCGCCCTCGTCGCCGAGGATCGTGCCGCCCGCCGAGTACACGGCCTCGGCCGCGTTGACGGTGAGGCCCTCGTACGGCAGGAACTGGCCCGCGTAGCCGTCGAGCCCGTACTTGGGCGCGATGGTCTTCGCGTCCCGCTCCAGCTCGGCCCAGGTGCGCGGTGGCGGCACGCCTTCCTTGGCCAGGACGTCCTTGCGGTATAGGAGCAGTCCGGCGTTGGTGACGTACGGCACGGCGTACAGCTGCCCGTCGTAAGTGGCCGTGTCGACCACCGGCGGCAGGAAGGTCTTCAGCGGGAAGCGGTCGCGCGGCAGCGGGCGGATCCAGCCGGCCGCTGCGAACTCGGAGGTCCAGTTGACGTCGATGTTGAGGACGTCGAAGCGGCTGCGGTCGCCGCCGCGCAGGTCGGTGGTCATCTGCGCATGGGTCTCGTCGGCCGAGTCCGGGAGCTCGACGAGTGTGACCTTCTCGGCGGGGTGGGTGCGGTTCCAGCCGTCGAGGAGTGGGGCAAGATAGCCGGTGAGATCCCCGGCGGTGGCCAGAGTGAGCGGACCGCGGCCGCCGCCGCCCTCGTCGGCCTGCGCGCCGGAGGCGACATAACCGGTCAGGACCACGGCGAGGACGAGGAGGCCCCTACCGGCGGTGTGGATCCACCGCATAGGTTCCTCCTTAGCACACCCGGCACCCGGCGCCCTGGCTCGGGTCAGAGGCCATGTATACCTGTTAGGTATGGGCGATACTAGGGCCTGGAGCACATTTGACCGGACAGGAGGACAGCACGAGTGCGCCTGCCCCTCCTGGCACTCCTCGCACGCGGCCCGGCCCACGGCTACGAGCTGAAGCAGGACCTTGAGCAACTGCTGGGCTCCGCGTACCCTCAGCCGAACGTCGGCCAGATCTACGTGACCCTCGGCCGCCTCGAGAAGTCGGGACTGATCGAGGGCGAGGACGTCGAGCAGTCCAGCCGACCCAACAAGAAGGTCTACCACCTCACCGAAGCCGGGCGGGAGGCGCTGCGCGTCTGGTTCGAGGAGCCCGAGGACGAGCCGCGGGTACGGGACGAGTTCTTCATGAAGCTCGCCCTCGCCCCGCAGACCGGTCTCGCCGACCAGATCGCCCTCATCAACCAGCAACGGCGCCAGTACCTCAACACCATGCGCAACCTGTCGAAACTGGCCGCGGCCGAGAACCGGGACAACCGCATAGCCCACCTGCTGATCGAGGGCGCCATGCTGCATCTCCAGGCCGACCTGGACTGGCTTGAGCGGTGCCAGGAGGAACTGGAGGAGATGGAGTGAGCGACCTTTCCGCTCCCGACCACCCCGCTCCTCTGCTGCGCGCCGAGGGCCTGGTCAAGACCCACTACGGCGAGGGCGCGCCCGCACATGCCGTGCGTGGCGTCGATCTTCGCGTGACACACGGCGAGTTCGTGGCCGTCACGGGCCCCTCGGGCGCCGGGAAGTCGACGCTGCTGCATCTGCTCGGCGGCCTGCAGCGGCCGGACGCCGGCAGCCTCTGGCTGGCCGGCGAGTGCACCGACGCCTACAGCGAGGCGCGCTGGGCCGTCGAGCGCAGGAAGCGCATCGGGATCGTCTTCCAGTTCTTCAACCTGGTCTCCAACCTGTCGGTCGCCGACAACGTCGAACTGCCGGCCCTGCTCGCCGGTGTCCCCCCGAAGCGGGCCCGGGCCGAGCGCGAGGAGCTGCTGGCCGAGCTGGGCCTGGAGGGCAAGGAACGCAGCATGCCGGGTGAGCTGTCCGGCGGTGAGCAGCAGCGGGTCGCGCTGGCCCGGGCCCTGGTCAACCATCCGCCGCTGCTGCTCGCGGACGAGCCCGCGGGCAGCCTCGACAGCAAGGGCACCCGTGAGGTCATGCGGCTGCTCTCGCGCTTCCACGGGCGCGGCCAGACCATTGTGCTGGTCACCCATGACGCCCGGCTGGCCAGCGCCGCGGACCGGGTGATCAGCTTCTTCGACGGCCGGATCGCCGACGACGCCGCACTGGACGGCACACCGACCCGGGGCGCCGGGATCTCGGGTGTGCTGGAGCTGAAGGACTGACGGCGGTGTACGACGAGATGTCGCGGGCGAGCCGATCCGCCCGGCGCGAGCCGAGAGGCTGAGCCGGTGCGGGCCACCTTGCGCTGGGCGCACTCCGATCTGCGCACGCACCGCGGTGAGGCGCTGTTCATGGTGCTCGCCACCGCCGGCATCGTCGCCTCGCTGCTGCTGGCCACGGCGCTGTTCGGGTACGCGACCAACCCCTGGCAGCGGATCTTCAACCAGGCCCGCGGCGCACACGTGTGGATCCACGCCTCGCAGTCCGCCGACACCGCCAGGCTGGCCCGGCTGGACGGAGTCGACACCGTCGCCGGCCCCTATGCCACGGAGTCCGTCACCGTCTCCTCGCGCGGCACCCGCGCCTCCGTGGAACTGCGCTCCACCCCCGAGCGGCTCACCGTGGACCGGCCGCTGCTCACCTCCGGCCACTGGCTGCGGCCCTCGGACCCGAACGGGGTGGTGCTGGAGAGCCGGCTCGCCCGGGCCCTGCTGGCCGAGCCCGGGGACACGCTGAGCCTGCCCGGCACGGCCCGGACCCTGACCGTCGTGGGCATCGCCGACAGCCCCGAACCCCGCTACAGCCCCGGCGAGCAGCCGGGGCTCGTCTGGGCACCGCCGGGCGCCGTGCGCGATCCCGGCGTCCAGGTCGTCGGGCTGCGGCTGACCGACCCCGACGACACGGACTACGCCGTCCAGCGGGCGGTCACCGTGCTGGGCTCCGGCGCGGTCGGCGAGGTCTCCACCTGGCAGCAGGCGCGGGCCGAGGCCCAGGGCGACAGCCGGCTGTTCGGCCAGGTGCTGGGGCTGTTCGGCCTCGGCGCGCTGGCGGCGGCCGGGTTCGCGGTGCACGGTGCGATCGGCACCCGGATCCGGGGCCATCTGCGGGACATCTCGGTGCTCAAGGCGATCGGCCTCACGCCCGGCCAGGTCGTACGGATCTTCCTGCTCCAGCACGTCGCGTACGCCGTCGTCGGCGCCGTGGCCGCCGGGGCGCTCATCCAGGGGCTGGGCCGCCGCATCCCGGGGCGGCTCGGTGACGCGGTGGGGGTATGGCAGGGACTGCCGGGGCAGACCGTGGCCCTGTTCGCGGTGCCCGTCGGCGCGGTGCTGTTCATCGCGCTGACCACCGGGCTCGCGGCCTGGCGGGCCGGGCGGGTCTCTCCGGTGCCGGTGCCGCGGCCCGCGTCCCAGTCCGGCGGACGGCTGACCGGCGTGGCCCGGCGCGCCCTCGGGCTGCGGCTGCCGCCCGCGCTGGTCCTGGGCTGCCACAAGGTGTTCACCGGGCGCCGCCGGTCGCTGGCCACGGTGGGCCGCCTGGCGCTGCCGCTGCTGCTGATCGTGGTGGCGCTGAGCGCGTGGACCACCATCGACCGGTTCCACAGCAGCCCCGAGCGGATGGGGCTGCCCGCGGCGCTCACCGTGCGGACCGACGGCTCCATGGGGGACGGGGACGCCCGGGCACTGATGACCGCCGACCGCCGGGTCGCCGCCGCCTACCCCGGTGTCGAGGTGCCCGCCCTGGTGCCCGGCCAGACCGCCACGATCGCCCTGCGGGGCCTCGGCACCCGCCAGGACCCGTATCCCTACGCGCTTGCCGAGGGCCGTCGCGTACATGGGCCCGACGAGGCGGTGGCCGGGCAGGGGCTGCTCGACCTGCTGGACGTGCACGTCGGCGACTGGGTGCGGATGACCGTGGGCGACCGGCCGCAGATCCTGCACATCGTGGGCCGCAGCATCGAACCGGAGAACGCCGGCCGGGTCGTCTCCACCTCGCTGGACACCCTCCGCGAGAACGATCCGCAGCTGGTCCCGACCCTGTACCAGGTTCGGCTGCGGGCGGGCGCCGACCCGCACCGGGTCGCGGCCGACCTGGCCACGGCCGGCCACGGGCACCTGGACGTGCACGCCGTGCCGAACCCGGCCGACGGGCTGTCCCCGCTGCGCGGAGTCGTCGCCGGGCTGGTGGCCGTCCTCGCCCTCATCGGGGCCGTCGAGCTGCTCACCGCGATCGGCGGGACCGTCCGCGAGAGCGAGCGCGACCTGCTGGCGCTCAAGGCGATCGGCATGTCCCCACGACAGATCACCGCGATCACGGTGACGGCGACGAGCTGTACGGCCCTGGCCGCGGTCCTCGTCGCCACGACGCTGGGCCTGCCGCTGGCCCGCCGACTGATCGACGCCCAGGGCAGCGCCAGCGGCATCGGCGCCGGAATCGCCCAGTCCCCCTCCCCCGGCCTCCTCACCGCACTGGGCGCGGCAGCGGTCCTCGGGGCCGCCGCCCTCTCGGCCCTACCCGCGGCCCGAGCGGCACACCGCCGACTGGCGGACACATTGAGCGCGGTGGCCTGACCACATCCGACAGCCGCGGACACGGCCGGGTCGCCGGGCCGAGACCGCCGGCCAGAGCGACGCCGGCGGGCGCGGCCGACGGCGCCGATCGGCCCGGACATCGCCCAGCCCCTCGGCCTGCCGACCACACCGACCGCAGCAGCGGTGCGCCGACGCACATGCCCAGCCCGGCCTGCTGCCCGCACGGCCACGACAGCGGTGCGCCGACGCGCGTGTCCAGCAGTGGGAGCCGGCGCGCTCTCCGCCCCGCCCGCGGCCTCAGCGGCACACCGCCCACCACGCGCCGCCCTCGGGCCACCCGGGCACCCCCGCCGATCGACGCCCAGGGCAGCACCGGCTGCTGGGGCGCCGGGATCGCGAGCCTCCCGCCCCCCGGCCAGGTGACGGCACCGGACACGGCGGCAGCGCGCCGACGCACGTGTCCAGCAGTGGGAGCCGACGCGCTCTCCGCCCCGCCCGCGGCCTCAGCGGCACACCGCCCACCACGCGCCGCCCTCGGGCCACCCGGGCACCCCCGCCGATCGACGCCCAGGGCAGCACCGGCTGCTGGGGCGCCGGGATCGCGAGCCTCCCGCCCCCCGGCCAGGTGACGGCACCGGACACGGCGGCAGCGCGCCGACGCACGTGTCCAGCAGTGGGAGCCGACGCGCTCGGGGGCGACCGCAATCCGCCCCGCAACCACCCCGGTGCCGCCCCAAGCGCCTCTCCCGGCGCCCGGGGCAGCGCCCGCGGTCTCGGGTCAGGCGCGGCCGCGCAGTTGCCGGTACTTGGCGACCAGGGCCTTGGTGGACTCGTCGAGGCCCTCGACTTCGGCGCCCTCGGTGAGGGCGGGCTCGACGCGTTTGGCGAGGACCTTGCCGAGTTCCACGCCCCACTGGTCGAAGGAGTCGATGTTCCAGACCGCGCCCTGGACGAACACCTTGTGCTCGTAGAGGGCGACGAGCTGCCCGAGGACGGACGGGGTCAGCTCGTGGGCGAGGATCGTGGTGGTCGGCCGGTTGCCCTTGAACGTCTTGTGCGGCACCAGCTCCTCGGGCACGCCCTCCGCCCGGACCTCGTCGGCGGTCTTGCCGAAGGCCAGGGCCTGGGTCTGGGCGAAGAAGTTGGCCATGAGCAGGTCGTGCTGGGCCTTGAGTTCACCGTTGAGCTCGGCAACCGGCTCGGCGAATCCGATGAAGTCCGCCGGGATCAGCTTCGTGCCCTGGTGGATGAGCTGGTAGTAGGCGTGCTGCCCGTTGGTGCCGGGCGTGCCCCAGACCACCGGACCGGTCTGCCAGTCGACCTCCTGCCCGTCCCGCGCCACGTGCTTGCCGTTGGACTCCATGTCCAGCTGCTGCAGGTAGGCGGTGAAGCGCGACAGGTAGTGGCTGTAGGGCAGAACCGCGTGCGACTGGGCGTCGTGGAAGTTGTCGTACCAGATGCCCAACAGGCCCAGAAGCAGCGGCACGTTGGACTCGGCCGGCGCGGTCCTGAAGTGTTCGTCGACGAGGTGGAAGCCGTCGAGCATCTCCCGGAACCGGTCCGGGCCGATGGCGATCATCAGGGACAGGCCGATTGCCGAGTCGTAGGAGTAGCGGCCGCCGACCCAGTCCCAGAACTCGAACATGTTGGCCGTGTCGATGCCGAAGTCCGCGACCTTCTCGGCGTTCGTGGACAAGGCCACGAAGTGCTTGGCGACGGCCTCCTGACCGGCCTTCAGCTCGGTGAGCAGCCAGTTGCGGGCGGAGGTCGCGTTGGTGATCGTCTCGATCGTGGTGAAGGTCTTGGAGGCGATGATGAACAGCGTCTCCGCCGCGTCCAGGTCCCGTACCGCCTCGTGCAGGTCGGCGCCGTCCACGTTCGACACGAAGCGCACCGTGAGGCCGCGGTCGGTGAAGCTGCGCAGCACCTCGTAGGCCATCGCCGGGCCCAGGTCGGAGCCGCCGATCCCGACGTTGATCACGTTCTTGATGCGCTTGCCGGTGTACCCGGTCCAGGCGCCGGAGCGGACGCGGCCGGCGAAGTCGCTCATCTTGTCGAGCACGGCGTGCACCGCGGGGACGACGTTCTCCCCGTCGACCTCGATCACCGCGTCGCGCGGGGCGCGCAGCGCCGTGTGCAGCACCGCGCGGTTCTCGGTGACGTTGATCTTCTCCCCGCGGAACATGGCGTCCCGCAGACCGAAGACGTCGGTCGCTGCGGCCAGCTCCCGCAGCAGCCGCAGCGTCTCGTCGTTGACCAGGTGCTTCGAGTAGTCGATGTACAGGTCACCGACCTGGAGCGTGTACCCGGTGCCGCGTCCCGGATCGGCGGCGAACAGGTCCCGCAGATGGGTGTCACCGAACTGTTCCCGGTGCTTGGCCAGAGCGGTCCACTCGGGCGTCTGGTTGAGCCTGGTACGGCCGTCTGCGTTCATTTCGGACTTCAGCCTTCTTTCCTGCAACCTGTCCTGGTGCGTACCTGCCCCGCTGCCGGTCCCAACCTAGTTGATCAGCGGGTCACGTGAGCTGTTGTGGCGCCGTCCTCCGGGGCAACAACAGGTACGTCCGGCTTGCGTGCCGGTATCAACGAGGTGACCGCCAGGGCGAAGAGAACCGCGGCCAGCAGGGCCGGTGCGTTCAGCCCGTACGGTCCGGCCACGGCTCCGCCGAGGAACGCGCCGAGGGGGCTCCGGAGGTGGAGGCGGTGCGGAAGGCCGAGGAGACGCGGCCCACCATGGACGCGGGGCTGCGTTGCTGCATCAGCGTGACCTGGTTGACGTTCCACACCATGTTCATCGCGCCGAGCAGCAGCATGCCGACGAGCAGGGCGGTCAGGTGCCGTACCGAGCCGATGAGAAGCAGGGACGCCGTCTGGACGGCCCCGGCCACCAGCAGGGCCATGGCCCACCCGGTGCGGCGCGCGATGCGCTGGGCGACGAGACCGCCGACCAGGCTCCCGGCCGCGTACGCCGTCATGGCGGCGGCGTAGGCGCCGTCGCCCCCGTGCAGCCAGCGGGTGACGTGCAGCACCAGGGTGGCGATCAGGGCGCCCATGCCGATGTTGCACAGCAGCGTGGCCAGGCAGATGGCCCGCAGCACCCGGTCACGCCACAGTTCGCGCAGGCCGGCGGCGATCTCCGCGCGCAGGGTGCTGCCCGCCGGGCGCGGCTCCCGCTGCGGCGGCCGTATCCGCAGGGCGGCCACCAGGGCCGCGGCCACCAGATAGGTGCCCGCGTCGGCCACGAACGGCATGCACACCCCAGCCGTCAGCAGCAGCGGCACGAACGGGCCCGCCAGCAGGCCACCGGCGAGTTGCTGACCGGTCATCAGCCGGGCGTTGGTCCCGCCCAGGGCCTCGCGGTCGACCAGGGACGGCAGTAGGGCCGTGGAAGCGTTGTCGAAGAGCGTCTGGAGGGTGGTCAGCGTGAAGGCGAGGGCGATCAACAGGGGAACCGAGGCGTGGCCCAGGCCCACGGCGAGGGCGAAACCGCCGACGAGGACGCCCCGCACCGTGTCCACGGCCCACATCGCCCGCCGCTGGTCCACCCTCCCCCAAGCTCTCGGCTTCGCTCGAGCAGGGAGGTACCCCCATCGCCACGGCCCCGCCGAGCAGCCCGAACAGCAGCCAGGGCACATAGCCGCAGGCGGTGACCGAGGCGATGGCCAGGGGCCTGTCAGTGATCCGCACGGCGAGCAGGGGCAGCGCGGACGTGCGTAAGGCGTCCCCGAAGCGGGAGACCACGGCGGCGGTCCACAGCCGTCCGAATCCCCCGCGCCACGCGGGCGCGGTCCTGCCCGCCGCCTCGACCGTCGTCACGTCTCCCCCTCACGGTTCACCCATGCACAACCGTAAGAGGCGCCACTGACAATCGGTCGGCGGCCGCTGCTGCCGAAACGGCTCCGGCCAGGCGCCCGTGGGCACCCGGCCGGTCATGACTTCTAGATCTCTCCGCGCAATTTGGCGAGCGCCTCGGCGAGGATCGCCTCACCGTCCGCGTCGCTGCGCCGCTCCCGCACATACGCGAGGTGCGTCTTGTACGGCTCGGTGCGCGGCGGGTCCGGCGGGTTGTCCCGGTCCTGACCGGCCGGGAAGCCACAGCGCGGGCAGTCCCAGGTTTCGGGAACCTGCGCGTCGCTGGCGAAGCTGGGCTGCGTCTCGTGCCCGTTGGAGCACCAGAAGGAGATGCGCAGACGCGGCGCGGACTCGCCGCGCTCGGCCTCGCCCATCGGCCCCGCCCCGACCCGGCTTCCTCGGATCGCGTTGCCACTTGCCACGGTGTAACTCCCTGCGTGATGGTGCCGCGAAGCGAGTCGGCGTTTCGCTTCGTTGCGAGCGCCTCAGTCTACGTAAGGCCCAACGCGCGTCCAGTGATTGGAGTTACAAGGCCCCATACCTAGACGCAAGCCCCATGATAGGCCGCGCTCAGGAGCGCGTACCGAACATGGGGCCTTACGTACGGAATGTGCGTGTTCGTGAGAAGCTGATCAGCTGCTCGTCCGCGCTCAGCTGCCCGACTTCATCAGCAGACCGAGGACGACGATGCACGCGAACCACAGCAGACCGACCACAATGGTGATCCGGTCGAGGTTACGCTCGGCGACCGAGGAGCCGCCGACGGACGACTGCATGCCGCCACCGAACATGTCGGAGAGGCCGCCGCCCTTCCCCTTGTGCATCAGCACCAGCAGCATCATCAGCAGGCTGAAGACGATCAGGGCGATCGAGAACCCCAAAACCACGGCTGGACCAACTTCCTCGGATTCGGATGGACTGCGGGGGCCGGCAGACACCTACCAGCCCCCGCAAGGGTACGACGAATCGTCGTTACCGCATACTCACAGGTCGCGTCACTGGTCGCGGAAGCGCACGATCTTGACGAACTCGTCCGCGTCCAGCGAGGCCCCGCCGACCAGGGCGCCGTCGATGTCGGCCTGAGCCATGATCTCGGCCACGTTTCCGCCCTTGACGGAGCCGCCGTACTGGATGCGCACCTTGTCGGCCAGCTCCTGCGTGTACAGCTCGGCGATCTTGGCCCGGATGGCGGCACAGACCTCCTGGGCGTCCTCGGCGCCGCAGACCTTGCCGGTGCCGATGGCCCAGACGGGCTCGTAGGCGATCACAATGGTCTCGGCCTGCTCGGCCGGGAGGTCCTTCAGACCCCCCTCGACCTGGGCGAGGGTGTGGGAGACGTGGTTGCCCGCCTCGCGGACCTCCAGCTCTTCGCCGACGCACATGATCGGGGTCAGACCGTGCTTGTAGGCGGCCTTGACCTTGGTGTTCACGACCTCGTCGGTCTCGTTGTGGTACTGACGGCGCTCGGAGTGGCCGATGGCCACGTAGGAGCACTTCAGCTTGGCCAGCATCGGGCCCGAGATCTCGCCGGTGTAGGCGCCGGAGTCGTGCGCCGAGATGTCCTGGGCGCCGTACTTGATCTTGAGCTTGTCGCCGTCGACCAGGGTCTGCACGGAGCGCAGGTCGGTGAAGGGCGGCAGGACGGCGACCTCGACGGCCTCGTAGTCCTTGTCGGCCAGGGCGAAGGCGAGCTTCTGGACGTGCGCGATGGCCTCGAGGTGGTTGAGGTTCATCTTCCAGTTGCCCGCCATCAGCGGCGTGCGCGTGCTCATGTAGGTCAGTCCTCCAGTGCGGCGAGGCCGGGGAGCGTCTTGCCCTCGAGGTATTCGAGGGAGGCGCCGCCACCGGTCGAGATGTGGCCGAATGCCTTCTCGTCGAAGCCGAGCGTACGCACGGCCGCGGCCGAGTCGCCGCCGCCGACGACGGTGAAGCCCTTCGATCCGACGAGGGCCTGGGCGACCGCCTTGGTGCCCTCGGCGTAGTCGGGGTGCTCGAAGACGCCCATGGGACCGTTCCAGAAGACGGTCTCGGCGTCGGCGAGCTTCGCGGCGTACAGCTCGCGGGTCTTCGGGCCGATGTCCAGGCCCTGCTGGTCGGCGGGGATCTTGTCCGCGTCGACCACGGCGTTCTCGGTCGGAGCCTTGGCCTTCAGGTCCGGGAACTCCCGGGCGACCACGACGTCCACGGGGAGCAGCAGCTCGACGCCCTGCTTCTCCGCGCGCTCCATGTACTCGGTGACGGTCGGGACCTGGTCCTCCTGGAGGAGGGAGATGCCGACCTCGTAGCCCTTGGCCTTGAGGAAGGTGTAGGCCATGCCGCCGCCGATGAGGAGGCGGTCGGCCTTGCCGAGCAGCTCGTCGATGACGGCGAGCTTGTCGGAGACCTTGGCGCCGCCGAGCGCGACGACGTAGGGCCGCTTGACGTCTTCGGTGAGCTTCTTGAGGACGCCGACCTCGGTGGCGATGAGGTAGCCGGCGTAGTGCGGCAGTCGGGCCGGGAGGTCGTACACGGAGGCGTGCCCCCGGTGCACGGCGCCGAAGCCGTCACCCACGTAGACGTCCGCGAGGGCCGCCAGCTGGTCGGCGAACTCGCCGCGCTCGGTGTCGTCCTTGGAGGTCTCGCCGGCGTTGAAGCGCAGGTTCTCGATGACCGCGACCTGGCCGGGCTGCAGACCGTTCACGGCGTCGTGGGCGGCGGGGCCGACGGTGTCCTCGGCGAACGCGACCGGGGCACCGAGGAGTTCACCGAGCCGCTCGGCGGCGGGCAGCAGCGAGAAGGCCGGGTCCGGGGCGCCCTTGGGACGGCCCAGGTGCGAGGCGACGACCACCTTGGCGTCCGCGTCGGCGAGAGCCTTGACGGTGGGCAGGACGGCGCGGATACGGCCGTCGTCGGTGATCACGCCGTCGGCGAGCGGCACATTGAGGTCGGCGCGGACGAAGACCCGCTTGCCGGCCACGCCTTCCGCGAGAAGTTCGTCGATGGTCTTCATGAGGGGACTCCTGAGGAGGGCTCTTGATCGTACGAGGGCTGATCGACCGTACATAGAGGGTCGATCCGCACGTGCGTCAGGGCTCGGGCAGCGCGACGGTGCGCTGCCCGAGCCCTGCTGTCACATCAGGTGCCTGCTCTGCCGATCAGAGCTGGTTGCCGACGAAGACCGTCAGGTCGACGAGGCGGTTGGAGTAGCCCCACTCGTTGTCGTACCAGCCGATGATCTTCACGTTCTTGCCCTCCTGGACCATGGTCAGGGAGGAGTCGAACGTGCAGGACGCCGGGGCGTTGACGATGTCGGAGGAGACGATCTGGTCCTCGGTGTAGTCGAGGAGGCCCTTGAGCTCGCCCTCGGCGGCCTTCTGGAAGGCGGCGTTGACCTCTTCCTTGGTGACCTCACGGCCGAGCTCGACGACGAGGTCGGTGACCGAGCCGGTCGGGACCGGGACGCGCATGGCGATGCCGTCCAGCTTGCCCTTGAGCTGCGGGAGCACCAGGGCGGTGGCCTTGGCGGCGCCCGTCGTGGTCGGGATGATGTTCTCGGCGGCGGCACGGGCGCGGCGCAGGTCCTTGTGCGGGAAGTCCAGGATGCGCTGGTCGTTCGTGTACGCGTGCACCGTGGTCATCAGACCCTTGACGATGCCGAAGTTCTCGTCGAGGACCTTCGCCATCGGCGCCACACAGTTGGTGGTGCAGGAGGCGTTGGAGATGACGTGGTGGTTCGCCGGGTCGTACTTGTCCTGGTTGACGCCCATGACGATGGTGATGTCCTCGTCCTTGGCCGGAGCCGAGATGAGGACCTTCTTGGCGCCGCCGGCGATGTGCTTCGCGGCGTCTTCCTTCTTGGTGAAGATGCCGGTGGACTCGATGACGATGTCGACGCCGAGCTCGCCCCACGGGATGTCGGCGGGGTTGCGCTCGGACAGCACCTTGATGGTGTGGCCGTCGACGGTGATGGTGTCGGCGGTGTGGGACACCTCCTGCTTCAGACGACCCAGGATGGTGTCGTACTTCAGCAGGTGGGCGGTGGTCGCGGTGTCACCCAGGTCGTTGACAGCCACGATCTCGATGTCTGCGCCCTGCTCCAGCAGCGCGCGGAAGTAGTTGCGACCGATACGACCGAAGCCGTTGATGCCTACGCGGATCGTCACGAACCGATCTCCTCGTTGGTACGCCGGCCATGCGATGCCGGCGAGCTGTATTTGGGATGTCCCCGACCACCCCCGACCCTACCTCCCTGAGGCTCCCGAGGTGACATCCAGATGCCTCATACACGGCAGGGCGGTCCGTACCCGTCAGTAGGGGTACGGACCGCCATTCTTCGGGGGGTTGATCGCCCCGCCATGTCAGGAAATGACGGTGCCTCGCGGCGGTGTTGTCACTCGTTCGTGAGCGGGTCGGCTCACTTGTCGAGTGACGCCAGCGCCTTCTTGACCAGTGCCGTCCGGTCGGCCGCCGCGGGGACCTGCTCCAGGCCGAAGCCCAGCAGCACGGTGTCCTTCGTGGTGACCGCTCCGTACGTCTTGAACAGGGCTCCGGTGCGGCTCCAGTCCTTCAGGACCGCCGGGCTGCCGACGGGCGGTCCGGCCACGCTCCAGGGGCCCAGCGACGACTCGAAGCCCTCGGTCTCCTTCGCCGTGCCGCCGACCACCAGCGAGGCCTCGTCGGCGAGGACGCCGTGCCCACCGGTGCCGGGGTCGGTGATGTAGCTGATGGAGACCTGGACGGACTTGCCTGCGTAGGCGCTGAGGTCGAAGCCGACCTGCTGCCAGCCGCTGGAACTGCCGGTGAGGCTGTTCCAGGAGCCGGTGGTCCCGGTCGCCGTGCAGGCGTTGTCCGCGAGCGTCAGATAGTGCTTGAGCCACGGGTGCTCGCCGATCAGGAATCCGGCCCCGCACTCCGCCGGGACGGCGGTGCTGGTGGCGCCGCCCGTCTCCGGGAGGGTCGTCCAGTCGTCCGCGCCGACGGTGTGCGCCTCGACCACGGCGTGGTCGTAGCCGGGCTCGGTGTCCCACAGCAGCCGGGTGCTCAGGGTCGGCTTGTCGGAGGCGCCGACGCCGGTGAGGTCGATGGTGCGGGTGAGGCGCTTGTAGGCGTCGTCGGTGTGGACCGCGGCGACCATGGAGGAGCCCGCGTACGGCCCGTACGGGTTGACGGTTCCGGCGAACTGACCCGCCCCCGCGCTGGCGAACTGCGGGTACTTGGCCACCGACAGCTCGTCGGAGGTGACGCCGTAGGTGCCGGCCTTGTCGAGGGCGTTGCCGGGAGCGTCGCCGAGGGCGCCGGTGTAGCCGTCGAGGTTGCCGGAGCCGGTGAAGCCGGTGGCTCCGGGGGTCGACGTGCGCGAGTAGGCGCCCAGGTAGTACTGGCTGAAGTCGTCCGACGGGGTGCCGTCGGCGAGTTTCACGCTGCCGCCGGCCAGTTCGCCGGCCTCGATCAGCTTGCCGCCCTCGTTCAGGTAGGCGCGCAGCTGGAGCTGGGTGGCGTTGCCGGGACCGGTCGCACCCGAGTAGTGGACGACGGTCCTGAAGTACTTGAGCACGGCGAGCGCGTCGGGCGCGCCCTGCGTGGCGACGTCCCAGACGATCGCCTTGCGGCCGTTCGCCTTCAGCGCGTCCACGTACTTCTGGGCCTGTGTGGCGGCCACGCCCTCCTCGGCGACCACGAGGGTGTCCGCCTTGGGCCGCTCGGCGACCGTGTAGGTGAAGTGCGAGCCGGCGACCTTCTTGCCGCCCCTGGCCCGGCCGGTGAACCACACCTCGACCTTGTCGCCCGGTTTGCCGTCCTTGACCTTGGCCCGGTACTCGTCGAAGTAGAGGTTGTCCTCGCCCCCGTAGGTCTCGCCGCCCTTCCAGGGCCGGAGCGCCTGGTCCTGCGTACGGCCGCCGTTGACGCGGTACTTGAGCTCCTTGTCGCGCACCGACTTCCGTACGACGACCGAGACCTGCTGGTCGGCGCCGCGCGCGTACGACGTGGAGAACGTCGCCGGGGTGAAGTCGGCGGCGCTCAGGCCGACCGAGGAGACCGGCTGGTCGGGGTGGGCGGCGGTCTCGGCGACGGAGAGCGCGAACGGGACGTTCTTCTGGAACTCCTGCTGGATCAGCTTCTCGTCGTCGGGGAAGTTGAAGACCGACTGGCAGTCGGAGGCCTTCCAGGCGTCGTTCGGGTCGAGGTTCGACGCCGTCTGGCAGGTCGACATCTCGGGGGTGAACATCGCCATGCCGTTGACGTTGGACGCGTGACCGTCCGCCTCGCCGTTGGTGGTGTACAGCTCCGAGGAGACCTGCGGGTGGTAGCCCGGGACCGCGGAGTGGTCGGGGGTGCCGGCGAGCGCCTTGTAGAGGACGTCGTCCGGGGTCGGGGTGGCCACCTGCCAGCCGACGCCGTAGAGGAGGAGCTCGGCGGCGGAGTGGTAGTTGATGCCATAGGTGAAGCCGACGCGCTTCTCGAAGCGGTCCAGCGCCCGCGTCTCGGGCTCGGACCCGGGGCTCGCGCCGCGGTAGGTCTGGCTGGTCGGGTTGGGGGACGAACCCTCGTCGTCGTAGCCCCACTTGTAGGCGAAGTTGCGGTTGAGGTCGACGCCGTCGCCGGCGGAGATGACGCCGTCGCCGTTGACGTCCCGCAGGTTCTTGCGCCACAGGCGGGTGTCGGAGTTCCGGAAGGTGTAGTCGTAGCCGTCGGGGTTGGCCGAGAGGACGAACCACAGCTCGGTCGAGTCGACGATCTTCTTGATCCGCTTGTCCGTCTTGTACTTGTCCAGGTAGTAGTGCATCAGACGCCGGGTCATCTCCGGCGTGATCCACTCGCGCGCGTGCTGGTTGGACACATACAGCACGGAGGGCTTCGAGCCGTCCTTCGACTTCTTCGCGTTCTTGGTCAGTTTGAGCGCGAGGATGTCCTGGCCGTTGATGGTCCTGCCGATGGACTCGACCTTGGTGAGACCGGGGTTGGCCTGGCCGGTCCTGACGATCTCTTCCTTGAGTCCGCCGCTGCCGCTGTAGGGGCGGAACACGCCTTGGGACGCGTCCTCGACGCGCGCCTCGGCCTTGGCCGACAGGGTGTGCTCGGTGAGGGCGACACCCTGCTTCTCGAGCTTCTCGGCCTGCTTGTCGGTGAGATAGACCTCCACGGCGGTCCGGCCGCTTGCGGTCACCTGCTCGCCGAGTTCATGACCGTCCTGGCCGGCCTGGAGCAGCAGAGGTATCTGCTTCTGAGTGACTTCGGCGCGGAAGACCTTGATCTCGGCGCCGTCGTCCGCGGCCGCCCTGCCGGAACTTCCGCTCTGTGCCTGGGCGATGGGTGCGAGGCCGGCGACGCCGAACAGGAGTGCGCCGACAGCGAGGATCGATCTCGCTCTACGTCTCATGAACCCCCCTAGCCTGGTCCGCCACAGCAGCGAACACATGCCAGGCTCATGACACTTCATGATCGAGTCAAGGGCGCCTCATAGCCACGCAAACGCCGGTGCCGGCACCCGAACGGGCGCCGGCACCGGCAAGTTGACGGTCCTTCACTCACCCGGCCAGGTTGTCGGCCAGCTCCTCGGAGAGGTTCGCCTCGGTCCCCGGGATGCCCAGGTCGGAGGCGCGCTTGTCGGCCATCGCCAGCAGCCGGCGGATACGGCCCGCGACGGCGTCCTTGGTGAGCGGCGGGTCGGCGAGCGCGCCCAGCTCCTCCAGGGAGGCCTGCTTGTGCTCCATGCGCAGCCGCCCGGCGGCCGCGAGGTGCTCGGGGACCTCGTCGCCGAGGATCTCCAGGGCACGCTGGACACGGGCACCTGCGGCGACGGCCGCGCGCGCGGAGCGGCGCAGGTTGGCGTCGTCGAAGTTGGCGAGCCGGTTGGCCGTGGCCCGGACTTCGCGGCGCATCCGGCGCTCCTCCCAGGCCAGCACGGACTCGTGCGCGCCGAGGCGGGTCAGCAGGGCACCGATCGCGTCACCGTCGCGGACGACGACCCGGTCCACGCCCCGGACCTCGCGGGCCTTCGCGGCGATCGACAGCCGGCGTGCGGCGCCGACCAGGGCGAGCGCGGCCTCCGGGCCCGGGCAGGTCACCTCCAGGGAGGAGGAGCGGCCGGGCTCGGTCAGCGAGCCGTGCGCCAGGAACGCCCCGCGCCAGGCCGCCTCCGCGTCACAGGTGGCCCCCGAGACCACCTGCGGGGGCAGGCCCCGGATCGGGCGCCCGCGGCCGTCGACCAGCCCCGTCTGCCGGGCCAGCTGGTCGCCGCCCGCGACCACGCGCACGACGTACCGCGAGCCGCGGCGCAGTCCGCCGGGCGCCATCACGATCAGCTCGGAGCTGTGGCCGAAGATCTCCAGGATGTCCCGCTTGAGGCGCCGGGCCGCCATCGCGGTGTCCAGCTCCGCCTCGATCACGATGCGCCCGCTCACCAGGTGAAGGCCGCCGGCGAACCGCAGGATGGCGGAGACCTCCGCCTTTCTGCAGCAGGTCCGGGTGACGGGGAGCCGGGAGATCTCGTCCTTCACCGCTGCCGTCATCGCCATGGGCCGATCCTTCCATGCATCCGAAAAATACGGTCGTACGCGGCGGCCAACAGCTCCGGGTCGTGCCGCGGAGAACCGTCGGTCCGGGCCACCGGCGCCAGCTCGACCGCGGCTCCGAGCCGCTCGGCGGCCTCGGTGAGCGAGTCGCGATCGGGCACGGCGGCCTCGTCTGCCAGCACCACGTCCAGGGCGAGTTTAGGGGCGTGTCGCCCCAAAACCTCCAAATGACGCTGCGGGGAGAAACCTTCGGTTTCTCCGGGCTGCGGGGCGAGGTTCAGTGAGAGTACCCGGCGCGCCTTGGTCTCCGTGAGGGCGTCCAGCAGCTCGGGCACCAGCAGGTGCGGGATGACCGAGGAGAACCAGGAACCGGGGCCCAGCACCACCCAGTCCGCGTCCAGGACCGCCTCGACGGCCTCGGGCACGGCGGGCGGGTCGTGCGGCACCAGGTGCACGGACTGCACCTCGCCGGGCGTGAGGGCGACGGTCGCCTGGCCGCGCACGGTGTCCACGTCCTCCGGCCGGTCCGGATCATGCCCCTTCACCAGGGCCTGGAGCTCCAGCGGCACGGCGGACATGGGCAGCACACGTCCATGCGCGCCGAGCAGCTTCCCGACCAGGTCGAGGGCCTGGACATGATCGCCGAGCTGCTCCCAGAGCGCCACGATCAACAGGTTGCCGACCGCGTGGTCGTGCAGATCGCCCTGGGAGGTGAAGCGGTGCTGGATGACCCGCGCCCAGGTCTGGCCCCAGTCGTCGTCGCCGCACAGCGCGGCCAGGGCCTTGCGCAGATCGCCCGGGGGAAGCACGCCCAGCTCGTCGCGCAGGCGTCCGCTGGAGCCGCCGTCGTCGGCCACGGTGACGACGGCGGTGAGGTCGCCGGTGATCCGGCGCAGCGCGGCGAGCGAGGCGGACAGGCCCATGCCGCCACCGAGGGCGACCACCTTGGGCTGGGCGCCGCGGCGGCGCGGCCGGCCGCCACGGGCCTCGGCGGGGCGGCCCGCGCGAGCCTCGGGGACCATCCGGCGCAGCCTGCTCAGCCGCGGAGTACGTGCTGTCATTCCCGTCCCATGTCCCGGTGCACGACCACCGTCTCCACGCCCTCGGCCGCGAGGCGCGCGGCGAGCTTCTCGGACATGGCGACGGAGCGGTGCTTGCCGCCGGTGCAGCCGATGGCGATGGTCACGTAGCGCTTGCCCTCGCGGCGGTAGCCGGCGGCGATCAGCCGCAGCAGCTCGGCGTACCGGTCCAGGAACTCCTTGGCGCCGGGCTGGTTGAAGACGTACGCGGCGACCTCCTCGTTGAGGCCGGTGTACGGGCGCAGCTCCGGGACCCAGTGCGGGTTGGGCAGGAACCGCATGTCCGCGACCAGGTCGGCATCGACCGGGAGGCCGTACTTGAAGCCGAACGACATCACGGTGGCCCGCAGCTCGGGCTCCTCGTCGCCGGCGAACTGGGCGTCCATCTTGGCGCGCAGCTCGTGCACGTTGAGGCTGGAGGTGTCGATCACCAGGTCGGCGTCACCGCGCAGCTCGCGCAGCAGCTCGCGCTCGGCGGCGATGCCGTCGACGATACGGCCGTCGCCCTGCAGCGGGTGCGGACGGCGGACGGACTCGAAGCGGCGCACCAGGGCCTCGTCGGAGGACTCCAGGAAGACGATGCGCCGGGTGACACCCTTGGTGTCGAGGTCGGCGAGGGACTGGCGCAGGTTGTCGAAGAAGCGGCGGCCGCGCACGTCGACGACGACCGCGATCCGCGCCACGTTGCCCTGGGAGCGCGCTCCGAGCTCCACCATGGTGGGGATGAGCGCGGGCGGGAGGTTGTCGACGACGAACCAGCCGAGGTCCTCCAGACACTTGGCGGCCGTCGACCGGCCCGCTCCGGACATGCCGGAGATGATCACCAGCTCGGGGATGGCCGCCTCGGGGACCCCTGCCGCCGTGCTGTCCGTACTCACCTGTGCTCCGTTTTCCCCGGCGACGTCCTGGGCCGCCTGCTGCGGCTGTTCCTCGCCCGTTTCCGTGTGCGCCCGATCTCGCTCCGCTGCGGGCTGTGCTTCGTGCTCGGTCATGTCTCCTGCCCCCGTCGTTCGTCCGGGGCTCCCGCGGTCACGGGATCCCCCGAGGCACCCGCCGTCGCTTCGGGTTCCTCGTCATCAATGATCTCTCCGGTCGCCGTGTTCACGGCGGGCGCGGCCGGAGCCGCCCCGGCCAGGGCCGCGGCAATGATCTCGGCCGTCTTCCGGCCTATGCCGGGCACCTCCTGGATCTGCTCGATTGTGGCCGACCGCAGCTTCTTCACCGAACCGAAGTGCTTGATCAGCGCCTGTTTGCGGGTGTCGCCGAGGCCCGGCACCTCGTCCAGGGGACCCGCGCGGAAGCGCTTGGCGCGTTTGGTCCGCTGATAGGTGATCGCGAAGCGGTGCGCCTCGTCGCGGACGCGCTGGAGCAGATACAGGCCCTCGCTGGTGCGGGGCAGGACGACCGGGTCGTCGTCGGCCGGCAGCCAGACCTCCTCCAGGCGCTTGGCGAGGCCGCAGACGGCGATGTCGTCGATACCCAGCTCGTCCAGGGCCCGCTTGGCGGCCGCGACCTGCGGCTGACCGCCGTCCACGACGACGAGCTGGGGCGGGTAGGCGAACTTCTTGGGACGGCCGTCGTCGTCCTTGAGGCCGTTGCCGGGCAGACCGTCGGTCCCCGCGTCGTCCTCCACCCACTCGCCTGTCCGCTCCTTCTCCGCGAGGTAGCGCCGGAAGCGGCGGGTGATCACCTCGTGCATGGAGCGCACGTCGTCCTGGCCCTCGAAGCCCTTGATCTGGAAGCGGCGGTACTCGCTCTTGCGCTGCAGGCCGTCCTCGAAGACGACCATGGAGGCCACCACGTCGTCGCCCTGGAGGTGCGAGATGTCGTAGCACTCGATCCTGAGGGGGGCGCTGTCCAGGTCGAGCGCGTCCGCGATCTCCTCCAGGGCCCGCGAGCGCGTGGTGAGGTCGGAGGCGCGCTTGGTCTTGTGCAGGGCGAGCGCCTGCAGGGCGTTGCGCTCGACCGTCTCCATCAGGGCCCGCTTGTCGCCGCGCTGCGGGATGCGCAGCGAGACATTCGAGCCGCGGCGTCCGGTCAGCCAGTCCTGGACGGGCTCGACCGGGTCGGGCAGCGCCGGGACGAGGACCTCCTTGGGGACGGCGTCCCCGGTCTCCTCGCCGTAGAGCTGCTGGAGGGCGTGCTCGACGAGGGCGGCGGCGGTGACCTCCTCGACCTTGTCGGTCACCCAGCCGCGCTGGCCGCGCACGCGCCCGCCGCGCACATGGAAGATCTGGACGGCCGCCTCCAGCTCGTCCTCGGCGACGGCGATCAGGTCGGCGTCGGTCGCGTCCGCGAGCACGACCGCGTTCTTCTCCATGGCCTTCTTCAGGGCCTCGATGTCGTCACGCAGGCGGGCGGCCCGCTCGTACTCCATCTCCTCGGCCGCCTCCGTCATCCGCTTCTCCAGGCGGCGGACGTACGTGCCCGTCCGGCCGGCCATGAAGTCGCAGAACTCCTCCGCCAGTTCTCGGTGTTCCTCGGCGGGGATCCGGCCCACACAGGGCGCCGAGCACTTGCCGATGTAGCCGAGCAGGCAGGGGCGTCCGGTGCGGGCGGCGTTCTTGAAGACGCCGGCCGAGCAGGTGCGCACGGGGAACACCCGCAGCAGCAGATCGACCGTGTCACGAATGGCCCAGGCGTGCCCGTACGGCCCGAAGTACCTCACGCCCTTCTTCTTGTGACCGCGCATCACCTGCACCCGCGGGAACTCCTCGTTCATCGTCACCGCGAGGTACGGGTAGCTCTTGTCGTCGCGGTACTTGACGTTGAACCGGGGGTCGAACTCCTTGATCCAGGAGTACTCCAGCTGCAGCGCCTCGACCTCCGTGGACACGACGGTCCACTCCACCGACGCGGCCGTGGTGACCATCGTCCGGGTGCGCGGGTGCAGGCCGGCCAGGTCCTGGAAGTAGTTCGCCAGGCGCTGGCGCAGGCTCTTCGCCTTTCCGACGTAGATCACCCGGCGGTGCTCGTCGCGGAATTTGTACACCCCGGGAGAGTCCGGGATCTCTCCCGGCTTGGGGCGGTAGCTGGAGGGGTCGGCCATGTCTCACACCCTACTGGCGTGGGGTGACACTCCGGCGGGGCTGTGGACAACGGCGAGGTTGTGGACAAAGACGGGATTGTGGACAACGGCGCGCCGCCCCAGGCCGGCGGTCACCGGCCCGTGCGGCGTCCGCCGCCCGCGGCCCCGTCAGCCGCGGCCAGGGTGCCGCTCACCGAGCGTAAGGGCGTCGTCGGTGCCCCGACCGCGGGCAAGTCCCACGCACGGCGGGGTCGCGGCTCGGCCAGGTGGGCGGCGCGGTTGGACAGGAGGTGTTGTCGGGGCTTGGTCAACACGCTTCAATGCGGGGGAACTCGGGGCCGTGAACGACGGCGTCCGGATGCGGCGTACGGATGTGCAGACGCCCCGGCGCCGACGGGGTGGCCCCGGAGACCCGCGCGAACGGTCTGACCAGCCGTAGTGAACCTTCACAGAAAGGCCCCTGCGCATGCGGCACGCCATTGAGCACGCGGACGTCGGCACCGCGGAACTGGACACGGCCCTACGGGGCGGCCCCTTCCATGTCGCGCTGCGCGCCGCGATCGCCGCCCGCGGGCTGCCGCTCCAGCGGGTGCAGCACCATCTGTCGCGGTACGGGGTCAAGGTGGGTGTGACGAGCCTGAGTTACTGGCAGCAGGGCGCCCGCCGCCCCCAGCGCCCCGAGTCGCTGCGGGCCGTACGGGCGCTGGAGGAGATCCTGCAACTGCCCGACGAGTCGCTGATCCGGCTGCTGGCCGAGGCGGACGGCCGCTCGCCCGGGCAGCGCCCGGCGGCCCGGTCGTACCGCTCGATGATCGAGGCCTCGGACGTCCTGGACCGGCTCATGGCCGAGCTGGGCTGGTCCCTCGACGGCGGGCTGCACACCCTCGGGCACCACGAGCGGGTACGGATCGGCGCCCGCCGGGAGCTGGCGGGCCGCGAGTCACACCACATCATGCGGGCCCACCGGGACGGCGTCGACCGCTTCGTGGCCGTCCACCACGGCGACCCGGGCTGCGCGCCGGAGCGCATGGCGGTGCACGCCCTGGAGAACTGCCGCACGGGACGCGTCCGCCTGGACCGGGACACCGGCGTGCTCGTCACCGAGCTGCTCTTCGGCACCCGGCTGCGGTCCGGCGACACCTTCCTGTTCCGGTACGCCGTCGAGGACGGCACGGCCGGGCTCTCACGCGAGTACCTGCGCGGTTTCGGCTATCCCGGCGGCCAGTACGCGCTCCAGGTGCGGTTCGACACGAACGCGCTGCCGGTGCGCTGCCACCGGTTCGCCCAGCATTCGGCGGCTGCTCCGCGCAGCGGCCGCCAGGAGCTGCCCCTGAGCGGGCCGCACCGCTCGGTGCACCTGGTGGAGCCACGGGTACGGCCGGGCATCGTGGGGATCGGCTGGGACTGGGAGTGAACGCCTCCCCGCTCATCCGGTGATCAGGCCCCGGGTCATCCGGTGATCAGGCGCCGGGCCCCGCGATGATCTTGCCGTTCGTGGCCTTGACCGGCAGCTCGTCCAAGGGCTCCGTGGCCGGAGCCTGCACCACCTTTCCGGTCACGGCGTCGAACTCGCTCCCGTGGCACGGGCAGATCAGCGTCGTCCCCTGAAGCTTGTTGATGGCGCATCCCGCGTGCGTGCAGATCGTGCTGTACGCCTTCAGCGTGCCGTCCCCGTCCCGGCTGACCACCACGTTGTGGTCCCGGTACAGCTTCGCGCTCCCCTTGGCGACCTCGCCCTCGGCGCCGAGCTCGACGGGCGCGGTCGGCCTCGCGTCCGTGGTGACACCGCCCCCTGCCCCCGAGCACGCGGCGAGGCCGAGGCCGGCGAGCGGAGTGGCGGCGGCTCCTCGAAGGACGGTACGGCGGCTCGCTGGGGGTCGGGCGGACATCAGGGGTCTCCACTGTTCGGGGGCGGGTGGTGCAGGCCGACGATACCTGGGGCGGTAATCCCGGGCCGGAGTGGGTCGAAGTGGGCGTGAAGGGGACACAGGGACGTGAAGGGGACCTAGTGAAGTGACGTAAACGTTTACGCAAGCGTTTACGCGCGGCGCCGGATGGGATACCTTCCCCGCCAGAAGGCCCACCGCGGGCCCAGGAGGGAACACGATGCCCACCATGGCCGACGTCGCACGGAGCGCCGGAGTCTCCGTGGCGACCGTCTCCCACGTGCTGAACGGCACGCGTCCGGTGCTGCCCCACACCCGTCGGGCGGTGCTGGACGCGATCGACGAGCTCGGCTACACGCCCAACACGCTCGCCCGCTCCCTGGTGACCTCCCGTACCCGCTCCATCGGGCTCGCGGTCTCGGCGATCAGCAACCCCTACTTCACGGAGATCCTCCAGGGCGTCGAGGCCGGCGCCCTGGAAGAGGGCTACAGCCTGCTTATCGCCGACCCGCACGACGACCCCGGTCACGAACGCAAGGTCGTCCAGCTGCTCCACGAGCGACGCGTGGACGGCATGATCGTCGCCCCCTCCGCCGACCCTCGGGAGCTCATCGCCTATCTGGGCCGCCACGCCGTGCCGACCGTGTTCCTGGACCGCGTGATCGACGCGCACACCGACGACACCCTGCGCTTCGACCAGGTCTGTGCGGAGAACACCGACCCGATGGCCGGGCTCGTCACCCACCTCGCCGGACGGGGCCACCGCCGGATCGGCCTGGTCGCGGGAATGCCCGGGCTCAGCACCACCGTCGAGCGGATCACCGGCTACCGGCAGGGCCTCACCGCTGCCGGGCTGGCCCACGACGAACGACTCGTGGCCCCCGGCAACTCCGAGTCGGCGGGTGCCGAGCGGGCCGCCATGGACCTGCTCTCCCTCGCCGACCCGCCGACGGCGCTGATCACCGCCAACAACGCGATGACCATCGGCACCCTGCGCGCCCTGCGCGAACGCGGTCTGAGCGTGCCCGACGACATCGCCCTGTGCTGCTTCGACGACTTCGCCTGGGCGGATCTGTTCTCGCCCCGGCTCACCGCGGTCGCCCAGCCCAGCAAGGAGATCGGCGCGCAGGCCGTCCGGGTACTGCTCAACCGCCTCGCCGCGCCGGACCGGCCCGCCCGGACCGTGCGGCTGCCCTGCACCTTCGTCCACCGCACGTCGTGCGGCTGCCCGGAGCGGCCCGAGCGGGCCGCCGACCAGTCCAGGAAAGGAAGCGACTCGTGATCGTCGTCGCCGGTGAGGCACTGATCGACCTCGTACCGCAGGGCGCGGGTGCCCTGGCGGGCCTGAAGCCGGCACTCGGCGGCGGGCCCTACAACACGGCCGTGGCCCTCGGCCGTCTCGGCTCCCCCACGGCCTTCTGCTCCCGCACCTCGTACGACGCCTTCGGCGAGGCCCTGCTCGACGGGCTGCGCCGGGCCGGCGTGGACGTCTCGGGGGTGCAGCGCGGCACGGAGCCGACCACGCTCGCGGTCGCCACGATCGACGGGCACGGGTCGGCCGCCTACTCCTTCTATGTCGAAGGCACCGCCGACCGCCTGTTCACGGCGCCCGCCGAGCTCCCGGCCACGGCACGCGCGGTGTCGTTCGGGACCTGCTCGCTCGTCCTGGAGCCCGGGGCGAGCGCCTACGAGCGGCTGATGCGGACCGCGGCCGGGCAGGGACTCTTCACGGCGCTCGACCCGAACATCCGGGCGGGTCTGATCCCGGACGCGGATGCCTACCGGGCGCGGTTCAGGAGCTGGCTGCCGTCGGTGGCGCTGCTGAAGGTCTCCGAGGAGGACGCCCAGTGGCTGGGCGGCACTCCGCGCGAGTGGCTGGGCGCCGGCCCCGCGGCCGTGGTGATCACCCGGGGCGGCGACGGTCTCACCGTCTTCACCCGGGACGGCGCGGAGCACTCCGTGCCGGGCGAGAAGGTCGAGGTCGTCGACACGATCGGCGCAGGCGACACGGTGAACGCGGCCCTGCTGCACGGCCTGGCTGTGCAGGACGCCCTCTCCGCCGAGGCGCTGGCCGGCCTTGGCGCCGACGGCTGGGCGCGGCTGCTGCGGTTCGCGGCGCGTGCGGCGGCGGTGACCTGTTCACGGGCGGGGGCGGAACCGCCGTTCGCCGCCGAGCTCGGGGAGTTCTAGCGGCACTTGCAAGACCGGCACGTTCGACACCGTCAGGGCCAAAGTGGCCGCTGTGGAACGAGCGGCGCCCCGCGGGGAGTTCCCGCGGGGCGCCGCTCTCTGAGGATTTGTCAGAGCGTGGCCGCTGCCCGGCTCACGCCTTCCGTGCCCGCGTCGTCTTCTTCGCGGGTGCCGCCTTCTTCGTGACCGCGGCCGCCTTCTCGGTCGCCGTGTTGTTGGCGGTCCTGGTCGTCCGGGCCGTGGCCGTCTTCTTCGCCGTCGACTTGGCGGCGACCGTCTTCCTGGCCGCCGTCTTGCGCTGGGCCGGCACCGACGCCGCGTCGCTGATGCGGTCGGCGCCGAGGATCTCGCGCAGGAACTTGCCGGTGTGGCTGGCCGGGACCCCGGCGACCTCCTCCGGCGTTCCCTCGGCGACGACGAGACCGCCGCCGGCGCCGCCCTCCGGGCCCATGTCGACGACCCAGTCGGCGGTCTTGATCACATCGAGGTTGTGCTCGATGACGATGACCGTGTTGCCCTTGTCGACCAGGCCGGACAGGACCTTCAGCAGCTTGCTGATGTCCTCGAAGTGCAGACCGGTGGTCGGCTCGTCCAGGACGTAGACCGTGCGTCCGGTGGAGCGCTTCTGCAGTTCGCTGGCGAGCTTGACGCGCTGCGCCTCACCGCCGGACAGGGTGGTCGCGGACTGTCCGAGGCGGACGTAGCCGAGTCCGACGTCCTTGAGTGTGTTGAGATGGCGGGCGATCGGGGGAACGGCTTCGAAGAACTCCGTCGCCTCCTCGATCGGCATGTTCAGGACGTCGGCGATGGACTTGCCCTTGTAGTGGACGTCCAGTGTCTCCCGGTTGTAGCGGGCGCCGTGGCAGACCTCGCACGGGACGTAGACGTCCGGGAGGAAGTTCATCTCGATCTTGATCGTGCCGTCGCCCGCGCAGTTCTCGCAGCGGCCGCCCTTGACGTTGAAGGAGAAGCGGCCGGGCAGGTAGCCGCGGACCTTCGCCTCGGTCGTCTCGGCGAACAGCTTGCGGACGTGGTCGAAGACGCCGGTGTACGTCGCCGGGTTGGACCGCGGGGTGCGGCCGATCGGCGACTGGTCGACGTGCACGACCTTGTCGACGAGGTCGTCGCCGTCCACGCGCGTGTGCCGGCCGGGGACGTTCCTCGCGCCGTTCAGCTCGCGGGCCAGGTGCGTGTAGAGGATGTCGTTGACCAGCGTCGACTTGCCGGAACCGGACACACCGGTGACGGCCGTGAACACGCCCAGCGGGAAGGACACGTCGATGTCCTGCAGGTTGTTCTCGCGGGCGCCGTGCACGGTGAGCCGGCGGGACGGGTCCTGCGGGCGCCGGATGTCGGGCAGCGGGATGGACTTCTTGCCGGACAGATACTGACCTGTCTGCGACTCGGCGTTGGCCAGCAGTTCCTTGAGCGAGCCGCTGTGCACGACCTTGCCGCCGTGCTCGCCCGCGCCGGGGCCGATATCGACGACCCAGTCGGCGACCTTGATGGTGTCCTCGTCGTGCTCGACGACGATGAGCGTGTTGCCCATGTCGCGCAGCCGGACCAGGGTCTCGATCAGCCGGTGGTTGTCACGCTGGTGCAGACCGATGGACGGCTCGTCCAGGACGTACAGGACGCCGACCAGGCCGGAGCCGATCTGCGTGGCCAGGCGGATGCGCTGGGCCTCGCCGCCGGAGAGCGTGCCGGCCGCGCGGTTGAGCGAGAGGTAGTCCAGGCCGACGTCGACCAGGAACCGCAGCCGCTCGTTGACTTCCTTCAGCACCCGCTCGGCGATCTTCTTGTCGCGGGCGTTGAGCTTCAGCTCGCCCAGGAAGTCCGCGCAGTCGCTGATGGACATCGCGGAGACCTCGGCGATCGACTTCTCCATGATCGTGACCGCGAGGACGATCGGCTTCAGGCGCGTGCCCTGACAGGTGGGGCAGGGCACCTCGCGCATATAGCCCTCGAAGCGCTCACGGCTGGCGTCGCTCTCGGCCTCGCTGTGCCGGCGCTTGACGAAGGGGACGGCGCCCTCGAACGGCGTGGTGTAGACGCGCTCGCGGCCGTACCTGTTGCGGTAGCGGACCTCGATCTGCGTCTTGTGGCCGTGGAGCAGTGCCTTCTTGGCGCGCTGCGGCAGACCGGCGAAGGGGATGTCCGTCCGGAACCCCAGCGCGTCCGCGAGGGCGCCGATCAGACGGCCGAAGTAGTCCTTGGTGTGCCCGTGCGACCAGGGGTGGATGGCGCCCTCGTCGAGGGACTTGTCCTCGTCCGGGACGATCAGCTCCGGGTCGACCTCCATGCGCGTGCCGATGCCGGTGCACTCGGGGCAGGCGCCGAAGGGAGAGTTGAAGGAGAAGGAGCGCGGTTCCAGCTCCTCGAAGGACAGGTCGTCGTACGGACAGTAGAGGTGCTCCGAGTACATGCGCTCGCGCTCGGGGTCGTCCGCGGGGAGATCGACGAAGTCGAGCACGACCATGCCGCCGGACAGGCCGAGGGCGGTCTCCACGGAGTCGGTGAGCCGGCGCTTGGCGGAGTCCTTCACCGTGAGGCGGTCGACGACCACCTCGATGGTGTGCTTCTCCTGCTTCTTCAGGGTGGGCGGGTCGGAGAGCTGGATGGTCTCGCCGTCCACGCGGGCGCGGCTGTAGCCCTTGGTCTGGAGGTCCGCGAACAGGTCGACGAACTCTCCCTTGCGCTCGCGCACCAGCGGCGAGAGCACCTGGAAGCGGCTTCCCTCCGGCAGCTCCAGGACCTTGTCGACGATCGCCTGCGGCGACTGGCGCGAGATGGGGCGGCCGCACTCGGGGCAGTGTGGCTTGCCGATGCGCGCGAAGAGCAGTCGCAGGTAGTCGTAGACCTCGGTGATGGTGCCGACCGTCGAGCGCGGGTTGCGCGAGGTCGACTTCTGGTCGATGGAGACCGCCGGGGAGAGGCCCTCGATGAAGTCGACGTCCGGCTTGTCCATCTGGCCGAGGAACTGGCGGGCGTACGAGGAGAGCGACTCCACGTACCGCCGCTGGCCCTCGGCGAAGATCGTGTCGAACGCCAGCGAGGACTTGCCCGAACCCGACAGGCCCGTGAAGACGATGAGCGAGTCGCGTGGCAGGTCGAGCGAGACATTCTTCAGATTGTGCTCGCGCGCGCCACGGACGATGAGACGGTCGGCCACGCCGGTCCGCACCTTTCTTGAGAGAAGTGACAGGGGCGGGGCCCCCGTCGTTCTTCAGACTAGGGGGAGCCACTGACAACGCCGGTCGGATTCCCGGTTCCGTAAAACAATCCCCGGCCATCCAGCATGCCCGACGCCACACCCGACCATATAGCACGCACATTCGATTTGCGGGGCTGGCCCACCACCTTCACCCGAAGGAGTGGCGGGGTTAGGGTCGGCCTCATGATTGATCACGCGCGTGACCTGGCGTCTGTACGCGACGCGACCGAACGGCTCCTCACCGCAGCCGCCGCACTGGACAACGCGTCCGCCGCCGAGCCGTCACGGCTGCCCGGCTGGAGCCGTGGCCACGTCCTCGCTCACCTCGCCCGCAACGCGGACGCGCTGGTGAACGTCCTCGAGGGGCGTCCGATGTACGAGTCGGGGGAGGCCCGCGACGCCGACATCGAGCGGGACGCCCCGCGCGCCCTCGACGTCCAGCTCGCCGATCTGCGCGAGACCGACGCCCGCTTCCGGGCGACGGGGGCCGCGCCCGCGGACTGGGCGCGCACGGTGGAGCTGCGCAACGGGGTCACCGACTCGGCGTCCCGGGTGCCGTTCCGGCGCTGGGTCGAGGTCGAGCTGCACCATGTGGACCTGGGGATCGGGTACGAGCTGGAGGATCTTCCGGCGGAGTTCGTCGAGCGGGAGATCGACTTCCTCGCGGAGCGCTTCGGCGGACACCGGAACGTGCCCTCGACCGTTCTGGTCGCCGACGGCGGCCGCACCTGGACCACGGGCGGCGGCGCGCCGGGCGGCCCGCTCGCGGTGGAGGGGACGGCCGCCGATCTCCTCGGCTGGCTCGCCGGCCGCCGGGACGGCTCGGGGCTGACCGTGAAGGGCGGCGATCTGCCGACGCTCCCCCCGCTGTAGCACGTGGACGCCGCCCGGTCCGCTCCCCCACTATAGGCTGCCGCCATGACGTACAGCGGTGAGGTGACGGTCGGCGGACCGGCGGACGTGCACGAGCTGAAGGACCTGATGATCACCAAGATCGCGGTCGGCCCGATGGACAACAACGCTTATCTGCTGCGCTGCCGGGCCACGGACGAGCAGCTGCTGATCGACGCCGCCAACGAGGCGCAGACGCTGCTCGGCATGATCGGCGACGACGGCATCGCGTCCGTCGTCACCACACACCAGCACGGTGACCACTGGCAGGCGCTCGGCGAGGTCGTGGCGGCCACGGGCGCGCGTACGTACGCCGGGCGGGACGACGCCCCCGGCATCCCGGTGCCGACCGATGTCCTGGTCGACGACGGTGATGTGATCCGGGTGGGGCGTGTGGAGCTCACCGCGCGCCATCTGGTGGGGCACACGCCGGGGTCGATCGCGCTGGTCTACGACGACCCGCACGGCCACCCGCACGTCTTCACCGGGGACTGCCTGTTCCCGGGCGGTGTGGGCAACACGCGCAAGAATCCGAAGGCGTTCGCCAGCCTGATCCATGACGTCGAGACGAAGATCTTCGACGTCCTGCCGGACGAGACGTGGGTCTACCCGGGGCACGGCAATGACACCACGCTGGGCGCCGAGCGCCCGCATCTGCCGGAGTGGCACGCGCGCGGGTGGTGAGCGCTGTCCCGGCCAACGCGCCGGGCCCGGCGCGAACTTCGTACGTGCGCCCCGCGCGAGCGCCTTGCGCGCGCCCCGTGTGAATCATTCGCACGCGCCGGTGACCCGCGCGCGCTCCCGGGGCACGTCGTTGCGCAGTCAACTGGAAGCAGCCCCGCACAGGATGACGGCTCCTGCGCGGTATGGGCCGCCGGTCTTCCGAACCCCGCCCTCGGCCGGCGGCCCAGGCCTGAGCACCTATGAGGGGCCATACCCATAAGGCGTCAGTCGCTTTTTCAAACGCTAGGCGTCGGCCTGAGCGGCCCCCACCAGCGCCGCCACCCGCTCCACGCCGAAGACATATCCCTGCACGCCGCACCCCGCGATGACGCCGTCGGCACGCAGGGAGACGTACGAGTGGTGCCGGAACGACTCGCGCTTGTGGATGTTGGAGATGTGGACCTCGAGGACCGGCATGCCGTCGCAGGTGTTCAGTGCGTCCAGAATCGCGACGGACGTGTGCGAGTAGGCGCCGGGGTTGATGACGATCCCGCAGTGGTTGAGCCGCGCCTCGTGGATCCAGTCCACCAACTCGCCCTCGTGGTTGGACTGCCGGAAGTCCACCGTCCCACCGTGCGCCGCCGCGGCCTTGGCGCACAGGGCCTCGACGTCGGCGAGCGTGTCGGAGCCGTAGATCTCCGGCTGACGCTGGCCGAGCAGATTGAGGTTGGGCCCGTTGAGGATCATGATCGGGGCGTTGGCCAGGGTGCGGGGCACGGTTCCTCCGGTCCGTTCGGGGTGGGCGGTCGGTAAGGGACCGCTGCTCAGACCCGGTTTATCACGGTGCGGCGTCGAGACAAGGGGCCGTACTCTCCCGGCATGACGATGCCCTCGTATCCTCCCAAGCCCTCGCCCGGCGACCGCATCGCCGTCATCTCCCCCTCGTCCGGGCTGGCGGAACTCTACCCGCGGCCCTACGAACTGGGCCTGCAGCGGCTGCGCGAGGAGTACGGCCTCGTACCGGTCGAGTACCCGACGACCAGGAAGATGGGCACGTCGCCGCAGGACCGCGCCGACGACATCCACGCGGCCTTCGCCGACCCGGACGTCAAGGCGGTCATCGCGTCGATCGGCGGCGAGGACCAGATCACAGTGCTGCCGCTGCTGGACCGGGAGTTGATCCGGGCCAACCCGAAGCCGTTCTTCGGGATGAGCGACAACACGAACCTGCTCGCGTACCTGCGCAACGCCGGGATCGTCGGCTTCCACGGTCCGACGGTGATGTGCGAGCTGGGCCGCCCCGGCGCCATGCACCCGCAGACCGCCGAGTCCCTCAGGGCCGCGCTGTTCACCTCCGGCGAGTACGAACTCCGGCCCGCCGAGCGCTGGAACGACGTCAACCGCGACTGGGCCGACCCCGCCACCTTCGACGCGGAACCGCAGACCCGGCCCGGCGCCGGCTGGACCTGGCTGAACGCCGACCGGGTCGTCGAGGGGCATGGCTGGGGCGGAAACCTGGAGATCCTCGGGTGGCTGCTGATGGCCGACCGCGAGGTCTCGCACGACCTCACGGAGTACGACGGCGGCGTCCTGTTCCTGGAGACCTCCGAGGAGCTGCCGAGCGCCGCGGAGGTCTTCCGGACCCTGCGCAACTTCGGCGAGCGTGGCCTGCTGCAGCGGTTCTCCGCCCTGCTGATGGGCCGCCCCAAGAGCTGGTCCTTCGAGCGGCCCAACAGTCCGGAGGAGGCGGCGCGTTACGCGGCGGAGCAGCGCGAGGCCGTAGAGCGCGTGCTGAAGACGTATGCGCCTACCATGCTCGTCGTCTTCGATGTGGATCTGGGCCACACCGACCCCCAACTCGTCATCCCTTATGGGGGCGTGATCCGCGTGGACGGACCGGCCCGGCGCATCATCGTCACCTACTGACGCGGGCCGCGACCCCGCGCGCCCCCGTAACCAGTGGTCACCGTGGGTAGTTGACGCGGCATGCACGATGTACGCACCGTAAAGGCGCCCTCCATGCTGCGGATGGCCGCCGCCTCCCTCGCCGGGACCGCGATCGAGTTCTACGACTTCTTCGTCTACGGGACGGCGGCGGCCCTCGTCTTGGGGCCGCTGTTCTTCCCGACGTTCTCACCGGTGGCGGGGACGCTGGCGGCCTTCGGGACGTTCGGGGTGGGGTTCGTGGCCCGGCCGCTGGGCTCGATGCTCTTCGGGCACATCGGGGACCGGCGCGGACGCCGGCCCGTTCTCGTCGCCTCGCTGCTGCTGACCGGCGCGTCGACGGTCGCGGTCGGGTGTCTGCCGGCGTACGGCTCGATCGGCGTCACCGCTCCCCTGCTGCTGCTCGTCCTGCGCTTTCTTCAGGGGCTTGGACTCGGCGGGGAATGGGGCGGGGCGGTGCTGCTGACCGCGGAACACGCGCCCGCCGGGCGGCGTGCGCTGTGGTCGAGCCTTCCGCAGATCGGCCCGGCCATCGGCTTCGTGCTCGCCAACGGCGTGATGCTGGTGCTGTCGGCGACGCTGTCCGAGGCGCAGTTCGCGCAGTGGGGATGGCGGGTGCCGTTCTGGGCGGCCGGAGCGCTGGCCCTGGCCGGTCTGTGGCTGCGCTCCTCGCTCGCCGAGAGTCCCCGGTTCCTCGAAATCGAGGACCACGCGCGCATGCCGCTCGCCGACGTCGTACGGCACCACTGGCGGCTGGTGCTGCTGACGGCGGGGGCGCTCGCGGTCGGATACGCGGTGTTCTACGCGGTGACGACCTGGTCCCTGGCCTATGGGACCGAGCGGCTCGGGGTGAGCCGTACCGTCATGCTGACCTGCATCATGGCCGCCGTGGTGGTGAAGGGGGCGCTCACGCCCGTGATGGCGCTGCTCGGCGACCGCTACGGCCGGCGGCCGCTGTGCCTGGCGGGGTGCACGGCCATCGCCCTGTGGATGTTCCCGATGGTCGCGCTGCTGGCGACGGCCGAGCCGCTGCTGATGTTCCTCGGCTTCCTGGGGGCACTGGCGGCGTTCATCACCATGTTCGCGGTGATCGCCGCCTATCTGCCGGAGCTGTACGAGCCGCGGGTGCGGTGCACGGGAGCCGCGGTGGGCTACAACCTCGGTGGAGTCCTGGGGGGCGCGCTCACGCCGATCGTGGCGACGGCGCTCGCCGAGCACGGCGGGCGCGTTCCGTGGGGTGTCGGCGCATATTTGACGGGGATCGCGCTGCTCAGTCTGGGCTGCTTCGCACTGCTGCCGGAGACCCGCCCGGTGCCTGTGGCGACAGCGAAGCCCGCTGCGGGAGTGAAAGGTGGTTCGGCGTCCGGCGGGTGAGGACTGCTACGGATTGATCGCCAGCTCCAGATACGCGGCGAACAGCACCAGATGCACGCCGCCCTGCAGGGGCGTCGCCCGCCCGGGCACGACGGTCAGGGAGCTCACCACGATGGTCAGCGCGAACAGCAGCATGCCGGTGGCGCCGAGGCCGAGGACGAGCGGACCGGAGAGCCAGAGGGAGGCGAGGGCCACGGCGGGGATGGTCAGGCCGATGCTGGCCATCGCCGAGCCGAGCGCGAGGTTGAGGCTGGTCTGCACCCGGTCACGACGGGCCGAGCGCAGCGCGGCGATCGTCTCCGGGAGCAGGACGAGCATGGCGATGATCACGCCGACCACGGCCTGGTGCAGGCCGGCCGCCTGCACTCCGGACTCGATCGCGGGCGAGACGCCCTTGGCGAGGCCGACGACCCCGATCAGGGCGAGGCCCAGCAGTCCGAGGCTGATCCAGGCGGTGCGGGCGGACGGCGCCTTGGCGTGGTCGTCCGTGGTGATCACCTCGCCCTGCCGGGTGATGGGCAGGAAGTAGTCGCGGTGCCGCACGGTCTGGGTGGCCACGAACAAGCCGTACAGGATCAGCGAGGACAGTGCGGCGAAGGTCAGCTGTACGCCGGAGAACTCCGGTCCCGGCTTGCTGGTGGTGAAGGTCGGCAGCACCAGGCTGAGCGTGGCCAGGGTCGCCACGGTGGCGAGGGCGGCGCCGGTGCCCTCGGGGTTGAAGACGGCGATGCCGTGGCGGAGTGAGGCAACGAGGAGACACAGGCCGACGATCCCGTTGCAGGTGATCATCACGGCCGCGAAGACCGTGTCCCGGGCCAGCGTCGCGCTCTTGGCGCCGCCGTCGGCCATGAGGGTGACGATCAGGGCGACTTCGATGATCGTGACGGCTACGGCGAGGACCAGCGAACCGAAGGGTTCGCCGACCCGGTGGGCGACCACCTCGGCGTGATGGACGGCGGCCAGGACGGACGCGGCCAGGATCACGCTCACCAGCGCGACGACTGGGCCGGGGAGATGGCGCCCCCAGGTGAAGACGAGAAGGACGACCGCGAGCACCGGCACGAGGAGCGTCCACTGAGCGGTGAGCCACCTGAGCCGAACGATCATGCTGCGATGGTGGCAGAGGCGTACGGGGTTCGCATTCCAGTCCTTTCCGGTGCCGGAGGCCCGGCGCCGGCACGGCACGGGCCCCCGGGGTGGTTCGGCTTTCGGGCTTGGTCAAGTGAAGTCGCTCATCTCCACGACGTCGCAGTCGGTGAAGGACGGCGGCCGGGTGCACAGCGCGGCCATCTGCTCGGCGAACTTGCTCGTCTCGGGGTCACTGCTGTTGCGCATGGCCTCCTCGTAGGAGTCGAACTCGATCACCGCGAGATAGCGGCCCGGCTGATTCCTGTCCGCAAGGACCGAACGGCGCGTGGGCCCGTTCTCGCGGCCCGCGAAGCGCTTCTCCATGTCCTCGGACAGGGCCCGCATCTCCTCGATGCGGTCTGTCTCGAAGTCGATGATCTGGACGAACTTCATGGATGCCTCCACCGGGGCGGCGGCGTCCCCGGCCGGGGACGCGCTCTGCCCCCCAACGAAGCATCGGGAGCGGTGCGCGGCAATCACCCCGCACCGCTCCCGGGGACCGTCGTTTCTACGTCCGTCGCGGTCAGGCGTCGACGCTGTCCTTCGGAGCGCCTTCGCCGGGTACCCGCGCCGCTTCGAGCGCTGCCTGCTTCCGGGACGCCAGCAGACTGGTGACCGTGGTGACGATCAGGACCACGCAGATCACGCCGAGCGAGACCGGAGTGCTGATCTCCGGGACGTGCACCCCGGACTCGTGCAGTGCGTGCAGCACCAGCTTGACGCCGATGAAGCCCAGGATCACGGACAGTCCGTACGAGAGGTGCACCAGCTTCCTCAGCAGGCCGCCGATGAGGAAGTACAGCTGCCTGAGGCCCATCAGGGCGAAGGCGTTGGCGGTGAAGACGATGTACGGGTCCTGCGTCAGGCCGAAGATCGCGGGGATCGAGTCGAGCGCGAACAGCACGTCCGTGGTGCCGATCGCGAGCATGACGACCAGCATCGGCGTCATCACGCGCTTGCCGTGCTGCTGGATCCACAGCTTGGTGCCGTGGTAGCGGTCGGCCACGCCGAACCTGCGCTCGGCAGCCTTCAGCAGCTTGTTCTCCTCGAACTCCTCGTCCTCCTCGTCGGCCCGGGCCTCCTGGATCAGCTTCCATGCGGTCCAGATCAGGAAGGCGCCGAAGAGGTAGAAGACCCACGAGAAGCTGGCGATGATCGCGGCTCCCGCGGCGATGAACACGGCCCGCAGGACCAGGGCTATGAGCACGCCGACGAGCAGTACCCGCTGCTGATACTGCGAGGGCACCGCGAACTTCGCCATGATCAGGACGAAGACGAAGAGGTTGTCGACGCTCAGCGACTTCTCGGTGATGAAGCCCGCGAAGAACTCCCCGGCGGGCTGACCGCCCGCGAAGACGAGCAGGCCGAGGCCGAATAGGCCGGCCAGGGCGATCCAGACGACCGTCCAGATCCCCGCCTCCTTGATGGACACGTCATGGGGCTTGCGGCCGATGAAGAAGTCGACCGCGATGAGGGCGGCAAGGCCCGCGATGGTGAGGACCCACAGGGTCACGGAAACATCCATTGCGCCTCCGGCAGTACGTAGCAGAACGTAACGGCAAACAGTCAGCGTCGTCGCTGCCGGAGGTCTCTTCCACCCACGATGGGCCGGCGCCCCGGGATCAGGCCTGATCCGTATTGACGGGTACGCCGCAGCAGACAGGGAGTACTCCCCTCCGTACGGAAAACAGTACCCCAATCACCAAGGAAAGGTAAAGTGCTTGGCAAAGAAAAGACCAAGCTCCCAGGTCAGAAGTGTTTTACGTGTACTTGGTGCGAGCCGCGGCGACCTGCGCGAGCACCCGGTGGAGCACCTCGCTGCCGGGGGGAACGAGCGACGGCTCGTACGTCCAGGCATGCCCGACCCACGGGTCGGCAAGGTGGTCGTCGGGAGCCGGGGTGAGTCGCATGAGCGAACGCCACAGCGGGTCGAGCAGCGGGCCGTAGGCAGCGGCGTCCTCACGGTCCGCGACCATCAGCAGATGCACGCCGACGGACGGCCCCTCGTCCGCGAGATAGCGCAGCTGGTTCACCGCCCGGTCGTCGAAACCGTGCGGGAAGTCGTTGACGATCAGCAACTGCTGCGCGGTGTCGAGACCGGGCGGCAACGACTCGGCCGCGCCACCGCGCAGCGCCATCTGCACCAGGTCGACGCGCTGGGTGAGCCGGCCCAGCACGTCCGCGACACCTGCTGCGCCGGTCGCCGGCGGGGCCGCCGGCACACCGCTTCGCGTCAGCGGTCCCAGTGCCTGCGCCCCCGAACCGGCCGGGTCGATCACATGCACGGCGAACTCCCCCACCGGGTGGACCGCGAGCAGCCGGGCCGCGAGCGCCACCGCCGTCTCCATCGCGAGGTGCCGCAGCCCGCCGGGGTCCGGGAAGGAGCCGTCGAGGCCCGTCCTGGGGCCGCTGTCGATCCACAGGCCCCGCTCCAAAGGCAGCCGGACCAGCATCGGGACGCGCAGCGGTGCGCTCTCGGGCAGGTGGAGGTCGCCCAGGCGCAGGGCCATCGGAGACTCCGTCGGCACGCGGTAGGCATGCCAGACGGGGTTGTCCCAGCGCGCATACGCCGGCGGGAGCGCGTACTCGACCACCTCGGACTCGGCGGTGAGCTGGGCCAGATCACGGTCGAGCACCGCCCTGGCCTGCTCGACGAGCCGAGCCCGCTTGGCACTGGCCGCCTCGCGTTCGGCGTCGCCCGAGGAGCCGAGTCGGTTGCGCGGGTCCGACAGGACTTGGTCGAGCTCCTTCTCCATACGGGATTCGGCGAAGTCGACGGCGCTGCGGTACGCGGCCGTGGTGCGGGCCAGGTCCTCGAACATGCCCCAGACCTGGTTGTACAGCCGCTCGTCCATGGACCAGCCGGCCGCGTCACCGGCGACGGGCGCAGCGGGCTGTCCGGGCGGGGCGGGGGGTGCCTGCGGCGGAGGCGGCGGAGGGGTCGAGTGCCGACGGTTCGGGTGGGTGTAGTCGATCGAGCCATCGGTGGGCGCTGCCGGTTGCGGGGCGGTGGTGTCGGGCTGCGCGGGGAACGAGGAGCCGGGCACATGGCCGCCGTACGGACCTTGTGTGCCGTGAGGTGGCACGGGATCCGGGGTGGCCTGTGGAGACGGACCCGGTGCGGAGGGCGCCGTCCGGCGGGACCGGTCGGCGTCCGCCGGACGCGATGGTGGCGCCGAGACGGACCGGGCCACGCCCCGGGCCACCGCCTCGTGGATGCTGCCCGCGAGTTCCACCGCCTGGCTCAGGCCCTGGTCGGTGAGGAGCGCGGCGAGGCCGCCCGCATAGCCCTGGCCGACGGCACGCACCTTCCAGGCGCCCTGTCTGCGGTACAACTCCAGGGCGACGACGGCCGACTCGGCGTCCAGGCCGGTGAGAGTGAAATTGACGATCCCGGTGCCGTCGAGACCGGTGACCGCGACGGAGGGGGCGGGGACGACGCCGAAGCGGGTCGGGCCTCCCACCCCCTCGGGCAGGGCGATCAGCACATTGACGCGATGCACGGCCTCCGGCATGGCGGCCAGGTCCACCGCAAGACGGTGGTCGGCGGCCGCCTGCCGGGAGACCTCGAGCCCGGGGAGCGCGGGCACGCCCGGGTGCGCCACCCACTCGATGCCGCGCGCCTTGCCGTTGTCGTCGCTGAGCGTGGCTGCCGCCACGACGGGCACACCGGCCGAGACCCGGATCTCGAGCCGCATCTGCGAGAGCGGGTGGTTCTGCCCCCGCACCAGCTCGGCCGTCATCGCCTTCCCCCTGTGTCGTGTTGTCGTGCGCCGCTCGCCGAGCCGTCCGGCGGTCCTACAGGTGCGGCAGGATCGCCGGCATCAGATCCTGGAAGGTACGGCCGTTGGCCGGAGTGCCCAGGGCGGTCATCGTCCAGCCGGCGCCGGCCCGGTGCACCTTCGCCATGATCTGCGCGGTGTACGCGCCACCGCCCGCCAGCGTGTAGCGCGCGAGCTCCTGCCCGTTGCTCTCGTCGACCAGGCGGCAGAACGCGTTCTGCACCTCCTGGAAGGTCTGGCCCGTGAAGGAGTTCACGGTGAAGACGATCTGGTCGATGTGAACCGGGACGCGCGCCAGGTCGACCAGGATGGCCTCGTCGTCGCCGCCCTGGCCCACGCCGCCGACGAGGTTGTCGCCGGTGTGGCGCACGGAGCCGTCGTCGCTCACGAGGTGGCGGAAGAAGACGACGTCGACCGGCTGCTTCTCCGCGAAGAGCACCGCCGAGGCGTCCAGGTCGATCTCCCGCGTGCGGGAGCCGAACAGTCCACGCCTGGGTGCCGCCTGCCAGCCGAGACCCATACGGACCGCGGTCAGGGTGCCCCCATCCTTCTTCTCCAGGCTGATGGCCTGACCCTTGGTCATGTTGACGGACACGGCTGGTTCCCCTCTCGGACTTCCCCTGTTGCCGCACTGCTTGCGGTTGACCAGAACCCTAATCACGGGCACCGACACTGCCGAACCCCGGCCCGCGGTTTGTGTCGGTGTTGCAACACTCTGCGCACTTGCCGGGGTCCGGCACGGACTGCGAGGTCAGGCCAGACCGGCCTCCCGCATCTGGCGCAGCTCCTTCTTCATCTCGGAGACCTCGTCGCGCAGTCGGGCCGCGATCTCGAACTGCAGGTCCGCGGCGGCGGCACGCATCCGCTCCGTCATCTCCTCGATCTGCTCGGCGAGTTCGGTCGCGGGGCGGTCCGTCGGCACCGCGGCCTTCTCCTGGGCCTTGCCCTTGGCCGACTTGGCCTTCGCCCCCTTTGCCGCCTTGTCGCCGAGCGACGGGACGGGGGCCTTGGCTCCCTTGCCGTCCTTCGTCTTGCGGTAGCCGGAGCCGAGCAGTTGCTCGGTGTCGACCTCCTCGCGCGCGATCTGCGCCACGATGTCGTTGATCTTCTTCCGGAGCGGCTGCGGGTCGATGCCGTTGGCCTTGTTGTAGGCGACCTGCTTCTCGCGGCGGCGGTTGGTCTCGTCGATGGCCTTCTCCATCGCCGGGGTGATCTTGTCGGCGTACATATGGACCTGACCGGAGACATTGCGCGCCGCGCGGCCGATGGTCTGGATCAGCGAGGTGCCGGAGCGCAGGAAGCCCTCCTTGTCGGCGTCCAGGATCGCCACCAGGGACACCTCGGGCAGGTCGAGGCCCTCACGGAGCAGGTTGATGCCGACCAGCACGTCGAACTCGCCGGAGCGCAGTTCGCGCAGCAGCTCGACGCGGCGCAGGGTGTCGACGTCGCTGTGCAGATAGCGCACCTGGATGCCGAGTTCGAGGAAGTAGTCGGTGAGGTCCTCGGCCATCTTCTTGGTGAGCGTGGTGACCAGGACGCGCTCGTCCTTCTCGGTGCGCTTGCGAATCTCGTGCACCAGGTCGTCGATCTGACCCTCGGTCGGCTTGACCACGACCTCCGGGTCGACGAGACCGGTGGGGCGGATGATCTGCTCGACGACACCGTCCCCGCGGGACAGCTCGTACGGGCCGGGGGTCGCCGACAGGTACACGGCCTGCCCGATCCGTTCCTGGAACTCCTCCCACTTCAGGGGGCGGTTGTCCAGGGCGGAGGGCAGCCGGAAGCCGTGCTCGACGAGGGTGCGCTTGCGGGAGGCGTCGCCCTCGTACATGGCGCCGATCTGCGGCACGGTGACATGCGACTCGTCGATGACGAGCAGGAAGTCGTCCGGGAAGTAGTCCAGCAGGGTGTTGGGCGGGGAGCCGGGCGAGCGGCCGTCGAAGTGCATCGAGTAGTTCTCGACGCCGGAGCAGGAGCCGATCTGGCGGAGCATCTCGATGTCGTACGTGGTGCGCATCCGCAGCCGCTGGGCCTCGAGGAGCTTGCCCTGCTTCTCCAGCTCGGCGAGGCGCTCCCCCAACTCCTTCTCGATGTCGTTGACGGCACGCTCCATGCGCTCCGGGCCCGCGACGTAGTGGGAGGCCGGGAAGACGTACAGCTGCTGGTCGTCGCTGATGATCTCGCCGGTGAGCGGGTGCAGGGTGGACAGCGCCTCGATCTCGTCGCCGAACATCTCGATGCGGACGGCCAGCTCCTCGTACACCGGGAAGATCTCGATGGTGTCGCCGCGCACCCGGAAGGTGCCGCGGGTGAACGCCATGTCGTTGCGCGTGTACTGGATGTCCACGAAGCGGCGCAGCAGCTCGTCGCGGTCGATCTCCTCGCCGACCTTGAGGGGGACCATCCGGTCCACGTACTCCTGCGGAGTACCGAGGCCGTAGATGCAAGACACCGAGGCGACCACGACGACGTCGCGCCGGGTGAGCAGCGAGTTGGTCGCGGAGTGCCGCAGACGCTCGACCTCCTCGTTGATCGAGGAGTCCTTCTCGATGTAGGTGTCCGACTGCGGGACGTACGCCTCGGGCTGGTAGTAGTCGTAGTACGAGACGAAGTACTCGACCGCGTTGTTCGGGAGGAGCTCGCGGAACTCGTTGGCCAGCTGGGCGGCCAGCGTCTTGTTCGGCGCCATCACGAGCGTGGGGCGCTGGAGCTTCTCGATCATCCACGCGGTGGTGGCGGATTTGCCGGTGCCGGTCGCGCCCAGCAGGACGACATCCTTCTCACCGGCCTCGATGCGCCTGGCCAGGTCGGCGATGGCCGTCGGCTGGTCGCCGCTGGGCTGGTAGTGGCTGACGACCTCGAAGGGCGCCACCGTGCGTTCGATGTGGGAAACGGGCCGCATGGATCCACCGTACGACCCCGCACTGACAACGGGTCCCGATCACCGGTTCTGTGGGGCACGGGAACCGCGGTGGCCCTGCTGGCGGACCTGCGGTCGGCGGCCCAGGGACGGGACGACGGCGCCGGCCGGGATGCCCGGCTTGTGCTCGACGCGGGTCCAGTCGGGCTTGCCCATGACCATCAGCGGATCGAACATCACGACGACGCCCGCGAGGAGGAGGAAGACGAGAGGGCCGATCAGCATGGGGCCGAGCAGGGCCGCGGGCGACTCGCCGGCGGTGGTCGAGCCGGAGCCGTGCAGATGGACGCTGAGGGCGGCCATGCCGGTGTAGTGCATGCCGCTGACGGCAAGCCCCATCACGAGGCTGGCGCCGACGCTCCACAGGAAGCCCCTCACCTGTCCCGCGGCCCACAGGGCGGCGGTGGCGGCCACGACCGCAATGACGACGGAGGCGGCGACGGTGAGCGTGTTGTACTGCAGGCTTCCGTTGAGGCGCAGGCCCGCCATGCCGAGGTAGTGCATCGAGGCGACGCCCAGACCGGTGACCGTGCCGCCGGTGAACAGCGCCGCCCCGGTGGCACCGCGGTAGCCGACGATGAAGATCCCGACCCCCACCATGACGACGGCGAGGCCCAGGCTCGCGTACGTCATCGGTTTGTCGTAGTGGATCGGCGTCTCCTTGACGGTGAACCCCATCATGGCGACGAAGTGCATGGTCCATATGCCGGAGCCGATCGCGGCCGAGCCGAGGACGAGCCAGGCGGGACGCCAGGACTGGGTCACCAGCATGGATCTGGTGGTGCAGCGCAGGCCGAGGGCTCCACCGAGGCACGCCATCAGATAGGCCACCAGCGGGGTGACGATCCCGTAGCTGAATCCGTCGACCGTGCCCTGCATGCGCGGCTGCCCTTCACCCTTTGCGTCCCGGAATACCTGTAATGCGCCCCCGTCCCAGGACCGCTCCGTGCGGTCAGGGTTGACGAGGAGAGTATGACCCCCACCGGAATGGTCGAACGATTTTCCGGCAAAGAATCACGCCCCTGCCTCACTTGTGCGGCACCGGTGTGCGGACTTGGGTAACTCCATTCATTCCGTGGCCGTCCCGCGCCATCCTCCTGTTGACGCTCTGCTGTCACTCTGGTGCTGTCCGTATTCGCTCGACGCGAGGAGTACGCATGCACGCGCGCGCAGTTGCCGCCACCACCACCGCGCTCCTGGGGACGGCCACCCTGCTGGCCCCCACCCCCGACGCCCGGGCCGGCGACGTCGGCGAACAGCCCCGGATCGTCGCCCACCGGGGTGCTTCCGCCTACGCCCCGGAGAACACCCTCCCCGCCATCGACGAGGCGGCCCGGCTGGGCTTCTCCTGGGTCGAGAACGACGTGCAGCGCACCAAGGACGGTGTCCTGGTCGTCATCCACGACGACAGCCTCAGGCGCACCACGAACGTCGAGAAGGTCTTCCCGGGCCGGGCGCCCTGGAAGGTGAAGGACTTCACCGCCGCCGAGATCGCCCGACTGGACGCGGGCAGCTGGTTCGGCCCCTCGTACGCGGGCACGCGCGTGCCGACCTTGACGCAGTACATGGGCCGCGTCGAGCGCAACCACGAGAAGCTGCTCCTGGAAATCAAGAATCCCGAGCTGTACCCGGGCATCGAGCAGCAGACCCTCAAGCTCCTCGGCAACGAGGGCTGGCTGGACAGGCCGCACCTGGGCCGCCTGATCGTGCAGAGCTTCAGCGCCGACAGCCTGCGCATCGTCCACGATCTGAAGCCCGGCCTGACGACCGGATTCCTCGGCACGCCGCCGCCGGGCGACCTGTACCGGTACGCACGGTTCACCGATCTGATCAACCCGTCGTACGGGACCATCTCCGGCAGCTATGTCGCCACCGTGCACGCGTTCCACGGCCCGCACGGCAGGAGGCTCGGGGTGTACACCTGGACCGTCAACGACGCGGCCACCGCCTGGACCGTCGCCCGGTACGGCGTCGACGGCGTCATCACCAACAAGCCCGATGTGGTGTGGGCGGCGCTGACCGGCTACTGAGCCGGACACCGGGCGTTGTCAGTGGCGGGTCGTACGGTGGGGCCCATGGACAGCCACGGGCAGTACGAGCAGCAGGTGGTGTGGACCGTCGTGGGCACCGCCATCGGTCCGCTGTTTCTTGCGGCGACCCGCGACGGCCTGGTCAACGTCGTGTTCCACGCCACCGACGCGGTGCGCGACCGGTCGCTGGAGCGGCTGGCGGCCCGGCTGGGCTCCGAGCCCGTCGAGGCGCCCGGGTCGCCGCTGCTGGCCGAGGCGATACGCCAGGTCGAGGCGTACTTCGCGGGCGAGCGGCACGACTTCGAGCTGCCCCTGGACTGGTCGCTGATCTCCGGCTTCAACCGGCAGGTGCTGCGCGAGCTGGCGAGCGGCGTCCCGTACGGCTCGGTCGTCGGGTACGGCGATCTGGCCGGTCGGGTCGGCCAGCCGGGCGCCGCGCAGGCGGTGGGGGCGGCGATGGGCGCCAACCCGCTGCCCGTCGTCGTGCCATGTCACCGGGTTGTGGAGAGCGACGGCGGCATCGGCGGGTTCGGGGGCGGGCTGGAGACCAAGCGGAAGCTGCTCGCCCTGGAGGGAGTGCTGCCCGAGCCGTTGTTCTGACGGCGCGGGTGCGCCGGCTACTCGTAGTGCCGTGCCTCGAAGACGTTGCCGTCCGGGTCTCGGAAGTAGAAGCTGCGGGTTGCCTTTCCACGCGCTCCGTACGCGTCGTGGGCGATGTCGGAGACGGGGACGGCGTTTTCCTGCAGGCGGGCGCGCAGGGCGTCGAACCGGTCGGACGGCAGGGCCAGGCAGACGTGGTTGACGGGGTGGCCCGCGCTCTCCGCGGAGCCGGGGAGCATCTTCATGCGCTCGGCCATGGTGAGCGGGGCCAGGTCGAGGATGGTCTCGTCGTTGAGGCGTACGGAGGGGAAGGACATCTTTCCCTCGGCGAATTCGGTGACCCGCAGGGGCTCCAGACCGAGCGCCTTCTCATAGAAGTCGGCCGCGGCAACCGGGTCGTCGACCCACAGGACGACATGGTCGAGACGTGTCGTGTTGTTCGTCATACCGCCCAGGCTGGTGGCGGCCCCCACAGGCCGCAAGCGTTTAACGGAGTGTGCGGCCCGCCAGAGATGAGGGAGAACCGACCGACAGGAGGCAGGCGCGTGGTGCTGGTGGTGTCCGAAGAAGTACGGGAGGCGATCGACGCGCGTCGGCCCGTGGTGGCCCTGGAGTCCACGATCATCGCGCACGGGCTGCCGCGCCCGCGCAATCTGCGGGTGGCGCTGGAGCTGGAGGAGGCGGTACGGCGGGAGGGTGCCGTCCCCGCGACGATCGCAGTGCTGGACGGACGGCCGCACGTCGGCCTGGACAAGGAGCAGCTGGAACGGGTCGCCAACGAGGACGGGATCCGCAAGCTGGGCCACCGCGATCTGCCGCTCGCCGTGTCGGCGGGGGTCAGCGGTGCGACCACTGTGTCGGCGACCGCGCTGCTGGCGGCGCTGGCGGGTGTCCGGGTGTTCGCGACGGGTGGGCTGGGCGGTGTGCACCGGGAGTGGACGGTGACGCAGGACGAGTCCGCCGACCTGGGGCTGCTGGCGCGCACGCGGATCACGGTGGTGTGCGCGGGGGTGAAGTCGATCCTGGACGTGCCGGCCACGTTGCAGCGCCTGGAGACGCTGGGTGTGGCCGTCGCCGGATACGGCACGGACCGGTTCCCCGGCTTCTATCTGTCCGACTCCGGGCACCCGGTCGACTGGACGCTGGAGAGCCCGGAGGAGGTGGCGGAGGTCATGCGGGCGCAGGACTCGCTCGGCGTGCCCGAGTCTGCGCTGATCGTCGCCAACCCCGTCCCCGAGGAGGAGCAGCTCGATCCCGCTCTGCACGCGCGTGTGCTCGAGGATGCGCTGCGCGCGTGCGAGGAGGAGGGCGTCGCCGGGCAGGCCGTCACGCCGTTCCTGCTCGACTACCTGGTCCGGCACACGGACGGAGCCTCACTGAGCGCCAACCTGGCGGCGGTCCGGGGCAACGTACGTCTGGCGGCACGGATCGCGGCGGCGTGGTCCCGGGGGTGACGGGGGGCCCAGCGGCATCGGGGCTGCGGGATACGTCCGGCCAAGCCGTGGCGGCTGGGCGGGACCGGGCGCTGCTGGTCGTCGGGGACGTGGTCACCGATGTCGTCGCCCGGCACCAGGGGCCGCTCGCGGGCGGTACCGACACGGCGGCCGTGATCCGGACGGTGCCCGGCGGTGCGGGTGCCAACGTGGCCTGCTGGGCCGCTCACGCGGGCTGTGCGGACGTACGGCTGCTGGGACGGGTCGGCGCGGACGCGGCGGCGTGGCACGAGAGGGAGCTGGCCGCGGCCGGGGTGCGGCCGCGGCTGGTGGTCGACCCGCAGGCGGCCACCGGGACGGTGATCTGTCTCGTCGACACCGGCGCTTCGGCCGAGCGCACGTTTCTGACGGACAGCGGCGCGTCCCTGCGGCTGGAACCCGCCGACTGGTCGGATGCCTCGCTGGACGGGGTCGCCCGGCTTCATCTGTCGGGTTACCTGCTGTTCGCCGAGCCGAGCCGGGCTCTCGCCGCGGTGGCGCTGGCGGCGGCACGCGCGCGTGGCGTACCGGTGAGTCTGGATCCCGCGTCGGCGGGCTTCCTCCGGGAGCTGGGGGTGGACCGCTTCCTGGCGTTCGCCGAGGGGCTGGACATGTTGCTGCCCAGCCGTGACGAGGCCTACCTGCTGACGGGGCTGCCGGATCCGGCGGACGCGGCGGCCAAGCTGAGCCACCACGTCCCGCTGGTGGTGGCCAAGCTGGGCGCGGAGGGCGCGCTGGTGGCCCGGGCCGGCACCGTGCTGGCCCGCGTGCCGGCCGCACCGGCGACGCCCCGGGACACCACGGGCGCGGGCGACGCCTTCACCGGTGCGTTCCTGGCCGCTCTCGTCGCGGGCGCGGATCCCGCGGCCGCGGCGGCGCAGGGATGCCGGGCGGGTGCGCTGGCGGTGGAAGGAGTGGGCGGCAGGCCTCCGGTGCCGGCCTGACGGCGAGGTGCCGGGCCCGGCGCGCCGGTGTCCGGCCCCCGCCCGCCGGTCACCTCACCCCTTGCGCCCCCACGCCGAGATCATCGGCGCGGTGGCCAGGTCCATGCTGCCCGAGGCGACATTGGCCAGATGCCGGTCGACGTCCTCGTCGGTGGCCAGGCCCGCGGCGACGAGCTGGTCGCGGATCTGCTGGACGGTGGCGGACTCCAGCTCGGCGCAGGCCGGCGAGGTGACGGGGAAGTACGCATCGGCCTCCACCTGCCGCAGTCCGGCCTCGCGGAGCAGGCGCGGAAGCTTGCGGCCGTAGGACAGGTCGGCGCCGCGGTCGGCGAGCAGCTTGCGGAAGCCCTGCCGGAGCCGGTTGGCCAGCCGCTGCTCGGGGCCGTGCTCGTCGGGACAGATCAGCGGCTGAAGGGCGGGGTCGGCGTCCTCGACCAGAAGCCGTCCGCCGGGACGCAGTGCCGCGACCATCGACCGCAACGCCCTTTCGCGGTCGGGCACATGCACGAGGACGAGCCGGGCATGCACCAGGTCGAAGCCCTCCCCCGGCGGCTCCTCGGAGCCGACGTCGTGGACACGCACCTCGACGGGCGGGCGACCGGCCGCGGTGAGGAGCGTGGTGTCGATGTCGGTCGCGACCACCTTGCCGGTCGGACCGACCTTCTTGGCCAGCCAGGCCACCACGGAGGTGCCGCCGGCGCCGACCTCCCAGCAGCGCCAGCCGGGTCCGAGGCCGAGGCTCTCGAGGCGCCGGAAGGTGGTGGGGTCGAAGAGGGTGGCGAAGGCGTCGAAGCGCCGGCCCGCCTCGGTCTGCCGGTTGTCGAGGAGATACCCGTCGGTTCGCGTCATGCCATGATCATCCCATTTGCGCTGCTTGTCCGGAACCGTCGACGCTCCGGTACGCCGAGCCGGCTCGGCGGGGAATGCCTTGTCCACAGCCGGGAACATAGCGGAATCACCTGTTCCCACAGGCTTACCCGCACCTCACGCCGACCTGGCAGACTTTCCCGCCAAGGCACGGCAGCACGGCGCGAGAAGAGCCACGCAAGGAGAGCCAGATGTCGATGGCAGGGAATCTGCGGAAGGTCCGCGACCTGGGCAGGGTCAGCGGCCTGCGCAAGGTGGCGCGGCTGGCCCGGCGGCGGCCGCGGGTCGACCTGAGCCACCCCGCCCGGTCACCGCTCGGCTCGTCGGTGGTCAACTGTGTGACGTACCGGGACGGGGTCCGGATCCCCGGGTGCAGCGACCTGGTGGATGCCGTGGAGACGGTGCGCAAGCACGGTGACGGATTCGTGTGGCTGGGCCTGCACGAGCCGACCGACCGCGAGTTCGCGGGCATCGCCGAGCTGTTCGACCTGCACCCGCTGGCGGTGGAGGACGCGGTCGAGGCCCATCAGCGCCCGAAGCTGGAGCGGTACGGCGAGACACTGTTCGCGGTGTTCAAGACGGTCTGCTACGTCGAACACGAACAGCTGACGGCGACCAGCGAGGTCGTGAACACCGGTGAGATCATGGTGTTTGTCGGCCAGGACTTCGTGATCACGGTACGGCACGGGCGGCACGGCTCACTGGGTCCGCTGCGCGAGGAGCTGGAGTCGGACCCGCAGCAGCTCGTCAAGGGGCCGGCGGCGGTGCTGCACGCGATCGCGGACCATGTGGTCGACGACTATCTGAATGTCACGGACGCGGTGCAGGCCGACATCGACCAGGTCGAGATGGACGTGTTCGCGGAGAACGGCGCGCGGGCCGACCCCGGGCGGATCTACCAGCTCAAGCGTGAACTCCTCGAGCTGAAGCGGGCCGTGGTGCCGCTCGCCCGCCCCGTCGAGGATCTGGCCACCCGGCCGATACGGGTGGTCGCCCCGGAGATACAGGCCTACTTCAGGGACGTCCTCGACCATCTGATGCGGGCCAAGGAACAGATCGCGGCCTTCGACGAACTGCTCAACTCGATCCTGCAGGCACACCTGGCGCAGGTGACGGTCGCACAGAACGAGGACATGCGAAAAATCACGGCCTGGGCCGCGGTGATCGCCGTGCCGACCATGGTGTGCGGGGTCTACGGCATGAACTTCGATCACATGCCGGAGCTGCACTGGCGGTTCGGCTATCCGCTGGTCATCGTCGTCATATCCGTGGCCTGCCTGGCGCTGTACCGGGGATTCCGGCGCAACGGCTGGCTCTGACCGGCGCGGGGCGGGCCCACGGCACCGGGCCCACGGCACCGGGCGTGGGGTCAGTGGGCGCTCGGGGCGGTCCTTGCGTAGACGCTCTCGGCGAAGGCGGCGATCTGGCCCTCGTCCAGGCTCCGCGCGAGATCGGCCTCGCTGATCATGCCGACGAGGCGCTTGTTTTCGATGACAGGGAGCCGGCGGATCTGGTGCTCCTTCATCTCCCGGAGCACATCGCGCACGTCGGCGCTCGCCTCGATCCAGCGGGGCGTGCCCTGCGCCAGCTCGCCTGCGGTGACCTTGGCCGGGTCGTGCCCCAGGGCCACGCAGCCGACGACTATGTCCCGGTCGGTCAGAATGCCGCAGAGCCGTTCGTTCTGGTCACTGATGGGAAGCGCACCGACGCCCAGTTCTCGCATCAACTGGGCGGCGCGGTCCAGGGTCTCGTGGGCGGGGATCCACTGGGCGCCACGGTGCATGATCTCTCCGGCGGTGGTCATGGTGTACCTCCCGGTGCCGGACGGGCCGGCGCGGCGCGGGACGCACCGCAGGTCCCGGCGCCCTTCATTGTCTCGCGCCCGGTCCGGTGGCCGCACCTCAGACCGAGAAGGCCACGATCTTCCGCGGGACGATCCTGACGATCACGCGGACCTCGTCGTCCTTCTCGCTGGGCGGGTCGATGCCCAGGTACTTGTGCGAGAGCTCGTACGGGAGCCGCTTGCCCTCGTCCGGGAGGATCTCGGCGGTGCCGCGGATCTCGGCCGACGCATAGGGGTTGGCCAGGTCGAAGACCGACAGGCTGATCCGCGGGTCACGGCGGAGGTTGCGCACCTTCTGGCGGTTGTCGACGCAGGAGAAGAGCACGGTGTCGCCCTCGCGTTTGATCCAGACCACGGAGTTCTGCGGGGCGCCGTCGGGGCCGAGGGTGGCGACGCTGGCGAAGTTCTTGCCGTCGAGGAGGGCACGGACGGAGCCACCGAAGGAAACGGAGTCGCCGGAGTCGCCGGAGGAAACGGAGTCGCCGGATGAAACGGGATCGCTCGAGGAGATCGTCATGAACACCAGACTAATTAAATGCACACGCATATAAAAGTGGTTTCGGGGATGGCCGGTCCGCCGATCAGCCGTTCCACGCCGGGTGGCGGGGGTCGTCGGCCCGCACCAGGACGTCCGCCGCCGTGGCGGGGTCGATCTCGTGCGCATAGCGCTCGAAGGCGGGCAGGGTCCAGTGCTCGGCCTCGGGCGTGCGGCGGCGCAGGGCGCCCGGCGAGAGGAGGAGATGGACGCTCAGATCGAAGGGGAACCAGTGACGCAGAAGGAGAGGCCCGTGCAGCAACAGGATTCCCCCGGGCGGGAGTTGGACGTAGGAGCTGCGGGTGGCCCGGTCGGTCGCCGGGTCCCACAGGTCGGGCAGGACACGGCCGTCCCCGCCGGGTTCGAGCGGACCGAAGACCTCGCGCCACAGGGCGGCGGTGTCGAACCAGCCGCTGTAGTACGACTCCATGTCCCGGCGGCCGTGCTCCAGCCGGAGCGAGGCCGGGCGCAGAAAGCCCTCGGCGCCCACGACCAGCGAGGGCCGACCGCGCACACGCAGCTCCTCCGCGACACGCTCCGCGAGGTCACCCGGGCGGGCCGCCGGCGCACCGTCGAAGGCGACACGCGGCCAGGGGCCGTCGTCGGCGGGCTTCAGGTCCAGCAGCCGCTCGGCCAGCAGCTCGCCGAGCCTGTCCCAGGTGATCGCTTCGAGTCGCACAGTCGCCATGATGCCGGGTGGTGCCGGATTCGCGGGCGGGCGGGGGATCAGCGGGCGGGCGGGGGATCAGGAGAGCCGGTCGTTGATGACGACGCCGGCCGGGCTCCTGAAGCACGGGGCGAGGGCGGATGCGCAGCCGCACTGGATCCACGGGAATTCCCGGGCCGCGCGGGGAAGGAACCGGCTATGGCGCGCCTCGCAACTCACCCGTACCGCGATGGACTTCTCGTCGTCCAGCCGCTCCGGCGCAAGCAGTGCGCCGCCTGCCGCCGCGGGCCGTTGTCGCTGCTCGTGCTGGAGGACGGCGCACCGCGCTGCCTCGACTGCGCCGACCTCGGGCATCTGGTGTTCCTGCCGCGTGGTGACACGGCGCTGACCCGCAGGTCGCGAGAGGAGAGCGGGCTGTCGGCGGTGGTGGTGCGGTTCAACCGGCGCAAGGGCCGCTACGAGCGGCAGGGCATTCTCGTCGAGGAGGCGGCCCTCGCCCGGGCCGAGGAGCGGTGCCTGGCCGACGCGGAGGCGCGGCGGCGGCGCCGGGCGCGGGACGCGCGGCACAGGGCGGCGGAGGACGCGCGGTTCGCGGAGGCGTTCGCGGCGGAGATCCTGCGGCTGTATCCCGGCTGCCCGGCCGACCGGGCGCGCGCGATAGCCGGGCACGCTTCGGCGCGGGGCAGTGGCAGGGTCGGGCGGAGTGCGGCGGGGCGGGCGCTGTCCGAGAGCGCGGTGATCTCGGCGGTCGTGGCGTCCGTACGGCACGTGGACACGCCGTACGACCAGCTGCTGATGAGCGGGGTGGCCCGGCACGAGGCGCGGCGGCGGATCGCCGCGGGAGTGGAGACGGTGCTGCGGGGGTGGCAGGACGCCGGCGCGGAGGACGTGGGCTGAGATCCACGGGCCCGGGGACTTCCACGGCTCCGAGACCTCCACGAACCGGGGACACCTGTACGTCCCGGAGACCTGTACGTCCCGGAGAGCTCTTTCTGGACGCTCGCGCATGTCACCGCGTTTCTCAGCCATGGGAACCGTTCCCGGGTGGGAATTCACTTGAGGTGATGACGGTGCCGGGCCTGGCCCGGTTCGGAGGTGGGAGTGGGCGTTGGTCATGATCGACGGGCCGTTTTTCGTACTGATTCTGCTGGGCGTTCTCGGGACCGGGCTGGTCGCCGGAGTCTTCTGCGGGTTCTCGACATTCGTGATGAGGGGACTGGCCTCGCTGCCGCCCGCGCAGGGCGTCGCCGCGATGAACGCGATCAACGTGGCCGCCGTGACACCCGCTTTCATGCTGGTGTTCGCCGGGTCGGCGGTGCTGTGCGCGATGATCGCGGTGGTGACGTTCGTGGTGTGGCCGGACGAGGGGAAGGTGGAGCTGCTGCTGGGCAGCGCGCTGTATCTGTTCGGCTCGTTCGGGCTGACCGTGGTGGCGAACGTGCCCCGCAACGACGCCCTGCTCAAGCTGGACCCGGGCGCCCCGGAGGCCGCCGCGTACTGGCCGACGTATGTGCGCGAGTGGACCGGGTGGAACCACGTCCGGACGGCCGCCTCGGCCGCCGCCGCGATGGTGTACGTGCTGGCACTCACCTGAGGGCGGCCCCGGAGGCGCCCACCCCGGCCGGCCCACGCCTGAGAAAAGCCCCGCAGAAAGCGCTGTCCACCACTCTGCGCGTGTGGCCGGGGGGACGTATCGTGGCCGAAAGAGTGCGCCCGATGCCGCACGGCCCGTCGTATGTGCACGCAAGGAAGACGACCATGGCCGATCCCAAGGGTTTCATGACGACGCCGCGCCAGGAGTGGCCGCGCAGGCCCGTCGAGGAGCGGGTCAGGGACTGGGACGAGGTCTACGTCCCAGGGGCACTGCTGCCCATCATCAGCAAGCAGGCCGACCGCTGTATGGACTGCGGTGTCCCGTTCTGCCACAGCGCCTGCCCGCTGGGCAATCTGATCCCCGAGTGGAACGACCTGGTGTCGCGGGAGGACTGGCGGGCGGCCAGTGACCGGCTGCATGCCACGAACAACTTCCCCGAGTTCACGGGGCGCTTGTGTCCGGCGCCGTGCGAGGCGGGGTGCGTGCTCGCGATCAACCAGCCGGCCGTCACCATCAAGAACGTCGAGTGCGCGATCGGCGACCGGGCCTGGGAGCAGGGGTTCGTGCCGCCCAGGCCGCCGGACCGGCTGTCCGGGCGGACGGTCGCGGTGATCGGTTCGGGGCCCACGGGGCTGGCCGCGGCCCAGCAGCTGACCCGGGCCGGACACACCGTCGCCGTGTACGAGAAGGACGACCGGCTCGGCGGGCTGATGCGGTACGGCATCCCCGAGTTCAAGATGGAGAAGCGGCATCTGGAACGGCGGCTGGAACAGATGCGCGCCGAGGGCACCAAGTTCCGTACGTCGACGGCGATCGGGCGGGACATCGGGGCGGCCGAGCTGAGATCACGCTACGACGCCGTCGTCATCGCCACCGGAGCCACCGCCTGGCGCGAACTGGCCGTGCCGGGGCGCGAACTCACCGGGATACACCAGGCGATGGAGTATCTGCCGCTGTCCAACCGGGTGTGCGAGGGGGACCTGGAGGCCTCGCCGATGTCCGCCGCCGGCAAACACGTCGTCATCGTGGGCGGCGGCGACACCGGGGCGGACTGTCTGGGGACCGCGGTGCGGGAAGGTGCCGCGTCCGTGACCCAGCTGGACATCTACGCCCAGCCGGGTGCCGAGCGGGACGAGGACGTCGAGCCCTGGCCCACGTACCCGAAGATCTACCGGCTGTCGGCCGCGCACGAGGAGGCACGCGATCTGGAGACGGCGCCCGCCGCGGACGCCGACGCGCGGCTGTTCGCGGCGTCGACGCTCCGCTTCACCGGGGACGGGACGGGGCACGTGCAGTCGCTGCACCTGGTCGAGGTGGATGCCACACGGCAGCCCGTGCCGGGCACCGGGCGGACGCTCCCCGTCGACCTCGTGCTGCTCGCCCTCGGCTTCTCCGGGCCCGACCGGGAGGACGGGCTCATCGACCAGCTGGGTCTGGAGTTGGAGCCCCGCGGCACGCTCGCAAGGGACGCCGGGTTCGCAACCAACGTCCCCGGCGTGTTCGCCGCCGGGGACGCCGCGCGCGGACAGTCGCTGATCGTGTGGGCGATTGCGGAAGGGCGGGCGGTGGCGGCGGCGGTCGACCGGTATCTGACGGGCAGCTCTCGGCTGCCGGCTCCGATATCGCCGCACGACCGGCCCATGCACGTGTAGCCGAGCCACGCGACCGCCGGCCAACCCCGTACCCGCGCCCGTGCTTGAGCGTGCAACGGCTAGCGGCGCTCGTCCGTCCCCGCCACCTTCGCCGTCGTCAGGGCGACCCTGTTCCAGGTGTTGATGGTGAGGATCAGGGCGATGACGTGGGCGAGTTCCTCCTCGGTGAAGCGGGCGGCGGCCTCGGCGTAGACGTCGTCGGGGACGCCGGCGTCGGCCACCAGGGTCACCGCCTCGGTCAGGGCGAGCGCGGCCTGCTCCTGCTCGGTGAAGAAGTGACGGGCCTCGCGCCACACGGCGACCATGTGCAGCCGGTCCTCGCTCTCGCCGGCCTTGCGAGCGTCGTTGGTGTGCATGTGCAGGCAGTACGCGCAGTGGTTGAGGTGCGAGGCGCGGATCTGGATCAGTTCGACGAGGGCCGGGTCGAGGCCTGCGCGGGCGGCGGCGTCGAAGCCGATGAGGGCGCGGAAGACCTTCGGTGCGGCCTTCGCGAAGTCGAGGCGGGACCGCTCGGCAACGGCGGTGGCGGAGGCGGCGTCGGTCGAGTTCGTCGTGTTCGTCGTCATGTCCTTCAACCTACGGGCCGGAAAGACCCTCTATAGGGTGCACTTTCATGACGGAATCATGGGTCAATTCGGCGGAGCGGATCGGTGCCGACCTGCATCTGGAGCTGTCCGGGCCGGGCGGGCGGCGGGCCGCGTTGATCCGGGCGCTGCGCGAGGCCGTGCGCGGCGGGCGACTGGCCCCCGGCACCCGTCTGCCGCCGTACCGCTCGCTCGCGGCCGACCTCGGCGTGGCCCGCAACACGGTCGCCGACGCGTATGCGGAGCTGGTCGCGGAGGGGTGGCTGACCGCCCGGCAGGGCTCCGGCACCCGGGTGGCCGAGCGGGCCGAGCCGCTGCGACACGCCGTACACGTGCCCGGAAAGGCACCTCCACGCGCGCGTGGGCCGCGGCACGACCTCAGGCAGGGCACTCCGGACGCGTCGGCGTTCCCGCGGACGGCCTGGGCGGCGTCCTACCGGCGGGCGCTCCAGGCTGCGCCCAGCGAGGCGTTCGGGCCGGGCGATCCCGCCGGGCGTCCCGAACTGCGGGAAGCCCTCGCGGAGTACCTGGCACGCGCGCGTGGCGTACGCACCGAGCCCGGCAGGATCGTGATCTGCTCCGGCTTCGCGCACGCGCTGCGGCTGCTGTTCGGACAGCGCGGGCAGGGCAACCCGGACGGCGGTGTGCTGCGCGGCCCGCTGGCCGTGGAGGCGTACGGGCTGGGGTTCCACCGCGATCTGCTCACGGCGGCCGGTGTGCGGACGGTGCCGCTCCCGCTGGACGAGCACGGCGCGCGGGTGGACCGGCTGGGACGTGAGCGGGCCGTGCTGCTCACGCCCGCGCACCAGTTCCCCACCGGCGGCCCGCTGCACGCCGAGCGCCGGGCCGCCGTGATCGACTGGGCACGCGCGCGTGGCGCAGTGGTGCTGGAGGACGACTACGACGGGGAGTTCCGCTACGACCGCAAGCCGGTCGGCGCGGTGCAGGGTCTCGACCCCGAGCGGGTGATCCACATCGGCTCGGTCAGCAAGAGCCTGTCGCCCGCGCTGCGGCTGGGATGGATGGTCCTGCCGGAGCGGTTCGTCGACGCGGTGCTGGCGGCCAAGGGCGAGCGCGAGGCATGGGCGAGCGTCCTGGACCAGCTGGCCCTCGCGGACTTCGTGGTCTCCGGGTCGTACGACCGTCATGTGCGACGCATGCGGCAGCGCTACCGGCGCCGCCGTGACCGGCTGGTCGAGGCGCTCGCCGAGCGGGCGCCCCACGTCGAGGTCACCGGCGTGGCGGCCGGGCTGCACGCGGTGCTCCGGCTGCCGTCCGGCACCGAGCGGTCCGCCGTCAAGGCGGCGGCCTGGCACGGCGTCGCCCTCGACGGGCTGTCCGCCTTCCGGCACCCGGAGGCCGAGGAGCAGGCCGGCGACGGTGTGGTGGTCGGGTACGCGACGCCCTCGGAACACGCCTACGGGGCGGCGCTGGAGGCGCTGTGCGCCGTGCTGCCGCCCGGATGACGGTTCGGGGACCGGATACCCGCGAAACGGTCCGCGGTGCGACGGGAGGGAACCGCCCGGCGGAACTACCCCTTTCGCCCCATCGCCCCGTACCCCGCAATCACCCCGTCGTCCTGTCCGGGCACCGGCTCACCCAGCTCGGGGTGCCACTCGTGCACGATCTCGACACCGGGGTCCACCAGTTCCAGCCCGTCGAAGAAGCGGGTGAACTCCTCGCGGGAGCGCAGTGCCAGGGTCACGCCCGCCGCCTTGAGCTTGGCGGTGGCCGCCGCCGACTCCTCCGGGGTGAAGTCGGCGGTGGCGTGGGTCATCACCAGGTGGCTGCCGGGGGCCAGTTCGGACAGCAGCCGCTCGACAAGCTCATGGGCACCGTCCTCGTCCGGGACGAAGTGGAGCAGGGCGACGAGCGAGAGCGCGACCGGCCGGCCGAAGTCCAGGGTGCGCTTGGCGCCCTCGACGATGGCGGCCGGATCGCGCACGTCGGCCTGCAGATACTCGGTCGCGCCCTCGGGTGTGCTGCGCAGCAGGGCCCCCGCGTGGGCCAGCACGATCGGGTCGTTGTCGCAGTAGACGACACGGGCGTCGGGGGCGAGCGACTGGGCGATCCGGTGCAGGTTGGGCTCGGTCGGGATGCCGGTGCCGATGTCCAGGAACTGGCGCACCCCGTTGCGGGCCAGCCGGCGCGTGGCGCGGTGCATGAACGCGCGGTTGACCCGGGCCATCACCGGCACCCGGGGGTCGAGGGGTGCGGCCTGCTGGTGTCGATCCGGATGGCGGCCGTGGGGTCCTGCCCGGTCATGCGGCACTCCGTAAGTGGCCGTACGCGGTTGATGATCAAGTCATTACCAAGATAGGAAAGTTGAGCAACGATCAAAAACAATGGGTGATCACGACAGCAGGAAGTCCGCCTCCCCCGCCTTCGCGCCCTCGATGAAGGCGGTCATCTCGTCCGAGGTGTAGATCAGCGCCGGTCCGTCCGGATCGGTCGACTGGCGGACGGCGATCCGGCCGTCGGCCAGCTTCATCGCCTCCAGGCAGTTGCCTCCGTTCCCGCCGCTCCACGGCTTGTGCCAGCCCTCGCTGCCCAACTCCCGTGCGGGCATGCCGTTGTAGATCCGCTCGTCGCGGTTGCGCGGCCCGGACTGGGACTTGATGCGATCCATTCACAACTCCTTGCGGAGATCCCGGAGGATCTCCTTCGTGCGATGTGCCGTAGCGGCCTGCGCCGCCATGCGGTCCATGACCTCCAGGTGGGTCGCCACCTCGGAGCGCGCGTCCAGGTAGACGGCGCCGGTCAGGTACTCGCTGTAGACCATGTCCGGCAGTTCTGACATGGCAAATCGGAACAGCACGAAGGGCCCGTACGTGCCCGGATGCGGCCCGTTGGCGAACGGGGCGATCTGGAGCGTCACATTGGGCAGCTTCGTGGCCTCGAGCAGCTTGTCGATCTGTGCGCGCATCACCTCCGGGCCGCCGACCGGGCGGCGCAGGGCGGTCTCGTCCATCACCGCCCAGAAACGCGGGGCGTCGGGACGGGTGAGCAGTTCCTGGCGCTGCATGCGCAGCGCGACATGACGCTCGATGTCCTCGGGCTTGGTCTGGCCGATGGCTCCCGACTTCAGCACCCCGCGCGCGTAGTCCTCGGTCTGCAGCAGCCCGGGCACGAAGTGCGGCTCGTACGAGCGGATGAGACCGGCGGCGCCCTCGAGGCTGACGTACATCGAGAACCAGCCCGGCAGGATGTCGTGGAACCGCTGCCACCACCCGGGCCTGTTGGCCTCCTCGGCCAACTGGACGAAGAGGTCGGCCTCTTCGTCGGCGACGCCGTAGGCCTTCAGGAGCAGCTGCAGGTACGGAATTTTGAGGGCGACCTCGGCCATCTCCATACGACGGACGGTGGCGGGGGCGACACGGAGGATGCGGGCGGCTTCCTCGCGCTTGAGCCCGGCGCGTTCGCGCAGGTCCAGCAGGCGCCGTCCCAGGACGACCTGCCCCACCGTCGGCGCGGACCGCGGTTCGCTCACGCTCCCACCTCCACGAACGAATGCTGACAGCCCTGCGGCGCCATTCGAAGACTCATTCGAAGGATCCGACGGATCCCCGATTGATCCCAACTGGCGCCGCCCGAGGTGCTGTTGCGAGCAGTGTGCCACGGCCCTTCACCGCGTCATACAGCACTCTGCATTTTTCAGAGTGACACTTGCCAAGTGTTCACGGCGGGGAGATAGTGGCAAGCGTGATTCCGTCCGCGCCCTTAGGAACAGACGCCGCCGCAGACCGTTCCGGTCTCGGCGCCGATGCGGGAGTCGCCCCAGGCGGGGCCGCTGCCGCGCGCCGGTTCCGGTTCGAGCTGGCCGCACATCCGGGTTCTCCCGCGCAGGCGAGACGCCTGACGCGCGCCCGGCTGACCGGCTGGTCGGTCTGCGCGGACACCTGCGACACGGCGGCTCTGGTCATATCCGAGCTGGTCACCAACGCGATCGTGCACACCGCGAGCAGCCGTGTGGTGTGCGAACTGCACGACCACGACGACACGGTGCGCATAGCCGTGCGCGACGAGGGTTGCGCCCCGGGTGAGCCCCACCCGTCGCCGCAGCGGCCCGAGGAGGAGCACGGGAGGGGATTGCTCCTCGTCGACGCCGTCTGTCAGGCCTGGGGAGCCCAGGAGCACGGTCCCGGGCTGCTGGTCTGGGCCGAACTGCCGCGCCAGACCGACGCCGCCCGCGACATGCCCGAGCCGCGCAACGACCTGGGCTGGGGCGCGCCACGCCCCAAGCCGGGCCAGTCCAACGGCTCGGACGAGGAGGAGGCCCGGACACGGCACCGCGTGGGGTCCCAGGCCGAAGCCCGGCGCCGTACGCTGCCGGAATGGCCGTGAGCGGCGCCCCCAGGTACGGACAGGTGTTCGGTCTGGACACCTTGGTCCGGCTGAGGCGCGAGCAGGTCACTTCGGGCGCGACCGGACGCCTGCCACTGCCCGCGGGCATGACGGCGCCGCTGGGCTGCGACGCGGTGGCCATACCGGCCCGCTTCGGGCCCCTGATCGTGCCCCGGTTGCCTCGCGTGGGTTGCGTGTACGCCGACGAGGCGCACTGGTGGTGGATCGTCCCGTCCGACTCCGACTACGCCCTGCCCTGGCCCTTCCCCGCCCACTACGCCCCCGGCGCCCCGATCCCCGAGGCGGCCCGCCTTCTCAACCGGCCGGACGGCACGGTTCCGTACACCCCGCCGATCCCGCTGTACCTGACGCTGTGCCGGGTGACCGGGACGACCCCGGACTGGTCACGACCGATCAGCGCATGAGCGGTGCGCCTGCCCGGCAGGCGTGGCCGGCCTCCGGAAGCCGACGGCTCCGGGCAGGGCGCACGCCCGCGTGCTCGCGTCGTCGCGCCGCGCGCCCTGCCCCCGAAAGGTCCGCCCCGCGATAGTGGCCGTCCGTCCACGTCCGGGGGAGGTCAACAGTGGGTAGGAGGCACGGCGGGGTCACACCCGAGGTGTCCGAGTCGGAACGGCTGCTGTTCGGGGGGCCGTTGCGGTACGACATGGGATGGAACCAGCACCGGGACGCCTTCCTGGAGCTGGACTTCCGGGCCATGGTGACACGGTTGCCCGGCATGCTGGCGTCGAGTTTCCGGCTGGCCCGGCAGGCCGACGCCCGGGCCGCGCGGACCGTGCTGGCCGCCGAGGCGGGCCGGGGCGCGGCTCAGGCGGTGAGCCTGCTGGCGGTGAACAGCGTGCTGGGGCGGCTGATCGGCGCCGGCCCGATCGAGGAGCGGCTGCGCGGCGCCGCGCCCGCCCTGGTCGCCATGGCCGCGGTGATGCTGGTGGGCGCCCTGCTGCGGGCCGCGTCGACCTACGCCACCGGCCGCCTGGAGCCCAAGGTGGAGCGGGTGGCGACCGAGCTGTATCTGGAGCGCGCGGCAGCCGTGGAGCTCTCCGCGATCGAGGACCACGCCTTCCACAAGCTGCTGGACACCGCGCAGTACGGCGCCCAGTCCGCCCGCCGCATGATCAGTTACGGCACCCGGGTGATCAACGCGGTGATCTCGCTCGCCGCCGCGGCGGGCGTACTGACCGTGCTGCACCCGGCCCTGCTGCCGCTGCTGGTGACCATGACCCTGCCGAGCGCCTGGGGCGCGCTGACCAACGCCCGGCGCCGCTACGAGTCCTTCCACACCTGGGTGCAGCACGCCCGCGCCGGGCACCTGATCAGCGCCCTGCTCACCGAACCGGAGGCCGCCCCGGAGATCCGTGTGCACGGCGTCGGCCCGTTCCTGCTGCGGCACTTCCGCGCGATGTCGGAGACGGCGGAGGCGGAGCAGGCCCGGCTGGCCCGGCTCGCGGCGCGCACGGGCCTGATCGCGGCGGCCTGGACGGGCCTGGCGACCGCCGCGACGTACGCGACCCTGGGCGCGCTGCTGTTGTCCGGGGCGATGGCGCTGTCCGTGGCCGGTACGGCGGTCATCGCCATCCGCACCGGCTCCGCGAGCCTCGACACGCTCGTCCTGGAGATCAACCAACTCCATGAGGAAGCCCTGTTCGTGGGCGATCTGCAACGGCTGTACGTCGAGGCGGCCGAGCGGGCGATCCCGATCGGCGGGGAGCCGTTGCCCGAGGATCCGAGGGAGATCCGGTTCGAGAACGTCACCTTCGCCTATCCGGGTGAGGCCGCCCGGCCCGCCCTGGACAACGTCTCGCTCGCTCTCCCGCTGGGCCGGATCGTGGCGCTGGTCGGCGAGAACGGCTCGGGCAAGACCACTCTGGTCAAGCTGCTGGCGGGCCTCTACAAGCCGGACCGCGGCCGGATCATGTGGGACGGCGTCGACGCGGCCACCGCCGATCGGCACGAGCTGGCCGAGCGCATCGCGATGGTCGCCCAGGACTTCAAGCGCTGGCCCTTCACCGCGAAGGTCAATGTCGCCGTCGGCCGTTCCGCGGCGCCGCTCACCGAGGAGCGCCTGGCCTCGTCGGTCGCCGAGGCGGGTGCCCAGGACGTGGTCGCGGATCTGCCGCGTGGTCTGGACACCTTGCTGGCACGGAACTTCAGCGGCGGGCACGAGTTGTCCGGCGGCCAGTGGCAGCGCCTCGGCATCGCCCGCGCCGCGTACCGGCGCGGGCGCATCCTGATCGTGGACGAGCCGACGGCGGCCCTGGACGCCAGGGCCGAGCTGGAGGTCTTCGAGAAGATCCGGGCGCTGGCGGGCAACGGTCAGACGGTCGTGCTGATCACCCACCGGCTGGCGTCGGTGCGCCACGCCGATCTGGTGCACGTCCTCGAACAGGGCCGCGTGGTGGAGTCCGGCACCCCCGACGAACTCCTCGCCGGCGGCGGTGTCTACGCGGAGCTGTACGGACTCCAGGCCGACCAGTTCACCGCGAAACTCCCCGCCCCGAAGGCCGGTTGACCGGCACCGGTCGCTAGTCCGCGCTCTCGCCGCCGCGGACGATCACCAGGAACGTGTCCGTCGCGAGGTCCATCACGACCTCGGCGGGCAGCCCTTCCAGACGTCGCGCGTGAGCGAACTCCTCGGCCGGCCACGAGCCTCGCGGTCCGCCGGCGGGAAAGCGTTCGAGCACTGTTCGCCCGTTCACCATCCTGCACCTCCAGAAAGCGTCGTACTTGTAGGAGTTAACGCTCCGGAGGGGAGAAACGCCTCGCCCGGTAACGTGACTGAGACCTACTTGACACCGGCTCAACGCGGACGGTGAGGATCCGTTGACTTTACGGCATTACGGACACCGTCCGTGCGTGGGTCCTCTCAGTACGTCACCGGCAGTGCGAGCAGCCCACGGGCCCGCAGGGAGGGGCGCCACCGGAGCTCCTCGTCGGCGAGGGCGAGGTCCGGGAACCGTTCCAGCAGGGCACCCACCGCGATCTCGGTCTCGGCGCGGGCCAGTGGCGCACCCAGGCAGTAGTGGATGCCGTGCCCGAGGGCGAGATGGCCGGAGGCGTCGCGGCCGAGGTCGAGGCGGTCGGGGTCCGGGAAGCGGGCGGGGTCGCGGTTGGCCGCGGACAGCGACACCCAGACCGTCTCGCCGGCCGGGACGGTGACACCGCCGATGGTCACGTCCTCGGTCGGGAAGCGCCTGATGGCGAACAGGGCGGGGCCCTCGTAGCGGGCAAACTCCTCGACAGCGGACGGGAGCTGCGCCGGGTCCTTGCGCAGCGCGGCGAGTTGCTCGGGGTGCCGCAGCAGGGCGAGCACCGCGTTGCCGATGAGCTGGACGGTGTTCTCGTACCCGGCGAAGAGGATGAGGAAGGCGAGCGACATCAGCTCGTCCTCGGTGAGCCGGTCACCCTCGTCGCGAACGGCGATCAGGTCGGAGAGCAGATCGTCGGCGGGCTCCGCACGCTTGTCGGCGAGAAGCCGGGTCAAGTAGCCGACCATGGCGACGACCGCTTCCCGGCCTGCCTCGGGCCGTGCCGGGTCGGGAGCGACCAGGGTGTCCGTCCAGATGCGGAAGTCCAGACGGTGCTCGTCCGGGACGCCGAGCAGATCGCAGATGACGGTGATGGGCAGGGGCGCCGCATAGGCGGCGACCAGGTCGATGGTGCCGTGCGGCCCGAATCCGTCGAGGAGCCGGTCGGCGGTGCGCCGGATCGGCTCGCGCAGGTGGTCGACACGGCGCGGGGTGAAGGCCCGGGCGACCAGGCGGCGGATGCGGGTGTGGTCGGGCGGGTCCATGTTGAGGAGGTTGGCGTCCAGGGCGGGCGGCAGGGCGAACCCCTTGTAGGTGCCCGCCGTGGCATGCGTCTTGTCCAGGGACAGACGCTGGTCGCCGAGGGCCGCCCGGACGTCCTCGTAGCGGGTGACGAGCCAGGCGGGGGTGCCGTCCGGCCCGGTGATGCGGTGCACGGGCGCGCTGTCGCGCAGTCGCGCGTAAACGTCGTAGGGGTGGTCGATGAGGCCGTCCGCAAGATCCATGGGACCCACCCTAGGGAACCGTCAGGTGGTGTATTCCTGGATGCGCTTCCCGTGGCTGCGGTCCACGAGCGCCGGCAGCCGCTCCGCCAACTCCCCCACCACCGTGGGCACATCGATGGTGAGCAGCTCGCGGTCACGCATCAGGATCCGTCCGTCGACGACGGTGGTGCGGACGTCGGAGGAACGTGCGCTGTGCACGAGGGTGGCGGCGAGGTCGTGGACGGGCTGGGTGTGCGGTCCGGTGAGGTCGACGAGGACGATGTCGGCCCGGCGGCCCGGCGCGAGGGCGCCGACGCGGTCGCCCAGACCGACCGCCCGTGCGCTCTGGAGGGTTGCGTGGTGCAGGGCTTGACGGGATGTCAGCCAACGCGCGTCACCCTCGGCGGACTTCTGCATCAGGGACGTCAGGGTCATCGACTCCCACACGTCGAGGGAGTTGTTGGAGGCGGCTCCGTCCGTGGCGAGTCCGACCGGGACGCCGACGGAACGCAGCGCCCGTACCGGTGTGGTGGTGGGCCAGCCGAACCTGAGGTAGCCGCGGGGCGCGGTGGCCACCGCCGTACGGCCCTGCGTGCGCTCCAGCAGGGGCAGGTCGCCTTCGACGATGCCGGTGCCGTGGGCGATGAGCAGGCCGGTGTCGAGGAGGCCGGTGCGTTCCAGGACCCCGATCGGGGTCATTCCGTGCCGGGCGAGGCTGGTCTCGGTCTGGTCGCGGTTCTCGGCGGCATGGATGTGGACGGGCAGGCCGTGGGTGCGGGCGAGTTCGGCGGTGGCGGCGAGGTCGTCGTCAGTGACGGTGTAGGGGGCGTGCGGGGCAAGGGCGGTGGTGATGCGGCCGTCGGCGCCGCCCCGGTGCCGCAGCGCGAACTCCAGCGACTTCTCCCGCCCTTCGGTTCCCTGCGAGGAGAAGTAGGCCTCCCCCAGATGAGCCCTGATCCCGCACTCGGCGACGACGGCGGCGACCGCGTCCATGGCGAAGTAGTGGTCGGCGAAGCAGGTGACACCGCCCCGGATCATCTCCGCGCAGGCCAGCCGCGCGGCCGGCGCCACGTCCTGCTCGGTCAGGTTGGACTCGACGGGCCACACGACGTCGTTGAACCACTCCTCGGTCGGCAGATCCTCGGCCAGGCCCCGCAGGGCCACCATCGGAGCGTGCGTGTGGCAGTTGATCAGGCCGGGCATCGCGACCTGGCCGCGGGCATCCAAGCGCTCGGCGGCGGGCAGGCCGCGCACGGCCGCGGAGCCGGTCACCGTGTCGATGACCCGGTCCCGTACGACGATCGCGGCGTCCTCCCGGAACCCGATCCGTTCTTGATCGTCGTGCACGAGTGCGGTGCATCCGGTGATGATGAGGTCGGCGGGCGCGGGACTCATTGCGCCAACGTACGGCAGGGTCATCGGGTCGGGTGAGCCGAAGCGCGGATCCGGTCCTGGCCCTGTCCCCGGTGCGGCCCGGGCGAGCACGCTGGCCGCACCACAGCCCGCCTCCGGCTTCTGGAAGGAGCCCGGCATGCTCCTAGGCACCTGGAACCTAGAGAACCTCTATCGTCCCGGCGGCCCGTACGGCCCCAAGGACAAGGCCGCGTACGAGACGAAGCTCGCCGCCCTCACCGCCGTGATCACGGAGCTCGACCCGGCCCTGCTCGGCGTACAGGAGGTCGGCGAACCCGGCGCCCTGGAGGACCTGGCCGGGATGCTGGACGGCGACTGGCACCTGGCGCTCTCCGAGCACGCCGACGGCCGTGGCATACGGGTCGGTTTCCTCGCCCGCACGGAACTGCGGGTGGTGGCCGACACGGCCGCGTTCCCGGCGAAGCTGCGCCCGGTGCAGGAGGACGACTCGGGCGTGGGGGTGTCCCAGGCGGGGCGCGGCTTCCTGGCGGTGGCCACGGAGACCGAGGCCGGGCCGCTGACGGTGGCGGTGTCCCACCTCAAGTCGAAGCTGCTGTCGTACCCGCGGGGCCGCTTCGTCCCGGAGGACGAGGGCGAGCGGGCGCGCTACGGGGCGTACGCCCTGTACCGGCGTGCCGCCGAGGCGGCGGCCCTGCGGGCGCTGGCGGACGAACTGCTGGCCGGTGAGGGCCGTACCCGCGATGTGGCCGTCCTCGGCGACCTGAACGACGAGGTGCAGGCCGCGACCACCCAGATCCTGCTCGGCCCGCCCGGCTCCGAGTTCCGCACGCCCGGCTTCGACCGCCCCGACAACGGCGACGCGGTACGGCTGTGGGACGTGGCCCCGCTGATACCGGCCGACCGGCGCTACTCCCGCATCAACGCCGACCGCCGCGAGCTGATCGACCACATCCTGGTCAGCCACCACCTGGCCCACCGGATCACGGAGGCGGGCACCGGGCTGCCCGGCGCCGATGCCCTGCAGCTGCCGTCGGTGGGCCCGGATCCGGCGCGGCGCCGGGACGAACCGGGCTCGGACCACGCGCCGGTGTGGGTACGGATCGGCTGACCGGGGCGGTCACACGGGGCTGAGCCGGTCACCGTGCGGCTGAGCCGCTCACCGGACGGCCGAGCCGGTCACATCCGGCCGAACCGGTCACACGGCGACGGGCGTCCTCGGCCGCCGCGGAGCCGCCGGAAACCCCAGCCGCTCCCACCCCAGCTCCAGCTCGGCCAGCAGCTCGTCGAGGCGCTCGGTGTGGTGCGGCGTGAGCCGTCCCGTGTCGTCGAGGTGCACGGCGCACGCCGTGGTCGTGTCGACCAGCCGTTCGAGGACGGCCGCGACGGCGTCCGTGCCCTCGGTGTGCCGGGCGAGGGCGGGCAGCTCCGCGGCGGCGAGGGCGATGGCCGTACGGGCCTCGGACAGGGTGCGGTAGGCCTCCCGCCGCAGGGCCCACCGCTCCGTCCGGTCGTCGGACTCGCCCAGGACGTGGTCGAGATAGGCGTCCGCGGCGCTCCCGGCCGCCGCGAGCCGCGCACGCACGCCGCCGCCCCGCTCCCCCGCCATCGGCAGATGCCCGACGATCAGCACGATCGCGCAGGCCAGCAGCGTCTCGCCGATCCGGCTGACGGAGGCCTGCGGCTCCCCGCCGACCATGACCAGGGCGAGGACGAGCACGGTGACGACGGCGGTCAGGGCGGCGAAGTGCCGGATGGCGACGGGGATGAGCGCCCCGCTGACCGCCACCAGCGCGACAAGCCCCTCGGGCCGCGGCAGCACGGCGGCAAAGCCCGCGAAGACGAGGGCGCCGAGGACGGTCCCCGCCGCCCGGCACAGCACCCGGGAGGCAAGCGGCCCGAGGTCGGGCTTGACGAGGAAGACGGCGGTGACGGGCAGCCAGTACCAGTGCTGGTGCTGTCCGTACCAGCGGGCGTGGTGCAGGGCCTGGGCGATGGCCGCGGCGGCGCCGAGGCAGAGGGCCACGCGCAGGCCGTACTCGCGTCCGCCGGTGCCGAGCGCGGCCCGGACGAGGTCCCGCGCACGGCGACGGCGGGTGAGCACCCGGTGTTCTGCGCCCTCGGCCCGGTCGAAGGCCTCGGCGGCGCGCAGGAGGGCGTCGTCCAGGGCCCGGAGGGCGGGCGCGACGGGGGTCCCCCCGCGCGAGTGAAGGCGAGCGTGGGGGAGGCCGGGCGCGGGCAGCGGCCCGGTGCCACGGTTGCCCATCACGGCGGCGGCGAGGAGCCGCGGCCCTGCCGAGGCCCGTTCACCGACGGCCTCCCCCGCCCAGGCCAGGGCGGTCGCGGCCTCGGCGAGCGGCAGAGCGGCGGCGTACTGCGCATGCAGTCGGCGTTCGGCCGTGGAGCCGGCGTACCGCCGCAGCCGGGGCCCGGCGAGGGCGTCCTGCGCATGGTCGAGGGCGCCTGTGAGCGCGGCCCGCCGGGCGACGGCTTCCTCGGTCCCGACGGCATCCAGCAGCTCGGCGACGGCGTCGTACACCCCGGCGACGGCGTCCCGCTCCCCGTCGAACCGGTAGTCGCCCGCGATCGCACCGGGCGTGGGCAGGGCCAGCCGCAGCGCGAGCAGCCATCCGGCCCCGGCGAGGAAGGCCAGAGCCCGCTGCCACCCCGGCTCGGGCAGCGGCATCCCGGCCCCGATGGCGGAGGCGACGAGCAGCTGCGTACCGGCGCCGGAGGCGACGGGCCCGACGGCGCTCATGCCTCCGGCGAGGAGTCCGAGCCCGGTGAGGACGAGGGTCAGCGGCACGGCTCCGACGTGCTGTCCGGCGTACGTCCCCACGAGCAGCCCCGCGGCCCCGGCCAGCGCGGGCACCCCGAGCCATCTGACAGCCGCCCGCCGGCTGCCGGGCCGGTCGTTGATCCCGGCGAGCATGGCGGCGATGGCGGCGACGACGCCGAGGGAGGTGCGGTCGGTGAGGACGGCGGCGAGCAGCAGCGGTCCGGCGGCCAGCGCACCCCGGGTGACCGCGCTCCAGGGGACGGGCCCGCGCTGGGCGCGGAGGGCATGGGCGAGCCAGGGCGGCAGTGCGGGAACGGGGCGGGACACGGGGCTCCTGTCCGGACGAGGGCTGGGTGAGCCTTCGGGCGACGGTGGCCGAGTGGTGGGCTGTGGTGCCCACGGTAGATCGTGTTCCCGGAGCAAATGGGACGATCAGGTTTCCGGGGCGTGACGGATGACCGGAGAGCCGAGTTCTTTATGAACTCAATGTCATCGCGAACGCAGGTGGGCTCGGGGCGTGAAGCGGGTGGATCCGGGGGGAACGCAGAGGGAGCCGGGGCGTGAACGGAGGTGGACCCGGGGGCGTAGCCTGCCCCCGGGCCCTCGAAGGCCGCCCATCGTCACACGCCGGCACGCTTGAGGACTCGGGTCAGTCGTTATGTCGTCGCGTCCTGCCTTTGGACCACCGCGCATCGAGCTGCGCGGGCAGGACTTGAACCTGCATTTCGACGTGCTGGGGCCCGGGCCCGGTCGATCCGGCGATCGGCGGCGAATGCTGAGTCTGGAGCGAGAGTCTGAGATTGATCGCGGTCTGCCTCTGCCATTTGGGCTACCGCGGCACGGGATGAATGCCGCGGGGAGGGCTCGAACCTCCACTGGAACCGCTTCGTCACGACAAGCTTCAGCTTCAGCTTGCGCTCCTCGCGCACCCCGGTCTCAAGGGACCGGGGATTCTCGAAGGCTACCCGAACAGGTAGCCGAACACGGCGTCACCCACCCGCTGGTCGACGACGTCGGTGCCGTTCGCCTCTTCCCGGGCGAACTTCACGGCCTGCTGCAACTTCTCGACGCGGTCGAGGAGTTCGTTGACGCGCCGGGCGGGAAGGGCACCGGAGAACTTCACCGTGGTCCAGTACCCGACGGGAACGTCCTCGTAGTACACCTCGACCTGAGCCGGGTGCTTCTCGGTGGCCTCGGCCTTGACGTGGTTCCTGGGCACCTTCTTGGTCCGCAGCGTCCGCACGGGCTCCGTCTTCCACGCGTCGGTGGACGGGTCCTGCGCCCAGGACTCGGAGGCGTCGAGGACGGGCAGCTTCCGCACGAAGGTGTTGAGATCGACGAGCTGCTTCTCCAGGAACAGCAGGTAGGCCACGGGCACATCGGCGACGAGTACCCGCCCGTCCACCTTCACATCCGCCCGTGCGCTGCAGTTGGCCCAGTCCTTGGTGGCGGTCACGTCGAAGAGCCGCGTCAGCGTCGCCGCGGTCTCGCGCAGCACGTCCTCGGCCTTCACCTGCACCCGCGTGGACTCGGGCGGCAGCTGCTCGCCCTCCTCGTCCTTGGGCTGGTAGGTCCGCGAGATACCGGCCAGCAACGCGGGCTTCTGCAGGCCGTGGTGCGCGGACGTCAGGTCCTGGTGCGCCTTGGACTTGATGCCCTTCTCCACTGCGATGATCTGATTGAGTTTCGCCACGCGGGTGACGTTAGCAACGACAACGCCTCTGTTTCGAAGGATTATTCGGCGTCTTGGGCCGGGGCGACTGCGGCCTCGAAGAGAAACTCGGCCCGCTCGACGGCGCCGACGAGCCCGCCGCCACCGCCGCCGAAACCCCCGCGGCTGCCGTCACCGCCGTGCCCCAGCGTCGAGACGATCCCGTCGACCGCCCGCAGCCCGGCCCGCTCCAGCAACCGCTTCTCGTTCGTCACCCACTCACCGCGCGCCGCGAGCACCGCGTGACCGGTCTGCGCGGCGTCGGTAGGGGCGGGCATGGGGCGGCTCCGAGGGCCTGCGGGCAACGAAGGTCGCCCGGAGCGTACGTGGGCGCTGTCACCCCCGGGAGACATTTCGAGCGCACCGCCATGCCTGAAAGCGTGCGCCTGGCGCTTCCCGGAGCACCCGAGACGATCTCTCCCCGCCGCATCTGCACGACCCGACACGATCTTCCCCCCATGTGGACTACCGTTGCTCTCTGCACATACCGGCTGACCAGGGCGAAGGGACGAGACTCAGGTGAACGCGGCGCCGCTGAGCCCCGAGGACCCGACCATGCTCGGCGACTTCGAGCTACTCGGTCGCATCGGTCACGGCGGCATGGGCCAGGTGTATCTCGGTGAGTCGCAGGGCGGGGAGCCCGCCGCGGTCAAGGTCATCAAGCCTTCCGTGGTCGATTCGGAGACGCGGCTGCGCTTCGCCCAGGAGGTCGAGGTCCTGAAGACGGTCTGGGGGCCGCGCATCGCCGCCTTCATGGACGCGGACCCGGAAGCGGACCAGCCGTGGCTCGCCACCGAGTACGTCGACGGTCCGGATCTCCGCAAGCACGTGAGCAGCTGCGGCCCGCTGTCCGCCGTGCTCGTCGCCGCTCTCGGCGCGACGCTCGCGGAGGCCCTCTCCGGCGTCCACAAGCAGGGCCTGCTGCATCGCGACCTCAAGCCCGCGAACATCCTGCTCGGCCCGAACGGCCCGAAGATCATCGACTTCGGTCTCGCGGTGTTCACGGAGTCCAGCGCGTCGCTCACCGCCCCGAACACGGTGCTGGGGACTCCGGCCTGTATGGCGCCGGAGCAGGCGAACGGCGTCAAGCCCCTGCTGGCGCCCGTCGACGTCTACGCGCTCGGGGCCGTTCTTCTCTATGCGGCGACCGGCCACTATCCCTTCCAGGCGGAGAACATCCACGCCCTCTTCCATCTGATCACCAAGCCCGAGAAGCAGCCGGACCTGACCGGTGCTCCGGACCAGCTGGTCCCCCTGCTGACGGCGATGCTCGCTCACGATCCGAGTGCCCGTCCCACCCTCCAGAGCGTGGTCCAGCGGTGCCGTGGCGTGATCGAGAGCGAGGGGCTCACGGTCGCCCAGGCCCGGCGTCGGCTGACCACGTACACCGCCGCGACCGCGGCAGCGCCCCAGGACAAGCCGACGACGCGGGCCTCGTCCGGCTCCCCTGGCGCAGCCGCCGGAGCGGACCTGCCCACGGCACCGGCACCCCAGCAGCTGGAGACCGCCGACCCCGCGATGCCGCTTGCGCAGGATGCTGCCCCGCCTGCCGCGTACACGCCCACGGTGAAGGCCACGCCCACCGGCGTCGAGCCTCCGTCGGCGCAACCGGCTCCCGACACCCCGCCCGTCGCGCACCGCGCTCAGAAGCGGACGGGCCCCGGGCGCGGTGCACCACAGATCAGGCATTCCGCACAGGCCAGGCGCGTAGCCCAACAGCTGCGCGAGACCTACGCTCAGCGTGCGAAGTTCTGACATCAGGCAAGAGCACACCAAGTGGCCCAGAACATCGCCACCATGAGAGACACCAGAGTTCCGTCCGCACAGGAGGCAGCCCCGTGACCGTCGAGCAGGCCGGCGTTGCCGAGACCGCCCCCCTCAGCGGTGAGCAAGGGGACGCCAAGTACCCGCCCGGCTCGCAGATCGAGGTCCGCGACGAGGAGTGGCTCGTACGGAACGTGCGGCGCACCACGCACGACGGCGACCGTATCGAGGCGGTCGGTGTCTCCGAGTTCGTGCGAGACCAGGAAGCGGTCTTCTTCACGAAACTCGACGACGTGCAGCTGATGGATCCGCGCAGGACCACGCTGACGTTCGACGACTCCCCGAACTTCCGGCGCAGCCGCCTCTTCCTGGAAGCCATTCTGCGCAAGACCCCTCTCCCGCAGTCCGAGCGCGGTCTGGCACTCGCGAACAGCTTCCTCCTCGACCCGCTCCCGTATCAGCACCGGCCCGCGCAGTTGGCGCTGTCGGGCAAGAACCTGCGCCCCCGCCTGCTCATCGCGGACGTGGTCGGCCTGGGCAAGACCCTTGAAATCGGTCTGACGCTGGCGGAGCTGATCCGCCGCGGCCGAGGCGAGCGCATCCTGGTCGTCACGCCGCAGCACGTCCTGGAGCAGTTCCAGCACGAACTGTGGACGCGTTTCGCGATTCCGCTGATCCGTCTCGACTCGGTCGGCATCGAACGCATCCAGCGCGAGATCCCCGCCGGCCGTAACCCGTTCACGTACTTCAAGCGTGTCATCGTCTCCATCGACACCTTGAAGAACACCGACCAGTACAAGCACCACCTGGAGCGCATCACCTGGGACGCGGTCGTCATCGACGAGTCCCACAACCTCATCAACCGCGGATCGCTGCGCAACCAGCTGGCCCGGCTCCTCGCCCCGCAGACCGACGCGCTCATCCTGGCCTCCGCCACCCCGCACAACGGTGACGCCCGCTCCTTCGCCGAGCTGATCTCCCTCCTCGACCCGGCCGCGATCCGCGATCCGGAACGGTACGAGGCGGAGGACATCAAGCACCTCTTCATCCGGCGTACGAAGATCAGCACCGAGGTCCGCGAGCAGATGAAGGGCCAGTGGGCGGACCGGGGCCCGAGCACGTCGGTGCACTGCGCGGCCACGCCCGCCGAGGAGAAGATCTTCGAGGAACTGGCGCAGGTGTGGCTCCCCCAGGACCCGGACACACCCTCGGTGAGCGAGAGCCGCCTCTTCCCGTACACACTGCTGAAGTCCTTTCTCTCCTCCCACATGGCCCTGGCCTCGACGGTCGACACCCGCATCAGGACTCTGAAGGCCAAGGAGGGCGGCGCGGCCGAGGCCGAACTGGCCGCGCTCCAGCGCCTCAACGAGCTCACGTTCGACATGTCGGAGGCGGACTCGGCGAAGTTCCGGGCCCTGGTGGAGCACCTGCGCGCCATCGGGGTCGGCCCGCAGAGCGACACCCGGGTCGTCGTGTTCTCCGAGCGCGTCCAGACTCTGGAGTGGCTGCGCAAGGCGATCCCGGCCGCCCTCGGCTTCAAGGGCAGAGCGCTTCAGGAAGCCGCGCGCGTGATGCACGGTGGTCTCTCCGACGAGCAGCAGATGCAGTGCGTAGAGGACTTCGGGCTCGCGGACACCCCGGTGCGCCTGCTGTTCACGGGTGACGTGGCCTCCGAGGGCGTCAACCTGCACCGTCAGTGCCACCAGCTCGTCCACTACGACGTGCCCTGGTCGCTGATCCGTATCGAGCAGCGCAACGGCCGTATCGACCGTTACGGCCAGGCCCACCAGCCCCAGTTCCGCGCGCTGATCCTCACCAGCGAGGTGGAAGGCGCGAAGGACGACCGCACGGTCGCCGAGCGCCTCCTGGAGCGCGAGGACGAAGCGCACCGCAGCCTGGGCACGGCGGAGGCGGTGTCCGGTCTCTACCGTGCGGAGGCCGAGGAGAAGTCCCTGATCCAGGATCTGCTGCGCGGCCGCACGGTGGACGAGTCCCTGGACGCGACGGCGCGCGAAGCCGCGGCCGAGGACTCCGGCACGGACTTCCTGGCGGACTTCTTCGGCGCGGTGGGCGACGAGCCCGCGGAGGTGGACGGGGACGCGCCGCCCGCCCCCGCCGACGTACCGCGCCTGTTCACCGGCACCCGCGAGTTCGTCGACGAGTCGATCCGCGAGGTCTTCCCGGACGCGCAGCGGCAGCTGGAGCTGGACGAGGACCCGGAGACGGGCCTGATCTCGTTCCGGCCGCCGTCGGACCTGACCCACCGCATGAGGTCCCTGCCGCCGGACTACCGCCGCGAACAGCGCCTGCACGAGCGTCTGTTGGTGACCTTGAACCGCAAGCTGGCCGACCTCTCCCTGGTCCGGGCGAGGGAATCGTCTTCCTCCAGCTGGCCGGAGATCTCGCTCCTCACCGACCTCCATCCGGTCGTGGAGTGGCTGACGGACAAGGTGCTGGTACGGCTGGGCCGCCAGGAGGCGCCGGTCATCACCGCGGATGTCGACGCGCCCGTCTATCTGGTCCAGGGCATCTTCTCCAACGCGCTGGGCCGCCCGACGGTCGTGAAGTGGATGGCGGTAAAGGGAGGGGAGGTCACCGACGACATGGTGGGCATACTGCGCCGCGCGGGCGTCGGCCCGACCATGGCCAACCCGCTGCACGGCCACGACCTGGATCTGCTGAGCTCCGGCATCCCGGGCGCCCTGGAGGCGGCCGAACGGTTCCTGCGCCGGCACAGCGACGAGTGGGACAGGGCGCTGGCCGACCCGATCGAGAAGTACAAGCGGCGGCTCGGCGACTGGGAGCAGCCGACCCTGGCGGGTGAGCGCACCAAGTCCGACCTGGCCGGCCTGGCCGACTCGCTCCTGACCACCGGCCGCCCGATGCTCCGGGTCCTCGCCGTCCTCGACTCCACCGCCTGATCGCCCGATCCCCCGAGGTCCTTTCCGTCATGTCGTACGACTCTCTCGTCAACCGCGGCGACTACTTCTCCGCGCACTACCTGGCCGAGGTCTTCCCCAAGGACCTCAAGTCGGGGCTGCTCGCGACCTGGAAGGAGCGGGAGGAGTCGGCCGCCCGCGCGGCTGAGGGCAAGGACGCCGAGGACTCCTTCCCCGTGACTCCGCGTCTGGGGCTGCGCGAACTGCGCCGCCCCTACTTCCGGGCGCGTGCGTTCTTCGCTGACGCGGCGGCCGAGCCCGACGACGCGACGACGTACGACGCCCCGGCCTGGCGCGAGCGGGCGGCGGCGCTGAACGGGGAGGTGTTGCGGGCACTCGGTTACGACGCGAAGCCGCAGACGCTGACGGTCGAGCGCGCCGACCACACGTACGAGGTACGGGTCGCCCATGCCGAGCCGGGCCTGATGGCCCTGGACTGCGGCTGGGCGGCCGAACCGGACGCGGCGCTGGACCCGGACGGCCCCGGCCGTCTCCTCCATCCGCTGCCACTGGACGGCTCGAACGAGGTCACGACGGGCTCGAAGCTGGCGTCGTTCCTGTTCGCCTGCGAGGAGCCGCCGCGGTACGTGCTGCTGCTGGTCGGCGGCGTCGTGGTGCTGGCCGACCGGGCGACGTGGGGTGAGGGCCGGTACCTGGCCGCCTCGCTCGACGCGGCCCTGGAACGCAACGACACCCGCGCGGGCGGCGAGCTGGACACCCTCGCCGCCCTGTTCGGCGCGGACTCGCTGCGCACGCCGGAGGAGGGCGGAGAGAACCCCCTGGCGGGTCTGGTCGACAAGTCGACGAAGCACGCGGTGGGCGTGTCGAGCGACCTGCGCGACGGTCTGCGCCTGTCGGTGGAGCTGATCGCCAACGAGGTGCTGAACCGGTTGCGGGCGGCGGGCGTCCGCCCGGACGAGGTCGCGGAACTCCCGGAGCTGTCGAAGCAGCTGACGCGCGAGTCGCTGCGCTACCTCTACCGCATACTGTTCCTGCTGTACGCCGAGGCCCGCCCCGAGCTGGGCATCCTGCCGTCGGACTACCCCGAGTACCACCAGGGCTACGGCCTCGGTCGGCTGGGTGAGCTGGTGGCGGAGCGGGACCTGGTGGGCGAGAAGGCCCGTGAGGGAACGTACCTGTACGACTCCCTCGACCTGCTCTTCCGCATGGTGCAGGAGGGATACCGCTCGCGCCGGACGCACGGCGAGGCTGCCGAGACCGTCAGGTCGGAGGACATCGGCCTGCGCTTCGAGCCCCTGCACTCCAAGCTCTTCGAACCGGAGTCGATCCGTCTGATCGGGCGCCGCTCGGTGGCCGACCCGCGCTTCGACGAGGACGAGACCGGCGAGCCGGTGTACGTGGACACGCGACTGCGGAACGCGACCCTGTACCGCGTCCTGCGCCTGCTGATGCTCACGCGCGGCAAGCGGGGTGAGCGCGGCGGGTTCATCTCGTATGCCCAGCTCGGCATCAACCAGCTCGGTGCCGTGTACGAGGGCCTGATGTCGTACTCCGGCTTCGTGGCGGGCGAGGAGCTGTACGAGGTCGCCAAGGGCGGCTACTCGAAGGACGGCTCCTGGCTGGTGCCGGCGTCGAAGGCGGACGAGTATCCCGACTCGGTCTTCGTACGGCGGCGGGACGAGGAGACGGGCGAGGAGGTACGGGTCCGGTACCGGCCGGGTTCGTTCGTCTACCGCCTGTCCGGCCGTGACCGGCAGACCTCGGCGTCGTACTACACGCCGGAGTCGCTGACCAAGGTGACCGTGCAGTTGGCCTTGCAGCACCGCCTCACTGAGGAGACGGAAGCACGGGAACTGCTGGACTGGAAGATCTGCGAGCCGGCGCTGGGCTCGGGCGCGTTCTTGAACGAGGCCATCAACCAGGTGGCGGCGGAGTACCTCCGGCGGCGGCAGGACGAGCTGGGCGTCGCCATCGACACGGAGCGCTACGCGGTCGAGCTGCAGAAGGCGAAGGCGTACATCGCGCTCCACAACTCCTATGGCGTGGACCTCAATTCGACGGCCGTGGAGCTGGCGGAGGTCTCGCTGTGGCTGAACACGATGCACCCCGGGATGGAAGCGCCGTGGTTCGGTCTGCACCTGCGGCGGGGCAACTCGCTGATCGGCGGCCGGAGGGAGGTCTACGCCGCCGAGAGGCTGAAGAAGGGGGGCTGGCTGGGGGCGACCCCGGAGCGTTTCCCGCTGACGGAGGCGGCGGAGGGGCTGCCGGAGGGGGCGGTCCATCACTTCCTGCTGCCTGCCAAGGAGTGGGGGGCGGTTGCGGGTGAGAAAGAGGCCAAGGCGCTGGCTCCGGAGGAGTCGAAGGCGCTGGGTGCCTGGCGGAAGGCCATCACCAAGTCGCCGTCCAAGAAGCAGACGGAGCGGTTGCAGGGGCTGGCTCGGCGGGCCGAGTACCTGTGGGGGCTCGTGGTGCGCCGCCTGGAGATCTCCGAGCGGGACATCTCGCGGCGGATCGACGTGTGGGGCGCGGAGGGTGGCTGGCTGCGGGCGCCTGAGGTCGCCGTGCAGCGGGATGAGGTGCTGGCGGATCTTGAGGCTGTCGACACGCCTTACTGGCGGCTGAAGACGCTGATGGACGCGTGGTGCGCGCTGTGGTTCTGGCCGGTGCAGGGGGCTGGGCTGCTTGACGGCACCGCTGAGCGGTACCAGCGGGTGGCTGAGCTGGAGGAGTCGGGGGCGTTCGAGGCCATCGACGAGGACTCGGGTGTCCTCATGACGTGGGAAGAGGATGCGCTGCCCGGCTTCGGCGTCGATCCCAAGCAGCTTGCGCTTACCCGGGAGAACCTCGACAAGCGGCGCAGTGGGCGGCGGAAGGAAGCGGTCGGCGAGCAACGGCGGGCGGTGATTCCGCTGGCCGAGCTGGATGACTGGTTGGACTTCGCGGAGTCGTTGCTGGGGCGGCGGGAGGTTCCTCCGGATTCGCTGGTTTCGGAGTTCGAGCGGCTGGATGAGCTTGAGCCTTATGAGGATGCGCTGCCAGATTTGATGGGGATGGATCCTGCTCTTCATTTGGAGGAGCGGTATCCGTGGGCTGCGGTGGTGCGGGATGTTGCTGGGCAGCAGGGGTTCTTTCACTGGGAGTTGGAGTTCGCGCAGGTGTTTGCGCGGACGGGTGGGTTTGATTTGCAGGTGGGGAATCCCCCTTGGGTACAGCCGCACTGGCGCGAGGACCAGGTACTCGCGGAGCGGGAGCCCTGGTTCGTGCTAGCGGAGAAGCCGAGTGCGGAGGAGTGGCGCCTGCGCAAGCGGGAGGTACTTGGTGCCACTGGCGACAACAGAACTTACTTCCTAGGAGAGTCGGCCGCCCATGCCGGGATCGCAGCGGTACTGAGCAGTCCGGTTAGCTATCCACTCCTCCTCGGCACGAAAAGCGACCTATACCGGGCCTTCATGGCCCAGGTGTGGCGGCACATCGCACCGCACGGCAGTGCGGGCCTGATCCATCCGGACACTCACTTCGGCGGGGTACGGGACGGCGCTATCCGGGCTGCCGCATATCGACATCTCCGAGTTCATGGACATTTCGTCAACTCGGCGAACTGGGCGTTCGAAGACCTCAACCGTTCTGCAGAATTCGGGATGCACGTCTACGGCACGCCGCGAGAGCCCGATTTCCTGCATCTCAGCGAACTCCGCGGCGCCGATGTTCTGCCCGATTCGCTGGCACACAACGGACAAGGTGCCACACCCGGCATCAAGCACAACGGCTTGTGGGACATCCGGCCGCACCGAGAGCGCGTGGTGCATGTGGACACTGCGCTGCTCGCCAGTTGGCGGGATCTGAAGGGGGCAACGGGCGAAGTAGCAGAAACCGCCCTTTTGTACCCGGTCCTCGTCAGCGAGCAAGGCGCTATCCAGGCTCTGGCCGCCCACAGCAACAAACTGGCCGACTTTAACCCCTTGATCACAACGGGATACGACGAAGGCGCTGCCAAGAAAGACGGACTAATCCGCTGGGGCAACCAGGCCGTCTCCGAGTTCGCGGGCGTCATCCTCCAAGGACCGCACTTCGCATCGGCGCTTCCCTTCTCGAAGGAGCCGAAGATCCCGTGCCGGAGCAACCGGGACTGGGACTTGCTTTCGCCCACGGACCTAACGGAGACATACGTACCCGTGACCAACTATGTGCGGGCCTCCGACGAAGCAACGTATATGGCGGCCCAGAGCCGCTGGCTCGGGGAACCGTTCACCGCGTTCTTCCGCCTGGCCTGGCGACGCATGATCCCCTTTGACAGTAGCCGTTGCCTGCACGCCGCCCTCATCCCACCTGGCCCTGCCCATGTGCACACCGTGCAGTCCATGGCCTTTGCAGACAACCGCCTCACCGTCCTTAACGGAGGATTCTGGGCAGCGCTTCCGCTGGACTATCTACTGCGCATCACGGGCCGCTCTGACCTCCAGACCAGCGAGGCCCGCAAGATGCCTGCCCCCGACCTCAAGCACCCCCTCGCTCCTGCCCTACTCCTACGCTCCCTCCGCCTGAACGCTCTAACCACCCACTACGCCCCTCTCTGGACGGAACTGTTCGACGCCCGCTGGGCGGGCTACGAGGACTGGGCCAACCCCGACTGGCCCGGGCTGACGCCTCTCGCGGCCGGCCTCAAGCCGACCTGGGAGTACGACACGCCCCTCCGCACAGAGCACGAGCGCCGAGCCGCCCAGGTCGAAGTCGACGCCCTCGTATCCGTTTGGCTCGGCATCACCGCCGACCAACTCGCCGCGATCTTCAAGTCCCGCTACCCCCAGCTGTACGACTACGAGTCAGCGACTTGGTTCGACGCCAACGGCCGCAAGATCGCCGCCGACTTCAACACCTACGGTCACGGCCAGACCAAGCAGGACTACCTCGACCTCATGGCCCACCTGGAAAACCCTGTGCGCACCCCACCCCCGGACGGCTACACGGCCCCCTTCTACAAGGCCGACCGCGAAGCCGAGATGCGGGCCGCGCACGCCCACTTCCAGGCCCGCCTGGACGAGGAGATCGCCCTCGGTCGCTGGCCTCGCTGAGACACACCGGAGCCCTCGGCACGTACGTACGCGCCGAGGGCTCCGTCGTCGTCACACCGCCGCGTACTCGACGAACGCGGCCCAGGCGGCGGGCTCCACGGTCAGCGCAGGCCGACTCGTGTCCTTCGAGTCACGGACGTGCACCGCGCCCGAGGCGACGGCGACCTCGACGCACTCACCGCCTTCGCCGCTGCTATAGCTGCTCTTGACCCAGGTCAGCGCTTCGCCGCTCATGTCTCCCCTAGCAACTTCTCAATGAAGGCCAGCGATTCTCGCGGAGTGAGTGCCTCGGCCCGCAGGATCCCGTACTGCTCCTCGAACGCCCGGACCGACTTCCGCTCCGTGTAGAGGCGGCTGTCCTTGTGCGCCTCCACGCACGCGATCCTCCGCCCATCCCTCGTCTCGATCAAGGTGAACGGACCGGCCAGTCCAGCGTGCTCCTCCCTCTCGGTCGGCATGATCTGGATCTCGACGTTGCGCCGCTGGCCGATCAGGAGCATCTGCTCCAGCTGTCCCCGCATCACCGACCAGCCGCCCAGCGGCCGCCGTAGGACCGACTCCTCGATGACGAAGCTAATGGTGGGCATCGGCACCCGAGAGAAGATGTCCTGCCGGGCCAGTCGTGCCGCGACACGCTGCTCGACCGTCTCCTCGTCCAGCAACGGGCGCCGCATGGTGAACACGGCCCGTGCGTACTCCTCCGTCTGCAAGAGCCCAGACATCGCTTGGGTGGCGTACACGTGGAGCTCAACCGCTTCGCCCTCCAACTTGGCCGCATCCCGAAAAAACGCCGGATACTGAGCCCGCCCCACCTCCTCCTTCCCCGCGCTCAACACCCCACCCGCCCCCAACACTTCATCCGCCCGCTCGATGAACTTCGGCGGCGGAATCCGCCTCCCCTGCTCGAACGAGGCGATCGTCGACGCCGAGTACCCGGCCAGCGCCCCGAACTCCGACCGGTCCAGCCCCGCCCGCTCCCGGAACAGCTTCAGTTGCCGCCCGAAGACGTGCAGCATGCCCGTACCGGACTCAGGCTCCTGCTCATGCTCACGCTCCGGTCCTTGGACCTCGTCACTCATGCCGCAACTCCTCCCGCCAAGAACCGTCACGCCCCGCATCGCGTACAAGCGCGCCCCCGACGCGTACAGCCCGCACACGTCAGCGCGTCACTCCTGGTCAAGATTACTCACCGTGCACAACGGTTGACCGCATGAAGTCGGCAACTCCCCCACATAAGACCGGGCAACAACACGGGCACCCCGCCCACGAGTTCGCCATGCGGTTCACCTCCACCCCACGCGGCGCACGCCTCGCCCGCCGTCTCGTCTCGCACCGTCTGAACGACTGGGGCCACCCGTACACGGCCCCCCTGAACGAGACGCTCACCCTCATCGCGGCCGAACTCACGGCGAACGCCGTCCGGCACGGCCACGTCCCCGGCCGGGACTTCGACCTCCGGCTGACTCTGACCGACAGCACCATCCGCATCGAGGTGACGGACACCAAGAACGAGAAGTACCCCTCCCTCACCCGCTCGGCGGCGGAGCCGGCCGCCGAATCCGGCCGCGGACTCCTCCTCGTCGCCGCGCTAGCCGACAAGTGGGGCGTCACCCCTCGCCCCTCCGCCCCGGGGAAGACCGTATGGGCGGAGCTCCTGACACCCACCCCCGGCGTCAGCTGAGGCTCACTCAAACCCCGGATCAATCAGGGGATTTCGTGAAGGCCAGGGATCTTCGAGGACTATCCTTGCCCTCAATTCAGCCCCTTGCCATGAGGCCGCATCGCAAGGCCTCCGATCCGGATTGGCGCGCCGCTTGAACAGCCGATTTCTTCGACTCAGCGTGGAGAACTTCCGCACCCTGACCCGGATGGAGCTGCGACTGGGGCCCCTCACCGTCCTCGTGGGCCCCAACGCGGCCGGCAAGTCGAACGTGCTGAGGGTCTTCGAGTTCCTCGCCGACGTGGCGCGGGCGGGGATCGAACCCACGGTGGACGCGCGGGGCGGGTACGAGGAGATCGCCTACCGGGGCGGCAGCCACACCCGCTCGGGGATGCGCGTCAGCCTCGAAGGGGTCTGGAGCGAGCACGCCTCCGAGTCATCACCGGACGAGTACACCCTCAACCTGCTCCGGCGGCGGAAGGCGGGGGACAGACGCGGGCAGTACGACTTCTCACGGCGGGAGCGGTTCGTCCTGCACACCGAGCCCGACGCGACGTCGTCCGTCGAGCTGTTCCGCGACACGGCGAGCGTCGCAAGCCCACTGCCCGGCGAGCAGCCACAGCGCACGCCGGTCGTCGGTCGCATGGCCACCGGTCTCCAGGAAGGGCATCTTCCCCTGCCACCGGACGGCCCGACCGCCACCGCCATACAGGGGCTGGCCAAGCACCTCACGGACGTGCGGGTGTTCGACGCCGACGTCCGGGCGGCCAGGCGTCCGGCGCCGGTGGGTTTCCCCGGCCAGCTCCTCGCCGACGACGCGCACAACCTCGCCGACTTCCTCCTTGAGCTCCGCAAGGACCAGAACGCCTGGAAGCGGCTGTTGAAGGACGTCACGACGCTCGTGCCGTCCGTCGAGGACATCGACGTGCAGCCGGCTCCCGGGCACTCCGACCGGGTGAGCGTCCAGCTCAAGGAGCGGAACCTGCGCGGCCGTACCAACCTCGCCGACGCCTCCTTCGGCACCGTACGCATCCTGTGTCTGTTCGCCCTGCTCCATGATCCGCATCCGCCTGTCCTGACCTGCATCGAGGAGGTCGACCACGGGCTGCATCCGCACGCCCTGGAGCTGGTCGCCGAACGGATGCGCGAGGCCAGCGAGCGGACCCAGCTCCTCGTCACCACACACGCCCCGGTGCTCGTCGACCAGCTCGAACCGGAGGAGGTCGTCATCTGCGAGCGCGACGAGGACGGCGCCTCGCTCATCCCGGCGACGAGCACCGAGCTGATCCGCGAGGTGGTCGAGGCATCCGAGGGGCTGCCGCTGGGTGAGCTGTGGTTCTCCGGCGCGCTGGGCGGGGGGCGGGTATGAGCGGCAAGAAACAGGCGGGCGCCGCCGGCGGCAAGTCGATCGTCGTGATCGCCGGTGAGGGGCAGAACGACAGAGACGTGCTCCGGCATCTCGTTCCCGCCCTCCGCTGCTGGCCCGCGACGAAGCGCCCGAAGATCGTCGAGATAGGGAAGCCGATGCGGCTCAACAAGGCGCAGTACCAGCTGGAGCCGCGCGTGGACGAACTGCGCCGACTCGCCCAGGCCCAGGCCAAGCGCGCACAGGCCCGGCTGGTCGGCGTAGTCGTGCACGTGGACCTCGATCATGTCATCGACGACCGGTACGAAGCCCGCCGTAAGCAGCTCACGAAAGCGCTCCACGAGGCCTTCGACTGCGACACGGCCCTCGCTCTGGCCGCCGACGAGATGGAAGCCTGGCTGATGCTGTTCCCCGGCGCCTTCCCCAAGACGAACGCGGCGTGGCGGCTCTCCGGAGTGGATCTGAAGCGAGACCTCGGCCTCATAGCCGGTGGCGCGAAGGAGCGCCTGAAGTCCCAGCTCAAGCAGCCGCAGTACGAGGAGAGGGACGCTCCCGAGGTCATGCGCCGCGCCGTCGAGAACAAGCTCGTCACCACCTGCGACCGCAACAGAAACCGCTCGTACGCCGACTTCGCCGCCGAACTCGACCAGTGGAAGTGACCGGGCAGGCCCTGGGTGGGCACGGCCCCGCACCGACATGCCCGTTGGCTCCAAGCCCGGCAGCGACAGGCTGTCCTGACCGTTCGGAGGTCAGGCGTAGGTCCAACGCCACGCGCCCGAACTGTAGCTGCACCTGATGCTCGTACCGCCGGCAGTCGTCGTGACAGCGCCGTGGTCGCTGTTCCGGCAGTACTGGCCGGCCTGATAGCAGTTGCCCGCGTTGGAGGTGATCGAGCAGGTGCCGGTGCCGCTGCTCCCGCTGTTGCTGTGATCTGCTCCGGAGACGTTCTGCGCGGCCTTCGTGACGGTGACGGTCGGGCCGGGCTTCTTCACCGTCCTGGTCTTGGTGACCGTGGGCGCGGGCGCGGCCTTCGGCAGCTCGGTCACGGTCGCCGTGGCCGTCACCGTGATCGTCGGCCGGGGCTTGGCGGCGGCGGCCTTCGCCGCGTTCACCTCGTCCTGCGCGCTCTGGTTGCCGCCCATGGCTCCCAGGCCGAACACCACCACGCTGGCTGCCCACACACGCTTGCGCTTGTACCACGGCCGGGTGTTGGCGGAGCGCGGAGCAGTCGGCGTTGAGTACGGGTTGTTCATGTCGCCCCCTGAGGTTCTTTCAGCGGGGACGACGATAGTTGCCTGTAGACACCATGCAAAAGAGCTGTGAAGGTTCAGCAATCATTCTGTGATCGTCCATGGCGGCTGCCTTGCCGAGGTCTCGTTCCAGGGGTTGAACGGGGAACCGGCAGACGCTGTCCGGCCTCCGCTATACGGTTGACCCGTACACCGACCTGGGACGAAGGAGCACGTCGTGCGGCCGACCCTGGCCGCCGCGCAGGTGCGCGGCAGTCTGACGCAATACCTCACGACGACCTACGCCCTGACCGACTCGGACACCCGCCTCGCCCTGGAGCGTTTCCTCGGCCACCCCGAGACCGGGATCTTCCGCGGGCCGTATCTGCGCATCCGGACGCCGTTCCACACGGCCGACGACGGATGGCGGCAGCACCTCGAATGGGCTCCCGGTTTCCCTCCGTACCGGCACCAGGCCAAGGCGTGGGAGCGGCTCAGCACGCTGCGGGGACCGGCGCTCCCGTCTTTGATCACCACGGGCACGGGATCCGGCAAGACCGAGTCCTTCCTCGTCCCCGTCCTCGATCACTGCCGACGGCAGAAGGCCGACGGGCGGGCCGGAATCAAGGCCGTGCTCCTCTATCCGATGAACGCCCTCGCCACCGACCAGGCCGGCCGTATCGGCGAGTATCTGGCGCAGCCTGAGCTGGCCCAAGTCACCGCAGGTCTCTACATCGGCGACCGGCCCGACACCGACTTCCGGCGGGTGATGACCCGCCGCGAGGAGATGCGGGTCACCCCGCCCGACGTGCTGATCACCAACTACAAGATGCTCGACCTGCTGTTGCAGCGTGGCGAGGACCAGCCCCTGTGGGAGGGTGCCGACATCACATACGTGGTCCTCGACGAGTTCCACACGTACGACGGGGCCCAGGGCACGGACGTGGCGATGCTGCTGCGCCGTCTGGCGAGAGCCACGGGCAAGAGCCGGCCGGGGCGACCGCTCGGCGCGATCTGCCCGGTGGCCACGTCGGCGACCCTCGGCGAGGGTTCCTCTGCCGGGCAGGAGGGCGGAATCCTGGCCGTGGCGTCCCAGGTCTTCGGCATGCCCTTCCCGGCGGACGCGGTCATCGGTGAGGAACGGATGTCGGCGGGGCAGTTCACCGGCGAGGTCGACTACGAACTGCCCGAACCACCGTCGCCGAAAGAAGTGATCGAGTGCTCCGGCGGTCCCGGCGTCGAAGCCCGGCCGGACCTGCTCGACCTCGACGCGCTCGCGGAGCGACTGCTCGCGCGGCGCGGACTCGACGCGTTCCAGCTCGGCAGGCTGCTGAAGCGGCACGACTTCACGCACGGTGTCCTGTCGCTGCTGGACGGCGAGCCGCTCAGCGAGTGGGAACTGCGGGACCGCATGAGCCGGTTCGGCTACGCATGGGGACGAACCGCGCGGGAGAACCCCCGGCTGACGCTTCAGGCGCTCGCCCGGTTCGTGGCCCTGCTCTCCGCCGCCCGGGACCCGGACTCCGACGAGAAGCGACCGCGCCCGCTGCTGCACGTCGAGGCCCATCTGTGGGTGCGTCCCGTCACGCGGGTGCTGCGGGGCCTGGGACCGACCCCGGAGTTCCGCTGGTACGAGGACGACCGCACCGCCGCCCGTCGTGCCGCGCTCGCCGCGGCGCCCGCCGGCACGGACGGCGAGGACGGCGAACGGTCATCGGGCGGGTGGCCGTCCGGCGATGCCCGGCGGGCCCTGGCACAGCCGGGAGCGGACACGGCGGTCCGTCCCGCCGCCGTGCACCTGCCCGCCGTCTACTGCCGCAACTGCGGCCGGTCGGGATGGGCGGCCCTTTCCCCGGAGGCCGATCCGCAGCGGCTGGTCATGGCGCAGGACAGGGTGTGGCGCGCCGGCGTGGGACGTGACAAGCGGCGCATCCGCTACTTCATCGCGGCCACCCCCGCCGAGCGGGACGAGGCACTCGGCGCGTTGACCGGCGCCCGGCCGTCCGCAGGACGTGCAAGCGGCGTCGATCCGCTCTCCGTCGTCGTCCTGGACGGCGCACAGGGCACCTACCGCCTGCCGACACCGGCCGACCGCGAGGAACTGCAGGACGGTTGGTTCGCACTGGCCATCACCGACAAGAAGTCGGCCGACAAGGCGGCTGTCGACGACCGGTGTCCGGCCTGCAACACCGACAACGGCATCCGCTTTCTCGGTACGTCACTGGCGGCTCTCGCCTCCGCGACCATCACGCAGCTGTTCACCGGCGGGGACATCGCGCTCGTGCCGGAAGAGCGCAAGGCGCTGCTGTTCAACGACTCCACCCAGGACGCCGCCCACCGTGCGGGGTACGTGGCCAACGCCTCGTACAAGTTCTCCCTGCGGTCACTGCTCGCCCACACCCTCGCCGACTCTCCGGAATCTCTGCCGCTCAACGACCTGATCGGCAACGTGCTCGACGCCGTCGACGACACCCAGGCGCTGGCCGCCGTCGTACCGCCCGACCTGCACGACGAGCCGGGGGTGGACCGGCTGCTGTCCGGGCGGGGCACGGGTGATGCCCGTACCTGGAAGCTCATCGGCGAGCGGCTGGCGTTCGCCACGGTGATGGAGTTCGGTCTGCGGTCGCGGCAGGGACGCACGCTGGAGCTGACCCGTACGGCGGCGGCCGAGGTCGCGCTCCAAGATCCGGATCGCGTGTCCGCTCTGGCCCGCGATCTTCATCTCACCCTGCCGGGGCAGCTGCTGGCGGTTGGGGGCCTGCCCACCCCTGACCGCTATCTGGCCTTCGTCCGCGGGCTGTTGGAGCGGATCAGGCTGCGAGGCGGAGTAAGGCACCGGTGGCTGGAGCCGTGGATGCGGGACGCCGGAGTCACCCGGTTCAAGGTGTGGGGCGGACGCCCCGACGGCATGCCCGCGTTCCCCGACGGAGTGGCCGCGCCCCGGTTCCTGCTGGACTCTCCCAAGGAGAGGTCCACCTTCGACGCGGCAACCGGCCGGCTCGGCTGGTACCAGGACTGGACCCGGCGCTGCCTCGGCCTGGACACCGTGGGCGCCAACGAGTACCTGCGGCGGCTCCTGCCCGTGCTCGCGGAGGAGAACGTCCTCGCGGTCCGCACGGCACAGGACCGGACGACGAAGGTGTACGGGCTGCAGCCGGGACACGTAGAGGTGCGGCTGCTGGACGACACCGTGGTCAACAAGGCCTTCGTGAGCTGCCCGGACTGCGGCTGGGAGCAGGTCGTCCTGCCGGAGCGCCGGACTCGCTGGTACGGACACCCCTGCCCCCGTTACCGGTGCAAGGGAGTACTGAGACCGCCCCAGGAGGACGTCTCGGTGAGCGCCACCAGCACCTCGGGGAGCTTCGGCGGATCCCGCGAGCGCGACTACCAGAACGACTACTACCGGAGGCTGTATCTGACCGGCGGTACCTTCCGCGTCGTCACGGCCGAGCACACGGGCATGCTCACCCGGCCGCAGCGCGAGCGCGTGGAGCGCACCTTCCGCGACGGTACGCACTACACCGACCCCAACGTGCTGTCCTGCACGCCCACGCTCGAACTCGGCATCGACATCGGTGACCTGTCGGCCGTGCTCCTCGGGTCACTGCCGAAGGGGCCCGCCAACTACGTGCAACGGGCGGGACGCGCCGGGCGCCGGACCGGCAACGCCCTCGTCGTCGCCTTCGGCGGGCGGCGCGCACGTGACCTGTACTACCTGGACGAGCCACGCGAGATGATCGCGGGCGACATCGTCCCGCCCGGCTGCTACCTGTCCGCGGTCGAGATCCTGCGCCGCCAGTACACGGCGCACCTCCTCGATCTGGCCGCGCGAGGAGAGCTGACCACCGCGGACGACGAGCGGCTCCAGCCCGCTCCCCGGCTGGTGTCCGCACTGTTCGGCACCACGGGCTGGTGCCAGGACCTCGCGGACGCCGCGCTCACGCATGGCGCGAAGCTGGCCGAGGACTTCCTGGCCCTGTTCCCCAGTGCGGACGCGGAGGGTACAGGTGTCACCGGGCACGCCGCCGATGAGCTGCGGGCCTACGCGAACGGGGGGATCGTCCGCACCCTCCAGGAGGCCGAGGAGGACTGGACGGCACGGCGTGAGGAACTGCGAAGGCGGTTGGCGGCCATCGACTCCGCGATGGACGGCCTCGTGCGCTCCGACCCCGAACAAGACAGGGAACACCGGGAGTTGCTGGCCGAACGCCGCGCGACCGGCGAGCTTCTGCGCGAACTCAGCCAGACCAGCGCCCACGGAGCGCTCGTCGACCTGGGCCTGCTGCCGAACTACAGCCTCACGGACGCGACGACGCAGCTGGAGGCCACTCTCTACTGGACCGAGGAACAGCCCGACGCTGCCGGCGACGCTGCCGGCACGAAGAAGACGTACCGCAGCGAAGTACGCGACTACGAGCGCTCGCGGCGGCTCTCACTCGCCGAACTCGCCCCCGGCAACAGCTTCTACGTCAACGGCTACAGGCACGTCGTACGCGCCCTGGACATCGGCAGCCCGGAGCGCCGTGCCTGGTCCGTGTGGCGGCTGTGCCCGGCATGCGGCTACACGCGCACGGAGAACGCCAAAGCGGACACGTCTCCCTGCCCCCGGTGCGGCGGCCGGGAGATCGCCGATGCCGGTTGTGTCCAGCATGTGCTGGAACCGCGGCGGGTGATCGCCCGGGACAAACGCGACGACGCCCGCGTCCGGGACGACAAGGACGAGCGGGACCGACGCCGCTACTCGATGCTCACGACGGTCGACATCGATCCGGTGCATCTCGCGGCCGGCTCCTGGCGGCACGACACCGCCGTGTTCGGCGTCGACTTCACACGGCGCGCCGTCATCAGGACGCTCAACCTGGGACTGGACCGTCAGGACGGCAGCAGCACCGTCCCCGTCGCCGGCGACGACGTGCGGCTCAACCCGTTCTACGTCTGCACCAGTTGCGGTGGCGCGACCGCCGACGGACGTCCTGTCGTGGACCAGGCCCACGACGCCCTCACGGAGTCGCTGGCGGCTTCCAGCAAAGCCAGTGCCCACCATCTGCTGTGGTGCCCGCGTCGCAAGACGCGGGCAAACGGCGACGGACAGGGCAAGGGACAGGACATCCCCCTGTTGCTCGCCCACGAGCTGGTCACCGAAGCGGTGCGCATTCTGCTCCCCGCATCCGTGGCCCGCGCCAAGGAACGGCTCGCCTCTTTCACCGCGGCCCTGTTCGTGGGAATCGCGGCCCGCTACGGCGGAGACCCTGACCACATCGACATCGCCGCCGCCGCCATGCCGGACGGAGGTGACGCCGACTGGCCCCGGCGCTTCCTCGTCGTGTACGACCGGCTGCCCGGCGGCACGGGCTATCTGCACCGCCTCGCCTCCGCCGACGGATTCCGGGAGGTTCTGCTCAAGGCCAGGGAAGCCATCGAGAACTGCACGTGCATCGAGAAGGGCCTGGACGGCTGTCACCGTTGCCTGCTGCGCCGCGTCCCCGCAACCGACTACGACCGGGTCAGCCGCAACGAAGTACGGCAGATGCTGGACGAACTGCTCGGCAAGGGCGGAGAAGGCTGGAAGACCTCACCGGTGGCGGCGACCCACACGATTCCGTTGGAGCGCCAGGCCGAGAGTGACCTCGAGGTCATGTTCATCGACACGCTCAGGGAGTGGGCAAGGCAGCCCGCGGCCCAGGCCAGTGCCGACGCGTACACGACCACAGCGGGTACGTACTCGCTCGATCTGCGGCTGACGAACCAGGCCGGCACCACACTGAGTTGGCGGGTGTCGCAACAGCGCGTCCTCGACGGCACGCGTCCGGACGTACTGTTCGAGCGGCTCGACGCACCCGGGCCGCGTCTCGCGCTTTATCTCGACGGATACGAGTTCCACGCCTCGGCCGCGCACAACCGTCTCGCCGACGACGCCACGAAGCGCACCAGGCTGCGGGCGGAGGGGCTGCGGGTCTTCCAGCTCACCTACTACGACGTCAAGGAGTGGCGCACCCGGGTGCGCGACACCGGTCACGCAGCCGCAGGACAGCCCGACGCGGTATGGCGTCCCTACGGTGACCAAGGGCAACGGCAGGCACGCGACTACTACGCCAAAGTACGGGGCGGGCTGCCCGGCGAGCTGGCCGAGACCGTGTGGATCAACCCGGCCGAGATGCTGCTCGCCTACCTCCGTTGCCCTGAGGCGGATGTCTGGCTGGCGCGAGCGGAGGCCGCCGTTGCCGGCCTGACCGGAACACGACCGCAGTCGGCGGCCGTGTCCGGCGAGGCCGTCGGAGCGCAGCTCACCGCAGCTCTGCACGGCGCGCCGTTGACGGGTCGAAGCGGCCCTCTTCGTGTCCTCGGGGCGGTGGACCGGTCGGAATGCCGCGTAGTCGCGGTCGCCGACGGCCGGCAGAAGCCTCCGGCCTGGACGGCTGTCACCGTGCTGGACGACAGCCACGCCGCTGTCGCGGACTCCAAGGTGCACAAGGAGCGCTGGCGGGCCTGGTTGTACTGGAGCAACCTCCTGCAGTTCCTGGAGCGCGGAGGCGGCGACAGCGCGCAGCTGACCAGCAGCCGACTCGACAGCTTCTCACCGGACACCCTCGCCGTCACCGGCGGCTCCGGTTGGCTGGCGTCCACCCGGATGGATCTCAGTGCGGTCATCGGCCTCGACGGAGCGGGCGACGAGCCCGCCGTGCCCCGGCCGGAGGGCTGGGAGCCCACACGAGCCGCCGCCGACACCGATTCCGGAGTGGGGACCGCGACGGCGGTGGTGGCGCGAGGCTCAGGCTGGGACAGCGTTCTTGAGTATCTGGATCCGGATGAACCGGGTCTGCAACTCCTCGCGGTCTCGCTCGCCACCCGGGGGGTACCCGCGCCGGTCGACGGGTTCGAGCTCGACGAACACGGCTGGATGGCCGAACTCGCCTGGCCCGGCATCAAGATCGGCGTGGTTCTGGCACCCCGGCCCTCCGAGTCCGAACCGGACTACGAGGCACAGGACCGCGACCGAGCCTTCGCGACCGCAGGCTGGGACGTTCGACCGGCGAGTGAATGGACGGCGGAGGAGCTCGCAAGTCGGCTCGGCATACAACCATCCGCACCCGGCAAGCATCGTGATCAGCGGAACGACGGAACGACTCAGGGGGAGCCCCACCGATGAACACCGCGAGTGTGACTCTGCGTCTGCTCGACAAGGCTGACAAGGAGATCCTGAAACTCCCCCGCGCGGTCAAGGGCGCCCTCTACGACTTCCAGCACAAGTTCAAGGCGAACCCGCAGGCCACCGGCCTCCAGCTGAAGCAGCTGAAGGGCGACAGCAGGCTCTGGTCCGCTCGAGTCAACGACGACTACCGCGCGCTGCTGCTGCGTCTCGCCGACGACGACTGGCTGATCGTCTCCGTCAAGCACCGCAAAGAGGTCTACGAGAACCTCGACCGTCTCTCCTACGGCATCAACCAGGTCACTGGTGCCATTGAGTACGTCGACCTGCAGGTCGTCGAAGAAAGCGTGCTGCGCCGAGTATCACCATCGCGGCCGACTGCCCCTGCGCACCCCGAACAGCACGTCACACCGGTACAACCTCAGCCCCTCTTCGCGCACTTCACGGACGAGCAACTCACCGATCTTGGCGTCGCAGAGCCGCTGGTACCCGTGGTCCGGAGCCTCACCACGGAGGATCAGCTCCTCGGGCTCGTCGAGTTCGCGCCCCAGCTCACCGGCGAGATCCTGCTCTCGCTGTTCGACGGCAAGACCTACGACGAAGTCCTGGAGCAGGTAACGGCTCCTGTCGCCGCACCCGAGCCGGTCGACACGGAAGACTTCCAGGCTGCCGCCGAGCGCCCCGCGACGATGGTCACGACCACGGACGAGGCGCTTCGTGAGGCGCTTGAGGGCGAGGATTTCGGGCGTTGGAAGGTCTTCCTGCACCCCGCTCAGTCCAAGCTCGTGGAACGCGACTATTCCGGCCCCGCCCGAGTAGGAGGCGGCCCCGGCACGGGAAAGACCATCGTCGCGCTCCACAGGGTCAGACATCTCGTCGAGCAGCTTCCCCCGGGACGCAACAAGCCGGTTCTCCTCACGACATACAACAAGAATCTCGCCGCCGACCTCCGCGCACGTCTGGTGGAGCTGGGAGGCGAAGAGCTGGTCTCTCGCGTGGAAATCAGCCACGTCGACCAGCTGGCGCTGCGCGTGGTTCGGGAAGCCGAGCCCGGGAACGCCAAGCAGACCATCGACGACAACCAGGTGCTGCGTGAGTGGCGCGCCATGCTCGAAGAACTCGGTGAGACGAGCTGGGACGGCGAGTTCCTCCACGACGAGTGGACACAGGTCATCCTCGGTCAGGCCGTGGCGTCCCGCACCGAGTACTTCCGGGCCCGCCGAGCCGGACGGGGGCGCAACCTCACACGGGCCGAGCGGGCGGATGTCTGGCAGCTGGCCGACAAGTTCGCACAACGTCTGGAACGCCTCGGCCGTCAGTCGTGGGCCCAGGTGGCCGAGCGGGCCGCACGGCTGGAGATGGAGCGCGAGCAACGGATCCAGGCGGTGGAGCGGCAACGCGACGAGGCCAACGGCCTTGACAACATACACCTCCAAGACGGTTCGGCCGGGTGGCTGCGTCATCGCTACCGACACATCGTCGTGGACGAGGCCCAGGACCTACGGCCGGGTCACTGGAAGATGCTGCGCGCCATGGTCGCGCGAGACCGGAACGACATTTTCCTGGTCGGTGACACGCACCAGCGGATCTACAACAACCAGGTGACCCTGGGCAGCCTCGGAGTCAACATCCGCGGCCGGTCGGCCAAACTCACTCTCAGCTACCGGACGACGCGGCAGATTCTGGGATCTGCCCTCGGTGTGCTGGAAGGCGAATCGTTCGACGATCTCGACGGCAGTCAGGAGTCCCTCGCCGGGTACCGCTCCGTTCTCAGCGGCGGACGTCCGACGCTGCACCCCAGCCCGGACTGGGAGTCCGAGCGCGACGCGATCGCGGAGCTGGTCTCGGAGTGGAACGACATCCCCTTGGAACAGATCGCGATCTGCGTGCCCACCAACGCAATGGCACAGGAGACCGCGGTCACACTGGCTCGATCGGGTCTCCGGGCTGTCGAGATCGGCCCCGATGGGCCCCGAGGCGATGAAGGAGTCCATATCGGGACCATGTACCGATTCAAGGGGCTCGAGTATCAGCGCATGATCATCGCGGGAGTGACCGACGGCCTGGTGCCACGCGACGCAGTGCTGCAGATGCAGCGCTCCGACGCCCTGCGGTATCGGCGGGAACTCCAGCGCGCACGCTCCCTGCTCTTCGTCGCCGCGACCCGCTCACGCGACGCTCTCGCCATCTTCTGGCACGGGAAGCCCAGCCGCTTCCTCGACCCACTGCTCGACGGGTAGGCGGGAAACCGAAAATTCGGATGCGGTCACCAACCCGGCTGCGGATGATCGGTAGGTTGTCCTTCGTCCACCCCAGGAGCCCGCATGATCCGGCGCGTCACCGCACCCGGTCTGTTTCCGCCGCCCACCTACGCGCATGCGTCCATAGTCGAGGCCGGTACGAAGCTCGCGTTCCTCGCCGGGGCCGTGCCGCTCGATGCGCGGGGGGAAGTGGTCGGTGCGGGGGATCCCGTGCGGCAGGCCGAGCAGGTGATCGCGAATCTGGGCGAGCAACTGAAGGCCGTGGGCAGCGGCTTGGAGCATGTCGTGGCGACCGATGTGTACGTGGTGAGCAGTGACCCCTCGGTGCTCTCCGAGGTGTGGGAGGTGGTCGAGGCGTCGGGGCTGAGCAGCGGGCCGCACTCGTCGACCCTGCTCGGCGTGGCCTGCCTCGGATACACCGGGCAACTGGTGGAGATCACGGCCACTGCCGTCGTCCCCGAGGACGCGCGCCCGTGAGCGGCGAAACCGCGGTCCTCCTGCGCCGGGCGGCCGAGTCCGATGCCCTCGCCGCCGCCGACGTCTGGCTGCGCTCCTTCGCGGCCGCGCTGCCGACGGTCGTCCGGGCGCGCACCGACGACGAGGTCCGCGACTACTTCCGGGACGTGGTCGTGCCGTTGCGGGAGACCTGGGTGGCCGAGGCGGGTGGCGCGGTCGTCGGCGTGATGGTGCTCGACGAGGGTCTGCTGTCCCAGCTGTATCTCGCCCCGGGCTGGCGGGGGCGCGGCCTCGGCGACCGGTTCATGGCCGTTGCCAAGGAGCGCCGTCCACAGGGCCTCACGCTGTGGACCTTCCAGGTCAACAAGCCGGCCCATCGCTTCTACGAACGGCACGGCTTCGTCGCCGCCGAGTTCACGGACGGCAGTGACAACGAAGAGCGGGAGCCGGACGTCCGGTACGTGTGGCGCCCTGAGGGAAGACGATGAGGGAGACAATGATCAGCAGACGCGGGCTGTTGGGCGGAGCGGCGATGGTGGGTGCCGGTGCGATGGCGGGAGTGGGGGCCGGTGCGGGCACCGCCGCAGCCGACGCGCCGTTGGACACCCCGTTCACCCCCGTCGCTACGCCGCATCTGGCAGAGGCCGAGCGCATGGTCCAGTACCAGCGGCTGCTGGCGGCCGGGTATCTGACGGATGGCCTCGTCGGGCACTGGCCGCTGGACGGTTCCGCGGGCGACCGCAGCGGACGGGAGCACCCCGTGACGCTCGGCCCGGGCGCGACCTGGACGACACTGCGGTCCGGCGGCGAGCTGAGCCTGGACGGGACCTCCGGGGCGTACGCGGCCACCGGCTCCGTCCTCGACACCACGGCTCCGTTCACGGTCTCGGCGTGGGTTCGCCTGTCCGACGACCCCGCCGGTCCGGCCGATCTGACCAGCATGTACACCGCCGTCAGCCAGGACGGCGGCTCCGCCAGCCGCTTCCTGCTCCAGTACGACAACACGGCTGGGACATGGGCGTTCAAGGTGCGCAGCGAGGACCAGAGCACCAAGGTGTCCGCCGTCTCCACCACCCCGGTCACCAAGACCGGCGTCTGGACGCATCTGGCCGGCGTATGGGACGGCGCGCGCATCCATCTGTATGTGAACGGCACGCTGGAAAGCAGTGCCGACACCACGCTCTCGTGGGCCGCGACGCAGGGCTTCAACATAGGGCGGGCCCGGTGGGACGGCGCCTATGCCAACCGGTTCAAGGGCGCGGTGGACGACGTACGGGCGTACTCCCGCGCACTCACCGCCGCTGAGATCGCCCTGGTCGGCGGCCGTACGGCCGAGGAGAACAACGTCTATCTGATCGGCTCCCCCGCCACCGTCGCCTGGGGTCGCCCCGACGACCTCGCGAGCTGGGTGGCTCGCGCCCGCTGCTCGTCGTTCATGACCGCCGTCCTCAAGCACACCTACGGCTGGGCGAGCGACGCCTATTACCTGCAGTACTTCCAGGAGAAGGTCCCGGAGGCCGCCGACTACTGCTCGGCGTTCACCAACGGCACAGCCGGCCCTCGCTTCCAGCGCATCCGCAAACCCACCGAACTGCGGCCGGGCGACCTGATCGCGATCGACTACAAGCCGGAGCCCGGCACCGACCCCACGACCGTCAACACCGGGCACATCGTGATGGTCCGCGAGGTCAGGGGCGTCTACACCGGCAACTCGACCGTCGACGGCGAGACGCAGTACGCCGTCGAGATCCTCGACTGCACGTCGGATCCGCACGGGGTATATGGCAAGGCCAGCTACGCCAACTACCCCGACACCCGGATGGTCGACGACGTGAAGAACCACCAGGGCGTCGGCATCGGTCACATGATGGTCTATGCCGACAACACCTCCGGCGAGTTCTCCCGGTACCGGTGGAGCGTCAACAGCAGCGTTTCGTACGCCCGCGACAAGCGGCCGATCGCGGCGGCCCGCATCGTCTGAGGAGTCCACGGAACCGCCTCATCGGCGGGCGCACGGGCTCACCTCGATCTCCGGGCCACCGGGTCACCGAGCCCCGCCGCGTCCGCCGCCGTGCGCAGCACCTCCCGCAGCATCTCCGGCGTGAGCCGGCCGGTGAAGGTGTTGCGCTGGCTGACGTGGAAGCAGCCGAAGAGATCCAGCCCTTCCGACCCGTCCGGTCCGTCGAGCTTCACGCGGGTGCCGTGTCCGAAGGCGGGCCGCGGGCGGGGTACGGTCCAGCCCGCCTCGGCGAACGCGGGCAGCGCGGCCTGCCAGCCGAAGGCACCGAGCACGAGGGCGGCCCTGAGCGTCGGCCGCAGCAGGCCCAGCTCCCGCACCAGCCAGTGTCGGCAGGTGTCACGCTCCTGGGGGGTCGGCCTGTTGGCGGGCGGAGCGCAGTGCACGGGCGAGGTGACGCGTACGCCGTACAGCTCCAGTCCGTCGTCCGCGCTGACGGACATGGGCTGCGAGGCCAGGCCGACGTCGTACATCGCCCGGTACAGCACATCCCCGGAGCGGTCCCCGGTGAACATACGGCCGGTGCGGTTGCCGCCGTGCGCCGCCGGGGCGAGCCCTATGATCAGCAGCCGGGCATCGTGCGGGCCGAAGCCGGGCACCGGGCGGCCCCAGTAGGTCCAGTCGGCGAAGGCGGCGCGCTTGGTCCGCGCCACCTCCTCCCGCCAGGCGACCAGCCGCGGGCACGCCCGGCAGTCGGCAATGTGCCGGTCGAGGTCGGGCAAGCCGCGGATGTCCATGCCACAACCGTATGCCCGGGTGGGTTGGGCGGGTGGACGCCGCAAGAGACGTGGACGCCGCAAGAGACGAGGAGCGAGGGGGCGCGCTCCGCCGCCGCTCGGAAAAACACCTCCGGCTCACGAGGCTCGTGGAGCTAAGGTCGAGGACATGGCTTTGCAGGATGCGGACGAGAGCAAGAGCCGCGGAACCGGCGGGACCGGGACGCGAGCGACAGGCCGCACGCCCGACACGCGCCGGGGACGGGCGGCCGAGCGGCGCGGCCCGGCTGTGCCGGAGACCGGCGGTGACGGCGGCCACGCTCACCCGCGGACCGACGACGGGACCCGGACCGACGCGGTGGCCGGGACGCCCCTAGCGGCCGACGCTGCCCGCGCCCCCGCCGAGACCACCAGCGGAACCGCCGAGGCCGCAATCGGAACCGGCGGGGCCACCGGAAGCTCAGGTGCCGCCGACGCGCCGGCCGTCGACCCGAAGATCGCCGCCGCGGTGGCCGCCGCCGAGGCCGCAGGGCCCGCCAGCGGCGAGACCGTCCGCATCGACAGCTGGATCTGGGCCGTACGTCTGATCAAGACCCGCTCCCAGGGAGCCACCGCCTGCCGTGGCGGACACGTCCATGTGAACGGCGAGCGCGTCAAGCCCGCCTATTCCGTGCGCGTCGGCGACGAGGTGCGCCTGCGGCACGAGGGCCGGGAGCGGATCGTCGTCGTCAAACGCCTGATCCGCAAGCGCGTTGGCGCCCCCGTGGCAGCCCAGTGCTACATCGACAACTCCCCGCCGCCCCCGCCCCGCGAGGCCACGGCACCCATCGGTATCCGCGACCGCGGTGCCGGCCGCCCCACCAAGCGGGACCGCCGCGAGCTGGAACGACTGCGGGGAGCGGGTGGCGCCGACGGCATCGGCAATCCCGGGGGCCGTCCGAAGGGACGGTGATTCCGCCCGGCCGAGCACGGCGGTGACGCCCGGCCGGGCCCCCGAGGCCCGCCGGACGTGGCCGCCCGCGTGGACGGATCATGCCCGCCGTCGTACCAGCCGCAGCAGTTCCTCGTTGTGCCCTCGTCGGACCCAGGCGATGAGGGCCAAGGGCACGATCAGGATGAGCGGGGTCGCCGCGTACTGACCGTCGAACACCGTGAGCTGGACGATGAACGCACCCACCATGAGCGCGCTCAGCGCGATGGCCGCCACCGACTGCAGGACCGGGATCAACAGGGCGACCGCGCCAGCCAGTTCGAGCACGCCGATGGTGTACATGCCCGCGCTGCCCCAGCCGATCTTGTCGAAGGACGCGACGGCCGACGGGTGCGCGATGAGCTTGGGCAGTGCGCTGGCGACGGCGTAGAACAGGGCGAGCAGCACCTGCACCGTGCGCAGGGCGATCCGGGCGCGGTGGCCGCGGGTGGTCGGGGCGGAGGTGACGGAAGCGGTGGTCTGGGTCATGGGTGTCTCCTGGGGGAAGCGGTCCCTGTTGCTGTCACAGAGGTAGACCGGCCCCTGCCCGAGAACTCATCGCCGTCCGCGGGAAATTCGGCACCTCCCGGCGCTCCGACGCCCTATGCCGTCCGCACCACCGCCCGCACCCACACCCGGTCCGGGGTCAGATACTCGTCCACCTCCAGCCCCGCCTCCGCCAGCGCCTCCTCGAACTCCTCCTTGGTCAGCGGCCGGGCCCGAAACGTCTGCGTCCAGACCGCGTCCGCGAACACATACTCCGCGCGCACCGAGTTCACCCCGTCCCCGACCGGCTCGGACGACAGCATCCGCACGGTGAAGCCGCTGGGGTCGACCCGCTCCCGCGGCAGGTTGGTGTGGTAGTCCTCGCCCTCCCGCTGGATGAGGACACAGCCTCCCTCCGCCAGGTGCCGGGCGCAGGTACGCAGCATTCCTCGTCGCACCTCGACGTCCCCGGTGTGCACCAGGAACGACGCGAGCATCACCACGTCGAATGCCTCGCGCAGGTCGAGGCTCTCGATGGGGCTGCATATCGTGCGCGCCCCTTGGACGCGCTCCAGCATCTCGGCGGACTCGTCCACCGCCGTGACCGTGAACCCGCGCTCCAGCAGCGGATGGGTCATCCGGCCCACTCCGCTGCCCAGCTCCAGGATGCGCGCACCGGGCGGCACGGCCGCGGCGATGATGTCCGGCTCGTGCCCCACCGGCAGCCGTGAGTAGAGCTCCACCGCGCAGCCGTCCGGTGTGATCGCACCGGGTCCCGTTCCCTCGTACCCCTCACGCATTTCCACCGTCATGCCCGAACAACGGCCCGCCTCCGCAGGCCCGTTCCCTCATGACAGCAGTTCACTCGTTCGAGTATTTCTCATTGCAGCGGGAACCATCCGTGCCCGATGTACCAGTGGCCGCCCGCCCGCAGATGGTCCCCCACGGCCCGCTCCACGGACGTCCGGCGGGGCAGGTCCCGCACCGGCAGGTCCGGATCCCCGAACACGAACTGCACGGGATCGCCGTCGGCCGGCTCCGTGTCCTTGCGGCCCGCCCGGAACCGCTCCTGGAAACGGACGATGTTGGAGTCCTCCGCGAGATACCGCCTCAGCTGCGGATCGAGCAGCCAGGAATGGCAGACCACGACCCGAGATCTCTCCTCGGGGAAGTGCCGGGCGAAGAAGTCCCGGGCCAGCGCCACGGACCGGTCGCACGCGGCCGGTGTCAGCGGACCGTGGAAGTCGGGGATGTGCAGGTTCAGACAGGGCACGCCGGGGGCCATGTCCGGTTCGGCGGCCGAGATCACCTGCGCCGTACGCTCACCGAGCCGCGCACGCTCGAACTGCAGTCGGCCCAGCTGGTACAGCTCACCGCGGAAGTGGTGGGCCAGCCAGCGCGCCTGCCGTGGGTGCAGCCCTCCCCCGCCGGTCCGTCTGCGGTGGATCGCCATATGACGCCCCAGGTCGGCGAGGGTGCGCCGACTGACGTCGGCCGGGATGCCGCGCTCGCGGTGGTACGCGCGCGTGTGGGGAAGCCCGGCGAGAAGGACGTACACCACGAAGTACGGGCCGAGCCCGGCCGGAGCCGCCGCGAGCCGCTCGTCCAGCCCCGGTACCCCGCCCGTCTCCCCCAGGTCCCGGACCAGGTCCTCGACGCACTCCGCAAGGAGCCGCAGGGCGTCCGGGTCGCCGGTCACCGCGCGGCGCTGTGCGACCAGTTCGTTGACGTCCTCGTGGGGGACGCAGAGGTCGAGGAGCAGTTCGGGCAGGTCGTCGGCGGCCGGCAGCACGGTGCGGTTCCCCCTTTGGTGAACGTCCCCTCGAAGAGTACGTTGCAAGGAGGAGTGGTGATCCCGATGCGTACGGGCAGTGAGCCGGCGACCGCGCGCAGTGCTCTGCGGGCGCGGTTGTGGCTGAGCGTGTGGGGGCTGGTCTGGGCGATCTTCGGCACGGTGGCCTTTGTGCTCGTCGGGCGACCCGGCTGGGCTGCCGCCTGCGGGGTGCTGTGGGTGGTGGCCACCGTCGATATGACCATGATCCTCAAGCACATGAGGGAGGGCCCGCACTATCAGCCGGGCCGTGACGTCCCGCCGTACCAACCGGTGGACGACCGTCCGCCGTTCCGTCGGCCTCCGCAGCACCGGCATCCGTGACGGGCGCACGCGTGGCGCCGCGACACCGCCGCCCGCGCCCCGCCGCCGACCGGTGTCAGGAATCGAACCGCGCGGCCTTCAGATACTCCGGGTTAGGGTCCAGCGCGGCAGCCAGCCGGAAGTGGCGCTTGGCCTGGTCCGGGCGCCCCAGCCGCTCATAGGTGCGGGCAAGGGCGAAGTGCGCGAACGCGTTGTCCGGCTCGCGCTCCAGGACGATGGTGAACTCCAGCTCAGCAGGCCGCAGTTGGGCGGCGGCGAAGAAGGCACGTGCACGCAGCAGCCGCGCGGCCGTGTTCTCGGGATGGGCCGCGATGACTCCGTCGAGCAGTTTCACCGCGCCCCGCGGGTCCCGTGCGTTGAGCAGTTGCTCGGCGGCACGGAAGTCGATGACATGCGTCTCCGGCGTACGTCCGGTCGAACCGCTGGTCTCGGGCACGACAAAGTCCTTCCCTTGCTGGAGGCGTTCAACGCCCGGCCGGCGGGCCGCTATTCCCGCGCGCGGCGGACCAGCTCGCTCCACACCTCGTCCACGCGCCGCTCCAAGGCCTCGAGCGGTACGTCGTTGTCGATGACGACGTCCGCGATCTCCAGGCGCTTCTCGCGCGTCGCCTGCGCAGCCATACGCGCACGTGCGTCCTCCTCGGTCATGCCCCGCAGCCGGACGAGCCGGTCGAGCTGGGTCTCGGGGCTCGCGTCGACGACGACCACGAGGTCGTACAGCGGCGCGAGGCCGTTCTCCGCCAGGAGCGGGACGTCGTGGATCACCACCGCGTCGTCCGCCGCCGCGCTCTCCAGCTCGCGGGAGCGGGCGCCCACCAGGGGATGCACGATCGAGTTCAGGACGGCCAGCTTCTCCGGGTCGGCGAAGACGATGGAGCCCAGCCGGGGCCGGTCCAGGCTGCCGTCCACGGCGAGCACCTCCTTGCCGAAGGCCTCGACGACCGCCGCGAGGCCGGCAGTCCCGGGCGCGACGACCTCGCGTGCGATGCGGTCCGCGTCGATCAGTACGGCACCCCGCGCGACGAGCAGCCGCGACACCTCGCTCTTGCCGGCGCCGATCCCGCCGGTGAGGCCAACTTTCAGCATGAGCGGAAGCTTAGGCCCTGCCACCGACAGGGCACCCACCGGCCGCACCGCCTAGTTGTCGCCCTCCCGCTCGGCCAGGAACTTCTCGAATTCCCGGCCGATCTCGTCCGCCGACGGGATGTCCGCCGGCTCGGCGAGCATGTTGCCGCGGCTCTCGGCGCCCGCGGCGGCGTCGTACTGGTGCTCGAGGCCCTGGACGAGGGAGGTGAGCTCCTCGTCGCCCTCCTGGATCTGCCGGTCGATCTCCGTCTGCGTGCGGTGCGCCTCCGTGCGCAGGGAGTGCGCGATGCCGGGCAGGACCAGGCCGGTCGCGGCCGTGATGGCCTCCAGGACGGTCAGCGCCGCGTCAGGGTAGGCGGAGCGGGCGATGTAGTGCGGGACGTGCGCGGCGACGCCCAGGACGTCGTGTCCGGACTCCATGAGGCGGTACTCGACCAGAGCCTCCGCGCTGCCGGGCACCTGCGCCTCGTCGAAGGGGCTGCGGTGGCCCGGGACGAGGTCGACGCGGTTGCCGTGCGGGGTGAGGCCCACGGGGCGGGTGTGCGGGACGCCCATCGGGATGCCGTGGAAGTTCACGGAGAGCCGTACGCCGAGGCGCTCCACGATCTGCCGTACGGCAGCGGCGAAGCGCTCCCACTCCACGTCGGGCTCGGGGCCGGAGAGCACCAGGAAGGGCGCTCCCGTGGTGTCCTGGACGAGCCGTACCTCGATGCTCGGCTCCTCGTACTCGGTCCAGCTGTCTCGCTTGAAGGTGAGCAGCGGGCGGCGGGCCCGGTAGTCCACGAGCCGGTCGTGGTCGAAGCGGGCCACGACCTGGTGGGGCTGAGAGTCGAGGAGCCGCTCGACGATCTGGTCGCCGGTCTCACCCGCGTCGATGTATCCGTCGAAGTGGTAGAGCATGACAAGACCGGCCGACTCCTGGGCGAGCGCCATGTCGACGACGGCAAGCCCCTTCGGCTCCCATGCGTACAAACCCTGCGGATCAAGCACTGTGACCGCTCCTCCTCGTGTCAGTAGTCGACAACGCGGCCCGGAACGTGGGCATTCCCGCCCACGCCCCTGATCAGGCATCCCTCACCGCGATTTCATGCGCCGGTCCACCAAGGCACGAGGCGCCGTGCGGCCATCACGCGCGCGTGGCCGTAACACCTCGACGGGGACGCCGAGTTCTCCGCTCCCGGGCAACACTGAGGGGCCGTACCCCGAAAGGTACGGCCCCTGCAGTCAACGGCTAAGCCTCAGCGGCAGCGATCAGCTCTGGCCGCCGGCCAGCTTCTCGCGCAGCGCGGCAAGCGCCTCGTCCGAGGCCAGCGCACCGGAGGTGTCCGCGCCCTCGGAAGAGTACGAACCGCCGGTCGCGGCCGGAGCGGCGGCCTCGCCACCCTCGGCGGCAGCGGCAGCGTCGGCCTCGCGGGACTTGATGACCTGCTGCTGGTGCTGCTCGAAGCGCTGCTGCGCCTCGGCGTACTGGCGCTCCCACTCCTCGCGCTGCTTCTCGTAGCCCTCGAGCCAGTCGTTGGTCTCGGGGTCGAAGCCCTCGGGGTAGATGTAGTTGCCCTGGTCGTCGTAGGACGCGGCCATGCCGTACAGGGTCGGGTCGAACTCGACCGAGGCCGGGTCGGCACCGAAGGACTCGTTGGCCTGCTTCAGCGAGAGGCTGATGCGACGACGCTCGAGGTCGATGTCGATGACCTTGACGAAGATCTCGTCGTTGACCTGGACGACCTGCTCCGGGATCTCCACGTGGCGCTCGGCCAGCTCGGAGATGTGGACCAGACCCTCGATGCCCTCGTCGACGCGGACGAACGCACCGAACGGAACCAGCTTCGTGACCTTACCGGGCACGACCTGGCCGATCTGGTGGGTGCGGGCGAACTGCTGCCACGGGTCTTCCTGGGTCGCCTTCAGCGACAGGGAGACGCGCTCGCGGTCCATGTCGACGTCGAGAACCTCGACGGTGACCTCCTGGCCGACCTCGACGACCTCGGACGGGTGGTCGATGTGCTTCCAGGACAGCTCGGAGACGTGGACCAGACCGTCGACGCCACCCAGGTCCACGAAGGCACCGAAGTTGACGATCGAGGAGACCACACCGGAGCGGACCTGACCCTTCTGGAGGGTCGTGAGGAACGTCTGGCGGACCTCGGACTGGGTCTGCTCCAGCCAGGCGCGGCGGGACAGGACCACGTTGTTGCGGTTCTTGTCCAGCTCGATGATCTTGGCCTCGAGCTCCTTGCCGACGTACGGCTGGAGGTCGCGGACGCGGCGCATCTCGACCAGGGAGGCCGGGAGGAAGCCACGGAGGCCGATGTCGAGGATGAGACCACCCTTGACGACCTCGATGACGGTACCGGTGACGATGCCGTCCTCTTCCTTGATCTTCTCGATGGTGCCCCAGGCGCGCTCGTACTGGGCACGCTTCTTCGAGAGGATCAGGCGGCCTTCCTTGTCCTCCTTCTGGAGGACGAGGGCCTCGATCTCGTCGCCGACGGCAACGACCTCGTTCGGGTCGACGTCGTGCTTGATCGAGAGTTCGCGGCTCGGGATGACACCTTCGGTCTTGTAACCGATGTCGAGCAGGACCTCGTCCCGGTCGACCTTCACGATGACGCCGTCGACGATGTCGCCGTCGTTGAAGTACTTGATCGTCTCGTCGATCGCTGCGAGGAATGCTTCCTCGTTACCGATGTCGTTGACCGCTACCTGCGGGGTGGTGGCGGTGGTCTCGGTGCTGCTCGTCATGTGGGAAAGGGCTCCGGTACGGACATTGAGTCGTAGGTACTGCTACGCCGGGAGCCCGTATCGCTCTGAAGAAGCCGGACAGCCAAGGAAGCGCCCCACCAGAGAACTGGTGATGGCGCCTCGACAACCGAGGGGACATACAACAGATGCGAGCGCAGCCTGCTACGTCTGAGGTGCGCAGGCCCGCAGCGCAACTTGTAGCATACGGGGGCAGCCGGACAGGGTCAATGCGCGAAGGCGCACACCCGGGGCGGATCGCCGCATAACCGGCACAAGAAACGTCCCACCAGGCCACGCAGGCCTGAGGGAACCTCCTCCGTGACACGGCCCTGAGGGTTGCACGGAAGAGTACGACGAGGGAGCCGATCATCCAAGAGCCCGAAGCGTTCGAACCCGAAGCCACCCGGCGCCAGGCCGATGCCACGGAGAGCTCCAGGGCCAATCGGGGCTGGTGGGACCGGAACGCGGACGAGTACCAGGTCGAACACGGCACATTCCTCGGCGACGACCGTTTCATATGGGGCCCCGAGGGCCTCGACGAGCTGGAGGCCGAGCTGCTCGGCGCGCCCGAGGAGCTGAAGGGCAAGGACGTCCTGGAGATCGGCGCGGGCGCGGCGCAGTGCTCGCGCTGGCTGGCCGCCCAGGGGGCCCGGCCGGTGGCCCTGGACCTCTCCCACCGCCAGCTCCAGCACGCGCTGCGCATCGGCGGATCGTTTCCTCTGGTGTGCGCCGACGCCGGTGCGCTCCCCTTCGCCGACGCCTCCTTCGACCTGGCGTGTTCGGCCTACGGGGCCCTGCCGTTCGTGGCGGACCCGCGGCTGGTGCTGCGCGAGGTGCACCGGACACTCCGCCCGGGTGGCCGCTTCGTCTTCTCGGTGACGCATCCCGTCCGCTGGGCCTTCCCCGACGAGCCGGGGCCCGAGGGGCTGTCGGTGGCGGCCTCCTATTTCGACCGCACGCCGTACGTCGAACAGGACGAGGAGGGCCGGGCGGTCTACGTCGAGCACCACAGGACGATCGGCGACCGCGTCCGGGACATCGTGGCCTCGGGCTTCCGTCTGGTGGACCTGGTGGAGCCGGAGTGGCCGGCCTGGAACACCGCGGAGTGGGGCGGCTGGTCTCCGCTGCGGGGCGCTCTCATCCCCGGGACGGCGATCTTCGTGTGCGAGCGCGACTGACGTGTGCGAGCGGGACTGAGATTCCGCCGGGCACGCGCGCGTGAGGGCGGATGCGGGGGCCGTACGACACTAGGGGCGTGATCCGTTACGACGCCCTGGACGCTCTGCCCGTACGTGGTGCCCTGCCTGCCCTGGAAGACGCCCTGGAGGGACACGGCACCGCCGTCCTGGTCGCGCCGCCCGGCACCGGCAAGACGACGCTGGTGCCGCTGGCGCTGGCGGGGCTGCTGGGCGCGGGGCCGGCACGGCGGGTGGTCGTGGCCGAGCCGCGGCGGATCGCGGCGCGGGCGGCGGCGCGGCGGATGGCGTGGCTGCTGGGCGAGGAGGTCGGGGAGAGCGTCGGCTACACCGTGCGCGGGGAGCGGCTCGTGGGACGCCGCGCGCGCGTGGAAGTCGTCACGACCGGTGTGCTGCTCCAGCGCCTCCAGCGGGACCAGGAGCTGACCGGTGTCGACGTGGTCGTGCTCGACGAGTGCCACGAGCGGCATCTGGACGCGGACACGGTGGCGGCGTTCCTGTGGGACGTGCGGGAGGCTCTGCGGCCGGAGCTGCGGCTGGTGGCCGCGTCGGCGACCACCGACGCGGAGGGCTGGGCGCGGCTGCTGGGCGGGGCCCCGGTGGTCGAGGCCGAGGGCGTGTCGTACCCCGTGGACGTGGTGTGGGCGCCGCCGCTGCGCCCGGTGCGGCCGCCGCACGGGATGCGCGTCGACCCCGCGCTGCCGGCCCACGTGGCGTCGGTGGTGCGGCGGGCGCTGGCCGAGCGGCCGGGGGACGTGCTGTGTTTTCTGCCCGGCGTGGGCGAGATCGCACGGGTGGCCGGGCAGCTGGGGGACCTGGGCGACGTCGACGTGCTCCAGGTGCACGGGCGGGCACCGGCGGCGGTGCAGGACGCCGTGCTGGCGCCGGGTGACCGGCGCCGGGTGGTGCTGGCCACGTCGGTGGCGGAGTCCTCGTTGACGGTGCCCGGGGTGCGGGTGGTGGTGGACTCCGGGCTGGCGCGGGAACCGCGTGTCGATCACGCGCGCGGGCTGAGCGCGCTGACGACGGTACGGGCCTCGCAGGCGGCGGGGCGGCAGCGCGCGGGACGGGCCGGGCGTGAGGCGCCGGGCGCGGTGTACCGGTGCTGGGCGGAGGCCGAGGATGTCCGTCTGCCGCGTTATCCGTCGCCGGAGATCAAGGTGGCCGACCTGACGGCGTTCGCCCTTCAGGTGTCCTGCTGGGGAGATCCGGACGCCTCCGGGCTGGCGCTGCTGGACCCGCCGCCGGGCGGGGCGATGGCGGCGGCGCGGGATGTTCTGGCGGCCGTGGGAGCGGTGGACTCCGCCGGCCGGGCCACGGAGCGGGGTGTGCGGCTGGCACGGCTGGGCTTGCATCCCCGGCTGGGTCGGGCGCTGCTCGACGCGAGTGCCTCCGGCGGGACGGAACGGAGTGCGGAGGTTGTCGCGCTGCTCGGCGAGGAGGCGCCGCGGGAGTACGGGGACGACCTGGCCTCGGCCTTGCGGATGGTCCGGCGTGGCGGTGACGCCTATGCCGGACGGTGGCGTGCGGAGGTTCGGCGACTGCGGGCCGCCGCCTCGGAAGCCTCCCATCCGCCCACCCCTGACCGTCCGTTGCAAGTCGGGGTCGGACAAGGTGCCGGAGACGATCAGGTCGCCGGGCTCGTTGCCGCCCTGGCCTTTCCGGAGCGGGTCGCCAAGCTGGACGGAGGGGCGTACCTCATGGCCTCCGGCACCCGCGCCGAGCTCGGTGAAGGCACCGGGCTGGGCGGCGCCCCCTGGATCGCCGTCGCCGTCGCCGACCGGCCCGTCGGCAGGGGGCACGCGCGTGTGAAGCTCGGGGCTGTCGTCGACGAGGCCGTGGCCCGGATGGCCGCCGGTGCGCTGCTGGAGCAGCGGGACGAGGTCCACTGGGCCGACGGGGACGTCGTCGCGCGGCGGGTGGAACGTCTCGGGGCCATCGAGCTGGCGGTGCGGCCGCTGAAGGAGGCCGGCCCCGCCCTCGTACGCGACGCGCTTCTGGAAGGGCTGCGGCAGGAGGGGTTCGGGCTGCTGCGGTGGTCGGCGGAGGCGGAGGTGCTGCGGCAGCGACTGGCCTTTCTGCGACTGCATCTGGGTGAGCCCTGGCCGGACGTGTCGGACGGTGCCCTCCACGCGCGCGTGGACGAATGGCTGGAACCCGAGCTGGGACGGGCCCGGCGGCGGGCCGACCTCGCGCGGATCGATGCCGGGGAGGCACTCGGACGGCTGCTGCCGTGGGCCGGCGGGGACGCCGCCCGGCTCGACGAACTCGCCCCCGAGCGGATCGCCGTACCCAGTGGGTCCAGAATCCGGATCGACTACGCGAACCCCGAGCAGCCCGTCCTCGCCGTGAAGCTGCAGGAGATGTTCGGGCTGCACGAGTCGCCGCGAGTGGCAGGAGTGGCCCTGCTCGTGCATCTCCTCTCCCCCGCCGGGCGCCCCGCCGCCGTCACCGCCGACCTCGCCTCCTTCTGGAGGGACGGCTACAAGGGCGTACGGGCCGAGCTGCGCGGCCGGTACCCGAAGCATCCATGGCCCGAGGACCCGGCCACCGCCGAGCCCACCCGGCACACCAACGCCCGGCTCAGGCGCTGACCGGCTCCGGTTCCGTGGCCGGTGCCGGGTCCGGGTCCGCCGGCCGACGGGCGCGCGCCTCCAGGTACAGGGAGAGCGACAGCAGCACGAGGCCGAGGCCCAGGAAGCCCCAGGGCAGGTAGGACGTGAGCAGCAGGACGACGGTTCGGTTGTGCTTGACGAGGTCCACGGTGTGCTCGATGTAGTCCTCGCGCATCTTCACGTGACCCGCGAAGGCCGTCACCCGGTCGCGGCCGCCGAGCAGGGTCCCGCCGCGCAGTTCCTCCTTGTGGATCTCCTCGCCGTAGACGGGGGCGCCGGTCACGGGTTCGACCCAGAACTTGCGGACCGTGGTGTACCAGCGGGTCGTCCCCGTCCTGGCGACCGACTGGGGGGTGATGCCCTGCACGGGCATGGTCTTCGGGAAGGGCACTTTGGTCCAGGGAATGGTCTGCTCGAAGTAGTAGACCTGCACGCCGCGGAAGGTCTGGGTGCCCCTGTAGTGGATGGGGTTGGTGGTGCGGGTCTGCGCGTCGAAGTACTCGTAGTCCCGTTTCTCGGTGAGGAAGGGCCACTTGAACTCGATGCCCTCCCGTTTGACCGGGTCGCCGTCGACCGTCTCGCCGGTGGCGTGGACGGGTTCCTGGGAGTGGGCGTCGAAGATGTAGCGCTCGGGAATCGTGGAGACCATCTTGCCGTCGGGGCCCTGGACATAGGACAGGCCGTCCCAGACGACCACGTCCTTCCCCGCCGTCTTCTCGATCCGGTCGGAGGCCTCCACGTTGCCCTTGAGGGTCTGCACGATGGTGACCGAGGGGACCTTCTTCGCCCTCATCGTGCCGTAGTCGAGGAGCGTGGCGTCCTTCGCCTCCAGGACCATGTCCTGGTACTGGTTCGCGGGGATCTTGGCCAGGCGCGGGAAGGCGTACCAGCGCAGCAGCGGGGACAGCGCCGTGAAGAACACGGCGAGGGCGAGCAGGATCAGGCTGGTCGTGCGGCGCATCTCGGCCTCCCTCCCGGACGGGCGGTTACGGGTGTGCGGGCACCGTCGTGAGCAGCGGCTTCGGGGATGTCCTTCCCGTGGGCGCCCCCATGGCGGTGATCGCGAGAACCAGGGCGAGCGCGAGGGCGAGACCGGTCGCGGCGGCGATCAGGGCGCGCATGCGGGGCCTCCCGGCGGACGGTTCCTGATAGGTCGTCAGGTCCGGCACCGTAGCAACGGGCGAGCGAGATGAGAACACGTTGCACACACAGACGAGGGCGCCCCTCCGCCGAAGCGGAGGGGCGCCCTGTGGAGCCGGCCCGGTCTACGCGGAGGGGCCGGCCGAAGGACTGGCGGACGGGCTCGCGGAGGTGCTGGGCGACGGGCTGGGCGACGGGTCGGCCGCGGCGACGTTCAGTTCGACGGTCAGCGTGGCGCCACCGGTGGTGGTGATGCGGAGCAGGAAGGTCCCGGTGGTGTCGTCCGCGTACAGCTTCGGCAGCTTGATCAGGCCGCTCGCGTCCGTCTTGAGGTCCGTCAGGGTGCGTACGGCCTTGCCGTCGGCGTCCTTGAAGTACGGGCCCTTGTCGTTCTCGGTCGCGTCGTCGGCCGACTTGATGAGCGTCGCGGTGGCCGCGACCTTGTCCGCGACGGCACCGTTGTACGTGGCCTTCACCTCGACCTGGTCGGCGAACTCGCCGCCCGGGGTGCAGGTCAGCGCGGTGTCGCTGGTACGGGCAAGGGCGTCGGCGGCATGCGGGGTGACCGTCGCCTTGTAGTCGGGGGCGCTGACCGAGCGGCCGACGATGGTGGCCCGGACGGTGAAGTCACCGGTCTTCTCACCCGCCTGGAGCTGGGGCGCGACGGCCACGCCCTTGCTGTCGGTGGAGACCGCGGCGACGCTCTCGCCACCGGTGAAGGTGGTGTCCGTGTCCCCGACGATGGTGAACCGGATCCTGACCTTGCCGACGGCCTGGCCGGCCTTGGTCTCGGCACGCGTGCTGATCTTCTTGGTGAACGCGTGCCCGGCCATCGCGGTGAGCTTGGCGGTACCCGCGTCCTCCAGGTGGTCCACCGTGTCGGTGGCGGTCCGCGGCGGCTTGGACGGGGCCGGGCTCGGGGGCGTGTCGTCGCGCGGCTTGCCGGGGCTCGGCCTCGTCTCCTTGCCCGGCTTCGTGTTCTTCCGGCTGTGGTCGTCGCTGCGCCCCGAGGGCAGGGTGCCGGTGCCGTCGGGGACGGAGTGGGTGCCCTTGCGGTAGTACTCGAACCACGACAGGACCGTGTTGAGGTAGTCCTGCGAGTTGTTGTAGCTGAGGATCGCGCGGTTGATGTCCGCCTGGGCGGACAGGTCCCAGCCGTTGCGGCACAGGTAGTGGCCGGCCGCGAGCGCCGCGTCGTAGACGTTGTTGGGGTCCTTGACGCCGTCGCCGTTGCCGTCGCGCCCCGCCCAGGCCCAGGTCGACGGGATGAACTGCATGGGGCCGACGGCCTGGTCGTACTCGCCGTTGCCGTCGTACCGGCCGTGGTCGGTGTCCTTGATGAGCGCGAAGCCGTTGCCGTCGAGCTGCGGGCCGAGGATCGGGCTGAGGGTGGTGCCGTTCGCGTCGACACGGCCGCCGCGGGCCTGGCCCGACTCGACCTTGCCGATGGCGGCGAGGAGCTGCCAGGGCAGGTTGCACCCCGGCTTCGAGCTCCGCAGCTCCGCCGCGGCCTTCTTGTAGGCGTCGAGGACGGTCGCGGGGATGCCCGACTCGGCCTCGCCCTGGGCGACGGGGGTCCCTATGGTCGACGACGGGCTGAGGTTCGGGCTGTTGAGCGGCGGAAGGTCCGTGTAGTACGGCGAGTTGCCGGTGGCGTTGGCGTTGCCGTCGGCCTCCGCCTCGGGCGCCGGGGTGGAGGCGCCGGCGGCGGACTGTCTGCCGTGGTCGTCGGCCGTGACACCCGGAGCCTGGGAGCCGGAGAGAGCCGCGACCGCTGCCGCGGCCACGGCGGTCGTCGCCGCCCCCTTGTACAGCCGCCTGCCGAAATGCGCCGTCATGGAGTGAACCCCTCCCGTGGACGCCCGAGCGCCCGTCTCTGTCTGTCTGCTCGCCCTGTTGTGACGGTTGACCCGGTGCTGTGGTTGCCCCGTTGCGCCATTCGATGCGTGCGGTGGCGCTTTCGCGCCTGCTCCCCTGGTACCGCAACCCAGGTGACCCTACGACAACTTCCTTTGCGGAGGCACCCGGTGGCGTCCGGATTTCACCCACTGGCCATGTGCCGTTGTCGTGGGTTGCCATCACCCATACTTGACGGATGTGATCACCGGTCGGAGGCCGGCCGACAACCGCTCCAGGGGGACCAGTTGCCGTTCACTCTCAGCCATGCGGCCGCGGTCCTGCCCGCGGTGCGCGGGGATGGATCCGGCCGGGGGCGGCTCGTGCCCGCGGTGCTCGTCTCGGGCTCCTTCGCTCCCGACATGACCTATTACGCGGCGAGTGTCCTGTCGGGTGCGATGGAGTTCGGGGACGTCACGCACTCGTTCGCCGGTGTCTTCACCGTCGACGTGCTCATCGCCTGGGCGCTGGTGGGGCTGTGGCTGCTGGTGCGGGAGCCGCTGGTGGCGCTGGCGCCACGGGCCCGGCAGGGGCGGGTGGCGACGCTGCTGCGCTGCGGGGCGCCACGCGCGCGGGTGCGGCCCGCTTCGGTGGCGTGGTGGTACGTCTCCGCGGCGCTCGGTGCGCTGACGCACGTCGTGTGGGACGCGTTCACGCATCTCGACCGGTGGGGGATGCGGCTGTTCCCGGTCCTGGGCCGAGAGCTGGCGGGCGCACCGCTGTACTGGTACCTGCAGTACGGCGGTTCGGCGGTGGCCGCGGTCGTGATCGCGGTGTTCCTGACGTATGCGGTACGGCGGGCGCCCTCGGGTGAGCCGGTGGGGGTGCCGCTGTTGTCGGTACGGGACCGGTGCCGGGCCGGGGTCGTGATCGGCGGCTGCGCCGTGGCCGGGGCGGCGCAGCGGGTGGCGGGGTGGTGGGCGTACCGCGGCGGGGGCTCGGCCAGGCCCTGGGAGGTGGTGCCGACAGTGTGCTTCGGGGCGGGCGCCGGGCTGGTGCTGGGGCTGCTGGCGTACGCCGTCGGGGTCAGGGTGTGGCGCCCGGTCCCGGTTGCCGCCGTTCCCGGCGGGGAGCGTGCCGAGCCGAGCCGTCCGGTCGCTCGGTGAGGGGCGCGACGAAGACGGTCATCCTGCGGGGCCGGCGTGGCCTCGGGAGCAGAGTGAGAAGCAGCGCGAGGTAGCCGCGGGCGAGGTCGGCCCACTGGCGCCAGGCCAGTGCCCGGTCCGCCCTGGAGGCCCTGGTGGTGAGCCGGTGCCTGAAGGCTGCCGCGGCCTTGCGCACGGCTGTCCTCAGGTCGGTCTGGATGCGGGCGGTGCTTGCGTCGGCCGCGAAGGCCGGGATCCGCGAGGGCGGCATGGACGGGGGCGCGAAGGCGTCCGCCTGTGCCGTGGTCCGTGCCAGGGCCGTCCGGCGGTGGAGCATGCGTATACCCATGCCCGCATCCTCACCGCCGGGCAGGCCGGGGGCGCATTGACGGGGGCCACGTGAGTGACGGGCCCTGCGCGGCCCGGGCCGGGGTTGTGCGGGTGGACAGGGGGCGTCCACGAGGTGGGCGCCCCCTCCGCCGAGCCGGAGCCTGGGCCGAGGCTGCCGGAGGCTAGTGCGCGGCGGACTCCCAGTCCGGGCCCACACCCACCGACACGTCCAGGGGTGCCCTCAGGTGGACCGCGCCCGCCATTTCGCGGCGGACGATCTCCTCCGTGGCCGCGCGCTCGCCGGGGGCGATCTCCAGGACGATTTCGTCGTGGACCTGGAGGAGCATGCGGGACTTGAGGTCCGCCTCTCGCAGGGCCCGGTCGACATTGAGCATGGCGATCTTGACGATGTCCGCCGCCGTGCCCTGAATGGGCGCGTTGAGCGCCATCCGCTCGGCCGCCTCGCGACGCTGGCGGTTGTCGCTGTTGAGGTCGGGGAGGTAGCGCCGGCGCCCGAAGAGCGTCGCCGTGTAGCCGGTCGCCCGGGCCTCGTCGACCGCACGCCGCAGATAGTCCCGCACTCCGCCGAACCGCTCGAAGTACGTGTCCATCAGGGCGCGGGCCTCGGCCGCCTCGATGTTCAGCTGCTGGGAGAGGCCGAAGGCCGACAGACCGTACGCCAGGCCGTAGGACATGGCCTTGATCTTGCGGCGCATCTCCGCGTCGACGGCGGAGCGATCGACCGAGAAGACCTGGGAGGCGACCGTGTTGTGCAGGTCCTCCCCGGAGGTGAACGCCTCGATCAGGCCCTCGTCCTCGGAGAGATGGGCCATCACCCGCAGTTCGATCTGGCTGTAGTCCGCGGTCATGAGGGATTCGAAGCCTTCGCCGACCACGAAGCCGCGGCGGATCGCCCGGCCCTCGTCCGTGCGCACCGGGATGTTCTGCAGGTTCGGGTCGGTGGAGGACAGCCGGCCGGTCGCCGCCACCGTCTGGTTGAAGGTGGTGTGAATACGGCCGTCGGCGGCGACGGTCTTGATCAGGCCCTCGACCGTGACACGCAGCTTCGCCTGCTCACGGTGCCGGAGCATGATCACCGGCAGTTCGTTGTCGGTCTGGGTGGCGAGCCAGGCCAGGGCGTCGGCGTCGGTGGTGTAGCCGGTCTTGGTCTTCTTGGTCTTGGGCAGGGCGAGCTCGCCGAAGAGGACCTCCTGGAGCTGCTTGGGCGACCCCAGGTTGAACTCGTGCCCGGCCGCGGCGTGCGCCTCCTTCACGGCCTGCTGCACAGCGCCCGCGAACGTCTGTTCCATGGCCTCCAGGTGGGCCCGGTCGGCCGCGATGCCGTGCCGCTCCATGCGGGCGAGCAGGGCGGAGGTGGGCAGCTCCATGTCGCGCAGCAGGTCCGCGGCGCCGACCTCCTGGAGCTTGCCCTCGAAGGCCTCGCCCAGGTCGAGGATCGCGCGGGCCTGGATCATCAGGGCCTCGGCCTCGGCGCCGTCGTCCGCGCCGAACGCCAGCTGGCCGTCGGCCGCGGCGGCGGGGGCCAGCTCGCGGTGCAGGTACTCCAGGGAGAGCGCGTCCAGGTCGAAGGAGCGGCGGCCCGGCTTGACCAGGTAGGCGGCGAGCGCGGTGTCCATGGTGACGCCCGCGACGCTCCAGCCGTGCTCGGCGAGGACCCGCATGGCGCCCTTGGCGTTGTGGAAGACCTTGGGCTTCGCCGCGTCGGCCAGCCAGCTCGCGAACGCGTTCTCGTCGGCCTCGTCCAGCTCGGACGGGTCGAACCAGGCGGCCGGGCCGTCGGCCGCGGCGAGCGCGATCTCGGCGACCGAGCCGGTGCCCAGCGCCCACGCGTCGACCGTGGCGACTCCGAGGGGCTGCGTGCCGTGCCCGGCGAGCCACGGGGCCAGCTCGCCGGTGCCGAGCACGGCGCCGTCCAGTTCCACGCCGTCGGCCGCGACGGGGGTGGTCTCGGCCTCCTCGGCACCGGGGTCGACGGCGAAGAGACGCTCGCGCAGGGAGGGGTTCCTGATCTCCAGGGTGTCCAGGACCATCGCGACCGTCTTGCGGTCGTACGAGGCCCGGGCCAGGTCGGAGACCGCCTTGGGCAGATCCACCCCGCGCTCCAGCTCGGTGAGCCGGCGGTTGAGCTTCACCGCTTCCAGGTGGTCGCGGAGGTTCTGCCCGGCCTTGCCCTTGACCTCCTCGACGCGCTCCACCAGCTCGGCGAAGGATCCGAACTGGTTGATCCACTTCGCGGCCGTCTTCTCGCCGACGCCGGGGATGCCCGGGAGGTTGTCGGACGGGTCGCCACGCAGCGCCGCGAAGTCGGGGTACTGGGCGGGCGTCAAGCCGTACTTCTCGAAAACCTTCTCCGGGGTGAACCGGGTCAGCTCCGAGACGCCCTTCGTCGGGTACAGCACCGTCGTGTTCTCGGTGACCAGCTGGAAGGAGTCGCGGTCGCCGGTGACGATCAGCACCTCGAAGCCCTCGGCCTCGGCCTGGGTGGCGAGCGTGGCGATCACGTCGTCCGCCTCGTACCCCTCGACGGCGAAGCGCTCGGCGTGCATCGCGTCCAGGAGCTCGCCGATCAGCTCGACCTGACCCTTGAACTCGTCCGGGGTCTTGGAGCGGTTGGCCTTGTACTCGGTGAACTCCTCCGAGCGCCACGTCTTGCGGGATACGTCGAAGGCCACCGCGAAGTGCGTGGGCGCCTCGTCGCGGAGCGTGTTGGCCAGCATCGACGCGAAGCCGTAGATCGCGTTCGTCGGCTGGCCCGTCGCGGTCGTGAAGTTCTCCGCGGGCAGCGCGAAGAACGCGCGGTAGGCCAGGGAGTGCCCGTCCATGAGCATCAGCCGCGGGCGGGCGCCGCCGGGGGTGCTGTCGGTCTTCTTCGATGCTGTCTCTGCCACGCCCCCGATCCTGCCACGAGCCACTGACAGCCGGACCTCGCCCGTGCACGCCTCAGGCGGGCGGGCGGAGCCCACACCGCACATCGTTGCCCCTTCCGCAACCATTGCTTCATGCGCAACCATTGTCTCTGTCCTGCGCAAACCCCCGGCTGCCTTGCCTGTCGGAGGCGCATGCGAGGATCGGAGACCAGCTCACGGGTGCCGGTGAAGGAGAGCGCAGCCATGGCAACGAAGCCACCCAAGGGTGACCCGGTTCAGGACGCGCCGCAGGTCGCCGAGCCGAAGCGGGCCGCGGCCGGCCTCCCGGCGATCGGGCACACGCTGCGCATCGCCGTGCAGCAGATGGGCGTGAAGCGCACCATGCTGACGCTGCTGAGCGTCAACCAGAAGAACGGCTTCGACTGCCCGGGCTGCGCCTGGCCGGAGTCGGACCACCGGCACAAGGCGGAGTTCTGCGAGAACGGCGCGAAGGCGGTGGCCGAGGAGGCCACGCTGCGCCGGGTCACCCCCGAGTTCTTCGCCGCGCACTCCGTGGCGGCTCTGGCGACCCGCAGCGGCTACTGGCTGGGCCAGCAGGGCCGCCTCACTCACCCCATGTATCTCCCCGAAGGGGGCGAGCACTACGAGCCGGTCTCCTGGGAGCGCGCCTTCGACATCATCGCCGAGGAGATCGCCGGTCTCGCCTCCCCCGACGAGGCCGTCTTCTACACCTCGGGGCGTACGAGCAACGAGGCCGCGTTCCTCTATCAGCTGTTCGCGCGCGAGCTGGGCACGAACAACCTGCCGGACTGCTCGAACATGTGCCACGAGTCGTCCGGCTCGGCGCTGAACGAGACGATCGGCATCGGCAAGGGCAGCGTCCTGCTCGAGGACCTCCACGAGGCGGACCTGATCGTCGTCGCGGGGCAGAACCCCGGCACCAACCATCCGCGCATGCTCTCCGCCCTGGAGAAGGCCAAGGCCAACGGCGCGAAGATCATCAGTATCAACCCGCTGCCCGAGGCGGGCCTGGGGCGCTTCAAGAACCCGCAGACCCCGCACGGCATGCTCAAGGGCGCCGCGCTGACCGATCTCTTCCTGCAGATCCGCATCGGCGGCGACCAGGCCCTCTTCCGCCTCCTCAACAAGCTGGTCCTCGAGACGGACGGCGCGGTCGACGAGGACTTCGTCCGCGAACACACGCACGGATACGAGGAGTTCGCCGAGGCCGCCCGCGCCGCCGACTGGGACGAGACGCTCGCGGCGACCGGACTCACGCGCGCGGAGATCGACGAGGCACTGCAGATGGTGCTCGCCTCGCAGCGCACCATCGTCTGCTGGGCCATGGGCCTCACCCAGCACAAGCACTCGGTCCCGACCATCCGCGAGGTCGTCAACTTCCTTCTCCTGCGGGGCAACATCGGCCGCCCGGGTGCGGGTGTGTGCCCGGTGCGCGGTCACTCGAACGTGCAGGGTGACCGCACCATGGGCATCTTCGAGCGGCCCGCCCCGGCGTTCCTGGACGCCCTGGAGAAGGAGTTCGGCTTCGCGCCGCCGCGCGAGCACGGCTTCGACGTCGTACGGGCCATCCGTGCACTGCGCGACGGCGAGGCGAAGGTGTTCTTCGCGATGGGCGGCAACTTCGTCTCCGCGTCCCCCGACACGGAGGTCACCGAGGCGGCCATGCGGCGCGCGCGGCTGACCGTGCACGTGTCGACCAAGCTGAACCGCTCGCACGTGGTCACGGGCGCGCGTGCGCTGATCCTGCCCACCCTCGGCCGCACCGAGCGGGACCTGCAGGACTCCGGGGAGCAGTTCGTGACCGTCGAGGACTCCATGGGCATGGTGCATGCCTCGCACGGCCGCCTGGAGCCGGCCAGTCCCCGGCTGCTGTCCGAGCCGGCCATCGTCTGCCGCCTCGCGCGCCGGGTGCTCGGTGAGGACAGCGTGGTGCCATGGGAGGAGTTCGAGAAGGACTACGCGACGATCCGTGACCGCATCGCGCGGGTGATCCCCGGCTTCCAGGACTTCAACGCGCGCGTGAGCGGTTCCGCCGGGCGCCCTGGCGGCTTCGCGCTGCCGCACGCCCCGCGCGACGAGCGGCGTTTCCCGACAGCCACCGGCAAGGCGAACTTCACGGCGGCACCGGTCGAGTTCCCGAGGCTGCCCGAGGGCCGGCTGCTGCTCCAGACGCTGCGCTCGCACGACCAGTACAACACCACGATCTACGGTCTCGACGACCGTTACCGAGGCATCCGCAACGGCCGCCGGGTGGTACTGGTGAACCCCGAGGACGCGCGGGAGCTCAAGGTCGCGGACGGGTCGTACGTGGATCTGGTGAGCGAGTGGCGGGACGGCGTGGAGCGGCGGGCGCCCGGCTTCCGGGTCGTGCACTACCCGACGGCACGGGGATGCGCGGCGGCGTACTACCCCGAGACCAATGTGCTGGTGCCGCTGGACGCCACCGCGGACACCAGCAACACCCCGGCCAGCAAGTCCGTGGTGGTGCGTCTGGAACAATCGGCGACCGACTGAGCGTTTGCTCAGTCCAATGGAGCGACTGATCAGATCGGCTGATCACGACGAACGGAGCCGGGTCCCATGGGTGAGCAGCAGCAGGTGAAGTTCCCGCAGGAGGTCATCGACGAGTACGCCGCGCTCGGGGTCGACCTGCCGGCGCTGTTCTCCGCGGGGCACCTCGGCACGCGGATGGGCGTGCAGATCGTCGAGGCGTCGGCGGAGCGGGTCGTCGCCACCATGCCGGTGGAGGGGAACACCCAGCCGTACGGGCTGCTGCACGGCGGCGCCTCCGCCGTGCTGGCGGAGACCCTGGGCTCGGTGGGCGCGATGCTGCACGGCGGCAGCTCCAAGATCGCGGTCGGCGTGGACCTCAACTGCACCCATCACCGCGGGGCGCGCTCCGGGGTGGTCACCGGGGTTGCCACGCCCGTGCACCGGGGACGGTCGACGGCGACGTACGAGATCGTGATCAGCGACGAGCAGGAGCGCCGCGTGTGCACGGCCCGGCTGACCTGTCTGCTGCGGGACGTGAAGGCCGGCGACGAGGTCCACGCACAGACCCCTCAGGGCTGAGCCCGGCGCCGAAGCGGCCCGCCGCGCCGTTGCTCCCCGCCGTCCGCCCCTTTAGCGTCGGCACATGGAACGGCGAGGAGCCCCCCGGCCGGGGGCGACCACACTGGGGCTCGGGCTGGCGCTGCTGGCAGCCGTGTTGACGACCGGGTGCGCCGGGTCCGGGACCTCGGCCGACGCATCCGGTCGTCCCGGCGGCACTCCCCGCTCCGTCTCGGCGTCGGCGACCTCCGACGCCGAGCTGTGCGCCACGATCGTCGCGAACTGGTCGCGGAAGGTGCTCGACAGCGGCACCTACGGCGACTACCAGTCGATGGGCCTGTCCAACGGGCAGTACGAGATCCTGCGGAACGTCGTGGATGCCGCGCGGACCGCGAAACGGCGTCAAGGGGCCGAGGCCGCCGACGAATTGATCGGCCGTCAGGCGCGCGCGGCCTGCGCCGAGCGGTACCGCGGCGGAACCCCGAGCGGAGGTCCGTGGCGATGAGCGGCGTGGGCCCGGTCGAGCCGGGAGAGGGCACGCGCGCGTGGGACACCCACGAGGCGGAGGTCGTCCGGCCTCCCGGTCGCACGCGCGCGCGTCTGGCGCCGCTGTACGCCCGCCACCGCCGGGCCGCCCTGGCCCTCACCGCGGCGGCCGCCCTCCTCGCGGGCGGCGGCTACCTCTACGCGACCCGGCCGAAGCAACCACCTCCGCCCCAACCGCCGTACCCGGCACAGGTGGTGGAGATGGCCTTCCTCGACGGCCGGCCCACCCCGCCCGACGCCCCGCCCCGCAGTTTCAGCTTCGCGGTGTCCCTGACCGTCCTGTCCGGACCGCCGGTGACCGTGACCCGGGTCACCCAGCCGTACGCCGGGCTCTCGCTGACCGAGGCGCCGCGCGCCCCCTTCGGTACAAAGGCGGGCCACGCCCGCAAGATCACGATAACCATGCATGTGACCGAATGCGGAAAGGTTCCGAAGGACGCCGGACTGCCTTTCCTGGAAGTAACTCTACGTAATACGCGGGCAATACAGGTCCAGAGTTTCATCCTCGGGTCCCGGTACGCCCAGCACCTGTCAGAGGCACTTCAGGTCGCCTGCGGCAACAATTCCAGGTAATCACCAAAACCCCTGAGACACCTGAACAGATGGGGGTGAGTCCTGCGGGTTCTCACAATGCGGACGGGGCGAATCGGCCTGAATTCCGCTGTTCCCCCCACCGTGTACCGCTGTGCGTTACCTCGTGTCATAACAAGAGCGTCACAGCATTCGTCAGACCCTCCTCGACCTTCCCCACCCGCGCTTAGAGTCACCGCCAGTCACCACGCCGTCGGATTTCCAGGTTCGACTCTGCGGGCGACTCGACCGCCTCCACGGGGATGCGGTTGTGCCAGGGAAAGGACTGACCGTGCGTCAACGTTCGCTCATCGCCATCACCGCCGCGCTGGCAGCGGGAGCACTCACCCTCACCGCCTGCGGCTCGCGCGACAGCGGCGACAAGGGCTCGGACTCCGGCAACGGTGGCACCACCGTCGTCATCGGCGTCGACGCCCCGCTGACCGGCGACCTGTCCGCGCTCGGCCTGGGCATCAAGAACTCGGTGGACCTCGCGGCCAAACAGGCCAACAAGAAGAACTACGTCAAGGGCGTGACCTTCAAGGTCGAGGCCCTCGACGACCAGGCCCAGCCCTCCTCGGGTCAGACGAACGCCACCAAGTTCGTCGGCGAGAAGGACGTCCTCGGTGTGGTCGGTCCGCTGAACTCCTCCGTCGCCCAGTCGATGCAGAAGGTCTTCGACGACGCCAAGCTCGTCGAGGTATCGCCGGCCAACACCAACCCGGCCCTGACCCAGGGCGACAACTGGCAGAAGTCCAAGTCGCGGCCGTACAAGTCGTACTTCCGCACCGCGACCACGGACGCCATTCAGGGCCCGTTCGCCGCCCAGTACGTCTTCAACAAGGCCAAGAAGAAGAAGGTCTTCGTCATCGACGACAAGAAGACCTACGGCGCCGGCCTCGCCGCCACATTCACCGCAGAGTTCAAGAAGCTCGGCGGCAAGGTGGCCGGCACCGAGCACATCAACCCCGACACCAAGGACTTCTCCGCGGTCGCCACCAAGGTGAAGAACTCCGGGGCCGACGTGGTCTACTACGGCGGCGAGTACCCGCAGGCCGGTCCGCTCAGCAAGCAGATCAAGGCCGCCGGTGCCAAGATCCCGCTGGTCGGCGGTGACGGCATCTACGCCGACGACTTCATCAAGCTGGCGGGCGCCTCCGGCACCGGCGACCTCGCCACCTCGGTCGGCGCACCGGTCGAGACCCTGGCCTCGGCCAAGGAGTTCGTCGCCAACTACAAGGCCGGCGGCTACACCGAGGCGTACGGCGCCTACGGCGGTTACTCGTACGACTCCGCCTGGGCGATCATCGAGGCCGTGAAGAAGGCCGTCGACGACAACGGCGGCAAGCTGCCGTCCGACGCCCGCGCGAAGATCACCGCCGCGGTGCAGAACGTCTCCTTCGACGGTGTGACCGGCAAGGTCTCCTTCGACGAGTACGGTGACGCGACCAACAAGCAGCTCACCGTGTACTCCGTCGAGGGCGGGGCCTGGAAGGCCGTGGAGTCCGGCACCTACAACGGCAGCTGACCCACACCCGCACCATCGAGCCGCGCGGGGCGCTGTTCCACTGGCGCCCCGCGCGGACACGCATCCGGCACATCCGTCGAACATCCGAAGTCTCGGAGGACATGCGGTGAACGAACTGCCGCAGCAGCTGGTCAACGGCCTGCTACTTGGATCCATGTACGGGCTGGTCGCCATCGGCTACACGATGGTCTATGGCATTGTCCAGCTCATCAACTTCGCCCACGGCGAGATATTCATGACCGGCGCCTTCGGCGCGCTCACGGTCTACGTGTACATCCTTCCCGACGGCACCAACATGTGGGTGGCCCTGCCGCTGATGCTCGTCGGCGCCATCCTGGTCGCTGTCACGATCGCCGTCGGAGCGGAACGGTTCGCCTACCGCCCCCTGCGCAGCGCCCCCCGCCTCGCCCCCCTGATCACCGCGATCGGCCTCTCCCTGGCCCTGCAGCAGGCGGTGTGGGCGTGGTACCCCGAGGCGAAGTCCGCCCGCACCTTCCCCAGCCTGCCGGGCGGCCCCTTCGACATCGGCAGCGTCACCATCCAGAGCGGTGACATCTTCCTGCTCATCGCCGCCCCGATCAGCATGGCGTTCCTGGCCTACTTCGTGATGCGCACCCGCACCGGGCGCGGTATGCAGGCCACCGCGCAGGACCCGGACACCGCGAAGCTGATGGGCATCAACACCGACCGCATCATCGTGGTCGCGTTCGCCCTCGGTGCCACCTTCGCCGCCGTCGGATCCGTCGCCTACGGCTTCAAGTACGGCCAGATCGACTTCCGCATGGGCTTCATCCTCGGTCTGAAGGCCTTCACCGCGGCCGTCCTCGGCGGCATCGGCAACATCTACGGCGCCATGCTCGGCGGCATCGTCCTCGGCATCGCCGAGGCCCTGTCCACCGCCTACATCGGGGACATCCCCGGCATGGACAAGTTCGGCAGCCAGTCCTGGGCAGACGTCTGGGCGTTCGTACTCCTCATCCTCGTGCTGCTGTTCAGGCCCCAAGGTCTGCTCGGCGAGCGCGTCGCGGACAGGGCGTGACACCGATGACCACACAGACCGCAGCAGAAACCCCGAGCGCCCCCGCGGCCGCTCAGTCCGGACTCATCGGCCTCCCGGCCTCCCTCGGGCGGGCCCTCGCCACCGGTGGCGGCGCCCTGGCGATCGTCTCCACGTTCCTCGCCTGGACCTGGACCTCGGAGTTCCCCGGTGACCTCACCGTCTACGGCTACCCGGGCGGCCTTCAGGTCCTCGTCCTCATCGGCGGCATCCTCACCACCCTGTTCGGCCTCGCCTCGTACGGCGTCAAGGGCCTCGGCTGGCTGACACCCGGGAGCGCCGACGCCGCCCTGAAGGTGTCCGCTCTCGGCACCTTCGCCACCGCCTGGTACACCGTCATCGCCATCAGCGCCAAGCTGGGCGGCGTGGTGAACCTGGAGCCCGGCGGCTTCGTCGTCGCCATTGCCACGCTGGCCGCCCTGCTCGGCGCGCTGGCCCTGCCGTTCGAGCGTCCGGCCCCCGAGCCGTCCGACCCGGACGACACCGGCATGGAGGCGTTCCGCCACAAGTCCCGCGAGAACTGGAACGTCTTCAAGGCGGCCTTCGCCTCCGAGACCCCGGCCCCGGCCCGCAACCTGCCCGCCTACGCCGAGATCCTCGTCATCGTGGCGGCCATGGCCGTCGGTCTGACCGTCTTCACCTACGGCATCGGCACCGAGTACGACCAGCTGTTCATCGGCTTCCTCATCACCGCCGGTTTCAGCTTCTCCGCCCTCGCCAAGGCCGGGCTCGTGGCCCGGGTCTCGGCGATCACCGCACGGCACCGCACGGTGACCATGGCCGGCGCCTTCGCCGCCGCTGCCGCCTTCCCGTTCACCCAGTCCGACGACCAGTACGCGACGATCGGCGTCTACATCCTGATCTTCGCCACCGTCGCGCTCGGCCTGAACATCGTCGTCGGCCTCGCCGGCCTCCTCGACCTCGGTTACGTCGCCTTCCTCGGTGTCGGCGCCTACACCGCGGCCCTGGTCTCCGGATCGCCGTCCTCGCCGCTGCACGTGAACTGGCCGTTCTGGGCCTCGGCACTGTGCGGCGCGGCCGTCGCCATGGTCTTCGGTGTGCTGATCGGCGCCCCGACCCTGCGTCTGCGCGGCGACTACCTCGCCATCGTGACCCTCGGCTTCGGTGAGATCTTCCGCATCACCGTCCTCAACATGGACGGCACCTCGGGTCCGGACGTCACCAACGGCTCCAACGGCATCTCCTCGATCCCGAACCTGAACATCCTCGGCTTCGACTTCGGCCAGGAGCACACCGTCCTCGGGACCACCGTCGGCCGGTTCGCGAACTACTTCCTGCTGATGCTGCTCATCACGCTCATCGTGGTCGTGGTGTTCCGGCGCAGCAGCGACTCCCGCATCGGCCGCGCCTGGATCGCCATCCGCGAGGACGAGACCGCGGCGCTCGCCATGGGCATCAACGGCTTCCGGGTCAAGCTCATCGCCTTCGCCCTGGGTGCCTGCCTGGCGGGCCTCGCCGGCTCCGTCCAGGCCCACGTCACCTACACGGTGACCCCGGAGCAGTACCAGTTCGCCCACGTCGTCCCGCCGAACTCGGCCTTCCTGCTGGCCGCGGTCGTCCTCGGCGGCATGGGCACGATCGCCGGACCGCTGGTCGGCGCGGCTCTGCTGTACCTGATCCCCGCCAAGCTCCAGTTCCTGGGCGACTACCAGCTCTTCGCCTTCGGCGTCACGCTCATGGTGCTCATGCGCTTCCGTCCGGAAGGCCTCATCCCGAACCGGCGCCGCCAGCTCGAATTCCACGAAGAGGCCGAAGCGCCCGCCGTCCTCACCAAGGCAGGGGCCTGACCACGATGACTACCGACACCACCACCAAGGACGCCGCACCCGGCGCCCCCACCCCCGGCGAGGTCGTGCTCGACGCCCGTGGCGTCACGATGCGCTTCGGTGGCCTGACGGCCGTGCGCAATGTCGACTTCACCGTCAACAGCGGCGAGATCGTCGGCCTGATCGGCCCCAACGGCGCCGGCAAGACGACCTTCTTCAACTGCCTCACCGGCCTGTACATCCCCACCGAGGGCGAGGTCCGCTACAAGGGCAACGTCCTGCCGCCGAAGTCCTTCAAGGTCACCGCGGCCGGCATCGCCCGTACCTTCCAGAACATCCGTCTGTTCGCCAACATGACGGTCCTGGAGAACGTCCTCGTCGGCCGCCACACCCGCACCAAGGAGGGCCTCTGGTCCGCCCTGCTGCGCGGCCCCGGCTTCCACAAGGCCGAGGCGGCCTCCCGCGCACGCGCCATGGAGCTCCTGGAGTTCGTGGGCCTGGAGAAGAAGGCCGAGCACCTGGCCCGCAACCTGCCCTACGGCGAGCAGCGCAAACTGGAGATCGCCCGGGCGCTGGCGAGCGAGCCCGGTCTGCTGCTCCTCGACGAGCCGACCGCGGGCATGAACCCGCAGGAGACCCGGGCCACCGAGGAACTGGTCTTCGCGATCCGTGACAGGGGCATCGCCGTCCTCGTCATCGAGCACGACATGCGCTTCATCTTCAACCTCTGCGACCGCGTCGCCGTCCTGGTGCAGGGCGAGAAGCTCGTCGAGGGCGACAGCGCGACCGTGCAGGGCGACGAGCGGGTCGTCGCCGCGTACCTCGGCGAACCCTTCGAGAATGCTCCCGGCGACGAGGAGGTGGCCGAGGTCGAGGCCGCCGAGGCGCACGCCGAGACCACGACGGACGCCGCGCCCGGCAAGGAGAACGACCGATGACCGCACTGCTCGAAGTCGAGGACCTCCGGGTCGCCTACGGCAAGATCGAGGCCGTCAAAGGCATCTCGTTCAAGGTCGAGGCCGGCGAGGTCGTCACCCTGATCGGCACCAACGGCGCCGGCAAGACCACGACCCTGCGCACCCTCTCCGGCCTGCTCAAGCCGGTCGGCGGGCAGATCAGGTTCAACGGCAAGTCGCTGAAGAAGATCCCGGCCCATCAGGTGGTCTCGCTGGGGCTCGCCCACTCCCCCGAGGGGCGGCACATCTTCCCCCGTATGACCATCGAGGACAATCTGCGCCTCGGTGCGTTCCTGCGGAGCGACAAGCCGGGCATCGAGAAGGACATCCAGCGCGCCTACGACCTCTTCCCCATCCTCGGGGAGCGCAGGAAGCAGGCGGCCGGCACCCTCTCGGGCGGTGAGCAGCAGATGCTGGCGATGGGCCGGGCCCTGATGTCCCAGCCGAAGCTGCTGATGCTCGACGAGCCGTCCATGGGACTCTCCCCGATCATGATGCAGAAGATCATGGCGACCATCGCGGAGCTGAAGTCCCAGGGAACAACGATTCTGCTGGTCGAGCAGAACGCCCAGGCCGCCCTGTCGCTGGCCGACCACGGCCACGTCATGGAGGTCGGCAACATCGTCCTGTCGGGCTCCGGCCAGGACCTGCTGCACGACGAGTCCGTGCGCAAGGCCTACCTCGGCGAGGACTGATCGCGCATACGACGAGGCCCGCGCCCCCTCTCCGGGCGCGGGCCTCGTCGTGCGTTCCGGGCGGCTCAGCCCTTGGCGGACTTCTTCTCCTCGCTGTCCGCGATGACGGCCTCGGCGACCTGCTGCATGGACATCCGGCGGTCCATGGAGGTCTTCTGGATCCACCGGAAGGCGGCCGGCTCGGTCAGGCCGTACTCGGTCTGGAGGACGGACTTCGCCCGGTCGACGAGCTTGCGGGTCTCCAGCCGCTGGCTGAGGTCGGCGACCTCCTGCTCCAGCTGCTTCAGCTCGGTGAAGCGGGAGACCGCCATCTCGATGGCCGGCACGACATCGCTCTTGCTGAACGGCTTCACCAGGTAGGCCATGGCGCCGGCGTCACGGGCCCGCTCGACCAGGTCGCGCTGCGAGAAGGCGGTGAGCATGAGGACGGGCGCGATGGACTCCTCGGCGATCTTCTCCGCCGCCGAGATGCCGTCCAGCTTGGGCATCTTCACATCGAGGATGACCAGGTCCGGCCGGTGCTCGCGGGCGAGCTCCACGGCCTGCTCGCCGTCACCGGCCTCGCCGACGACGGTGTACCCCTCCTCCTCCAGCATCTCTTTGAGGTCGAGCCGGATCAGGGCCTCGTCCTCGGCGATGACGACTCGGGTCGTCAGCGGAGGCACGTGCGACTTGTCGTCGTCGGGCGCGTCTACGGGCTGGGGCGACTCGGCGGTCACGGGGGCTCCTCGTTCAGGGCAGGGGTACTGCTGACAAGAGCCTACCTAGCTACGGTATGGTGGACGCGCGGAGGGTCAGGGGAAACCTTGGAATCTGCGAGCCCCGGTAGCCCAATTGGCAGCAGGCAACGGATTCAAAACCCGTACAGTGTCGGTTCGAGTCCGACCCGGGGCACTTTTTCCTTGGATTCCAAGGTCACTGTTCCAGGTCATGACTTTGCGGGGCCCCTCCTCCGGGAGGGGCCCTTCGCCGTCATCCGGTCACCTGGGGCTGTCGTCCTCGCCGATGTGATGGACGCGGACCATGTTGGTCGAGCCGGAGACACCGGGCGGGGAGCCGGCCGTGATGACCACGATGTCTCCCTTCTGGCAACGGCCGTATTTCAGGAGCAGTTCGTCCACCTGGTCGACCATGGCGTCCGTCGAGCCGACGTGCGGGCCGAGGAAGGTCTCGACGCCCCAGGTGAGGCTGAGCTGCGAGCGGGTGGCCTGCTCCGGGGTGAAGGCCAGCAGCGGAATGGGCGAGCGGTAGCGGGAGAGGCGGCGGACCGTGTCGCCGGACTCGGTGAAGGCGACCAGGAACTTCGCACTGAGGAAGTCGCCCATCTCGGCCGCGGCCCGGGCGACCGCGCCGCCCTGGGTACGGGGCTTGTTCCGCTCGGTCAGCGGCGGGAGGCCCCTGGCCAGGATGTCCTCCTCGGCCGCCTCGACGATACGGGCCATGGTGCGCACCGTCCCGATGGCGTACTTGCCGACGCTGGTCTCGCCGGACAGCATCACCGCGTCCGTGCCGTCGATGACCGCGTTGGCGACATCGGAGGCCTCCGCGCGGGTCGGGCGCGCGTTGTCGATCATGGAGTCGAGCATCTGCGTCGCCACGATGACCGGCTTGGCGTTGCGCTTGGCCAGCTTGATGGCCCGCTTCTGGACGATCGGGACCTGCTCCAGAGGCATCTCCACGCCCAGATCGCCGCGGGCCACCATCAGGCCGTCGAAGGCGGCGACGATGTCGTCGATCGCCTCGACCGCCTGCGGCTTCTCCACCTTGGCGATCACCGGGAGGCGGCGGCCCTCCTCGTCCATGATGCGGTGGACGTCCTCGACGTCCTTGCCGCTGCGGACGAAGGACAGCGCGATGACGTCGAAGCCGGTGCGCAGCGCCCAGCGGAGGTCGGCCTCGTCCTTCTCGGAGAGTGCTGGGACGGAGACGGCGACGCCGGGCAGGTTCAGGCCCTTGTGGTCGGAGACCATGCCGCCCTCGACCACGACGGTGTGCACGCGCGGGCCGTCGACGGAGGTGACCTCGAGGCAGACCTTGCCGTCGTCGACGAGGACGCGCTCACCCGGAGTGACGTCGGCGGCGAGACCGGAGTAGGTGGTGCCGCACTGGTTGCGGTCACCCTCGGCACCCGGTTCCACCGTGATGGTGAAGGAGTCGCCGCGTTCAAGGAGTACGGGTCCTTCGGCGAATCGGCCGAGCCGGATCTTCGGACCCTGAAGGTCGGCGAGGACCCCGACACTGCGGCCGGACTCGTCGGCCGCCTTTCGCACGCGCTGGTAACGCTCCTCGTGCTCGGCGTAGCTGCCGTGGCTGAGATTGAATCGGGCGACGTCCATTCCGGCCTCGACCAGTGCCTTGATCTGGTCGTACGAGTCGGTGGCGGGCCCCAGAGTACAAACGATCTTTGCTCGGCGCATGAATCGAGCCTAGGCCTTACCCGTGGGTAGAGAATTCGTCGGGGGTGACTACTCAACAACCTTTACGTGAAGCCCTATTGACAAGTGTTGAATTGTGCGCACCGGCGCTCCGATGAGCATATGGAGCACCGACCGGAACCGGGGTTCCGTCACACACGGCCGTGGCGAATCAGCAGACGGTCACCGGGAGTGGCATTTCCGAGCAGAGGCGTTCCGCTCCCCCGAAAGGCCCGCATGATCGCAACGGCCCATTCCGAATCCGGAACGTGGCCTCGCAGTGCCCCTGGGCTCACAGTCGCGGCGGAGCCATCGTGAAGCGGGCGTTGACCTGGGCGTGGACGTGCTGGCGCTGGGGTTCGAGGTCCAGGGGGGCCGCCGCGTCCTCCGCCGCCGCGGCGAAGGCCATGGAGCGGGCTCGGCCGGGGGGCTGGGGGGCGTAGGGCTCCGCTTTCTCCGCGCCGATGTCGGCCAGTTCCACCAGCGCGGCCAGTGTGGTGCCGAGCGCCTCCGCGTACTCGCGGGCGCGCTGGACCGCCTCGCGCACCGCCTGCTGGCGGGCCTGACGGTGCACCGGTGAGTCGGGGCGCAGGGTCCACCAGGGGCCGTCGACCCGGGTCAGCTCCAAGTCGGCCAGGCGCGTGGTGAGTTCGCCGAGGGCGGTGAAGTCGGAGAGCTCCGCGGTGACGTGGACGCGGCCGTGGTAGGTGCGGACGCGCTCGCTCCGGCCGTGCGCGGACAGTTCCGGGGTGATGGAGAAGAAGCCGGTCTCCAGGCGTTCCACGGCCTCGCCGTAGGACTTCACGAGGTCGAGGACGGCGGCGTTGCGGCGGGTGAGGTCGTCCAGGGCCGAACGCCGGTCCCGCCCGCGCGCGTTGACGGTGACTCCGATGCGGGCGACCTCGGGGTCGACTTCGAGATGGGCCTCGCCGCGGACGGCGATGCGAGGGGCGTCGGCGGTGCCGTACGGAGCGGTCATACGCCCCACTCTGTCATGTCTTACCTGTTTGGTGGCAACGGAGTTCACCGATGAGGTCACCAGATCGCAACCTCCCGGACCTGTTGCCGTCAGTCATGCTCAGGTCAGAATCTACGCGCGTTGTTGACCGTTCCCCTAGGAGACCAAGACATGCCGTTGAACCGTCGGAAGTTCCTGAAGAAGTCCGCCGTGACCGGAGCGGGGGTCGCGATCGCCGGTGCCGCGGCGGCTCCGGCCGCGCAGGCTGCGGAGACCGGGGCGGCGGCGAGGCCGGCGAAGCGCTACTCCCTGACCGTCATGGGCACCACCGACCTGCACGGCCACGTCTTCAACTGGGACTACTTCAAGAACGCGGAGTACACCGACAAGGCGGGCAACGCGCAGGGCCTGGCCCGTATCTCCACCCTGGTGAACCAGATCCGCGCGGAGAAGGGCCACTGCAACACGCTGCTGCTGGACGCGGGCGACACGATCCAGGGCACCCCGCTGACGTACTACTACGCCAAGGTCGACCCGATCACCGCCAAGGGCGGCCCGGTGCACCCGATGGCGCAGGCGATGAACGCCATCGGCTACGACGCGGCGGCGCTCGGCAACCACGAGTTCAACTACGGCATCGAGACGCTGCGCAAGTTCGAGGACCAGTGCCACTTCCCGCTGCTCGGCGCCAACGCCGTGGACGCGAAGACGCTGAGGCCCGCCTTCCCTCCCTACTTCATCAAGAAGTTCCACGTGCCCGGCGCCCGGCCGGTGAAGGTCGCCGTCCTCGGTCTGACCAACCCGGGCATCGCGATCTGGGACAAGGCCTACGTCCAGGGCAAGCTGGCCTTCCCGGGCCTGGAGGAGCAGGCCGCGAAGTGGGTGCCGAAGCTGCGGGCGATGGGCGCGGACGTGGTCGTCGTGTCGGCGCACTCCGGCTCGTCGGGCACCTCGTCGTACGGTGACCAGCTGCCGTACATCGAGAACTCGGCCGCGCTGGTCGCCCAGCAGGTGCCCGGCATCGACGCGATCCTCGTCGGCCATGCGCACGTGGAGATCCCGGAGCTGAAGGTCACCAACGCCAAGACCGGCAGGACGGTCGTGCTGTCGGAGCCGCTGGCGTACGCGGAGCGCCTGTCCGTCTTCGACATCGAGCTGGTCTTCGGAAAGGGCAGGTGGACCGTCGAGTCCGTCTCCTCGAAGGTACTCAACTCCAACACGGTCGCCGACGACCCGAAGATCACCAAGCTGCTGACCGACGAGCACGCGAAGGTCGTCGAGTACGTCAACCAGGTCGTCGGGACCGCGACCGAGACCCTGACCACGGTCGACGCCCGCTACAAGGACGCCCCGATCATCGACCTGATCACCAAGGTCCAGGAGGACGTGGTGAAGGCGGCGTTGGCGGGCACCGAGTACGCCTCGCTGCCGGTGGTCTCGCAGGCCTCGCCGTTCTCCCGCACCTCGGAGATCCCGGCCGGCAAGGTGACGATCCGGGACCTGTCGAGCCTGTACGTGTACGACAACACGCTGGTCGCCAAGCTGCTGACGGGCGCGCAGATCAGGGCATACCTGGAGTACTCAGCCGAGTACTTCGTCCAGACGGCGACCGACGCCGCCGTCGACGTCGAGAAACTGACGAACGCCAACAACCGCCCGGACTACAACTACGACTACGTGTCGGGCTTCCAGTACGAGATCGACATCGCCCAGTCGGCCGGTTCGCGGATCAAGAACCTCACCTACAACGGTGCCGCCCTGGACGACGCCCAGCAGTTCGTGTTCGCGGTGAACAACTACCGCGCGAACGGCGGCGGCGCGTTCCCGCACGTCGCCTCGGCCAAGGAGCTGTGGTCGGAGTCGACCGAGATCCGGACCCGGATCTCGGAGTGGGTGACCGCGAAGGGTGTTCTGGACCCGAAGGACTTCGCGTCGGTGGACTGGAAGCTCACCCGCAACGGAACCCCGGTGTTCTAGAGGTCCGGCAGGGCCGGTTCGGCGGCGTCGGCGGTCATCTCCGGCCCCGACGCCGCTGACGCAGGGGCCGACTCTTCCGCGTCCGGGGTCTTCCTCACCGGCTCTCCGCCAGCGGGGTCAGCGTCGGCTGTCGCCGGGCCTCGGGGATCCGCTCCGGCTGCTCGAGTCCGAACGTGGTGAACGCCGTCCGCGCGGGCAGCGGATACGGCTCCTTCCCGGTCAGGGAGTTGAGGATGGTGGCGCTGCGCCAAGCGGCGAGGCCGAGGTCGGGGGCGCCGACGCCGTGGGTGTGGAGTTCGGCGTTCTGGACATAGGCCGTGCCGGTGACCGCTCGGTCGAGGACGAGCCGGAACCGCTCGTCGACATGGGGGCGTTCGCTGGTGTCACGCCGCAGATAGGGGTCGAGGCCCGCGAGGATGCGGTCCAGAGGGCGTTCCCGGTAGCCGGTGGCGAGGACGACGGCGTCCGTGGTGAGCCGGGAGCGGCAGTTCTGCTGGACGTGCTCCAGATGGAGCTCGACCTTGGTGGTGGCGACGCGCCCCGCCGTGCGGACCCGGACACCGGGGGTGAGGACGGCGTCGGGCCAGCCGCCGCGCAGGGTGCGGCGGTAGAGCTCGTCGTGGATCGCGGCGATGGTGTCGGCGTCGATGCCCTTGTGGAGCTGCCACTGGGAGGCGACGAGCCCGTCGCGGACGCTTTCCTCGAGGGCGTGGAAGTAGCGCGTGTAGTCGGGCGTGAAGTGCTCCAGGCCGAGCTTGGAGTACTCCATCGGCGCGAAGGCCTCCGTACGGCCGATCCAGTGCAGCCGCTCGCGTCCGGCGGGGCGGTGGCGCAGCAGGTCGAGGAAGACCTCGGCGCCGGACTGTCCCGAGCCGACGACGGTGACATGGCCGGCGGCGAGGAAGGCGTCGCGGTGGTCGAGGTAGTCGGAGGCGTGGATGACGGGCGCGCCGGGGGCCTCGACGAGGGGCTTGAGGGGGTCCGGGATGTACGGGGCGGTGCCGACGCCGAGGACGATGTTCTTCGTGTACGTACAGCCGGTGGCCTCGGCGTTCCCGTCGGCGTCGAGCCGGGTGAAGTCGACCTCGAAGGCGTCGCGTCCGGGGTGCCAGCGAACGGCGTCGACCTGGTGGGAGAAGCGCAGTCCGGGGAGGTTCTCGGAGACCCAGCGGCAGTAGGAGTCGTACTCGGTGCGCTGGATGTGGAAGCGCTCGGCGAAGTAGAACGGGAACAGCCGGTTGCGGGCCTTGAGGTAGTTGAGGAAGCTCCAGCGGCTGGCCGGGTCGGCGAGGGTCACCAGGTCGGCGAGGAACGGCACTTGGATGGTCGCGCCCTCGATGAGCAGGCCGGGGTGCCAGTCGAAGCCGGGGCGCTGCTCGTAGAAGACGGCGTCGAGTTCGGCGAGCGGGTGGGCGAGGGCGGCGAGGGAGAGGTTGAACGGTCCGATGCCGATGCCGACCAGGTCACAGGGTTCTTCTGGCTCGTGGTCCGGGGGGTGGGTCATCTGGTGGCGGTTCCTTCCACGAGTTTCAGGAGGTCGGCCAGGTCGTCCGGCCGGGTGTGGGGGTTGAGGAGGGTGGCCTTGAGCCAGAGGCGGCCGTCGAGGCGGGCCCGGCCGAGGACGGCGCGGCCCTCGTGCAGCAGGGTGCGCCGTACGCCGGCGACTGCGTCGTCGGTGGCCCCGGCGGGCCGGAACAGGACGGTGCTGATGACCGGCCGGTCGTACAGCTCGAAGGCGGGGTGCTCCTGGACGAGGGCCGCGAACTCTCGTGCCCGAGCGCACACCTGGTCGACGAGGGCGCCGAGGCCGGTGCGGCCGAGGGTCCTGAGGGTGACGGCGATCTTGAGGACGTCGGGGCGGCGGGTGGTGCGCAGGGACCGGCCGAGCAGGTCGGGCATGCCCGCCTCGGTGTCGTCGTCGGCGTTGAGGTAGTCGGCGTGCTGCTGCAGTACGCCCAGGTCGCGGGGGCGGGAGACGGCGAGGAGGCCCGCGGCGACCGGCTGCCAGCCGAGCTTGTGCAGGTCGAGGGTGACGGTGTGGGCGGCCTCGAGTCCGGCGAGCTTCTCGCGGTGCCGTTCGCTGAAGACGAGTCCGCCGCCGTACGCCGCGTCGATGTGCAGGCGGGCCCCGTGGGCGGCGCAGAGACCGGCGATCTCGGGCAGCGGGTCGATGAGACCGGCGTCGGTGGTGCCGGCGGTGGCGGCGACCAGCACGGGGCGGGGGAAGCGGGTGAGGACCTCGTCGAGGGCGGCGGGGTCGAGGGTGCCGTTGGGAGCGGGGACGACCACCGGGTCGGGCAGGCCCAGCAGCCAGGCCGCGCGGGGCAGGGAGTGATGGGCGTTGGCACCGCACACGAGCCGCACGCTTCCGCCGTGGGCCTCGCGGGCGAGCAGCAGGGCGAGCTGGTTGGACTCGGTGCCGCCGGTGGTGACCAGCGAGTCGGCCAGGCCGATCTCATGGGCGAGTTCGCGGGTGACGAGGGCCTCGAGGGCGGAGGCGGCCGGTGCCTGGTCCCAGGAGTCCAAGGACGGGTTGAGGGCGCTTGCGGCGAGGTCGGCGGCCGTGGCGAGGGCGAGTGGCGGGCAGTGCAGGTGCGCCGCGCAGAGCGGGTCGGCGGGGTCGGCGGCGCCTTGGGCGAAGGCGCGGACCAGGGTGCGCAGCGCGTCGGGGTCGCCCTCGTCCGGCAGCACGTCCCCCACGGCGTCCGCGACGGCCGCGGCCACCGCCTCCGGCCCGCCCGGGGGCAAGGGGCCGCCACGTGCCTGCCCGCCCTCCCGCAGCGCGTCGAGCACGGTGTCGATCAACGGCCGCAGAGCGTCGGGCCCTTCGGGTCCTGAGGCGAGGGGCTGCGGCGTGCTCATGGGCTCTCCTCCGGGGGCGCGGGGCAGGGGAACATCCATGTGGAGGCTTCCAGCTTGTACGCCATCGGGGCGACGCGCCCGGAAAGTCCAACGATCGAAACCCGAAAGTGGGTACTCCCGTGCGGGGAAAGCGTGTTGGGGCTGCGGCTGGTTGACGTGATCGCGATCGATGCACCCGGTGGGCAGGCGCCGGCACGGGAGCCGGGCCCGGGTGACGTACGGAGCCTCTTCTACGCGCTGCCACCGGCCGCGGCCCCCAAAGACAAGCTGCTCCTGCTGGTGGAGCGGTCCGGCACCGTGGCCGGATCAGGGGGCTCGGAAGTCGTCCGCGTGGTCCTCGGACCATTGGGTGAAGGTGCGGGCCGGGGTGCCGGTGACGTCCTGGACCGTGGTGGTGATCTCCGGGGGTACGCCAACCGTGGCGGCGAAGCTCTTCAGCAGGGCCCGTACGAAGTGCGGCGGCGCGCCCGGGAACAGCTCGGGCCCCGCCTCCTCCGGCGGCACTTCGACGAAGGTCAGATCCCGGCCGATGGCCCGGCCGATCGCGGCGATCTGGTCGGTGTTGGTGGTGGCGCCGGGGCCGGTGAGGCGGTGGGCCACGCCCTCGTGACCGCCGTCGACGAGGGCGCGTTCGGCGACGGCGGCGATGTCGTCCTCGTGGATCGGCGCCGTGAGCATGTCCGCGAAGACGCCGCGGACGGTGTTCCCGGCCCGGATCTGCGGCGCCCACTGGAACGCGTTGGTGGCGAACGCGTGGGGGCGCAGGAAGGTCCACTCCAGGCCGCTGTCGCGGACCTGCCGCTCGGCGGTGGCATGCATGATGTGGATGGGGTGCGTCTCGTCGGAACCCTCCTGGATGACCCCGGAGGAGAGCAGGACGACATGCCGCACACCCGCCTTGCGGGCGGCGTCGAGCAGAGCCGGGGTCTGCTCGCCGGCCGCCTGGACGTAGAGGAAGAGCCCTGTCGCTCCTTCGAAGAGCGCGTCCGGCTCGGCCAGGCGGAATTTCACCACCTCGGCCTTCCCGGGCAGCCGGGCTCGCCCCGGGTCGCGAGTGAGCGCCCGTACGGGGCGGTCCGCGGCGACGAGCCGGTCGACGAGAGCCCGGCCGACATTGCCGGTGGCGCCGGTCACTACGATCACTGGAATCCTCCTGGGGGCGGAGCCTTCCTGACCACTCAAACCTAGGCAGATGGCTCCCGCCCCCGCATCGTCATCAGGGACCAGCCGGACCGGCGACGTCCTACACCCCGGGGACTAGGCCTTCCGCACCCGCAGCGCCCGGGCCAGGTCGTCGAGTTCGTCGACGAGGCGGCGGCGCAGGGCCGCGACCGGGCCGGCGTCGCGCAGACAGGCCTCGCCCAGGGCGAGGTTCTCCGCGTCCACGGCGCAGGACGGGAAGGCGTAGCGGCCTGCGGCGGTGGCGATGGCGGGTCCGCGGCGGGCGGCCACCGGGAGCGCGTCCGTGTAGTACCGCGCCACGTACTCCCGGACCAGGTCGGCCTGCTCGGGCTGCCAGAACCCCTGGGCGGTGGCCGTGAAGAGGTAGTTGGACAGGTCGTCCGTCGCGAACATCGCGTCCCAGGCCGCGCGCTTGGCCTCGGGATCGGGCAGCGCGGCCCGGCAGCGGGCGGCGCCCTCCTGGCCGGTGGCGCTCGGGTCGCGCTCCAGCTCGGCGGCGATCGCGGCCTCGTCGGTGGCGCCGAGGACGGCGAGGCGGCCGAGGATGCGCCAGCGCAGCTCGGGGTCGAGCTCCGGCCCGCCGGGCACGGTGCCGTCGGCGAGCCAGGCGGCGATGGTGTCCGGGTGGGCGGCGACGTCGATGAAGTGGCGGACGGCGATCAACCGCAGGCCGGGGTTGTCACCGTCCTCGGTGCGCCGGATGAAATCGCGGCACAGCGAGGAGAGGGTGGCCAGGGCCGCCGGACGCTCCTCGGGCGCGAGGTAGCGGTCGGCGATGTGCGTGGAGGCGAAGGCCAGCACGCCCTGGACGAGGGCCAGGTCCGTCTCGCGGGGAAGGTGGGCGCGCGCGGTCTCCAGGAAGGCGGCGGGCGGCAGTTCGCCGTCGCGGACGGCGTCCCTGAGGGCGTTCCACACGACCGCGCGGGTGAGCGGCTCGGGCAGGCCGGACAGGCCCGTGCGGACCGCCTCGAAGGACCCGGCGTCGAACCGGACCTTGGCGTAGGTCAGGTCGCCGTCGTTGAGCAGGATCAGCGCGGGACGCTTGCCGACGGGCTGCGGGGCGCTCTGCGGGACGTCGAGGCCGATGCGCTCACGCAGGACGAGGCCGCCGTCGCCGGCGACGTCGTGGTCGTACACACCGACGCTGATGCGGTGCGGGCGGCTGCCGTCGCGGTGCACGCCGAGCGTGTACGTGCCGGTCGCGTCACCCGCGGTGACCACCGGGGTGAGTGTGTCGACGCCGGTGGTGCGCAGCCAGGCGTCCGCCCAGGCGTGGACGTCGCGGTCGGTGGCGGCGGACAGGGAGTCGATGAAGTCGGCGAGGGTGGCGTTGCCGAACTTGTGCCGGGCGAAGTGGATGTTGATGCCGGCGAGGAAGTCCTTCTCGCCGAGCCAGGCCACCAGCTGGCGCAGCGCGGAGGCGCCCTTGGCGTAGGAGATGCCGTCGAAGTTGAGCAGCGCGGCGGCCGTGTCGTCGACGGCCTCGGGCGCGACCGGATGGGTGGAGGGGCGCTGGTCGGCGTCGTAGCCCCAGGCCTTGCGGGCCACGCCGAAGTCGACCCAGGTGTCGGTGAAACGGGTTGCCTCGATGGTGGTCTGGTAGCCCATGTACTCGGCGAAGGACTCGTTCAGCCAGATGTCGTCCCACCACTTGAGGGTGACGAGGTCGCCGAACCACATGTGGGCCATCTCGTGGGCGATGACCATGGCGCGGGTCTGCCGCTCGGTGTCGGTGACCGCGGAGCGGTAGACGAACTCGTCGCGGAAGGTGACCAGGCCCGGGTTCTCCATGGCGCCCGCGTTGAACTCGGGGACGAAGGCCTGGTCGTAGGAGTCGAAGGGGTAGGGCTCCTCGAACTTCTCGTGGAACCGGTCGAAGCACGCGCGCGTGATGTCGAGGATCTCGTCGGCGTCCGCGTCGAGGTACGGCGCGAGGGAGCGCCGGCAGTGGATGCCGAAGGGCAGGCCGCGGTGCTCGGTGCGGACGGAGTGCCAGGGACCGGCGGCGACGGCGACGAGGTACGTGGAGACCAGCGGGGTGGGGGCGGCCTGCCAGCGGCCCTCGCCCAGGTGCTCGGTGATGCCGTTGGCCAGGACGGTCCAGCCCTCGGGGGCCCTGACGGACAGCTCGAAGACGGCCTTCAGGTCGGGCTGGTCGAAGGCGGCGAAGACACGCTGCACGTCGTCCATGAACAGCTGCGTGTAGGCGTACGTCTCGCCGTCGGTGGGGTCGGTGAAGCGGTGCATGCCCTCCCCGGTGCGGGAGTAACGCATGACGGCGTCGACGCGCAGCTCGTGCTCACCGGCGGTGAGGTCCTTCAGAGGCAGCCGGTCCTGGTCCAGGGTCTCCGGGTCCAGGGGCTGTCCGTCGAGGGTGACGGAGCGCAGTTCGGCGGGCTTGACCTCGACGAACGTGTCTCCGGCGGTCCGCGCGCTGAACCGGATTACGGTGCGCGAGTCGAAGGTCTCGTTCCCGGTGGTCAGGTCGAGTTCGATCGCGTAGCGGTGGACGTCGAGGAGCTGTGCTCGGATCTGCGCTTCGTCGCGCGTCAGTACGGACATGCACGACATGCTGCCTGATGGCACTGACGGCGCACAGGGGCGGATCGGTACACGGCTTATGTCCGGTCCTGCGCCGGAGCGGTCAACGGGGTGTCACGCTGGGGCGGAACCCGGGAGCCGGCGCGGGCCGGAGCGCATCGCGGAGCGCTCTTTCCGCCCTCGTTGCGGTCCTCGACGAGGGCACGCAGTTCACGGACCTCCCGCTCCAGGGCGAGGTTGCGCTGATGGGCGTCGTACAGGTAGCGCACCTTGGTGCGCAGGACCCAGGGGTCGATGGGCTTGAGGACGAGGTCGGCGACACCCAGCCCGAACGCGGTGGAGGTCAGCTCGTGGTCCGGGCCGAATCCGGTGAGCAGGACGACCGGTATGCGCTGGGTCTGCTCCAGTCGGCGCATGTAGCGCACCACCTCCAGGCCGCTGACACCGGGCATGCGCACGTCCAGCAGCAGAAGGCCGACCCGGCCTCGGAGCACCTGTTTGAGCGCCTCGTCGCCACTGGTGGCGCGGCCGAGTTGGTATCCCAGCGGGGCGAGGGCGCTCTCCAGCGCGTACAGCGTTTCCTTGTGATCGTCGACGATGAGGATCTTGGCATCCGGCGGCATGGCCCAGGTCCCTCCCGTGTGGACAACCAGCGTACGTCCCCGCACTGACACGGAGTGCTCGCCGGCTGACGAGGAGTGCACAGCGCAGCATGCCCCTCCCCGCCCCCGCTGTCACGACCCCCTCCACGTCGGCCGAGGTCAGTTCGCTCCGGGCGACTGGCCGTTGACGGTGTCCCCGGCGATGCGCTCGTGGTGTCTGATCACCTCGGCGATGATGAAATTGAGAAATTTCTCAGCGAACGCCGGGTCCAGCTTGGCGTTCTCGGCGAGGGTGCGCAGCCGGGCGATCTGCCGCGCCTCGCGGGCGGGATCGGCGGGCGGCAGCTGGTGGACGGCCTTGAGCCGGCCGACCTGCTGGGTGCACTTGAAGCGCTCGGCGAGCATGTGGACGACGGCCGCGTCGATGTTGTCGATGCTGTCGCGCAGGCGGTCGAGTTCCTCGCGCACGGCGGGGTCGACGTCACCGCTACCGGTGTGGCTGGTGGTCATGGACGTCAACCCTAAGGGGCGGACGGGCTCCCGATCACCGGTACATCGGTACTCGATCACCGGTGCACCGGGTGGGCTCTCGATCACCGGCGGAGCGCCGGGGTCGGGAACCCGGTCGCTCCGGCCGCCGGGTACGACGCGGCTCTGCTGGGCGCGGAAGCGGACCGGGGCCATGCCGACGCGGCGGGTGAACAGGCGGGAGAAGTAGGCGGGATCGTCGTGGCCGACCCGTCGGGCCACGGCCGCGACGGGCAGTTCGGTGGCCGCGAGGAGTTCCTTGGCCCGGCCCGGGCGGATGCCGAGCAGATAGTCCTTGGGGGTGCAGCCGGCTCCGCGGCGGACGGCGCTGCGCAGTTCGGCGGGGGTCATGCCGTGCCGGGCGGCGTGGTCGGCGACCGTCGGCGGTGCGCAGGCGTCCCGGGCGAGGGCCTGCGGGACCCGGTCGCCGTCGGGGGCGAGGTCGGCGCGGGCGCGGCGCAGGGCGACGAGGAGTTCATGGACGGCGGCACCGGTCTCACCTCCAGCAGGGGGTTGCCGCGGCGGGCGCGACGACGGCGTGGAGCGGGTGCCCTTCGCGGGCCTGCCCGCCGACGGCGCCCCGGGGCTGTAGGGGCACCGTCCCGCTCCGCGGAGCCGGGGACGCGCTGCTCGAACTGCCGGGCTGGACACGCGGGTTCGTCCGGATCAATGGCTTCGGCCTCGGCCGCTGCTGGTCCGTCGGCCCCCGGCGCTCGCTCTTCGTCCCGGCCCGGTGCCGCGGGACGGTGACAACGACGTGTGGGTGCTGGAGCTCCAGGACGCCGATCCGGCCCTGCCCGCACCGCGCCTGCGGACCGTCCGACCGCGCAGCGTCTCACTCGGCCGCCGGGCGACCGGCCCGGCGAAAATCGGCTCGCACCCGCCTACAGTGGAGAGGAGTTCTGGGCGTCTTTGGGGGTCAGGGCGTGGCGAACGACGGACCGGTCGAGCACGGCTACCCGCATCTGGAGACGGTGCGGGCGGCCATCACCGCGCTGTACAAGCGCCTCTCGTACGACACCATCCAGACCTTCTCGACCAGCGTGGCCCCCGCCGACGTGGCCTTCTGCGACACGGACGACCTGCATCTGGGGGCGCAGCGCGTGGCCCGCGAGATGGTGCGGCACTTCCGGCTGCCGGATGCCCGGCTGATCGTCTGCTTCCGCGAGATGACCCATGCGGCGAACGTGGAACTCGCGGCGGGCCCGGAGTACTTCGTCGAGCTGAACGACCGGTTCCGCACCCATCGCAGGGACATCGGCGCGGCGCTCGCCCACGAGGTGATGCACGTCTATCTGCACCGTCTGGACCTGTCGTTCCCCGGCACCGCGCAGAACGAGATCCTCACGGACACGGCGACGACGTACCTGGGGGCGGGCTGGCTGCTGCTGGACGCGTACCGGGAGGACACGGTGTCGTCGCAGAAGCTCGGGTATCTCACCCCTGAGGAGTTCGGCTACGTCCTGGCGAAACGTTCCCTGGTCTTCGACGAGGATCCCTCGGTGTGGTTCACCAGCCCGCAGGCCTACACGGCGTACACCAAAGGCATGGCCCAGGCCCGCCGCGACGAGGAACAGCCCCCGCTGACCGCCGCCGGCTGGGCGGGCCGCCGTCGCTACGCCCGCGACCGCCGTCACGCCCACGGGCCGCAGCCCGGGGTCCCGTACACCTTCACCCCCGACGGGGTCGGCCACCTCCATGTCTCGTTCCCCTGCCCCACCTGCCACCAGCGGATCAGGGTGCCGGTACGGGGGCGGGTCCGGGCGCGCTGCGGGTTGTGCCGGACGGTGCTGGAGTGCGACACGTAGGTTTTCGGCGCCGTCGGCTGCGGTGGGCGCTGCCGGGAAGCGGAAGGGACGGAGCCCCACCGGGCCCCGGCCCGAACCCTCGCTCGCCTCACCCCTGTGCCCCGCGACCGCCCGCCGCGGCAGCGCCACGCAAGGCGGAGACCAGCCACTGCACATCGCTCGCCGAGGCTGCAGGTCGCGCCCGAAAGACTTGCGGCCGCACGGGTGTCATCGCAATCCTTAGTTCGGCCGAACGAAATATTTAGCCTGGAACCATGAGCAGCGGCGGAGAGACGAGCGGCGACCGGCGGGCCGAGACCCTCCAGCGCCTCATGGAGGTGGGTCGCGTGCACAGCGGTGTCACCGTGATGTTCCATTCGGCGATCGCCGCCAAGCAGGGCCTGAACGCCACGGAGGAGAAGACCCTCGGCCTCCTGGAGCGCCACGGCCCGCTCACCGCGAAGGAGCTCGCGCAGCTGACCGGCCTGGCCCCCGCCTCGGTCACCGGTCTGGTCGACCGCCTGGAGGCCAAGGGCTTCGCCCGCCGGGTCAAGCACCCCACCGACAAACGCCGGGTGCTCGTCCAGCTGACCCGCGAGAAGATCGGCGAACTCGCCATGTTGTTCGAGGACTGGGCACGCGACGTCGTGGCGGCGTGCGAGGCGTTCAGTACGGATGAACTGGAGACCGTGGTCAGGTTTCTGACGGTCATGTCGCAGGCGCAGCGCAAGGCTGCCGCCCGGCTGTCGTCCTAGGAGCGCCTACGCCCCGTAGACCCGCCCCGGCACCTCCGCCTCCGCGAGCAGCTTCACTGCCGTCTCCCCCGCCTCGGCCGGTGTCCACAGCGCGCCCTTGTCGGCGGTGGGTCCGGGCCGCCAGCCCTCCATGACGGTGATCCGGCCGCCCTCCGCCTCGAAGACCCGGCCGGTGACCCCGGCGCTCGCGGCTGAGCCCAGCCAGACCACCAGCGGGGACACGTTCGCGGGCGCCATGGCGTCGAACCCGGAGTCGGGGGCCGCCATGGTCTCGGCGAAGGCGCCTTCGGTCATACGCGTGCGGGCCGCGGGGGCGATGGCGTTGACCTGGACGCCGTACCGGGCGAGCTCGGCGGCCGCGACCAGGGTCAGCCCGACGATCCCGGCCTTCGCGGCGCTGTAGTTCCCCTGCCCGACGGAGCCCAGCAGTCCGGCGCCGCTGCTGGTGTTGATGATCCGGGCCACCGGTGTCCGGCCGGCCTTGGCCTCGGCCCGCCAGTGCGCGGCGGCGTGCTTCAGGGGCAGGAAGTGCCCCTTGAGGTGGACGCGGAGCACGGCGTCCCAGTCGTCCTCGTCGAAGTTGACGAGCATGCGGTCGCGCAGGAAGCCGGCGTTGTTGACGAGCGTGTCGAGCCGCCCGTACGTCTCCAGGGCCGCCGCCACCAGGGATTCGGCCCCGGCACTCGTGGCGATGTCGCCGCCGTGGGCGACGGCCTCGCCGCCCGCCGCGCGGATCTCTTCGACGACCCGGTGGGCCGGGCTGCCGGGCCCGGGCGCCCCGTCCAGCCCGACGCCCAGGTCGTTGACGAGGACCCGGGCGCCCTCCGCGGCGAACGCGAGCGCGTGGGCCCGTCCGAGCCCCCGCCCGGCGCCGGTGACGACGACGACCCGTCCCGCGCAGATTCCGCTCATCTCACTCCTCCTTGTCGGCGGGCTTGTTGGCAGTCGCGGCATCCAGGAAGGCCGGCCGCTCCCCTCCTCCGTGCACGAGCAGGCTCGCCCCGCTGATGTACGCGGCCGCGTCGGAGGCGAGGAAGACGGCGGCCGCGCCGATGTCGGACGGAGCGGCCAGCCGGCCGAGCGGAACGGTGCCGGAGACCGCGTCGATGCCGTCCTCACCGCCGTAGTGGAGGTGGGACAGCTCGGTGCGGACCATGCCGACGACGAGGGTGTTGACGCGGACCTCCGGCGCCCACTCCACCGCCATGGAACGGGCCAGGTTCTCCAGCCCCGCCTTGGCCGCGCCGTAGGCCGCCGAGCCGGGCGAAGGGCGGCTTCCGCTGACGCTGCCGACCATCACGACCGAGCCCCGGGCCCGTCTGAGGTGCTCGTACGCCGCGAGAGAGGCCGTCAGCGGGGTGATGAGGTTCAGCTCGACCACCCGGGCGTGCCGCTCGGCGTCCGCGTCGGCCAGCCGCCGGTACGGGGTGCCGCCCGCGTTGTTGACCAGGACGTCGAGCCGGGGCAGCGCGTCGAAGAAGGCGCGTACGGCGGGCGGGTCGAGCAGGTCGAGGGGGGCGAACTCGACGCCCTCGACGGTCACTTCGGGTGGTCTGCGGGCACAGACCACGACCCGGGCGCCGGTCTCGGCGAAGGCCCTCGCGATCCCTGCGCCGACGCCCCGGGTGCCGCCCGTGACGACGACGGTGGTGCCGCGCGGCGAGTTATCCACAGGGCCTCCCGCTCATCTTCGCCGACTGCTAGCTTCGAAGCCTCACACCTAACAAATGTTTGGTGGAAAGGCAGCTGAGTGCGAAGGTAGCTGATGCGTCCATGGGTGTCTCCACCTCGTCCCCGGAAAAGGGGATTTCGCTCGTCACGGTCGACTTCCCACCGGTGAACGCGCTGCCGGTGGCCGGATGGTTCGCCCTGGCCGAGGCCGTGCGCACCGCGGGCCGCGACCCGGAGATCCGGTGCGTCGTGCTGGCCGCCGAGGGGCGGGGCTTCAACGCGGGCGTGGACATCAAGGAGATACAGGCGGACGGGCAGGCGGCGCTGATCGGTGCCAACCAGGGTTGCGCGGAAGCCTTCGCCGCGGTCTACGAGTGCGAGACGCCCGTGGTCGCGGCGGTGCAGGGGTTCTGTCTGGGCGGCGGGATAGGCCTGGCGGGGAACGCGGACGCGATCGTGGCGAGCGACGACGCCACGTTCGGGCTGCCCGAGCTGGACCGGGGCGCGCTCGGAGCCGCCACGCATCTGGCCCGGCTGGTTCCGCAGCACCTGATGCGAGCGCTGTACTACACCTCGCGCACGGCGAGCGCGGCCGACCTGCATGCGCACGGCTCGGTATGGCGGGTGGTGCCGCGCGAGGGCCTGCGGGCGGCCGCGCTGGAGCTGGCGCGGGAGATCGCCGCCAAGGACGGTCAGCTGCTGCGCATGGCCAAGGCGGCCATCAACGGGATCGACCCCGTCGACGTGCGCCGCAGCTACCGCTTCGAACAGGGCTTCACCTTCGAGGCCAACCTCAGCGGGCTGGCCGACCGGGTCCGGGACACGTTCGGGAAGGAGGGCGCGTAGGTGGGCGACAAGACGATGACCGCCGAGGAGGTGGTCTCCCGCCTGGAGAGCGGCATGACCCTCGGCATCGGCGGCTGGGGGTCACGGCGCAAGCCGATGGCCCTGGTCAGAGCACTGCTCCGAGCCGGGATCGGCGACCTCACCGTCGTGTCGTACGGCGGCCCGGACGTCGGCATGCTGGTGGCGGCCGGGCGGGTGCGCAAGCTGGTGACGGCCTTCGTCACCCTCGACTCGATCCCGCTCGAACCGCACTACCGCGCGGCGCGCGAGCGCGGGGCCTTCGAGCTGATGGAGGTCGACGAGGGGATGTTCATGTGGGGGCTGCACGCGGCGGCGAACCGGCTGCCGTTCCTTCCGGTGCGGGCGGGGATCGGCTCCGACGTGATGCGGGTCAACCCCGGCCTGCGGACCGTCACTTCGCCGTACGAGGACGGGGAGGTGTTCGTGGCGATGCCCGCCCTGCGGCTGGACGCGGCCCTGGTGCACGTCAACCGCGCCGACCGGCTGGGCAACGGGCAGTACCTGGGCCCGGATCCGTACTTCGACGACCTGTTCTGCGAGGCGGCGACGGCGGCCTATGTCTCGTGCGAACGGATCGTGGACACGGCCGAGTTGACGAAGGAAACGGCCCCGCAGTCCTTGCTGCTCAAGAGGCATTCGGTGACGGGCGTGGTGGAGGCTCCGAACGGTGCGCACTTCACCTCGTGCGCGCCCGACTACGGCAGGGACGAGGGCTTCCAGAAGGAGTACGCGTCCACACCGTGGCAAGAGTTCGCCGAGCGGTTCCTCGACGGGGACGAGCAGGCCTACGAGTCCGCGGTGCGGAACTGGCGGAGGGAGCAGGAGCGATGAGTGCCACCCGCGCCGAGTACTGTGTGATCGCCTGCGCCGAGGCCTGGCGCGGCTCCGGTGAGATCCTGGCGAGCCCGATGGGCGTGATCCCGTCGCTGGGGGCGCGGCTGGCCCGGCTGACCTTCGCGCCGGACCTGCTGCTGACCGACGGCGAGGCGACGCTCGTCCGCCCGGACGGCACACCCGAGGGCTGGCTGCCGTACCGGCAGCATCTGGCCCTGGTGGCCGGCGGCCGGCGGCACGTGATGATGGGCGCGAGCCAGATCGACCGCTTCGGCAACCAGAACATCTCGTGCATCGGCGACTGGGCGCGGCCCGTGCGGCAGCTGCTCGGCGTGCGCGGCGCTCCGCTCAACACGCTGAACAACCCGACGAGTTACTGGATCCCGAGACACTCCCGGCGGGTCTTCGTCGAGAAGGTCGACATGGTGTGCGGGGTGGGGTACGACCGTGCCGCCGGGCACCCCGGCACGGCCCGCCATCACCGCATCGCGCGCGTCGTCTCCGACCTCGGCGTCTTCGACTTCGCCACGCCCGACCGCGGCATGCGGCTGGCCTCCCTGCATCCTGGGGTGGACGTCGAACAGGTGCGGGAGGCGACTGACTTCGCGCTCACCGTCCCGGACGAGGTGCCGTACACCCGCGAGCCCACCGAGCAGGAGCTGCGGCTGATCCGGGACGTGCTCGACCCCGGTGGCGCCCGCGCGCGCGAGGTGCCGGAGAGGGCGAGGAACTGATGGAGACCGCGCTCACCCGGCTGGTCGGGGTCCGGCACCCGATCGTGCAGACGGGGATGGGCTGGGTGGCGGGCCCACGGCTGGTCTCGGCGGCGGCGAACGCGGGCGCGCTGGGCATCCTGGCCTCCGCGACGATGACGCTGGACCAGCTGCGCGGCGCGATACGCGAGGTCGGGTCGCGCACGGCCGCGCCATTCGGGGTGAACCTCCGGGCGGACGCGGGCGACGCCGGCGACCGGGCGCGCCTGATCATCGACGAAGGGGTGCGGGTGGCGTCCTTCGCGCTCGCGCCCTCCCGTGAGCTGATCGCCGAGCTCAAGGAGGCGGGGGTGGTCGTGATCCCGTCCGTCGGGGCGCGGCGGCACGCGGAGAAGGTCGCGGCGTGGGGCGCGGACGCGGTGATCGTGCAGGGCGGGGAGGGGGGCGGGCACACCGGCGAGGTGGCGACGACCGTGCTGCTGCCGCAGGTGGTGGACGCGGTGCGGATACCCGTGGTGGCGGCCGGCGGCTTCTTCGACGGCCGGGGCCTGGTCGCGGCGCTCGCGTACGGGGCGGCGGGGGTCGCCATGGGGACGCGGTTCCTGCTCACCTCGGACTCGACGGTGCCGGACGCGGTGAAGGCCAGGTATCTGGCGGCGACGGTCCGGGACGTCACCGTCACCACGGCGGTCGACGGCCTGCCGCACCGCATGCTGCGCACGGACCTGGTGGACTCCCTGGAGCGCTCCGGTCGGGCCCGCGCGCTGGTGCACGCCGTGCGCCGGGCGGCCGGGTTCCGGAAGCTGTCGGGCCTCACCTGGCGGCGGATGGTCCGCGACGGGCTCGCCCTGAAGCACGGCAAGGAGCTGTCCTGGAGTCAGGTGCTGCTCGCCGCGAACACGCCGATGCTGCTGAAGGCCGCGATGGTGGACGGCCGTGCGGACCTCGGGGTGATGGCGTCCGGGCAGGTCGCCGGGGTGATCGACGACCTGCCGTCATGCTCGGAGCTGGTGGAGCGGATCATGAAGGAGGCGGAGAAGGTGCGGGAGAGGCTCACAGCCGTTCGATGATCGTGACGTTGGCCTGGCCGCCGCCCTCGCACATGGTCTGCAGCCCCAGCCGGACGCCGGTGCGCTCCAGTTCGTGCAGCAGGGTGGTCATGAGCCGGACGCCGGTGGCGCCCAGGGGATGGCCGAGGGCGATCGCGCCGCCGTTGACGTTGACCTTCTCCGGGTCGGCGCCGGTCTCCTTCAGCCAGGCCAGCACGACAGGCGCGAAGGCCTCGTTGATCTCGACGAGGTCGATGTCGTCGATGGTGAGCCCGGTCTTCTTCAGGGCGTGCGCGGTGGCCGGGATGGGGGCGGAGAGCATGCGGATGGGGTCCTCGCCGCGGACGGAGAGGTGGTGCACACGGGCCCGCGGGCGCAGCCCGTGCTCGCGTACCGCCCGCTCCGAGGCCAGCAGCATGGCCGCCGCGCCGTCGGAGACCTGCGAGGAGCAGGCGGCGGTGATGGTGCCACCGTCGATCACGGGCTTCAGGGCGGCCATCTTCTCCAGTGAGGTGTCCCGGCGCGGGCCCTCGTCGGCCGTGACGTCCCCGTGGGGGACGAGTTCGCGGTCGAAGCGGCCCTCGTCGATCGCCCGCACCGCCCGCCGGTGCGAGCGCAGGGCGAACTCCTCCTGGTCCTGCCTGCTGATCCCCCACTTGGCGGCGATCATCTCGGCGCCGGTGAACTGGTTGACGGGCTGCCTGCCGTAGCGGGCCCGCCAGCCCCCGCTGCCCAGGAAGGGGCCCTCGGTCAGGCCGAGCGGCTCGGCGGCCTGCCGGGAGGCGAAGGCGATGGGGATCTGCGACATGTTCTGGACACCGCCGGCGACCACCAGGTCCTGGGTGCCGGACAGCACGGCCTGCGCGGCGAAGTGCACGGCCTGCTGCGAGGAGCCGCACTGCCGGTCCACGGTCACACCGGGCACCTCCTCGGGCAGCCCGGCCGCCAGCCAGCAGGTCCGGGCGATGTCCCCGGCCTGCGGTCCGACGGTGTCCAGACAGCCGAAGACGACGTCCTCCACGGCGCCCGGGTCCACACCCGCACGCGCGACGAGTTCCTTGAGCACATGGGCGCCCAGGTCGGCCGGGTGGACCGGGCTCAATCCGCCGCCGCGCCGCCCGACGGGCGTCCGGACCGCTTCGACTATGTAGGCCTCGGGCATGACAACTCCCCATGGTTTACGTGCGGACGGCGATCCCGTCCAGCACCATCGACAGGTACTGCCGGGCGATCTCCTCCGGGCTGTGCTGTCCGCCGGGCCGGTACCAGGACGCGGCGACCCAGACCGTGTCGCGCACGAAGCGATAGGTCAGCCGGACGTCGAGGTCGGCGCGGAAGACCCGCTCGGCGACCCCGAGCTCCAGCGTGGACAGCCAGGCCTTCTCGAACTTGCGCTGGGACTCGGCGAGGAAGGTGAACCGGTCCTGCGCGACCAGCTGCTTGCTCTCCTTCTGGTAGATCGCGACGGCGGCGCGGTGCCGGTCGATCTCCCGGAACGACTCGGTGACCAGGGCCTCCAGCGTCTCGCGGGGCCCGAGTCCGGCGGCGAGGACGGTGTCGTAGCCGTCCCAGAGCTCGTCGAGGAAGGTGCGCAGGATCTCTTCGAGCATCGACTCCTTGGAGTCGAAGTGGTAGTAGAGGCTGCCCGCGAGCATGCCCGCGTGGTCCGCGATCTTGCGCACGGTGGTGGCGTTGTAGCCCTGCTCGGCGAAGACCTCGGCGGCGGTCTCGAGGAGTTCGCTGCGGCGCGCTTGAGCCGCGGCGGCCGCGGGCTTCTTCGTGGCGGTCACCTGGGGCTTCTTCTTGGTCGGCACGGGTCCATTGTGGTCCTAGGCGTGCTGGCTGCTGACGCTGACGACTTCGCCGGTCAGGTAAGAGGAATAGCCGGAGGCCAGGAAGACGATCGCATTGGCCACCTCCCACGGTTCCGCGTACCGTCCGAAGGCCTCGCGGGCGGTCAGCTCCTCCAGCAGTTCGGGGGTGGTCACCTTCACCAGGTGCGGGTGCATGGCGAGGCTCGGCGCCACCGCGTTGACCCGCACGCCGTACTCGGCCGCCTCGACGGCGGCACACCGGGTCAGCGCCATCACGCCCGCCTTCGCGGCCGCGTAGTGCGCCTGCCCGGCCTGGGCGCGCCAGCCGACGACGGAGGCGTTGTTGACGATCACGCCGCCGCCGGTCTCCTTCATCGAGCGCAGGGCCGCCCGGGTGCAGCGGAAGGTGCCGTTCAGTGTCACGTCCAGGACGCGGGACCACTGCTCGTCGGTCATGTCGACCAGGGCCGAAGTGCCGCCCAGTCCGGCGTTGTTGACGACGATGTCCAGCCGCCCGTGGTCCCGCACGGCGGTGTCGAACAGGGCCCGCACCTGGGACTCGTCGGTGACGTCACAGGGGACGGCGGTCACGGCTCCCGGGTGCTCGCGGCCCAGTTCGGCCTCGTACTCCTTCAGCCGTCGCGCGTGCGCGTCGCTGATCAGCACGCGCGCACCCTCCTCCAGGAAGCGGCGGGCGGTCGCCCCGCCGATCCCCGCTCCGGCCGCCGCGGTGATGACGGCGGCGCGCCCCTTCAGCAGTCCGTGCCCGGGCACGTACGCCGGGCTCTCGACGCCTGTCATGGACCCACGCTAACCTACCAAACACTTGTTAGGGAAGGTTCAGGGAAGGAGGACCACCGTGGACCTCACCCACGCTCCGGCCGACGAGGAGTTCCGCGCCGAGGCCCGCGCCTGGCTCGACGAGCATGTGCCCGGCAGGCCTCTGCCCTCCCTGGAGACCGAGGAGGGCTTCGCGGCGCACCGCGCCTGGGAGGCCGAACTGGCCGCGGACCGCTGGTCAGTGGTGGCCTGGCCCGAGGAGTACGGCGGCCGGGGCGCGGGGCTGATGCGGTGGCTGGTCTTCGAGGAGGAGTACTGGGCGGCGGGCGCGCCGGGCCGGGTGAGCCAGAACGGCATCAGCCTGCTCGCCCCGACCCTCTTCGACCACGGCACGGCGGAGCAACGCGCGCGCGTGCTGCCCCGGATGGCATCCGGTGAGGTGGTCTGGGCGCAGGCCTGGTCCGAGCCGGAGGCGGGCTCCGACCTGGCCTCCCTCACCTCCCGGGCCGTGCGCACGGACGGCGGCTGGCTGCTGAGCGGGCAGAAGACCTGGTCGTCGCGGGCCGCCTTCGCCGACCGCGCCTTCGGCCTGTTCCGCAGCGATCCGGACGCCCCGAAGCCGCACCAGGGCCTCACCTACCTCATGTTCGACCTGCGGGCCCCTGGCGTCACGGTCCGCCCGATCGGCCGCCTCGACGGGAAGCCCGCGTTCGCCGAGCTGTTCCTGGACGAAGTGTTCGTGCCGGACGAGGACGTGATCGGCGAGCCCGGCCGGGGCTGGCGGATCGCGATGTCGACGGCCGGCAACGAACGCGGCCTGACCCTGCGCTCCCCCGGTCGTTTCCTCGCCTCCGCGGACCGGCTCTTCGACCTGTGGCAGGCGCAGGGCAGTCCGGAGCGGGCGCGCACCCGGGTGGCCGATGCCGTGATCGGCGCCCGCGCCTACCAGCTGTTCACCTACGAGGCCGCCTCCCGCTTCCTGGACGGCGAGCCGCTCGGCCCGGAGTCCAGCCTGAACAAGGTGTTCTGGTCCGAGTACGACCTCGCGCTGCACGAGACGGCACTCGATCTCCTGGGCGAGGAGGGCGAGCTGGCGGACACCGCCTGGGCGGAGGGGTATGTCTTCTCCCTCGCCGGACCCATCTACGCGGGCACGAACGAGATCCAGCGCGACATCATCGCCGAGCGTCTGCTCGGTCTGCCGAAGGGACGTCGCTGATGCGTTTCCTGCCCGACGCCGAGCAGCGCGCCTTCGCCGGCTCCCTGCACGCGATGCTGGCCGCCGCGGACACCCCGTCGGTCGTACGGGACTGGAGCCGCGGCGACCATGCGAGCGGCCGTGCGCTGTGGTCCCGTATCGCGCAGGCGGGGGTGTTCGGGCTCGTGGTTCCGGAGGCGTACGAAGGAGTGGGGCCCCGGCCGGTGGAGCTCGCGGTCGCCTTCGTGGAGCTGGGGCGGCACGTCGTGCCCGGCCCGCTGGTCGAGACCGTCGCCGCGGCCGCGCTGCTCGCCGAGCCCGGCCCGGCCAAGCGGTTCCTGCCGCCGCTCGCGGCGGGTGAGACCATGGCGACGGTCGCGGCCGGCGGGTACGCGCTGGACGGGGACGCGGCGACCACCCGTCTCGCCCTCGCCCCCGACGGTCTGCGTCTGTCCCCGGGCGCCGGCCCGGTACGCCCGGGCCTGGACCCGGCGCGCCGCCTCACCCCGCTCTCCCCCGGCGGCGAACTCCTCACCCCAGACCCGCCCGTGGACCACGCCCTCACCTGGGCCCGCCTCGCCACCGCCGCCCAGGCCCTCGGCGTCGGTCTCGCGCTTCTCGACCGGACCGTCGGGTACGTCCGGCAGCGCACCCAGTTCGGTGTCCCCATCGGCTCGTTCCAGGCCGTGAAGCACCGGCTGGCCGACGCGAAGACCGCCCTCGAGTTCGCGCGCCCCCTGCTCTTCGGGGCCGCGCTGACGATGCACCCGGCGGACGTGGCCGCCGCCAAGCTGAAGGCGTGCGAGGCCGCCCACGCCACCGCCCGCACCGCGTTGCAGCTGCACGGCGCGATCGGGTACACGGCCGAGTACGACCTGTCCCTGTGGCTGACCAGGGCCCGTGCGCTGCGCACGGCCTGGGGCGGCCCGGACGAGTGCCGCGAGCGGGTCCTCAGTGGTGTTGGTCGCCGCTGGTGAGCTCCCGGTACTCCTCGCGGGTCGGCTTCGGGATGTGGGTCTCGGGCCCGAACAGCGCCCGGGCGAGCCGTGCGCGCACGCGCTGGGACACGGTGACCCGCCGCCGTACGCCGTTGGCGTCCTCACGGGTCCCGATCTCGTACGGCGGGTTCTGCTCGTGCTGGGTCAGGACGAACAGCCGGTCCTGCGAGAGGGGTTCATGGACCTCGACGTACTCGCCGTGCGGCAGCAGTTTGATGAGGCCCGTCTCCCTGCCGTGCAGCACCTTGTCCCGGTCCCCGCGCTGCAGCCCGAGACAGATCCGCTTGGCCACCGTGAAGGCGACGACCGGCACGACGAAGACGGAGATCCGCACGAACCAGGTGATCGAGTTGATCGACAGATGCAGATGCGTGGCGACGATGTCGTTGCCGCCACCGATCAGCAGCACCACATACAGGCTCAGCCAGGCCACGCCCAGCCCGGTGCGCACGGGCACGTTGCGCGGCCGGTCCAGGATGTGGTGCTCGCGCCGGTCGCCGGTGACCCACGCCTCGACGAAGGGATAGAGCCCCAGCGCGAGCAGGATCAGCGGGAACAGCGAGAACGGGATGAAGACGCCCAGCTCCAGCGTGTGGCCCCAGGCGTCGATCTCCCATCCCGGCATCACCCGGATCAGGCCCTCGGAGAAGCCGAGGTACCAGTCGGGCTGTGCGCCCGTGGTCACGAGGTCCGGCCGGTACGGCCCGAAGGCCCACACCGGGTTGATGCTGGCGATCCCGCCCATCAGCGCGAGCACGCCGAAGGTGAGGAAGAAGAAGCCGCCCGCCTTGGCCATGTAGACCGGCAGGAAGGGCATGCCGACCACGCTCTTCTGGTCCCGTCCGGGCCCGGGGTACTGGGTGTGCTTGTGGAAGAAGACCAGGATCAGATGGGCCACGACCAGGCCCAGCATGATCCCGGGCAGCAGCAGGACGTGGATCGGGAACAGCCGCGAGATGATGTCGTGGCCAGGGAACTCCCCTCCGAACAGGAACATGGAGAGGTACGTCCCCACGACCGGGACGGACAGGATCGCGCCGTCGGCGAAGCGGATGCCGGTCCCGGAGAGCAGGTCGTCGGGGAGCGAGTAGCCGGTCAGGCCGGTGATGATGCCGAGCATCAGCAGGGTCCAGCCGAACACCCAGTTGAGCTCGCGCGGCTTGCGGAAGGCGCCGGTGAAGAACACCCGCATCATGTGCACGAGCATCCCCGTGACGAAGACCAGCGCCGCCCAGTGGTGGATCTGCCGGATCAGCAGACCGCCGCGCACATCGAAGCTGATGTGCAGCGTCGACTCGTACGCCTTGGTCATGACGATGCCGTTGAGCGGGCCGTAGGAGCCGTGGTAGACGACCTCGGCGCCGCTCGGCTCGAAGAAGAGCGTGAGGTAGATGCCGGTGAGGATCAGGACGAGGAAGCTGTAGAGGCAGACCTCGCCGAGCATGAAGGACCAGTGGTCCGGGAACACCTTGCGCATATTGGCCTTGGCCAGGGCGTAGAGCCCGAGCCGTCCGTCGGCCCAGTCGGCGAGCCGCTCGCCCTTGGCGGGCTCGCCCCTACGGGCAAAAGCCCCTTCGCCGTTCCCCGATCGTGCGCCGTCCATACGTCGCCTCCCCGCCGGATCTCCCTCAGGGTGGCACGACGGTGCGGCTGAGCCAACGGGGCCGACACGATCTATGGTCGGCACGATCTACGCCCGCACGATCCCCCGCGCCCGCGCGGCCACCAGCCACTTGGGGAACTCGCCCACGAGACGGTCGTACAGCTCGGCGTCGGACACCTGCCGCGGATCGGAACCGGCGTGGAAGAAGCCCGCGTTGTCCACCACCCGCTTCTCCGGCACTGCCAGCTCGTCCAGCTTCCGCAGGAAGTCGAACTGCTTGCTGCCCGGGTCGCCGAAACCGACGAACTGCCAGAACAGCGGCAGGGGCGCCGCCTTGCACAGGAACCGTTCGGCGGCGAGCTTGTTGATCGGGCCGCCGTCGGTCTGGAAGATCACCAGGGCGGGGGCGGTGGACCCGCTGTCGAGGTAGTGGTCGATGACGGCGTCCATCGCCAGGTGGTAGCTGGTCTTGCCCATGTGCCCGAGCCCGGCCGCGATCCGGGCGATGCGGCCCTGGTGGTCGGCGAGGGCGATGTCGGTGACCGCGTCGATGTCCGTGGAGAAGAACACCACCGGCACCCGGCCGTCGTCGTCGAAGTGCGCGGACAGCCCGAGGACCCGGTCGGCGAGCGCCTGGACGCTGCCGTCCCGGTAGTACGGCTTCATCGAGCCCGAGTAGTCGACCACCAGGTACACGGCGGCCCGCTGTCCGTCCAGCCCGTGCCTGGTGAGGGACACCCCGGCCGTCTTGTACAGGCTGACCAGCGCGGGCGCGGTCTCCTGAACCTTGCTGAGACTGATCGCAACCATGGCCCCCACCCTCCCACACGCACCGGGGTTCGCTATTTTGTTCGCCGCCGTCCCCACCGGCTCACCCTGTCCCCAGACCCTCCCGAGGAGCCGGCCGTGGATGCCGAGTCCCCCGAGTCCACCGTCACCACGTGCTACCGCCATCCCAAGGTGGAGTCGTACGTCCGCTGCACCCGCTGCGACCGCTACATCTGCCCCGACTGCATGCGCGAGGCCGCCGTCGGCCACCAGTGCGTGGAGTGCGTGAAGGAGGGCGCGCGGTCGGTGCGGCAGGCGCGTACCGCGTTCGGCGGCCGGATCGCGGCGGTGCCGCTCGTGACCTACGTGCTCATCGGGCTCAATGTCCTCGCCTACCTTGCCGAGCTGGTGCGCCCGTCGGTCGTGAACCGGTTCGACATGCTGGGGACGGTGCCCGCCGGCTACCTTCCCGAGGGCGTCGCCCACGGGGAGTGGTACCGGCTGCTGACCGGGGCGTTTCTCCATCTGCCGCCCACCGAGGGCACGTTCGGCATCCTGCACATCGTGATGAACATGGTGTCGCTGTGGAACCTGGGCCGGGTGGTGGAGACTCTGCTGGGCCGCGTGCGGTTCACGGCGCTGTATCTGCTGTCGGCGCTCGGTGGTTCGGTCCTCGTGCTGCTGATCGCGCCCGAGACGCCCACGCTCGGCGCGTCAGGCGCGATCTTCGGGCTGGGTGCCGCCTACTACGTCATGGCCCGCCGCCTGGGCGCCGACATGAACGCGGTCAACCGCTTCATGACGGGTCTGCTGCTGTGGCTGGTGATCTCCGCGTGGGTCACCTCCTGGCAGGGGCACCTCGGCGGTCTGCTGGCGGGCGGTGTGGTGACGCTGGGGTACGCCTACGCGCCGCGGGACCGCCGGCGGGTCCTCGTCCAGGCGGGGGTGTGCGTGGCGCTGCTGGTCCTGCTGGTGGTACTGACGATCGGAAAGGTCACGGAGCTGACCGGCGGTGCCGTCTAGGGGTTTGTCGGCCGTACGCCGTGCGCCAGGGCCGCACGGCGGGCGCCATCGATTTCCGCACCGGCCCCCATGACCTGCTCGCCCTGGTCGAGCCCGGCCGTGCGCCTCGCCGAGCTCGGCGGTCTCGGCACGCTGGGCCAGTTCGTCCACTACGACGCGATGGTCTTCCACGGCCCCTGCACCGGTCCGGACGGCTTCTACGGCCTGCGCGAGCGTGCCCTGAAGGAGGCCGACACCCCGGCCGAGGGCGGCTGCGAGAAGGCGTACCTGGGCATCTTCCTGGATGTGCGCCGCAAGGCCATGAAGACTACGCCCGGAGGCCGGAGGTCAGCCGGCCCACTTCCGGCGCAGTACCTCCTCCGCGGGTTTGCCGTGGGGGGTGTACGCCAGGCGTACCGGCGTCTCTCCGCTGTTCGGCCAGTCGTCCCACATCCACCAGCAGACGCCGGCCCACCATGTGCGGCCCTCGAAGGAGTCGAGGAGCGCCCGGTAGGCGGCTGCCTGTTCGGCGTCCGCCGGGTGTGTGCTCACGGTCCAGGAGTACGGTGCGGTGGTGGAGCCCCGCTGGCTGACGTAGCCGGCCTCGGTGAACAGGATCCGGCGGTGCTGCCGTGCGGAGTACGCGGCGAGCTTCTCCCGGATCGGCGCCCAGGCGCGGCCCAGCAGGGCGGGATCGGTGGTGGGTTTCTCGACGAGGGGCCAGTAGGCGTCGATACCGATGAGGTCGAGGGCCTTCCAGAAGCGGATGTGCTGGTACTCGTCGTAGTTGGCGGCGTAGGTCAGCGGGCCGTCGTAGTGGTCGCGGACCGACTTGATCACCCGCGTCCAGGCGGCGGTGTCGCCGGACACCCCGGCGAGTTCGGTGCCGACCGCGAGCTGTTCGGCTCCGGTGTCGGCGGCGATGTCCGCGTAGTGGGTGATGAAGCGGCGGTAGGCGGCGAACCAGGCGGCCCGGTCGCGGGGGCGGATCCCGGCACGGTCCGCGTCGCCGGGCAGGTCCACGTGCGGCTTGATCATCACCTTGAGGCCGGCCGCGTGGGCGCGCTCGACGATCCTGCGCAGGCTCGCGTCGCTCGCCGTCTCCTCGGTGGTGTGCAGGGCGGAGTCGGTGACGCGCTTCTGGTACCAGGTCGGGGTGAAGGTGACCCAGCGTGCCCCGGTGGCCCTGATGCCGCGCAGATAGCGGGGCGCGGCCGGGCTGTCGTAGTCGGTGCGGTACCACGAGGGCAGCGTGATGCCGCGCATGGCCGAGGTCCCCGGTTCGGGACGGGGGGCGTGCGTGCTGCCGTGGGCGGGCCCCTTGCCGCCGCCGGTGGACACGCATCCGCCGACGGCGAGGAGGACCGCCGCCATGACGGCGACGGTCCTCCTCCTGGGGGCGGGCGCCGTCACAGCGCCGCCGGGCTGACGAAGGTGTAGCCGAGTGCCTTCATGCCGTCGATCGTGTCCTTCAACGGCTGCACCGGGTAGTACGGGTGGTAGAAGAAGCTCGCCACTCCGTCCCGTACGGCCAGGTTGGCCTTCGCCGACGCGATGAGGTCGGCGGGCAGCCGGGCCGGGTGGTTGTTGTACGCCTCCGGTTCGTAGTTGCCGATGTTCTCCGGCAGCACCTTGGTGCCGTACACGTCCTTCACCACGTAGGGGAAGAACTGGCCGATGAACCGGTTCGGATCGGACGAGGCCCCGCTCAGCGTCCCGGCGAAGTAGAGCGAACGCTCGAGCCGCGCCGAGAAGTTGGAGCTGAAGACCTTGTAGTCGGCCGCCGAGCCCGCGTAGTGCGGGGTGGTCCACAGCGCGGGCTTGGGCAGGCCCGCGAGGGTGAACTGGAGGAGCGCGCTGGTGACCCGGGCCTGCGCCCACAGGGCGGAGTCCTCGGCGACCGGGCCGTCGTAGACGACGTTGTCGGCGGCGTCGACGTGCGCCCGGTAGAACTCGAAGTCGTCACCGGTCACACCGTCGTAGGGGTTGGCGATGTTGCTGTACTGGTGCGTGTAGCCGTGGTCCATCAGGACCGCGCCCCGGGCCAGCATGTACTTCAGCGCGCTGACCACCTGCGGCCGCTGGGCGAGCGTGATGGTCTGCGGGGCCCCGTTGTTGTAGGTGCCCTTGGGGTCGGTGTAGACGGGGATCACGTTGATGCCGTACGGGATGTTCTGCGAGTACAGGTAGTCGGCCATCGCCCGCAGTTCGGCGGGGTCCGAGTCGGGACTGATGTCCTCCAGACGCACCATGGCCCGGTGCCGCTCGGCGGTGGCCGGGGCGAGGGCGTCGAAGAGCAGATCCTCGAAGGCGATGACGCGGTCGCTCTCGGAGACGTAGGCGAACGGGATCTCACCGATGTAGGTGAGGTTGGACGAGCGGACCGCCCAGCCGAAGGTGTGCCCGTTCGAGCTGTCCAGGCCCTCCGCGAGCCGGGTGACGGCCGGATACCCGGTGCCCGTCAGGACGTTGGGGCGCAGCACCCCGCCGTCCTGCCCGGCCGGAACGGTGCGGGTCAGCGTCTGGCCGCGGTACGTCACCTGTGTGACGTTGCCGATCGAACCACCGTCCTCGTAGTACGACGTCGTCGGGTCCCAGCCGTACTTCTGCGTGAACTGGGCTACGCCCACCGCGCCCGCCATGTTCCAGACGTTGGCGCCCATCCAGATCACCGGCTTCGTGCTCGACGCCGCGTCGGCGTAGAACGCGGCCGGGACGGCGTCCGGGACGCTGCCGCCGTAGTACGTCGAGCCGATGTAGATCACGGTCGAGTACGAGTCGATCATCCCGGCGGTGTACTGCTGGACCGGCTTGGGCGTCACCGTGCCGAAGTGGCCGGCGAGGTTGGCCGTGGCCATCGCGTACAGCTCGCCCAGCTGCCCGTAGGGGCCCGCCGTGTCGTAGAGGACGAGAGTGGTCGGGCCGGCGTCGGCGGCCGCGTCCGCCGGGGCGGCGGCCGGGGCGAGCAGGGCCGCCTGCCGGGTGACGGCGGTCGCGGTGCGGACCGGGAGGCCGGCCGTGGACGCGAGTGTGGTCGGGGTGGTCTTCGGGTGCGGCCGGGCGCGGCGGGCCCGGTCCGCGGTGAGCTGGGTTTTCGCCCAGCCCTTGAGATCGACCCGGCTCAGTCCGGACCTTGTGCCGACGGCCTCGCCCCTGTGGTGGTGCCCCCCGGCTGCCTGTGCGTTCGTGGCCATGAATGTGCCGCTCAGCAGAGCGGCGACGAGTAGTAGAACGACGGAAATTCGGCTGCGTGCCCGCTTCCAGGGCGGGATCACTGGTCTCACGATCTTCCCCCCACTTTGCCAAATGATTGACAAAGCATTTGGCGACAGGAAGGCACCGATTCTTATGGCGATTGCGGGGCCTGTCAAACGGACTCGGCGGCCCTCGAAACGTCTGCTAAGTTCACCTCCGCGCGTTGGGGACGCGCACCGAATATGGGGGGAAAATGTACGGACGACCCGCCTTGGGGGCACTATTGCCCCTGGCAGGAGCGATGGCCGCACCGGAAGCGATACCCGGCCTTCCTTTGGCCAAAGCACTACAGGCGATAGCGGGAGCCGGATTCCTGTTCTATTGCCTGGCGGCGTGCCTGATACTGCTGGCCCGGCTACGTCTGCGACGCCGGGGACTCAGGATGCGGGCCCATGCCGGGGGCAGCGGTGATCATTGAGTTGCTCCTGTGGTCAAGCATCACTCTGATCGTGATGGCCGGCTGTTACAACACTGGTCTTTTTCTTCTCTCGCGACGCAGAATTCGCCGTTCCCGAGCAGACCGGAGAGAGCGGTTCTACGTATTTCTGCTGGCATGTTTGAACGAGGAGAAAGTTCTTTCGGAAAGCCTGGCGCGCATCACTTCGCTGCCCGCCGGGAATTTCATGGCCCTGGTCATAGACGACGGCTCCGACGACCGCACCAGTGAAATCGCACTGGCCGCGGACCCGTGCCTGGTACGGCTGCACCGGCGCACTCCGCCGAACGCACGCCGGGGCAAAGGCGCCGCACTCAACGACGGGGTGCGGCACCTCAGGGAGTCCGGCCTGCTCGCCGGTCGCGACCCGGCGGACGTCGTGCTGTGCGTGGTCGACGCGGACGGGCGGCTCGACCCGCACGTCGTGCAGTCCGTCGACCCGTACTTCGACGATCCCGGTACGGGCGCGGTTCAGGTCTGCGTCCGTATGTACAACCGGCACCTGGGGCTGCTCGCCCGCATGCAGGACATGGAGTTCGTCGTCTACGGCGACGTGTTCCAGAGCGCACGGCGCTTCATAGGCAGCGTGGGCATGGGCGGCAACGGGCAGTTCATGCGGCTGTCGGCGCTCAACACGCTGAACGCCATGGAGGGTACCGGCCCGTGGAGCGACAGCCTCACCGAGGACCTCGACCTCGGGGTGCGGCTGATCGCCAAGGGCTGGACCAATATGCACTGCACCACCGCCGCGGTCTCCCAGCAGGCCGTACTCAGTCTGCGGCGCCTGGTCCGGCAGCGATCCCGCTGGTTCCAGGGCCATCTGCAGTCCGCCGGTCTCGTCCCGCTCATCCTCAGGGACGTGCCGACCCGGCCGGCCCTGGACATGCTCTACCACCTGTCGAGCCCGGTCCTGATCCTGCTGACCTCGCTGCTGCCCATCTCCTTCCTGGTCGCCCTGGGTGCCACCGTGATGGCCTCCGTCCAGGTGGGCCACGCGCTCGTGTCGCCCATGTGGCTGCTCGGGCCGTACGTCCTCTCGTTCACCGCCGCCTACACCTACGGCTACGTGTACTTCAAGCGTGAGCGGGAGCTGGGACTGGTGCGCTGTGTGGTCCTCGCCCATGTCTTCGTCTTCTACGGCTACATCTGGTTCTTCGCCGGCTGGTGGGGGTTCTGGCGGATGCTCACCGGCAAGCAGACCTGGCTGAAGACCGCGCGCACCTGAGAATCCCGCGCATCCGGCGGGTCCGGCCATGACCGGACTCCGCCCGTCTCCTCACTCCTTCTCTCATCTTCCGTGCCTTCGCACGTTCTTCTCGCATGCCCTAGGGGGGCCTTCCATGTCCACACCTCCGTCAAGCCTGCCCGTACGCGCCATGCTCGTACTGGGCACCCGGCCGGAAGCGATCAAACTGGCGCCGGTGGCGCGGGCCATGGCCGACAGTGAGCTGTTCGAGCCGATCGTCGTCACCACCGGCCAGCACCGCGAGATGCTCCAGCAGATGCTCGGCCTGCTCTGCGTGGACGTCCGGATCGAGCTCGACGTGATGCGCAGCCGTCAGCAGCTGTCCGAGCTCACCGCCCGCCTGGTCGGCGAACTCGGCGAGGTCATGCGGGAGCAGCGGCCGGACCTGGTCGTGGTGCAGGGGGACACCACGACCGCGCTGGTCGGCGCCCTGGCCGCGTTCTACGAGAAGATCCCGGTCGCCCATGTCGAGGCGGGACTGCGCACCGGGGTCATCGACAACCCCTTCCCTGAGGAGCTCAACCGCAGCCTCATCGGACGCATCGCCCGCTGGCACTTCGCCCCGACACCGCGCGCGGCACGGCAGCTGACCGAGGAGGGCGTCCCCGCGGAGCAGGTGTTCACCACCGGCAACACGGTGATCGACAACCTGCTGTGGGTACTGGCCGAGGGCACCGGCACCTCCGCGTTCCGCACGGACGCGCGAAAGGTCCTGGTGACCCTGCACCGCCGGGAGAACCAGGGCGAGCGGATGCGCGGGATGGGCCGTGCGCTCACCCGGCTCGCCAAACGCGGGGACGTGGAGATCGTGCTGCCGCTGCACAAGAGCCCCGCCGTACGGGACGCGCTGCTGCCCGAACTCGACGGCCACACCGGCATCTCGCTCGTCGAACCGCTCGACTACCTGGACTTCGCGGCCACGCTCGCCGAGTGCGACCTGGTGCTCACCGACTCCGGCGGCATCCAGGAGGAGGCCCCGAGCCTGAGCAAACCCGCGCTGGTGCTGCGTACGACCACGGAACGCCCGGAGGCGGTCGAGGCCGGTGCGGCGAAGCTGATCGGCACGGACCCGGACGCCATCGTGGCCTGGGCCGAGAAGCTGCTGGACGATCGGGTGGAGTACCGGCGGATGGCGAGCGCCGGCAACCCGTTCGGCGACGGACTGGCCGCCTCCCGCGTCCTGGCCCAACTGGCGGAGGACTTCGCCGCCGATGTGCCCGTCGGCCTCACCGCGTCCGGGCCATACTCGACGGCATGACCCAGTCGCCCCTGCGCACCGTCCGCCGGATCCCGCCGATCCCGCCGGGGCGCAGGGGCCGGCTCCTCACCACCCTGGCACTGACGCTCGCGCTGGCCGCGCTGCTGTCGGTCACCGTGAGCCGGTGCCGGGGGGAGGACACGCCGCCGCCCAAGCCCTGGATCGACGGCACCGTCCACGGCCGCTGGCTCTCGGTGTTCAACGGCCATGGCACCAACGTGGGCGACGACGACTCGCTGTCGCTCTCCCCCGAGGTCGCGGAGGACCCGGGTACGACGCACGCGGGCCTGGTGGTGAGCACCGCCTCGTACACGAATGTGCGGTACGAGGCGCGGATGCGGACGGTGAAGCAGCTGCGCGATCCCGACCCGAACCCATGGGAAGTGCCGTGGCTGGTCTGGGCGTACGCCGATCCGGAGCACTTCTACTACATCACCCTCAAGCCCAACGGCTGGGAGCTGGGCAAGCGGGATCCCGCCTATCCGGGGGGCCAGCGCTTCCTGGCGACGGGGCGTACGAAGTACCCCGTGGGCGACTGGTACACGGTGCGGGTGGAGCAGAACGGCGCGGATCTCACCGTCGAGGCGGGCGGGAAGCACCTGGTGACCTTCATCGACCACGAACGCCCGTACAACGAGGGGAGGGTGGGGGCCTACACCGAGGACGCGACGGTGAAGTTCGAGGGGCTGACGGCGGGTTCGCGCTGAAAAGGCGGCGGCGCCTGCCCAGTCCGGTCGGGGACTGCGGGCAGGCGCCGTCAGTGTTCCGTACGCCTTTGTACGGGACGTTTGTGAGGTGCCGTCAGACCATCAGCGAGCGGTCCGTCGGGCGGATCGGCGCCGGCAGGTCGCTGGCACCGGCCAGGAAGCGGTCGACGCCGCGGGCGGCCGAACGCCCCTCCGCGATCGCCCAGACGATGAGGGACTGGCCGCGGCCGGCGTCACCGGCGACGAACACACCCGGCACATTGGTGTGGAAGTCGGCGTCACGGGCGATGTTGCCGCGCTCGTCCAGGTTCAGGCCGAACTGCTCGACCAGGCCGTTCTCCCGGTCGGTGCCGGTGAAGCCCATGGCGAGGGTGACCAGCTGGGCCGGGATCTTGCGCTCCGTGCCCGGCTTCTGGGTCAGCCTGCCCTCGACGAACTCGACCTCGGTCAGGTGCAGCCACTGGACGTTGCCGTCCTCGTCGCCCTCGAAGTGGGTGGTCGAGACGGAGTAGACCCGCTCGCCGCCCTCCTCGTGGGCGCTGGTCACCTTGTAGAGCATCGGGAAGGTCGGCCAGGGCTGGGCGACCGGGTTCCGCTCGTCGCCCGGGCGGGGCATGATCTCCAGCTGTGTGACGGAGGCCGCGCCCTGGCGGTGGGCGGTGCCCACGCAGTCGGCGCCGGTGTCACCGCCGCCGATGACCACCACGTGCTTGCCCTCTGCCGAGACCGGAGTGGTGACGTAGTCGCCCTCCTGGACCTTGTTGGCCAGCGGCAGGTACTCCATGGCCTGGTAGACGCCCTTGAGCTCGCGGCCGGGGACCGGAAGGTCACGGGCGGTCGTGGCGCCGGCGGCGATGACGACCGCGTCGTACCGCTTCTTCAGGTCGGTCGCCTTGAGGTCGCGGCCGATCTCGATACCGGTGCGGAAGCGGGTGCCCTCCGCGCGCATCTGCTCGATACGGCGGTTGATGTGGCGCTTCTCCATCTTGAACTCGGGGATGCCGTAGCGGAGGAGGCCTCCGATGCGGTCCGCGCGCTCGTAGACGGCGACGGTGTGGCCCGCCCGGGTGAGCTGCTGGGCGGCGGCCAGGCCCGCCGGGCCCGAGCCGATGACCGCGACGGTCTTGCCGGACAGGCGCTCGGGGGCCTGCGGGGCGACGTCACCGGTCTCCCACGCCTTGTCGATGATCGAGACCTCGACGTTCTTGATGGTGACCGGCAGCTGGTTGATGCCCAGCACGCACGCCGACTCGCAGGGAGCGGGGCACAGCCGGCCCGTGAACTCCGGGAAGTTGTTCGTCGCGTGCAGCCGCTCGGAGGCGGCGGCCCAGTCCTCGCGGAAGGCGTAGTCGTTCCACTCGGGGATCAGGTTCCCCAGCGGACAGCCGTTGTGGCAGAACGGGATGCCGCAGTCCATGCACCGGCTGGCCTGCTTGCTGATGATCGGCAGCAGGGAGCCCGGAACGTAGACCTCGTTCCAGTCCCTGACGCGCTCGCTGACGGGACGGGTCTTGGCGACCTCACGGCCGTGGTTCAGGAAGCCCTTCGGGTCAGCCATTGATCGCCGCCTCCATCATCTTCTCGTGGGTCTCGGTCTCGGAGAGACCGGCTCGCTCGGCGGCGTCCTTGGCGGCGAGCACTGCCTTGTAGGTGCTGGGGATGATCTTGCTGAAGCGCTCCACGGCGGAGTCCCACTCGGCGAGCAGCTTCTCGGCGACCGTGGAACCGGTCTCCTCGTGGTGGCGGCGCACCACGTCGTGCAGCCACTGCTTGTCCGCGTCGTCCAGTGCCTCGACCGCGCCGAGGTTGCCGACGTTGACGTTGTCGCGGTTGAGGTCGATCACGTACGCGACGCCACCGGACATGCCGGCCGCGAAGTTGCGGCCCGTCTCGCCGAGGACCACCGCGTGACCGCCGGTCATGTACTCGCAGCCGTGGTCGCCCACGCCCTCGGAGACCACCAGGGCACCGGAGTTGCGGACGCAGAACCGCTCGCCCGTACGACCGCGCAGGAACAGCTCACCGCCGGTCGCGCCGTACGCGATGGTGTTGCCCGCGATCGTCGAGTACTCGGCGAGGTGGTCGGCCGCCCGGTCCGGGCGGACGATCACACGGCCGCCGGAGAGGCCCTTGCCGACGTAGTCGTTGGCGTCACCCTCCAGGCGCAGCGTGATGCCGCGCGGCAGGAAGGCGCCGAAGGACTGGCCCGCCGAACCCGTGAAGGTGATGTCGACGGTGTCCTCGGGCAGACCCGCGCCACCGAACTTCTTCGTCACCTCGTGGCCGAGCATGGTGCCGACCGTGCGGTTGATGTTGCGGATCTGGACCTGGGCGCGCACCGGCTGGGCGTCGGTGGCGCTGGACGCGGCCAGGGCGTCGGCGGCGAGCTTGATCAGCTCGTTGTCCAGGGCCTTCTCCAGGCCGTGGTCCTGCTCGACGATCTGGTGACGCACCGCGCCCTCGGGCAGCTCGGGCACGTGGAACAGCGGCTCCAGGTCCAGGCCCTGTGCCTTCCAGTGGTCGACGGCACGGGTGACGTCGAGCGCCTCGGCGTGGCCGACGGCCTCCTCGATGGAGCGGAAGCCCAGCTCGGCGAGGATCTCGCGGACCTCCTCGGCGATGAACTGGAAGAAGTTCACCACGTACTCGGCCTTGCCGGTGAAGCGCTCGCGCAGCACCGGGTTCTGGGTGGCGACGCCGACCGGGCAGGTGTCCAGGTGGCAGACGCGCATCATGATGCAGCCGGAGACGACGAGCGGAGCGGTCGCGAAACCGAACTCCTCGGCGCCGAGCAGCGCGGCGATGACGACGTCACGGCCGGTCTTCAGCTGGCCGTCGGTCTGCACGACGATGCGGTCGCGCAGGCCGTTGAGCAGCAGGGTCTGCTGGGTCTCGGCGAGGCCGAGCTCCCAGGGACCGCCGGCGTGCTTGAGCGACGTCAGCGGGGACGCGCCGGTGCCGCCGTCGTGGCCGGAGATCAGGACCACGTCCGCGTGCGCCTTGGACACACCCGCGGCGACCGTGCCGACGCCGACCTCGGAGACCAGCTTCACGTGAATCCGCGCCTGCGGGTTCGCGTTCTTCAGGTCGTGGATCAGCTGGGCCAGGTCCTCGATCGAGTAGATGTCGTGGTGCGGCGGCGGGGAGATCAGACCGACACCCGGGGTCGAGTGACGGGTCTTGGCCACCCACGGGTAGACCTTGTGGCCGGGCAGCTGGCCGCCCTCGCCGGGCTTGGCGCCCTGGGCCATCTTGATCTGGATGTCGTCCGCGTTGACCAGGTACTCGGAGGTGACACCGAAGCGGCCGGAGGCGACCTGCTTGATGCTGGACCGGCGCGCCGGGTCGTACAGACGGTCCGGGTCCTCGCCGCCCTCACCGGTGTTGGACTTGCCGCCCAGCTGGTTCATGGCGATGGCGAGGGTCTCGTGCGCCTCCTTGGAGATGGAGCCGTACGACATGGCGCCCGTGGAGAAGCGCTTGACGATCTCGCCGGCCGGCTCCACCTCGTCGATGGAGATCGGCTGCCGGTCCGACTTGAAGCCGAACAGGCCGCGCAGCGTCATCAGACGCTCGGACTGCTCGTTCACCCGGTCCGTGTACTTCTTGAAGATGTCGTAGCGGGCGGTGCGCGTCGAGTGCTGGAGGCGGAAGACCGTCTCCGGGTCGAACAGGTGCGGCTCGCCCTCGCGGCGCCACTGGTACTCGCCGCCGATCTCCAGCGCGCGGTGGGCCGGGGCGATGCCCGAGGCCGGGTACGCCTTGGCGTGGCGGGCGGCGACCTCCTTGGCGATGACGTCGATGCCGACGCCGCCGATCTTGGTGGCCGTGCCGTTGAAGTACTTCTCGACGAAGGTCTCGTCGAGGCCGACGGCCTCGAAGACCTGGGCGCCGCGGTAGGAGGCGACGGTCGAGATGCCCATCTTGGACATGACCTTCAGGACGCCCTTGCCGAGGGCGTAGATCAGGTTGCGGATCGCCGCCTCGGCCTCGATGCCCGACAGGAAGGTGCCCGCGCGGACCAGGTCCTCGACGGACTCCATGGCCAGGTACGGGTTGACGGCCGCGGCACCGTAGCCGATGAGCAGGGCGACGTGGTGGACCTCGCGGACGTCACCGGCCTCGACCAGCAGGCCCACGTGGGTGCGCTGCTTGGTGCGGATGAGGTGGTGGTGGACGGCCGCGGTGAGCAGCAGCGAGGGGATCGGCGCGTGCTCGGCGTCCGAGTGACGGTCCGACAGGACGATCAGACGGGCGCCGTTCTCGATGGCGGCGTCGGCCTCGGCGCAGATCTCCTCGATGCGCGCGGCGAGGGCCTCACCGCCGCCGCCGACCCGGTACAGACCGGAGAGGGTCGCGGCCTTGAAGCCGGGCATGTCGCCGTCGGCGTTGATGTGGATGAGCTTGGCCAGCTCGTCGTTGTCGATGACCGGGAAGGGCAGCGTGACGCTGCGACAGGAAGCCGCCGTCGGCTCCAGGATGTTGCCCTCCGGGCCCAGCGACGAGCGCAGCGAGGTGACCAGCTCCTCGCGGATGGCGTCCAGCGGCGGGTTGGTGACCTGGGCGAACAGCTGGGTGAAGTAGTCGAAGAGCAGCCGCGGGCGCTCGGAGAGGGCCGCGATCGGGGAGTCCGTGCCCATCGAACCGATCGGCTCGGCACCGGCCTTGGCCATCGGGGCCAGGATGACGCGCAGTTCCTCCTCGGTGTAACCGAAGGTCTGCTGGCGGCGGGTGACCGAGGCGTGGGTGTGGACGATGTGCTCGCGCTCGGGCAGGTCGCCGAGCTCGATCTCACCGGCCTCCAGCCACTCGGCGTAGGGCTGCTCGGCGGCGAGGGTCGCCTTGATCTCGTCGTCCTCGATGATGCGGTGCTCGGCGGTGTCGACGAGGAACATCTTGCCGGGCTGCAGACGGCCCTTGCGGACGACCCTGGCGGGGTCGATGTCGAGGACGCCGACCTCGGAGCCGAGGACGACGAGGCCCTCGTCGGTGACCCAGTAGCGGCCGGGGCGCAGGCCGTTGCGGTCGAGCACGGCGCCGACCTGGGTGCCGTCGGTGAAGGTGACACAGGCCGGGCCGTCCCAGGGCTCCATCATCGTGGAGTGGTACTGGTAGAAGGCGCGCCGGGCCGGGTCCATGGAGTCGTGGTTCTCCCACGCCTCCGGGATCATCATCAGCACGGAGTGGGGCAGCGAACGGCCGCCCAGGTGCAGGAGTTCGAGGACCTCGTCGAAGGACGCCGAGTCGGAGGCGTCCGGCGTGCACACCGGGAAGATCCGCTCCAGGCCCTTGCTGTCGGACCCGAACAGGTCCGAGACCAGCTGGGACTCGCGGGCGCGCATCCAGTTGCGGTTGCCCTTGACGGTGTTGATCTCGCCGTTGTGCGCGACGAAGCGGTACGGGTGCGCCAGCGGCCACGACGGGAAGGTGTTCGTGGAGAAGCGCGAGTGGACGAGCGCGACGGCCGACGTGAAGCGGCGGTCGGACAGGTCCGGGAAGAAGGGCTCCAGCTGACCGGTGGTCAGCATGCCCTTGTAGACGATCGTCCGCGCGGACAGCGACGGGAAGTAGACACCGACCTCGCGCTCGGCGCGCTTGCGCAGCACGAAGGCCTTGCGGTCCAGCGCGATGCCCTCGCTGGCGCCGTCGGTGACGAAGATCTGCCGGAAGGCCGGCATGGTCGAGCGGGCGGTGGCGCCCAGCAGCTCGGGGGCGACCGGGACCTCACGCCAGCCGAGGACCGTCAGGCCCTCCTCATCGGCGATCGTCTCAATGCGTGAGACGGCGTCCTGGGTTCCCTCCTCCGGCAGGAAGGCGACACCGACGGCGTAGGAGCCCGCCGCGGGGAGTTCGAATCCGGCCACCTCGCGGAAGAAGGCGTCCGGCACCTGCGAGAGGATGCCCGCGCCGTCGCCGGAGTCGGGCTCGGAGCCGGTGGCGCCGCGGTGCTCCAGGTTGCGCAGAACCGTGAGTGCCTGCTCGACCAGCGCGTGGCTCGCCTCGCCCGTGAGGGTGGCCACGAAGCCGACGCCACAGGCGTCGCGCTCGTTGCGGGGGTCGTACATACCCTGCGCAGCAGGGCGAGCATCCATGAACGACCAGTTCTGGCCATTCGCGGAATGCTGGGACGGCTGGCGCGGCGTACGCATCGGCTCTCCCGTCGTCGTCATGTGGCATGTGCTGGTGCCGAGGGACGACGTTGGCCCTCTGCGAAGTGCGAAATTTCGTGCAGGTTACATGATGGAGTGGTGCTCGGGAACCGGATACTCCGTTCCACCATGCGGACGCCGGGGGTTACGGCGGAGGTGCCGCGCACGGGCGGCAAAAGTGTGTGGGGACCGAACGGACAAGATCGATCAGATCGGCGTCGGACGGCCCGAGGGGGGCGGGGGGAGCGTCGTCGCCCCACCCGCGGGTGCACGGCAGGCGTCATTGCCCGCAGCGCTTACGGCTCATGCCCAGTGGTTAAGCATTCGAAACCAGCGAGTAACGGCTACTTATACGGCCCAACGCATAGGTAGCGGTCCGTCTATCCTACGGCCGTTCCGAACAGGCTGCCCAGGGCGTACGTCACACCGGCCGCGGCACCGCCGAGCGCGAGCTGCCGGAACCCGCTGAACCACCAGCTGCGCGCCGTCACCTTGGCCACCACGGCACCGCAGCCGAACAGCCCGGCGAGCGCCAGCAGCACGGCGGGCCACAGGGCCGTCGCGCCCAGCAGGAACGGCAGCACGGGCAGCAGGGCGCCCAGCGCGAAGGAGCCGAACGACGACACGGCCGCGACCAGCGGCGACGGCAGATCACCGGGGTCGATGCCCAGTTCCTCGCGGGCGTGTATCTCCAGGGCCTGCTCGGGGTCCCTGGACAGCTGCCGGGCCACCTCACGGGCCAGCCCCGGCTCGACACCACGGGCCTCGTAGAGGGCGGCCAGCTCCTCCTGCTCGTCCTCCGGGTGCTTGCGGAGCTCCCGCCGCTCGACGTCGAGCTCCGCCTCGACGAGCTCGCGCTGGGAGGCGACGGAGGTGTACTCGCCGGCCGCCATGGAGAAGGCGCCGGCGGCAAGACCGGCGAGGCCGGTGATGACGATGGTCTGATGACCCGCGGAGCCGCCCGCGACACCGGTCAGCAGGGCGAGGTTGGAGACCAGGCCGTCCATCGCGCCGAACACGGCGGGGCGCAGCCAGCCGCCGTTCACATCCCGGTGCGTGTGGTTGTCGCGGTGCGCCTCGTGCAGCGACGCCTCGGTGTCGATGATGGCCATGCGGGTCCCCCAATGAGCTTAGGCAAAGCTAACTTTTAGACTGGTTCTACTTCTCGACAACAATTGAACCTACGCCTCGAATTTCCGTTCCGCCAGCAAGGAAAGGCTGGGCTAACCTGCGGCTTTACCCTCAAACGCTCATCCGAGTTGACGTATGCACATATGTCGACCGGGTGATGCTGGGGCTCAAGAGGCTCAGGTGGGCCGCTCAGGTGGCAGGCATCCCCGCATGGCATCCATCGCCTGCATTCCCCCGGTCCCGGCGCCGGGGGGCGCCGCCGGACTCCGTGAACGGGCGCGCGGCGCGCTGCTCGGCCTGGCGGTCGGGGACGCGCTCGGCGCCCCGGCGGAGAACATGAAGCCCTCCGAGATCCGCGCCCGCTGGGGCCGTATCACCGGATACGTCGCCGAGAAGCCGTCCGGCACGGACGACACCGAGTACGCGATCTTCTCGGGGCTGCTGCTCGCCCGGCACGGCTCCGCCCTCACTCCGGCCCATGTCGAGGCGGCCTGGCACCAGTGGATCGCCGACCGCGACGAGGGCCCCTTCCGCGGCGCGGGTTTCAGCGAGCGCGGCACCCTGGAGAACCTCCGGCGGGGCCTGGCCGCGCCCATCTCGGCCCAGCACCGCCACGCCTGGAGCGACGGCCTCGCGATGCGGGCGGCGCCCTTCGGGGTGTTCGCGGCGGGCCGCCCCGCCGAGGCCGCCCGCCTGGTGGCGATCGACGGCTCGGTCAGCCACGACGGCGAGGGCATCTACGGCGGTCAGGCGGTGGCGGCCGGGGTCGCCGCGGCGATGGCGGGAGCCCCGCCGAGCGCGGTCGTCGCCTCCGCCCTCGCGGTCGTCCCCGACGACTCGTGGACGGCCCGTTCGCTGCGCCGTGCGGTGGCGGTGGCCCACCGCGGCGAACGGGCGGTCCGCTCCGCAGTGGTCGTCGGCGGCTACCCCTGGACCGATCTGGCCCCCGAGGCGGTGGCCCTGGCCTTCGGGGCGTACGCGGCGGCCGACGGCGACTTCCGGGAGGCCGTCCTCACCGCCGTGAACATGGGCCGCGACGCCGACACCACGGCCGCCGTGGCGGGCGCCCTGGCCGGCGCGACCCAGGGCGTGACCGCGATCCCGGCGGACTGGGCCGCGGCGATCGGCCCGGCCCGCGGCAGCTGCCTGCCCTCCATGGCGGGCCACCACGTGCTGGACGTGGCGGAGCTGCTGGTGCCGGGCGAGGGCGGGAAGTGGGGCGCGGACGTGGTCGTACCGGACTATCTGCCGGGGGTGGTGCGGGATTGCCTGCCGGGAGTGGTGCGGGCCGGCATCAACGAGGTCCTGCCATGACCCGCCGCGTCGAAGGCCTCCTGCTGGGCCTGGCCGCGGGGGACGCGGCAGGCTGGCCCGCCGCCCGGCACCGGGCCGCGCGGATGCCCGAGTGGACCCGGCGCCTCACCCGCGAGCTGGACACCTTCGCCGAGCAGAACGCGACGACGACCCTGCCCGTCCCCATCGCGCTCAACCAGCCCCCCGAGCCGCTCCGCCTCGGCCCCTCCGACGACGCCGAGTGGGCGGTGTTCGCGGCGGAGGCGGTCCTGCGGGCCGGGGACGACACCGTGCTCGGGGACCTCAGCCGGGAGCGCCGGACCCGGGCCGCCATCGACCTCACCTGGAGCGCCGTCGCCTCCGAGGTGGCGGCGGCCGCCGACCGCGCCCCCGAGGTCGAGTCGGCGGTACTGCCCCTGCGCGCCCGTATCTCGGTGCGCGCCGGGCTGGGCAACCTCGCCACCGGCCTGCGCCCGCCCGCCACCGGCCACGACAACCCCCACTACTTCGACGACGCGGCCTGTGTACGCGCCTGTGTCCTGGCCGTGGCCCACCCCGGCGACCCCCGCCGCGCCGCCGACCTCGCCGAGTTCGACGCCCGCTACACCCAGGACGGCGACGGTGTGCACGGCGCCCGGGCCATGGCGGCGGCACTCGCGCTGGCACTCGTCGGGGCGGACGCCGAGGCGTGCGTGACGGCCGCGCTCGCCGAACTGCCCGAGGAGACGGAGATCGGCCGTAACGCCCGGCAGGCACTGGCCCTCGCCCGGGAGACGGACACCGCCTTCGCCCTCATCCCACTCCTCGAACACCAAATCGTCGACCATGTGTACAGCTATGGCATCGCCGCCGCCGAGACGGTCCCGGTCGCCCTCGCCCTGGCCACGGCGGCGCAGGGCCGGATCGCCGAGGCCGTCCCCGCCGCGGCCTGTCTCTCCCGGGTCGCCGACTCGGCGCCCGCTCTCGCGGGTGCGCTGACCGGCGCCCTGGGCGGCGGCGAGTCGATCCCGCCCGCCTGGCGGGAGGCCTGCCGCACTCTCCCCGGCTGCACGCTCCCCCGTCTCACCGGCACCGACCTCGTGGAACTCGCCGAACTCCTGGAAGCCGCACAACCGGCCCGACCAGGAGGATGATTCGGGGCATGACGGCCAAAGGAGAAGAAAACAGCGGGCCGGGTCTGGACGAACGGATCACCTGGGCACTCGTCGGAGCCGCCGTCGGCGACGCACTCGGCGGACCTGTCGAGGGCTACTCCCCCGACCAGATCCTCGAACGCCACGGCGGCCGCGTCACCGGTGTCGTCGGCCCCTGGAACGGCGACGCCTGGCGCACCGCCCGCCCCATCGCCCCGTACCACAAGGGCGACGGCCATGTCACCGACGACACCTTGATGACGCATGCGCTGGTACGGGTGTACGCGACGGTACGTGACCATCTCGACGCGTACGCGATCGCCGGCCATCTGGTCCCGGACCTCATGACGAACCCGCGCTGGATCCCCGAGCTGGAGGCCGAGGCGCTTTTGCTCCAGCGCATCTTCCTCGCGGAGAAATGGCTGGTGGCGAGGCTGGCGTACGGTCATGTGGACCCCCGCGAGGCCGGCACGGGCAACATCGTCAACTGCGGCGCGGCGATGTACATGGCTCCCGTCGGGCTGGTCAACGCCGCCAATCCCGGCGCCGCGTACGCCGAGGCCCTGGACGTCGCGGGTGCGCACCAGTCGTCGTACGGCCGTGAGGCGGCGGGCGTTTTCGCGGCGGCGGTGGCGGCGGCGTGTGCGCCGGGGGCGACACCGGAGTCGGTGGTGGCGGCCTGTCTGTCCCTGGCGAAGGACGGCACGCGGGAGGCGATCGGGCGGGTCTGCGAAGTGGCGGCCGCACACCGGGACTTCGAGTCGGCGCTGGTCCCCCTCCGGGAGGCGGTGGCGCCCTACGACACGGTCGGCCCGGACTACCGCGCCCCCTCTCTCGCGGCCCGCCGCCCCTCCCGCCTCCACTGCGTCGAGGAACTCCCCATCGCCCTGGGCATGCTGGTCGTCTCCGGCGGCGACTACCGCCGGGCGGTCCTGGGAGCGGTCAACTACGGCCGCGACTGCGACTCGATCGCGACGATGGCGGGGGCCCTGGCCGGGGCTCTCGGCTCACCGGTCCCGGACGACTGGTCGAAGACGGTCGCCGAGGCCAGCCGCCTCGACCTGTGGGAACCCGCACGGACGCTCACCGAGGTGACCCGCGAGGTCTTCGAGCGGGACGTACGGCGCCGGCGAGCGCACGAGCGGGCGATCGCCGAGCTCGGGGGCCCGCGATGCTCCGGCTGACCTGGGTCCAGCCGGAGGACCTGATCGGCCACGAACTCCGCCAGGCCGGCCAGGACGGCCGCGAGCCCTGGGCGATCGCGGCGCGGTGGAGAGCGGCGGGGGGTCCGGAGGCGCCGACCCGGGCCGGCGCTTCGGCGGGGCGGGCGTCGCGCTATCTCCGGCAGCTGGCGGAGGACCTGCTCGACGAACTGGCCGACCTGCCGAGCAGGTTGGCGGACGAGGAACCGACGGACCTCGCGAAGATCAAGGCACGCTGCCCGGATTGGCCCGGTGGACCGCAGGCGCGGGCGAGCGTTACCGCCCTGCCCGGCCTGGAAGCCGCCTGGCTCGGCCGAGCCGCAGGGTGCCTCCTCGGCAAACCCGTCGAGAAGCTCCCGCTGCACGCCATCCGCGAACTCGCCCGCGCCTCCGGCAACTGGCCCCTGAACACCTGGTTCACCGCAAAGGGCGTCCCCGGAGAACTCCTCGCGGCGCACCCCTGGAACCGCCGCTCGGCCGCCACCTCCCTCGCCGAGAACATCGACGGAATGCCCGAGGACGACGACCTCAACTACCCCCTGCTCAACCTCCTCCTGCTCCGCCGCCACGGCAAGGCCTTCACCACCACGGACGTGGCCCGGCTCTGGCTCGACGAACTCCCCGCCGGACGCACCTTCACCGCCGAGCGCATCGCCTACCGCAACCTCCTCACCGGCGTCGAACCCCCGCACACCGCCCGCCACCGCAACCCCTTCCGCGAGTGGATCGGCGCCCTGATCCGCGCGGACGTGCACGGCTGGACCAACCCGGGAGACCCGGCGGCCGCCGCCGCACAGGCCCACCGCGACGCCACCCTCACCCACACCGCCAACGGCGTGTACGCGGCGATGTTCATCGCGGCCGTCATCGCCGCCGCGGCCACCGGCACCCACGACATCCACGCCTGCCTGCGCACCGGCCGCACGGTGATCCCGCCCCGCTCCCGGCTGGCCGCGGCCGTGGACCACGCCATCGGACTGGCCGAGTCCCACGAGGACTTCGACGCCGTCGTGGACGGACTGCACGCCGTTCACTCCCCCACCCACCACTGGGTCCACGCCGTCCCCAACACCGCTCTGATCGCCGCCGCCCTCACCCACGCGGACGGCGACTTCACCAGCTCCATCTGCCGGGCGGTGTCGGGCGGCTGGGACACCGACTCCAACGGCGCCACGGCGGGGAGCGTCGCCGGTCTCCTCGCCGGCCGCCCCACCGCTCTCCCCGACCGCTGGACGACGCCCCTGAAGAACCGGCTCGCCACGTCCGTCGCCGACTTCGACGGCACCGGCTTCGACACCCTCGCCCACCTCACCCACCTGGAGGCGACCCGCCCATGACCCACATCGCCGTACTCGGCAGCTTGAACATGGACCTCGTCGCGTACGTCGAGAAGGCCCCGCAGCTCGGAGAGACCGTCACGGGACGGGAGTTCCGCACGATCCCCGGTGGCAAGGGCGCCAACCAGGCGATCGCCGCGGCCCGCGCGGGCGCCACCGTCTCGATGATCGGCGCGGTCGGCAACGACGTCTTCGGCAGCCGGCTGCGCGACACCCTGGAGCACTCCGGCGTGGACACCGACGACCTGCGCACCATGGAGGGCTCGTCCGGCACCGCGCACATCGTGGTGGACGACGAGGGCGGCAACTCGATCGTGGTCGTCCCGGGCGCGAACGCCACCGTGGACCATCTCTCCCCCGGCGACGAGGGCGTGATCGCCTCCGCCGACGCGCTGCTCCTGCAACTCGAGATCCCCACCGCGGCGGTGCTCGCGGGCGCGGAGGCGGCCCGTAGACACGGAGTCCGTACGATCCTCACCCCGGCCCCCGCCCAGCCGCTGCCGCCCGGGCTCCTCGCCGCCACCGACCTGCTGGTCCCCAACGAGCACGAGGCGACCGCCCTCACCGGGCGGCCCGACCCGCGCGAGGCGGCCGACGTCCTGCTCGAGCAGGTACCGGAGGTGGTCGTCACCCTGGGCGCGGCCGGCTGCCTGTACCTGACCCGCGGGGCCGGACCGCTCGTGGTTCCCGCACCCGGCGTGACCGCCGTGGACTCGACCGGCGCGGGCGACACCTTCGTCGGCGCCCTCGCGGTCGCGCTCAGCGAGGAGCGGCCGATCCGGGAGGCGCTGACGTGGGCCGCCGCGGCGGCCGCCGTCTCCGTCCAGCGGGAGGGGGCGTCGGCGTCGATGCCGTACCGCCCGGAGATCGAGGCGCAGTACACCGCATGAACACCTCCACCCAACCCCTCACCGGCCTGCGCGTCCTCGATCTCGCCACCCTCTTCGCCGGCCCTCTCTCCGCCACCCTGCTCGGTGACTTCGGCGCCGAGGTGATCAAGGTCGAGCATCCCGCCAAGCCCGACCCCTGCCGGGGCCACGGTCCCTCGAAGCACGGCGTCGGCCTGTGGTGGAAGCTGCTCGGCCGCAACAAGCGCACCATCACCCTCGACCTGTCCAAGCCCGGCGGCCGCGCCGTCCTGCTGCGACTGGCGGCCACCGCCGACGTGATCGTCGAGAACTTCCGCCCCGGCACCCTGGAGAAGTGGGACCTGGGCTGGGAGGAACTGTCGGCCGCCAACTCGCGGCTGATCCTCGCCCGGGTCACCGCCTTCGGCCAGTTCGGCCCGTACGCGCACCGCCCCGGCTTCGGGACCCTGGCCGAGGCGATGAGCGGCTTCGCCGCGATCACCGGCGAGCCGGACGCACCTCCGACGCTCCCGCCCTTCGGGCTCGCCGACTCCATCGCGGGCCTGGCCACGGCGTACGCGGTGATGACGGCGCTCGCGGCCCGGGACCGCACCGGCGAGGGCCAGGTCGTCGACATGGCGATCATCGAACCGATCCTGACCGTGCTCGGCCCGCAGCCCGTCTGGTACGACCAGCTGGGCCACGTCCAGCCGCGCACCGGCAACCGCTCCCAGAACAACGCCCCGCGCAACACCTACCGCACGGCGGACGGCACCTGGGTCGCGGTCTCCACCTCCGCCCAGTCGATCGCCGAGCGCGTGATGCACCTGGTCGGCCGTCCGGATCTGATCGACGAGCCGTGGTTCGCGACGGGCGCCGAACGGGCCGCGCACGCCGACGTCCTCGACAAGGCGGTCGGTGCCTGGATCGCCGGCCGCACCCGGGACGAGGTCCTGGCGGCCTTCGAGAAGGCGGAGGCCGCCGCGGCGCCGATCCAGGACGTACGGGACGTGATGGCGGACCCGCAGTACCAGGCCCTGGACACCATCACCGCCGTCGACGACCCGGAACTGGGCCTGCTGCGCATGCAGAACGTCCTCTTCCGGCTCTCCGCCACACCCGGCGCGATCCGCTGGGCGGGCCGTCCGCACGGCGCGGACACGGAGGCGGTCCTGACCGAGCTGGGCCTCACCCCGGCGGAGCTCGGCTCGTTGCGCACGGAGGGCGCCTTGTGACCCCCTTCCCGCTCACCTGGCTGTACGTCCCCGGCGACCGTCCGCACGTCGTGGCCAAGGCGCTGGCCTGCGGCGCGGACGTGGTGGTGATCGACCTGGAGGACGCGGTCGCCCCGGACCGCAAGGCGTACGCCCGCGAGGCGACCGCCGACCTGCTGTCCGAACCCCGGCCGGTCCGGGTCCACGTCCGGGTCAACGCCCTGGAGGCGCCGTGGGCGGCCGCCGACCTGCGTGCGGTGACCGCGCTTCCGGGCCTGTCCGGGCTCCGGCTCCCGAAGGTGACGTACGCCGAGGAGGTGGTGCGCGTCGCGGAGGGAACCGGGCTCCCCCTCTACGCCCTCCTGGAGTCGGCCCTGGGCATCGAGCACGCCTACGCGATCGCCTCGGCCCACCCGTCCCTGCGGGGCGTCTCCCTCGGCGAGTCGGATCTGCGGGCCGACCTGGGCGTACGCGAGGACGCGGGGCTGGACTGGTGCCGTTCCCGGGTCGTGGTCGCGGCGCGGGCGGCGGGGCTGGCCCCGCCGCCCCAGTCGGTGCACCCCGACATCCGCGACCTGGAGGGGCTGGCGGCTTCCTGCGCCCACGGCCGCTCCCTGGGCTTCCTCGGCCGCGCCGCCATTCACCCCCGCCAGCTCCCGATCATCGAGCGGGCCTATCTGCCCACGGAGGAGGAGATCGAACAGGCCGAGACGATCGTCAAGGCCGCGACGGAGGAGCAGGGCGCCCTGGCGCTGCCGGACGGCAGATTCGTCGACGCGGCGGTGGTGGCGGCGGCCCAGCGCACGCTGTCACTGGCCCGCAGACCCTGAGACCCGTTCTGAGACGCGACCTGAGACGCGACGAGGGCGCCCGGATCGATCCGGGCGCCCTCGTCGTCGTGCGTCTCGTCGTGCGTCGTCGTACGGCCGAAGGTGTCAGCTCTTCTTCGACGCCGACTCGGCCTCGTCCTTCGTCTCCTCGGCTCCCGAAGCCTCGGCGGACCCGGTGGAGTCCGTCTCGGCCCCCGCGTCCGCGTCTGCCTCCACGTCTGCCTTCGCCTCGGCACCCGGCTTGTCCGCGGACTCGTCCTCGGGCTCCGCCGTACCGTCTTCCGCGGCCTCGTCCTCGGCGGCGCCGGGCTCGACCACGGCCTCGCGTCCCGGCCGCTTCCTCGACGACAGCACGATGTAGACCACCGCGAGCAGGAACACGATCATCGCGGTCCAGTCGTTGAGGCGGAGGCCCAGGATGTGGTGGGCGTCGTCGACGCGCATGTACTCGATCCAGCCGCGGCCCACGCAGTACGCGGCGACGTACAGGGCGAACGCCCGACCGTGGCCCAGCTGGAAGCGGCCGTCGGCCCAGATGACCAGAAGGGCGACGCCGATGCACCACAGGGACTCGTACAGGAATGTCGGGTGGTAGTAGCCCGGCACCCGGCCGCCCTCGGAGGAGGTGATGTGCAGCGCCCACGGAACGTGCGTCTCGCGGCCGTACAGCTCTTGGTTGAACCAGTTGCCCCAGCGGCCGATGGCCTGGGCCAGGGCGATGCCGGGGGCGATGGCGTCGGCGTAGGCGGGCAGCGGGATGCCCCGGCGCCGGCAGCCGATCCACGCGCCGACCGCGCCGAGGGCGATCGCGCCCCAGATGCCGAGGCCGCCCTCCCACACCTTGAAGGCGTCCACCCAGTCACGGCCCTCGCTGAAGTACAGCTCGTAGTCCGTGATCACGTGGTAGAGCCGGCCGCCGACGAGGCCGAAGGGCACGGCCCAGACCGCGATGTCGGCCACCGTGCCGGACCGGCCGCCGCGGGCGATCCAGCGCTTGTTGCCGAGCCAGACGGCTACGAAGACGCCGATGATGATGCAGAACGCGTAGCCGCGCAACGGAATCGGCCCGAGGTACAGGACCCCGCGCGACGGGCTGGGAATGTAGGCAAGTTCCATGGCAGGGTCGACGCTACCGTGCCGGGCCCGGCACACGGCAGGCAGCCCGGCTACGGGTCCATAACGGGGGTGTGAGAAACACTTACCCCTGGTTGGCCGCCTCCACCATCTGCTTCAGCTTCTGCGGGGTCATCGTCTGGTCCTGGTAGATGTTCTTGCCGTCGAGCAGGACGGTCGGCGTGCCGCTGAAGTTGCCGGCCTTGAAGGCCGCGTGCGACTTGTCGACCCAGCTGTCGTGCTTCCCGTCGTTGACACAGGCCCGGAAGGCCGGGGTGTCGAGCCCCTGGACCTTGCCCGCCAGCTCGATCAGCTTGGCGTTGTCCGCGAAGGTGTCGTCCGTCTCCTTGGGCTGGTTCGAGTAGAGGACGTCGTGGTAGTCGCGGAACTTGCCGGCATCCTGGGCGCAGGCCGCCGCGTTGGCCGCGCGCAGCGAGCCGGTGCCGCCGAGGTTGCCGTCGATCAGTCTGACCAGGTGGTACTCGACTCTGAGCTTGCCGGCGTCCGCCAGCTCGTGGAGCGTCGGGCGGTAGGCCGCCTCGAAGGCCTGGCAGGCCGGGCAGCGGAAGTCCTCCCACACCGTGAGCGTCGACTTGGCTCCGTCCTTGCCGACCGGGATCGCTAGGCCGTCCTTGCCCTGCGCGCCCGAGGGCGCCACCGCTGGGCCCGAACTCTTGCCGCCCTTGTTCTTGCCGGCGTTCGCGGCGATCACGCCGATCACCGCCGCGAGGCCGAGGACGCAGACGACGCTCGCGCCCACGATCAGCGCGCGGCGTCGCTTCTCCGCGGCCTTCTGCTTCTCGCGCTCGACCGCAATCCGCTCCCGGGCGGTGCGCTTTCCGTCACGGTTCTTCTCGCTCACACCCCCAGAACGAACAGGGGAGGCGCAGCGCGCCTCCCCTGTCCCAGGTCCACCCGTTCGAGTGACCGAATATTCCGTTATGCCTGACGGCTGGTTCGTCCTGCCGGACGGTCAGGCCTGTCCGCGCACGCCCTTCGCCAGCTCACCGGCCAGTTCGCGGACCGCGTCGACACCGGCCGCGTCGTCCGGCGCGTCCAGCATCCGCTTCACGAAGGCCGAGCCGACGATGACCCCGTCGGCGAATCCGGCGACCTCGGCGGCCTGGGCGCGGCTGGAGACGCCGAGCCCGACGCAGACCGCCAGGCCGGTGCCGGTGGCGCGGGTGCGCCGCACCAGGTCCTGCGCCTGCGCGCCGACCGACTCACGGGTGCCGGTGACACCCATCAGGGACGCGGCGTAGACGAAGCCGCTGCCCGCCGCGGTGATCTCGGCGAGCCGCTCGTCCTTGCTGCTGGGAGCGACCACGAAGACCGTCGCGAGCCCGTGCTTCTCGGCGTGCTCCCGCCACAGCGCCGACTCCTGGACCGGCAGGTCGGGCAGGATGCAGCCCGCCCCGCCCGCCTCCGCCAGCTCGGCGGTGAAGCGCTCGACGCCGTAGCGGTCGATGGGGTTCCAGTACGTCATCACGAGCACCGGCTTCCCGGTGGCCGCGTGGGCCTCGCTGACCGTGCGCATGACGTCGGCGATCTTCACACCGCCCCGCAGGGCGATGTCGTCGGCGGTCTGGATGACCGGACCGTCGAGAACGGGGTCGCTGTGCGGCAGGCCGACCTCGACGACGTCGGCGCCGCCGTCCAGGACGGCCTTGATCGCCTCGATGCCGCCGTCCACGGACGGGAACCCGGCCGGGAGGTAGGCGATGAGCGCGGACCGGCCCTCGGCCTTCGCGGCCGCGAGGGTGTCGGTCAACAGGTCGATGTTCCCGCTCACTTGGCGTCCCCCTCGATCTCGGCGGTGTCACTGTCGGCGTCGGCGGCGACCTCCGCGTCCGCACCGCTGTCGTACAGACCGAAGTAGCGGGCGGCCGTGTCCATGTCCTTGTCGCCGCGGCCGGACAGGTTGACCACGATCAGCCCGTCCTTGCCCAGCTCCTTGCCGACCTCCAGGGCACCGGCGAGGGCGTGGGCGCTCTCGATGGCCGGGATGATGCCCTCCGTCCGCGACAGCAGGCGCAGGGCCTGCATGGCCGCGTCGTCGGTGACCGCGCGGTACTCGCCGCGGCCGGTGTCCTTGAGGTAGGAGTGCTCGGGCCCGATGCCCGGGTAGTCCAGACCGGCCGAGATCGAGTACGGCTCGGTGATCTGGCCCTCCTCGTCCTGCAGGACGTAGGACCGGGAGCCGTGCAGGATGCCGGGCTCGCCCGCGGTGAGGGTCGCCGCGTGCTCGCCGGTCTCGACGCCGTGCCCGGCGGGCTCGCAGCCGATGAGACGGACGGAGGCGTCCGGGATGAAGGCGTGGAAGAGACCGATGGCGTTGGAGCCGCCGCCGACACAGGCGATGGCGGCGTCGGGCAGCCGCCCGGCGCGCTCCAGGAGCTGACGGCGGGCCTCCACACCGATCACCCGGTGGAAGTCGCGGACCATGGCCGGGAAGGGGTGCGGACCGGCGACGGTGCCGAAGAGGTAGTGGGTGTGGTCGACGTTGGCGACCCAGTCCCGGAAGGCCTCGTTGATGGCGTCCTTCAGCGTGCGGCTGCCGGACTTCACGGCGACGACCTCGGCACCGAGCATGCGCATGCGGGCCACGTTGAGGGCCTGCCGCCTGGTGTCGATCTCGCCCATGTAGACGGTGCATTCGAGGCCGAACAGCGCGCAGGCGGTGGCGGTGGCGACGCCGTGCTGGCCGGCGCCCGTCTCCGCGATGACGCGCGTCTTGCCCATGCGCTTGGTGAGCAGGGCCTGGCCGAGCACGTTGTTGATCTTGTGGGACCCGGTGTGGTTGAGGTCCTCGCGCTTGAGGAACACCCGGGCGCCACCGGCGTGTTCGGCGAACCGCGGCACCTCGGTGAGGGCGCTGGGCCGGCCGGTGTAGTTGACGAGCAGATCGTCGAGCTCGCGGGCGAACTCGGGGTCGGCCTTCGCCTTGTCGTACTCGACGGCGACCTCGTCGACGGCGGCGACGAGCGCCTCCGGGATGAACTTGCCGCCGTACGCGCCGAAGTAGCCTTCGGCGCTGGGGACCTGACCCTCGGGGTCGGGGATGAAGAACTCGCTGGGCATGCGGAAACCTCACGGTGAGTGGTGGAACGTCACTAATCGCCGTGGGGGCGGGGAGGTCAGTTGGCTGCGGACCCGTTGTGGCTGCGCGCGCAGTTCCCCGCGCCCCTGTAGGTCGGCCGCTGCCATCGCATGCCGTTCACCTGGCCCGGTTCGTCACCGATGACGTATCGCACCCGACGGCCGTGCACCCGGCGGGCGGGCGCGCGGCAACCGCGGGGCCGGCAGCCGCGCGCGAGGCGGGCGTACGGGTCCCGGGTCGTCAGGGTGATCGAAAGCGTCATCGGGGCCAGCCTACCGGGAGTTCAGCCCCGGCCGTGCCGCAGTGCGGGATGCTCGCCCGCGGCGACCAGGTCGGCCACCGCCGCCTTCGGGTCACGCCCGGTGACGAGGGACTCGCCGACCAGGACCGCGTCGGCGCCCGCGTTGGCGTAGGCGATCAGGTCGTGCGGGCCGCGGACGCCGGACTCGGCGACCTTGACGATGCTGTCCGGGATCTCCGGCGCGACCCGCTCGAAGGTGCCGCGGTCGACCTCCAGTGTCTTCAGGTTGCGGGCGTTGACGCCGATCACCTTGGCGCCCGCGTCCACCGCGCGTTCGACCTCCTCCTCGTCGTGCACCTCGACGAGGGGGGTGAGGCCGATGGAGACGGCACGCTCGATCAGCGACTCGAGGGCCGGCTGGTCGAGGGCCGCGACGATCAGCAGCGCGAGGTCGGCACCGTACGCGCGGGCCTCCCACAGCTGGTACGACGTGACGATGAAGTCCTTGCGCAGGACCGGGATGTCCACGCGTGCGCGGACCGCCTCCAGGTCTGCCAGCGAGCCGCCGAAGCGGCGCTGCTCCGTCAGGACCGAGATGACGGCCGCGCCGCCTGCCTCGTAGTCCGCGGCGAGCCCGGCCGGATCGGCGATCGCGGCCAGCGCGCCCTTGGACGGGCTGGAGCGCTTCACCTCGCAGATCACCTTGACGCCGTCGCCGCGCAGCGCGGCAACGCCGTCCTTGGCCGCGGGCGCCTTCGCCGCGCGCTCCTTGAGCTCGTCGAGGCTGACGCGCGCCTTCCGCTCCGCGAGGTCGGCACGGACTCCGTCGATGATCTCGTCGAGCACACTCACGCGAGCGGCCCCCTTCCGAACGATCGAAAACCCATGGTCACTGCGATGGTATCCGGAGGACGGCGCCGGCCTCGCATCCGGTGGACGGCGGTCCCACTACCTGGACATTCGCCGGTCGATCAAGGATGGAGCCAGCCACCGAAGGGAAGGTTCCGGACAACGGTGAACACCAGGATCAGCGCCCCCAGGCTCCACAGGTGCACCGGCCCGAGATCGATCCGCAGCGGTCGTCCGCGCACCGCACGGACGACCCAGACGGTCCACAGCACCGCGAAGCCCGCGTAGGCGGCCACGGCCATCGCGTTGTCCTGGAGCGCGGTGAGGAAGTCCCCGTGCACGAAGGCGTGGGCGCTGCGCAGACCGCCGCAGCCGGGGCAGTAGACGCCCGCGTAGCGGAGCAGCGGGCACACCGGGTAGTGGCCCGGCTCGTTGGGGTCGACGGTGCCTACGTAGGCGAAGGCCCCGACGACGGCCGCGAGGATCCCGGCGGGCACGGCCAGCCGCCCCGGCAGGGCGGTGGGCGGCCCGGTCCGCCGGTCGATCCCCCGGGCGCTGTGGCTGTCGGCGTTCACGCCTTGCATTGTGCCGCGCACGGGCCGCACGCGCGCGAGGGGCGGCCCGCACCTCTTCGGTGCGAGCCGCCCCTCGGCACAGGAACTGCTGGTCAGCCCTCGACGCCGGCCGGCTCGGGCGTCACCGCGGCCCGGGGCTGCGGCTGGGGCACCGAGTGGGCGCTCTTCGGCTGACCGAGGCCCATGGAGCGCATGACGGCGCCGACGACACCGCCGAGCGCCACGATCACCATGCCGGCCCAGAAGCCCAGCGGCTGGGCCATCACCATGAACGCGCCCGCGACGCAGAAACCGATGAAGGCGATGGTGACACCGGTCCAGGCGGCCGGGGTGTGTCCGTGGCTGCTGCCCGCCATTGCTTGCTCCTCGTTGCAGATTGCGTGCTCGTTGCTTGATGCGTGTGAGCCGGACGCTCACGGTCCATTGTTCCGTACGGGGGTGGATGCCGTGAGCTCGGGTGGCGTCTGTTTCGCCACATCGGGGCCGGGGTCCCGCAACCGGTGGCCGGCGCCGGACCCTCAAGCCCCCGTCGGGTCCTCACCGCGGTCCAGGGCCTTCCAGAGGTCCTCGGGGCGGTCGGGATCCGCGGCCGGGGCCGTGCGGCGGGGGCGGGCGGTGCCGCGCTCGTAGCGGTCGGACATGGCGGGCCACAGGCGTCCGTAGCGCAGGGCGAGGAGCCCGGCGAGCAGCAGCAGGAGGCCGCCGGCGGCCGCGACATAGGGCCAGCCGGTGTGGGTCAGCGCGGCCACGCTCGCTGAGGTGTCTCCGGTGGCCTCGGCGGCCTTCTCGTCGAGCGCCGAGCTGTCCGAGGCGCCGAGCAGGGCGGCGGCGATCGTGCCGGCGCCGGAGAGCGCGAGGAGCCCGGCGACCAGCAGGCGGCCGGACCGGCGGACGGCGAAGACGGCGACGAGCGCGGCGAGGCCCACTATCGCGAGGGCCGCGGGGACGCCCGTGACGTCGCTGCCCTTGGCGGTCAGCGGGAAGGCACCGCCGGCCACCGTCGCGGTGCCTTCGGCCCAGCGCTGCCGGGTGGCCAGCAGCGCCACGGCAGCGCCGAGCGCACCGCACAGCAGGGCGACGGCGAGGCTGCGGCGGCCGGACCGTGCGGGTCCGGCGGCTTCGGGGCGGGGGTGAGGTACGGCAGTCACGTACCCCACTATCGCCTGAACCCCGGGCGAACCGTCACCCGGGGTTCACGTGATACGCGCCCCACTGTCCGGTAAGCGCCCTACTTGCCCAGCCGGTTGGCCGTGTGCACGGCGCGCAGGACCGCCGCTGCCTTGTTGCGGCACTCCTGGTCCTCGGCGACCGGGTCGGAGTCGGCGACGATGCCCGCGCCCGCCTGGACGTACGCGGTGCCGTCGCGCAGCAGGGCCGTACGGATGGCGATGGCCGTGTCGGAGTCGCCCGCGAAGTCGAGGTAGCCGACACAGCCGCCGTACAGCCCGCGCCGGGACGGCTCCAGCTCGTCGATGATCTGCATCGCGCGCGGCTTGGGCGCGCCGGACAGGGTGCCCGCCGGGAAGCAGGCCGTCAGGACGTCGAAGGCCGTACGGCCCTCGGCCACCCGTCCGGTCACCGTCGAGACGATGTGCATGACGTGCGAGTACCGCTCGATGGACATGAAGTCGACCACCTCGACCGAGCCGGGTGCGCAGACCCGCCCCAGGTCGTTGCGGCCGAGGTCGACGAGCATCAGGTGCTCGGCGCGCTCCTTGGGGTCGGCGAGCAGTTCGTCGGCGAGGGCCTGGTCCTCCTGCGGGGTGGCGCCGCGGTGCCGGGTGCCGGCGATGGGGTGGACCATGGCCTGCCCGTCCTCGACCTTCACCAGGGCCTCCGGGCTGGAGCCCACGACGTCGAAGGCGCCGCCGTCCCCGTGGGGGAAGCGGAACAGGTACATGTACGGCGAGGGGTTGGTCGCCCTGAGGACCCGGTACACGTCCAACGCGCTCGCCGTGCACGGCGTTTCGAAGCGCTGCGAGGGTACGACCTGGAAGGCCTCGCCCGCTCGGATGCGCTCCTTGATGTCCTCGACGGCCTCCTGGAAGTCCGGGCCGCCCCACAGTGCGGTGTACTCGGGCAGCTCGGAGGGCGGCAGGACGGCCGGGGGCTGGGCGACCGGGCGCGAGAGGTCGGCCTCCATGGCGTCGAGCCGGGCCACGGCGTCCGCGTGGGCCTCGTCGACGCCGGTGTCGAGATCGTTGTGGTTGATCGCGTTGGCGATCAGCAGGACGGAGCCCTCCCAGTGGTCCATGACCGCGAGGTCGCTGGTGAGGAGCATGGTGAGCTCGGGGAGCCGCAGGTCGTCCCGCTCGCCGGGGCCGATCTTCTCCAGGCGGCGGACGATGTCGTAGCCGAGGTAGCCGACCAGGCCGCCGGTGAAGGGCGGCATCCCCTCCTGGTGGGGGGTGTGGAGGGCCTCGATGGTGGCGCGCAGGGCGGCCAGCGGGTCGCCGTCGACGGGGACGCCGACGGGCGGGACGCCCAGCCAGTCGACCTGGCCGTCACGCTCGGTCAGGGTCGCGGCGGACCGCACGCCCACGAAGGAGTAGCGGGACCAGGAGCGGCCGTTCTCCGCGGACTCCAGCAGGAACGTGCCGGGGCGCTCGGCGGCGAGCTTGCGGTAGAGCCCGACCGGGGTGTCGCCGTCGGCGAGGAGCTTGCGGGTGACCGGAATGACGCGGCGGTCGGTGGCCAGCTTGCGGAACGTCTCTAGGTCCATGGCGGCTGACCTTACTGATCGGAGACGGGTACGCGGGAATCGGCGTCCTTGAGCAGTACGTCGGCGTCGAAGCAGGTGCGGGCGCCGGTGTGGCAGGCGGCGCCGACCTGGTCCACCTGGACCAGCACGGTGTCGGCGTCGCAGTCGAGGGCGACGGACTTGACCCACTGGAAGTGGCCGGAGGTGTCGCCCTTGACCCAGTACTCCCGGCGGCTGCGCGACCAGTACGTGCAGCGGCCGGTGGTCAGCGTGCGGTGCAGCGCCTCGTCGTCCATCCAGCCGAGCATCAGCACCTCTCCGGTGTCGTACTGCTGGGCGATGGCGGGGACGAGACCGTCGGCGCTGCGCTTGAGGCGCGCGGCGATCTCGGGGTCGAGGCTGCTGGGCCCGGGCGTGCCGGTCGTACTGGTCATGCGGCCATTGTGCCGCGCCGCACTGACGGTGACGGTCCGTGTCCACTGGGCGGACCCGCAGCGCGCGTGCGGTGGATGTCCACTGGGCCGACCCTGTGGCTGGTCGTAGGCTGACTGTATGTCGACCTTCGCCAAGCGTGAACGGCTCCTGTTCGCCGACCTCTTGGAAACCGCCGGTCCGGAGGCACCGACCCTCTGCGAGGGCTGGCAGACCCGCGACCTGGCCGCGCACGTGGTGGTGCGCGAGCGCCGGCCGGACGCCGCCGGGGGCACGCTGATCAAGCCGCTCGCACCGCGTCTCGAGAAGGTGATGGAGGAGTACGCGGCGAAGCCGTACGAGGAGCTCATCCAGCTGATCCGCACCGGCCCGCCGCGGTTCTCGCCGTTCCAGCTCAAGCAGATCGACGAGGCGGCGAACATCATCGAGTTCTACGTCCACACGGAGGACGTCCGCCGCGCCCATCCCGACTGGACGCCGCGCGAGCTCGACCCGGTGTTCCAGGACGCCCTGTGGTCCCGGCTGGAGCGCACGGCCCGGCTGCTGGGCCGGGGTGTGCCGACCGGCCTGGTGCTGCGGCGCCCGGACGGCCAGACGGCCGTCGCGCACCGGGGCTCGCCCGTGGTGACGGTGACGGGCGAGCCGTCGGAGCTGCTGCTGTTCACGTTCGGCCGGCAGAACGCCGCCAAGGTCGAACTGGACGGCGACGAGAACGCGATCGCCAAGCTGCACGAGTCGAAGCAGCTCGGCATCTGAGCAGCTCGGCTCCGAGAGGACTCCTCATGATCAAGGTCGCGATGACCAACGTGTTCGTCGACGACGTGGCCAAGGCCCACGCCTTCTACACGGATGTCCTCGGCTTCGAGACCCGCATCAGCCTGGACCTGGGCGGCGGCACGCTGTTCATCACGGTCGGCGCGCCGGACGGGGGCCAGCCGGATCTCCAGCTGCTGCTGGAGCCCGGCGACAGCCCCATCGCGGAGCCGTACCGCCGGGCCCTGTACGAGGCCGGGATCCCCGCCATCGTCTTCTCCGTGGACGACATCCGGGCGCAGTACGAGCGGCTGCGCGGCCTCGGTGTGCGGTTCACGCATGAGCCGCAGCAGCAGGGGCCGGTGCTCGCGGCCGTGCTCGACGACACGGTCGGCAACTATGTGCAGCTGACGGAGCCCTTGGGGCAGCCGGGCGGCTGAGCCTCAGCGGGGCAGTTCGGCGCGGCGCAGGCCCGGTACGCACAGGGCGACGACTCCGCCGAGCCCGCACACGGCGGCGCTGACGACGTAGACCGGGCCCAGGCCCCAGGCGCCGATCGCGGCGGCGGCGAGGGGCATGCTCAGCGGGGCGAGGCCGAGACTGACCAGGCCGGAGACGGCGGTGACGCGGCCCAGGTAGGCGGGGTCGGCGACGGTCTGCAGCAGGGCGCCGCACAGCGCCCCGCTGAGCCCCGCCAGGAGCCCCACGAGCAGGGCCACCCCGACGGCCCCGGCGAGGCTCGGGACGAAGGCCAGGGCGCCGATCGCGACGGACCCGGCGAGGATCGCGCACCCGGTGACCAGCCCGGCGCGCGGCAGCCGCCCCCGGACGGTCAGCAGCACGGAGGCCGCACCGGCGCCCACACCGAACCCCGCGAGCACCGCGCCCATCCCGGAGGCGCCCCAGCCGCGCTCGTCGGCCAGCAGGGTCAGACCGACGTTGAACGGGCCGACGAAGCCGAAGTCGCCGAGGGCGATGGCCAGCATCAGGGGAGCCAGGACGCGATGGCGGCGGATGTGGGCCAGCCCGGCCCGGAGGTCCCGCCAGGCGGTGTCCTGCCGCGCCCCTGCCCTGTCGTCCGCCGGCAGCTCCCGGACCCGTACGGACACCAGCAGGGGCACCGACACCGCGATGAGCAGCCCGGCCAGCCCGAACGCGGCCGCCGCGCCGCCGACCGCCACGCCGAGTCCGCCGAGCGGGGCGCCGACGACGCTCGCGAAGCGGATCGCGAGGCCGCGCATGCCCTGCACCCGGGCCAGCTGGTCCCTGGTGGTGATCCGCGCGGGGAGCGCGCCCACGGCGGGCATGAACACGGCGTCGACGGTGCCGAAGACCAGGGCGAGCAGGGCCAGCGGCCACAGTCCGGGGCCGGCGAGGTACAGCAGCGCGGCCACCGCGAGGACGGCAGCGCAGCGGACCGCGTCGCTGGCGATGACGACCCGTCGCGGCCCCAGCCGGTCGGCCAGCACTCCGCCGCCCAGCATCAGCAGGGCCCGCGGCAGCGCGCTGACCGCCATCACGATGCCGGCCTGCGAGGGGGTTCCGGCCTGTACGGCGGCCCAGGACAGGGCGATGTAGTACACGCTGTCGCCGAGCATCGAGAAGGTGTAGGCGCTCAGCCAGCGCAGGACGTCGGGGTCGCGGTGGGCGGGGCGGCCGGGAACGTGCTGCTCGACGGGTGTCGCGGACACGGTGGTCACGGCGGTGGCCTCTCTCAGACGCGGAAGGGGAATCCGTACATGTACAGCGCGACGTGTTCGCGCCCCTCGGTCCCGCCCGCGGCTTCGGCGGCCCGGCCCTGCTCGTCGTACCTGCGCAGGAGCGCCTCCAACTCCTGCTTCAGCGCGGTGAGTTCCGCCGGGGTGAGGCGCATCCAGGACTCGTTGTCCACGGACGCGGTGTTCCATTCGGCGCTCCAGGCGGGGCGTTCGTCGAGGTAGCGGTGGTAGCGGTCGGTGCGCTGGTCGTGGAAGAGGCGGGTGGCCGCCAGATGGGCGGCGGCCTTTCCCGGCTCGCCCCGGAAGTCCTCGTCCCGGATGCTCACCCCGTCCGAGGCGGGCTGCCACCATCGCTCCCGCCCGTCGGCGGTCTGCGGCTCCGCCTCCTCGATCAGCCCGTGCTCGGCGAGCTTGCGCAGGTGGTAGCTGACTAGGGACACGGCCTCGTCCACGTGCTCGGCCAGCTGCGACGCGGTGGCGATCCGCTCGACGCACAACAGCCGGTACAGATTCGCCCGCAACGGATGCGCCAGCGCCTTCAGCGTCCCCACGTCCGTGATCCGACGGTTCTCCTTGCCTGCCATGCCCTCACCGTAGGTACGAAAGAAAAATTGCACAACAGATTTTGCGCAACTTTCCTTTCGCATCGACCTGGGAAGGGCCCCCGGCCGCAGACCCGCGCCCGCCGCGATCGCCGCAGGAAGCCGGCGAGACGTCAGCGGGAAGCCTGCGAGACGTCAGCGGGCACAACTGCCCTTTCGCCCCCACCCACGCCGAAGCCCCGGCTGCCGCCAAGCAACCGGGGCCAAAGCTCAGCGCAGCGTCACCGAACCGGGTGGCCCGCCTCCCTCAGGGCCTGCTTCACCTCGGCGATGCGCAGGTCGCCGAAGTGGAAGACCGAAGCGGCCAGGACCGCGTCCGCGCCCGCCGCGACGGCCGGTGGGAAGTGAGCGAGCCGGCCGGCGCCGCCGGAGGCGATGACCGGGACCGTGACGTGCTTGCGCACGGTCGCGATCATTTCCAGGTCGTAGCCGTCCTTCGTGCCGTCCGCGTCCATCGAGTTGAGCAGGATCTCCCCCGCGCCGAGCTCGGCGGCCCGGTGCGCCCACTCGACGGCGTCGATGCCGGTGCCCTTGCGGCCGCCGTGCGTCGTCACCTCGAAGGAGCCCGACTCGGTCCGGCGCGCGTCCACCGACAGCACCAGGACCTGCCGGCCGAACCGCTCGGCGATCTCGCGGATCAGGTCGGGCCGGGCGATCGCGGCCGTGTTCACGCCGACCTTGTCCGCGCCCGCGCGGAGCAGCTTGTCGACGTCCTCCGCCGTGCGCACACCGCCGCCGACCGTGAGCGGGATGAACACCTGCTCGGCGGTGCGGCGCACCACGTCGTACGTCGTCTCACGGTTGCCCGAGGACGCGGTGATGTCCAGGAACGTCAGCTCGTCGGCGCCCTCGGCGTCGTACACCTTCGCCATCTCGACGGGGTCGCCCGCGTCGCGCAGGTTCTGGAAGTTGACGCCCTTGACGACCCGGCCGTTGTCCACGTCCAGGCAGGGGATGACTCGGACCGCCAGGGTCATGAATCCAGGCTCCCTTACTGCTTCTTGCCTCTGAAGGCTGCTTCAGCCTCTGAAGGCTTCCAGTTCCACTTCGACCAGGATGCGCGGATCGACGAAGCCCTCCACGACCAGCAGGGTCGAGACAGGGCGCACGGAGTCGAACAGCTCCTTGTGGGCCCGGCCCACCTCGTCGACGTCCCGCAGATGGGTCAGATACATGCGGGTCCTGAGCACCGACTCGGGACCGAGCCCGAACTCGGCGATCGATTCGAGCGCACTGGTGAAGGCCACCTTGGCCTGTTCGTACGGGTCGCCCTCCCCGTACAGCACCCGGCCCCGGAAGGCCGACGTACCGGCCACCAGCACACGGTCACCCGCCGCGACGGCACGTGCGAAGCCGAAACTCTCTTCCCAGGGACTTCCGCTCTGCACGCGCCGTACGGCATCGCTCATGACACTGAGTCCGTTTTCAAGACGTAGCCTCCAAGGCCTCTTCCAGTGTGAACGCCTTCGCGTACAGGGCCTTCCCGACGATGGCGCCCTCGACACCGAGGGGTACCAGCTCGGCGATGGCCCGCAGGTCGTCCAGGGACGACACGCCGCCCGAAGCCACGACCGGCCTGTCGGTCGCCGCGCAGACGTTCTTCAGCAGCTCCAGGTTCGGGCCCTGCAGGGTGCCGTCCTTGGCGATGTCCGTGACGACGTAGCGGGCGCAGCCCTCCTTGTTGAGGCGCTCCAGCGTCTCGTAGAGGTCGCCGCCGTCGCGGGTCCAGCCGCGGCCGCGCAGGGTCGTGCCGCGGACGTCGAGACCGACCGCGATCTTGTCGCCGTGCTCGGCGATGACCTTGGCGACCCACTCCGGGGTCTCCAGCGCGGCGGTGCCGAGGTTCACCCGGGTGCAGCCGGTGGCCAGCGCGGCCGCGAGGGTGTCGTCGTCACGGATGCCGCCGGACAGCTCCACCTTGATGTGCATCTCCTGCATGCGCTCGGCGACCTCGGCGATCAGCGCACGGTTGTCGCCGGTGCCGAACGCGGCGTCCAGGTCGACGAGGTGCAGCCACTCGGCGCCCGAGCGCTGCCAGGCGAGGGCGGCCTCGAGAGGGGAGCCGTAGGAGGTCTCGGTCCCGGACTCGCCGTGCACAAGACGGACGGCCTGTCCGTCCCGGACGTCGACGGCGGGGAGGAGTTCGAGCTTGCTCACAGTGTTCCGATCCAGTTGGTGAGGAGCTGGGCTCCGGCGTCGCCGGACTTCTCGGGGTGGAACTGCGTGGCCCACAGGGCGCCGTTCTCCACGGCGGCCACGAAGGGTTTGCCATGGGTCGACCAGGTCACCCTGGGCGCGTGCATGGTGGAGTTGTGCGTCTCCAGGGACCAGTCGTGGACCGCGTAGGAGTGCACGAAGTAGAAGCGCGCGTCCGCGTCCAGGCCGGCGAACAGCTCGGAGTCGGCGGGCGCCTCGACGGTGTTCCAGCCCATGTGGGGCACGATCTCGGCCTGGAGCGGCTCGACCGAGCCGGGCCACTCGTCGAGGCCCTCGGTCTCCACGCCGTGCTCGATGCCCCGCGCGAACAGGATCTGCATGCCGACGCAGATGCCCATCACCGGGCGCCCGCCCGACAACCGGCGGTCGATGATCCAGTCACCGCGGGCCTCACGCAGGCCCTGCATACAGGCGGCGTAGGCGCCGACGCCCGGCACCAGCAGGCCGTCGGCGTTCATGGCCGCGTCGAAGTCGCGCGTTATCTCGACGTCGGCTCCCGCGCGGGCGAGGGCGCGTTCGGCGGAGCGGACGTTGCCGAATCCGTAGTCGAAGACCACGACCTTCTTCGGCGCGCTCATCAGTTCCACACCTCCAGCCGCAGCACGCCCGCGACCAGACACATCGCCGCGCCGATCGAGAGCAGCACGATCAGGCTCGTGGGCATCTTCTGCTTGACGAAGGAGATGATGCCGCCGACCAGGAAGAGGCCGACGACGATCAGGACCGTGGACAGACCGTTCATGGTTTACAGCGCACCCTTCGTGGACGGCAGAATGCCCGCCGCGCGCGGGTCACGCTCGCTGGCGTAGCGCAGTGCCCGCGCCAGCGCCTTGAACTGGCACTCCACGATGTGGTGTGCGTTGCGCCCGTAGGGCACGTGCACATGCAGTGCGATCTGTGCCTGGGCGACGAAGGACTCCAGGATGTGCCGGGTCATCGTGGTGTCGTACTCGCCGATCATCGGCGCCATGTTCTCGGGCTCGGTGTGCACGAGGTACGGGCGGCCGGACAGGTCGACGGTGACCTGGGCGAGGGACTCGTCCAGTGGCACCGTGCAGTTGCCGAAGCGGTAGATCCCCACCTTGTCGCCGAGGGCCTGCTTGAAGGCCGCGCCCAGCGCGAGGGCGGTGTCCTCGATGGTGTGGTGCGAGTCGATGTGCAGATCGCCGTCGGTCTTCACGGTCAGGTCGAACAGACCGTGCCGGCCGAGCTGGTCGAGCATGTGGTCGTAGAAGCCGACGCCCGTCGCGATGTCGGTCCTCCCGGTGCCGTCGAGGTCTATCTCGACCAGGACCGAGGTCTCCTTGGTGGTCCGCTCCACGCGTCCAACGCGGCTCATGCGTCCAGCTCCTTCGGGGGAGTGGGGGTGTCCCCCACAAAACACTGCAAGTCACGTACCGCGTCGAGGAACGCGTCGTTCTCCTCCGGGGTTCCGGCGGACACCCGCAGCCACCCGGGTACACCGTTGTCCCGGACCAGGACACCCCGGTCGAGGATCTTCTGCCAGGCGGTGTGGGAGTCCTCGAACCGGCCGAACTGCACGAAGTTCGCGTCGGACTCCGTGACGGCGTAGCCGATCGCCCGCAGCTCGCTCACCAGCCGGTCCCGCTCCGACTTGAGCTGCTCGACGTACTTGAGCAGCGTGTCGGTGTGCTCCAGGGCGGCCAGCGCGGTCGCCTGGGTCACCGCCGAGAGGTGGTACGGCAGTCGTACGAGCTGTACGGCGTCCACCACCGCCGGGTGCGCGGCGAGGTAGCCGAGGCGCAGACCCGCCGCCCCGAAGGCCTTCGACATGGTCCGCGAGACGACGAGCTGCGGCCGGCCCTCGAGCAGCGGCAGCAGCGAGTCGCCGTGGCTGAACTCGATGTAGGCCTCGTCGACGACGACCATCGACGGCTTGGCCGCCTGCGCCGCGTCGTAGAGCGCGAGCACCGTCTCGGGCGGGACCGTGTTGCCCGTGGGGTTGTTGGGGGTGGTGATGAAGACGACGTCGGGCCGGTGCTCGGCGATGGCCCGCCGGGCCGCCGCGAGGTCGATGGTGAAGTCCTCGTTGCGGGGGCCGGAGATCCAGCCGGTGCCCGTGCCGCGCGCGATGAGCGGGTGCATCGAGTACGACGGCTCGAAGCCGATCGCCGTACGGCCCGGTCCGCCGAAGGTCTGCAGCAGCTGCTGGATGACCTCGTTGGAGCCGTTGGCCGCCCAGACGTTCTCCATGCCGAGCGGGTACTTGCCCGTCTTCGTCAGGTAGGCCGCCAGCTCGGTGCGCAGCTGGACCGCGTCCCGGTCGGGGTAGCGGTTCAGATTGCGGGCGGCCTCGCGCACCCGCTCCGTGATCCGCTCGACCAGCGGCTCGGGCAGCGGGTACGGGTTCTCGTTCGTGTTCAGCCGTACGGGGACGTCCAGCTGGGGCGCGCCGTAGGGGGACTTGCCGCGCAGCTCGTCCCGTACGGGGAGATCGTCGATTCCGAAGCTCACTTGCTCGTCGGTACCTTCCACCCGAACCTTGCCTTGATCGCCGCGCCGTGCGCGGGCAGGTCCTCCGCCTCCGCCAGCGTCACCACGTGGTGCGCGACCTCGGCCAGCGCGTCCTTCGTGTAGTCGACGATGTGGATGCCGCGCAGGAAGGACTGGACGGACAGGCCCGAGGAGTGGCAGGCGCAGCCGCCGGTCGGCAGGACGTGGTTGGAGCCCGCCGCGTAGTCGCCCAGCGAGACGGGCGCCCAGGGGCCGATGAAGATCGCACCGGCGTTCTTGACCCGGTCGGCAACGGCGGCCGCGTCCGCCGTCTGGATCTCCAGGTGCTCCGCGCCGTACGCGTCGACCACTCTGAGTCCCTCTTCGACGCCGTCGACCAGCACGATCGCGGACTGCCTGCCGCGCAGCGCGGGGACGATCCGGTCGTCGATGTGCCGGGTGGCCGCGATCTGCGGCTCCAGCTCCTTCTCCACCGCGTCGGCCAGCTCGACCGAGTCGGTGACCAGCACGGCCGCCGCGAGCGGGTCGTGCTCGGCCTGGCTGATCAGGTCGGCGGCCAAGTGCACCGGGTCGGCGGTGTCGTCCGCGAGGACGGCGATCTCGGTCGGACCGGCCTCCGCGTCGATGCCGATCCTGCCCGTGAAGAAGCGCTTGGCGGCGGCGACCCAGATGTTGCCGGGGCCGGTGACCATGTTGGCGGGCGGGCAGGACTCGGTGCCGTACGCGAACATCGCGACGGCGGTGGCGCCGCCCGCGGCGTAGACCTCGTCGACGCCGAGCAGCGCGCACGCCGCGAGGATCGTCGGGTGCGGCAGGCCGCCGAAGTCCGCCTGGGCCGGTGAGGCCAGCGCGACCGATCCGACGCCCGCCTCCTGCGCGGGCACCACGTTCATGATCACGGAGGAGGGGTAGACGGAGCGGCCACCGGGTGCATACAGCCCGACGCGCTCGACCGGCACCCACTTTTCGGTCACCGAGCCGCCGGGCACGACCTGGGTCGTGTGCGCCGTACGACGCTGGGCGCGGTGGACGAGACGGGCGCGCCGGATGGACTCCTCGAGGGCCGCGCGCACGGCCGGGTCGAGGGACTCCAGGGCGTCGGCGAGCGCCTGCGCCGGGACCCGCACGGATTCGAGCCGGACGCCGTCGAACCTCTCCGCGAAGTCGATCAGCGCCGCGTCGCCCCGATGATGCACGGCTTCGCAGATCGGACGCACCTTCTCGAGGGCGGCCTGAACGTCGAAGTCGGCTCGGGGCAGCAGGTCGCGCAGGGCGGGGCCCTCGGGAAGGGCGTCGCCGCGCAGATCGATTCGGGAGATCACAGCCCCAATTCTCTCAGACCGGCGTCGGCCGCCGTCCGCGCGTATCAATGGCTGATACAGAACCTGGCCGGAACCCGGAAGATCCCCTTCACGTCTAGCGTTCGGGACGTCACTCAGCGGGCATGAACGGTTGTACAAAGTTGCGACTCGCGAGTAGTTGAGGAAGAAGGAAGAGCAGTGACCGAGGGGGCCGGCCTGCGCGCCGGGGACCTGCCGGACGATCTGACCGCCGCCGAGGCCGGCATGTGGCAGGCCTTCCGCAACGGCAGTGTGTACGACCTGAGCAGCGGGGACGCCGTCGTGGACGACCCGCACGGCGGTCATCCCTGGGGACCGGAGCGGACCGTGCGGGCCCGGATGTTGTGCTGGCTGCTGCTCGACGGTCCGCCCGCGCTGGCCGGCCGCGTGTCCTCGCTCAAGCTCGCCGGCGTGCGCATCACCGGCGCCCTGGACCTGGCGGGCGGCACGGTCATGCCGTACCTGGAGCTGCGGGACTGCCGTTTCGACCAGGAGGTCCTGCTGCCGGAGGCCCGCTTCACGACCGCGCGGTTCGTGAACTGCTCGATGCCCCGCCTGGAGGCGGCCCGGGTGCACACCGAGGGAGATCTGCATCTGCCGCGCTGCCGCTTCCACAACGGCGTCCGGCTGACCGACGCGCACATCGGCACGGATCTGCTGCTCAACCAGGCGGTCGTCTACCGGGACCGCAGCGGCCGCTCGATCGCCGGGGACGGGATGACCGTCGGCCAGGACTTACAGGCGGAGCTCCTGGAGTCGCACGGCGAGCTGAGCCTGCGCGGGGCCAAGGTCGGGGTCTCGCTGAGCCTGCGCGGCGCCCGGCTGCTCAATCCGTACTCACGGCTCGCCCTGAACGCGCCGCAGCTCACGGTCGAGCGCACGCTGTATCTGACGCCGGCCGGCGTGGGCAGCCCGCTGCTGAGCGGCACGACCCCCGCGCGCGGGACGCGGATCCAGCGGTTCGAGTGCCAGGGCGGGGTGCGGCTGGACGACGGGCGGTTCGGCGACGCGGTCGACCTGGAGCGGGCGCGGTTCACCTTCACCGACGACCAGGAGCTGTCGCTGCGCCGGGTGCAGACGCCCGAGCTGCGCTTCCTCGGGGACACACCGCAGCGGGGCAAGGTGGTGCTGTCGGGCGCGCGGACGGTCAACCTCGTGGACCGCGCGGCCAGCTGGCCGGGGCCGGGCAATCTGCACATGGGCGGCTTCGCGTACGAGAACCTGGTGCCGCAGGGCCCGTTCCCGCTGAACCGGCGGCTGGACTGGGTGGCGGCGGCGACCGCCGAGTACAACCCGGAGCCGTACGAGCGGCTCGCCACCGTGCTGCGGGGGGCCGGCGAGGACGAGGACGCCCGCGAGGTGCTGCTCGCCAAGCAGCGCCGGCGCCGGGAGACGCTGCCGCTGGCCGCCAAGTTCTGGGGATACGTCCAGGACTGGACGGTGGCCTATGGCTACCGGCCGGGCCGGGCGGCCGTGTGGATGGCGGTGCTGTGGGCGGCGGGCACGCTCGCCTTCGCGCACGCCAGCCATCCGCCGATGAACTCCGGCGGTGGGCACCCGGCCTGGAACCCGGCGCTGTTCACCCTCGACCTGCTGCTGCCGGTGATAGACCTCGGCCAGGTGGGCCAGTGGCAGCTGCGCGGCGGCTGGCAGTGGCTGGCCGCGGCGATGATCCTGCTGGGCTGGATCCTGGCGACGACGGTGGCGGCGGGGGCGACACGGCTGCTCAGGCGCGGTTAGGGCCCCGGTGGCGCCAGGCCCTGTGGCAGGGACCCGACAGGGACGGAACAGTCACCTTTTACCCGGCCTTGACCGGTGCGCGTACAACTTTCCTCAGGTTGGGCATACCCCCTGGCGCGTCCCGGACCTGCGGACTTTCAATGGTCGACACCATGGCTCTGCTGCCCGCTTTCATCCGCCCCACCCGGATGAAGAGGATCGCCTCGTTCCCGGCCGAACCGCCGGCCGATGACGAGGTGCTGCTCGACGCGCCCGACGACCGCCTCGGCCCCGCCCTCGTCGCGGCCGGGAGGGGCGAGTTCCGTACCGCTGCCGAGTTGCTCGCCGCCACCCGCGCGGCCGCCGAGTGGGAGAACCGCGACCGGTACACACGACGCCTGGCCGCCTTCGCCCGTTCGCGTGCCGAGTGGTTCGAGGAGTGGCACAGGGCCGCCCCGGACGACCCCGGCGGGCTGCTGGTCAGGGCCCAGCTGGCGGTGGACCGCGCCTGGCCGTCACCGGCCCGCGCCGAGCTGCTGCGCACCGTAAGCCCCCTGATCACGGCCGCCGCGCGCGCCGACGACCGCGACCCGGTGCCGTGGCGCATCGCGCTGGACCACGCACGCGGCTCGAACGCCGGGCCCAAGTACTTCGAGGAGCTGTGGGGGGCGGCGGTCCGGCGGGCCCCGCACCACTACGGCTGTCATGTGGCGGCCCTGCGCTATCTGGCCGCCTCCTGGCACGGTTCCCACCGCGAGTGCTTCGACTTCGCCGATCTGGCCGCGCAGGACGCCCCGCCGGACTCGCTGGTCCAGGCTCTGCCCGCGCGGGCGGCCCTCGGCTATCTGAGCGACGACTGCGGAGCCCAGGTGCCGCGGGAGCGGCTGGACGCGGCGGCCGACCGGGCGATCGCGCTCTCCGCCCGGTTCCCGGCGGCGGACCCCTGGCCGGCCGAGATCCGCAACAAACTGACGTACGTCCTCGTCACGCTGGGCCGCCGTCAGGACGCCCTGGCCCAACTGCGGCTGATCGGCCCGTACGCCACGTCCTTCCCCTGGGACCGGCTGTCGGACGACCCGCTGGGCCACTTCCTGCGGCTGCGCGCCGAACTCCTGACGACGGTCCGCCCGGCGCCGCAGAAGCGGCTGATCCCGGGCCCCCGGCGCCCACGGACCGGGCACGGCGGACATGCCCACGCCGGTGACCATTAGGGTGGCGCAGTGACCACCGTCCGTCTCCCCCTCTTCCCGCTGAACTCGGTGCTGTTCCCGGGGCTCGTGCTCCCTTTGAACGTCTTCGAGGAGCGCTATCGCGCCATGATGCGCGAACTGCTGAAGACCCCCGAGGACGAGCCGCGCCGGTTCGCCGTCGTGGCGATCCGCGACGGCTACGAGGTGGCGCCGAGCGCACCGGGCATGCCGGACCCGACGGCCGTGCCCGAGCGCGGCCCGGCGGCGGGCTTCGGCACCGAACCGGCCAAGGCCTTCAACGCGGTGGGCTGTGTGGCCGACGCGGCGACCATCCGGGAGCGGCCGGGCGGCACCTTCGAGGTGCTGGCGACCGGCACGACCCGGGTGCGGCTGCTGTCGGTGGACTCCTCGGGCGCGTTCCTGACGGCCGAGCTGGAGGAGCTGCCGGAGGAGCCGGGCGACGGGGCGGGCACGCTGGCGGAGGGGGTGCTGCGCGCGTTCCGGCAGTACCAGAAGCGCCTGGCGGGCGCGCGGGAACGCTCGCTGTCCACGAACGGGGAACTCCCGGACGAACCGGCGGTGGTCTCCTACCTCGTGGCGGCGGCGATGATGCTGGACACCCCGACGAAGCAGCGCCTGCTCCAGGCTCCGGACACGGCCGCCCGCCTGCGGGACGAGCTGAAACTCCTTCGCTCGGAGACGGCCATCATCCGTAACCTGCCGTCGTTGCCGGCGTCGGACCTGACGCGCGGCCCGACGAGTCTGAACTGAGGCCGGAACCTCGATGGCGAAGAAGTCGAAGAAGCAGCAGTCCGCAGGCACCCCCGCCACGGTGGCGCTGACGGCCGCGGGCGTGGACTACACGGTCCACGCCTACGACCACGACCCCGGCCACCCCTCCTACGGCGAGGAGGCGGCCGAGGCGATGGGCGTCTCCCCCGACCGGGTCTTCAAGACACTGGTGGCGGACGTGGACGGCACACTGACGGTGGCCGTCGTCCCCGTGGCGGGCTCCCTGGACCTCAAGGCCCTGGCCACGGCCGTCGGGGGCAAGCGGGCGGCGATGGCGGACCCGGTCCTCGCCGAGCGCACGACGGGCTATGTCCGCGGCGGCATCTCCCCGCTGGGCCAGCGCAAGAAGCTCCCCACGGTCCTGGACGAGTCGGCCTCGGCGCACACCACGATCTGCGTCTCGGCGGGCCGCCGCGGCCTGGAGGTCGAGCTGTCCCCGGCGGACCTCGCCGGCCTCACCGGGGCGACGCTGGCTCCCATCGGGCGCGTTTGACCTCTCGACGGACGTCCCTTCCTCGGTTAAGTACGAGGGACATGTCGAAGAAAACCCGGAAACGCAAGTGGCGCATCAAGAAGGGCCGCTCGAACCACGGGAGGCGACCGGCGTAGCGGCCACCCCTCGGCGCCGGCCGGCCCGACCAGCCCGACCAGCCCGTCCGGCGCCGAACGACGAGACCGTTCGGGCCGAAACGGGGTCCTCCGGAACCAAGCGCCCGAGCACCCTACGCCGACGGCACCGCATACGGCCCCCGCTGGCACAGGACCCCTCCCCACACGGGGACCTCCGCCCCCACCCACATCAACGCCAACCCGCACGCCCAGCCCGTCCAGCACACGAGGACGAGACCGCCGGCACCGAAACGCCCGAGCGCCCTACGCGGGCGGCGCCGCGTACGGTCCCTGCTGGTACGGACCCTCCTCGTACGGGTCCGGGTCCCGGGGACCGAACAGTGCCGTCAGTCCGAGGTGCACGACCAGCGCGGCCAGCGGCCATGCCAGCAGCGCCCCCTTCGCCCCCAGCTTCAGCGGCGCCGAGAAGGTGACACCCTTGCCGACCTGCCTGGCGTGGGCGAGGACGTCCTGGGCGGGCCCCAGCCACACGCCGAGCCGCCACGCGAGCAGCGCTCCGAGCAGCCCCCCGAGGGTCAGCGCCACCACCAGCGGCACACCCCCGCGCCGGCGCAGGAGGAAGACGACGACCGCGCTGACCGCTCCGAAGGCCAGGGCGAGCAGCGTGAACGTTCCGTCCACCCCGATCGCCTGCTCCCCCTCGGTGTCCTTGATGTAGACCACCCAGCCCCGGCCCACCTGGTCCCCGACCAGCGGCACATGCGGAGCCAGCCACAGCCACAGCAGCCCGAGCAGCACCCCGCCGAGCGCCACCGACAGCGTGATCACGGCCGCCTCGCGCACTTCGGTCTTCATTCCGGGACCGTCCTGTTCGTACACGCCTCCGACCGCCCCGGCGGGCGGCGGCGCCTGCCAGGCCTGGTGCGAGGACTGGTCGTGCGGCGGCGGAGGCGGAGTCAGCGGTGCGGTCACCCTGACATCGTGCCAGGTCGGCCCGGGCGGCGCGTCACCGGACGGCAGCCCGCCGGTACGCCCAGGTGGCCACGGCCAGCGAGACGACGCCGACAGCGGCGCACACGCCCAGGTCAGCGACGACGAGCGCCCAGTCGGGATGCGCCCCGAAGGTCCGCGCATAGGCCTCCACCCCGTACGTCGAGGGCAGCAGGTCCCGGGCCAGCCGCACGATCTCCGGCATCCGGTCGGGCGGCAGCACACCGAGCAGCAGCGCCGCCGACATGCCCAACTGACCCAGCAGCGTGGCCAGTTCGAGCCGTGACGCGAGCAGTCCGAAGGCCGCCCCGAGCCCGGCGAGCGCGGCGCCCGCGAGCGGGATCACGGCCATCAGAATCCAGAGGTTGGTCAGCGGCAGTCCGAAGAGCACACAGCCGAACACGGCCGTCACAAGTGTTCCCGGCACGGTGAAGGACGCATACGCCCCCGCCGCTCCGAGCACCACCGCCGCGGGCGGCACCGGCAGGGTCGCGTAGTGGTCGAGCCCGCCGCCGGCCCGCAGCTGCCCGAAGTACTGGGCGAGCAGGTTCAGCGCGACATACGCCACGACCACGACCGACGAGCCCGCCACCACGGACTGGGCCTCGACGCGGGTGTCCACCACCCCGCGCATCATGATCATGATGCCGACCGACTGGAAGGTCGCCACGAACAGCAGCGGGATCCGCGCCACCCGCGCGCGGGAGAGCTGCGCCCGGTACACGGCCGCCAGCGACGGCCACAGCCGGGCGGCCGGCGCGAGCTCGGCCGCACCCCTCGCCGTGTCCTCCACGGCCACGGCACTGCCCGGCAGAACCTCGGCGGGTACGACACTCACCTGGAACCGCTCCTCTTCGTCACGGATCTCACGCCGCTCCATACGCACACGGCTCCCCGCCCGCTCACCCCTTCACCAGCCCCTGCCGTGCGGCACCGCCGAGCGCCAGGTAGACGTCCTCCAGGCTGGGCGTGGCGAGCGTGAAGTCGTCCAGAGCGGCGAACGCGGCCCCGCCGGTCACCGTGGCGACGGCGGCGCGGGCCTCCTCGGGAGCCAGCCGCAGCGTCCAGCGGCGCCCGGCCTCCACGGCCCGCTCCCGCAGCACGGCGACCTCGGGCACCTCCAGCGGCGCCCGCTCCCGCCACACCAGCTCGACGCGCACCTCGCCGTCGACCCGCTCCTTGAGCCCGGCCGGGGTGTCGCAGGCGATGACCCGGCCCTCGTCGAGGACGGCGACCCGGTCGAGCACGGTCTCGGCTTCGATGACGTTGTGGGTGACCAGCAGCACGGTCGTGCCGCGCTCGGCGCGCCGCCGGTCGACAGCCGTCCACACGGAGCGCCGGGCCACCGGGTCCATACCGGTGGTCGGCTCGTCGAGCACGAGCAGCGGCCGCTCCCCGACCAGCGCGGTGGCGAAGCAGGCGAGCCGCCGCTGCCCGCCGGACAGCTTCTTCAGCGCCCGCCCGGCGATCGGGGTGAGCCCCAGCTCGTCGAGGACGGCGTCTCGCTCGGTCCGCGCCCGCCCGAGGTCCAGTCCGCGCAGCCGTGCGGTGGTCTCCACGGCGAGGGAGACCGTCAGCTCGTCGAGTGCGGTGGATTCCTGGCCGAGGTAGGCGAGGATGCGGGAGGCCCGCTCCGGATGACGCACGATGTCGTGGCCGAGGATCTCGACACTGCCGGCGTCGGGCCGCAGCAGCCCGGTCAGCTGGCGTACGAGGGTGGACTTGCCGGCCCCGTTCGGCCCGAGCAGTCCGAAGATCTCTCCGCGCCGGACGTCCAGCTCCACCCGGTCGGTGGCCCGCACCTCGGGCGCGTCCGGTGTTCCGCGCCGTCCGCGTACGGCCGGGTAGGTCTTGGTCAGCCCGCGCACCGCGCACACGACGTCACCGGAATGCCGTAGAGCCTGTGCCGAGCGCGTGTTCACAAAGGACGAGAGTACGGGGTCCGGGACCTTTACTCGCCTTTGGGGCCTCCTACCTCGGTTCATTCTCCAGCGGGCGCATGTTCCGCCGCCGTGGGGACGTCGATCTCCCGCCAGAAGCCTGCCCGGATGGCGTAACGGTCGTGCTCGTCGATCTGGTCGTCCTTGTGAGCCAGCAGTCCGAAGCGGGCCGCGTAGCGCAGCAGCTCGCCGTCGATGCGGTGCGGGATGCGCGGATACATGCCGGACAGCTTCTGCAGATGACTCTGGTCGCTGAGCCGGGAGATCCATCGCCGGGCGAAGACCTGTCCCACCTCGTACGGGTCGCCGCCGACCGTGGTGATGTCCTCCTCCCGGTCGGCCCACCGCTGCTCGGCGGTGGTCAGCTGGGCCAGCATCGGCATGGAGGCGGCCTCCGCCGACTCCGCGGTCACGCCCGGGCGGTCCACCCAGCCCTTGTCGGAGGACCAGCGCAGGGTCGCGGTCGCCGGGTGCTGGACGGGCTGGGCGCCGGGGGCCCTCAGCGCGGCGAGGTCCTTGGGGGTGGGCACGCCCTTGGACGGCACCCGCTCCTGGGTGCCGTTCTCCGAGACCGCGGCGGCCGGCGCGTGTTCGCCCTCCTCCGGCGGCCGCTCGGCCGCGGCGGCGAGCGAGGACTCGGGCAGCGGCGCGGAGAGGATCGCGGCGATCTCGGGGCGGGGCGCGGGCGGCGGCGCGCAGATGCCGGTGAGCTCCTTGGCGCGTACGGCCTTGGTGATCCAAGTACGGTCCAGGACGCGCCGTTCGTCGGCCTCGGCGACCAGGTCCTCGGACTGGTTGTAGTCGCCGTCGGCGGCCTGTACGGCCCACAGGTGGACGGCGACGCCGTGCTCCTTGGCGGCCATCATGCCCGGCAGCAGATCGCCGTCGCCGGTGACGAGGACGACGTCGGAGCAGGCGCGGTTGCGGGCCAGCTCGGTCAGCTCGGCATGCATGGCGGCGTCCACGCCCTTCTGGGCCCAGCGTCCGTCGCTGCGGGTCAGGGCGCCGAGCCGGACGGTGACCCGGGGCATCACGCGCAGCCTGCGATGCTCCGGTTGGGGGACGCGGTCGGGGGCGCCGTCGAACCAGTAGATGCGCAGCAGCGGGCGCTCGGTGTCGGCCTCGGCGCGCTCGCGCAGTGCCTGGATGAGCGCGGTGTGGTCGACGGTGATGCGGGAGCGGGAGGGTTCGCCGGCGAGGAGGCTGGCTGCGGCCCCCAGCAGGTACCCGGCGTCCACCAGGACGATGCATCGGTCCACACGACTCACCCTCTTCCCCGGAGGTTTGCTTCGGGCCTGATTCGAGTCTGCCCGACTGCGCGGGGGTTAACGGCCCGAACTCGATCTTCGGCGTGGCGTTTCGGGGCCTCGCTCGCCGACCAACCCTGTCACAGACGGTAATTATCCGACATGCGCCTCTTGTCAGGCTATGTGAATCTGATTCCGGCCCTGGCCCCTAGATCCCCCACAGGAGGCAGATCACCATGGCCAAGAACAAGAACCGCAAGCAGGGCGGCCAGCAGACCCGCGCGTCGCAGGCAGAGCAGGCCCGTGAGCAGGCGCAGCGGACGTCGACGGAGGCGCACGAGTCTCCGGCGGCGAACATCCAGGGCAGCCCCGCCGATGTTGCCCGTAAGCAGAAGAAGAGCTTCGGCCACAACTGAAGCCGGGGCTGTTGAGCCCAGGTACTGACGAGGGGCGTACCCGCTGCCGGGTACGCCCCTCGGTCATGTCTTTGCCGGGCCGGTCGCTCAGCCCGCCAGGCAGGACGGGCCGAGCAGCACCTTCAGGTCTCCGAACAGGGCCGGATCGGGCTTCACACGGTGCCGGTCGAGGCGCAGGACCGTGGTCTTGCGCGGGCCCTGGAGCCTGATGCGGACCTCGCTGTCGCCCTTGTGGTGGCTGAGGATCTCACCGAGGCGGCTGACCATGGGCGGGGTGACCCTGGTGGCCGGGATGGTCAGGATCACGGGGGCGTTGGTGCCCGCGTTGGAGAGGTCGGGAACCATCAGCTCCATCGCCACGAGCCGCGGCACGTCCTCCCGCTTGTCGAGCCGGCCCTTGACGAACACGACCGCGTCCTCGACGAGTTGGGTCGAGATGAGCTGGTACGTCGCCGGGAAGAACATGCACTCGATGGAACCGGCGAGGTCCTCCACCGTGGCGATCGCCCAGGCGTTGCCCTGCTTGGTCATCTTGCGCTGGAGGCCCGAGATGATGCCGCCGATGGTGACGACCGCGCCGTCCGCGTGCTCGCCTCCGGTGAGCTGGGCGATGCCCGCGTCGGCCTTGTCGGAGAGCACGTGTTCCAGGCCGAAGAGCGGGTGGTCGGAGACGTACAGACCGAGCATCTCCCGCTCCTGGGCGAGCAGGTAGGTCTTGTCCCACTCGTCGTCGGTGAAGACGACGTCGAGTCCGAAGCCCGGCTCGCTGCTGGTCTCCTCGCCCATCCCGCCGAACAGGTCGAACTGCCCCTCGGCCTCCTTGCGCTTGACCGCGACCACGTTGTCGATCATCGGCTCGTACTGCGCGGTGAGGCCCTTGCGGGTGTGCCCCATGGTGTCGAAGGCGCCGGCCTTGATCAGGGATTCCGTGGTGCGCTTGTTGCACGCGACAGCCTCGACCTTGTCGAGGTAGTCGGGGAAGGAGGCGTACTTGCCCTTCGCCTTGCGGCTCTTGATGATCGACTCGACCACGTTGGTACCGACGTTGCGCACCGCTTCGAGGCCGAAGAGGATCACGTCGTCGCCCTGGGCGGCGAAGTTGTGCACCGACTCGTTGACGTTCGGCGGGAGCACCTTGATGCCCATGCGGCGGCACTCGTTGAGGTAGATCGCCGACTTGTCCTTGTCGTCCTTGACGGAGGTGAGGAGCGCGGCCATGTACTCGGCGGGGTAGTTCGCCTTGAGGTACGCGGTCCAGTACGACACCAGGCCGTACGCCGCCGAGTGGGCCTTGTTGAAGGCGTAGCCGGCGAAGGGGACCAGCACGTCCCACAGGGCCTGGATGGCCTCGTCGCTGTAACCGTTCTTGCGGGCGCCGGCCTGGAAGATGGTGAAGTTCTTCGCCAGCTCGTCGGGCTTCTTCTTGCCCATCACGCGGCGGAGGATGTCGGCCTCGCCGAGCGAGTACCCGGCGATGATCTGGGCGGCCTTCTGCACCTGCTCCTGGTAGACGATCAGGCCGTAGGTGACGGCCAGGACCTCTTCGAGGGGCTCCTCCAGCTCCTTGTGGATCGGCGTGATCTCCTGCTGCTTGTTCTTGCGCAGCGCGTAGTTCGTGTGGGAGTTCATGCCCATCGGGCCCGGGCGGTACAGGGCCGACACGGCGGAGATGTCTTCGAAGTTGTCGGGCTTCATCAGGCGCAGCAGCGAGCGCATGGGGCCGCCGTCGAACTGGAAGACGCCGAGGGTGTCGCCGCGCTGGAGCAGTTCGAAGGTCGTCGGGTCGTCCAGCGGGAGGCCCAGGAGGTCGATGTCGACCCCCTTGTTGGCCTTCACCATCTTGACGGCGTCGTCCATGATCGTGAGGTTGCGCAGGCCCAGGAAGTCCATCTTCAGCAGGCCGAGCGACTCACAGCTCGGGTAGTCCCACTGCGTGATGGTCACGCCGTCGGTATGGCGCACCCAGACCGGGACGTGCTCGGTGATGGTCTCGCTGGACATGATCACGCCGGCGGCGTGCACGCCCATCTGCCGGACCAGGCCCTCCACACCGCGCGCGGTGTCGATGACCTTCTTCACGTCAGGCTCGTTCTCGTACATCCCGCGGACCTCGCCGGCCTCGCTGTAGCGCGGGTGGCTGGGGTCGGTGATGCCGGACAGCGGGATGCCCTTGCCGAGGACGTCGGCGGGCATGGCCTTGGTGATGCGGTCGCCCATCGCGTACGGGTAGCCCAGCACGCGCGCGGAGTCCTTGATCGCGTTCTTGGCCTTGATGGTGCCGTAGGTGCCGATCATGGCGACCTTGTCGGCGCCGTACTTCTCGGTCACGTACCTGATCACCTCGACGCGCCGACGCTCGTCGAAGTCGATGTCGACATCGGGCATCGAGATGCGCTCGGGGTTGAGGAACCGCTCGAAGATCAGACCGTGCGGGATCGGGTCGAGGTCGGTGATGCCCATGGCGTAGGCGACGATCGAACCGGCCGCGGAGCCTCGGCCGGGGCCGACCGCGATGCCGTTGTTCTTGGCCCACATGATGAAGTCGGCGACCACGAGGAAGTAGCCGGGGAAGCCCATCGAGATGATGACGTCCATCTCGTAGTCGGCCTGCTTCTGGCGGTCCTCGGGGATGCCGCCGGGGAAGCGGCGCTCCATGCCGCGGCGGACCTCCTCCTGGAACCAGGTGACCTCGGTGTAGCCCTCCGGAATGTCGAACTTGGGCATGAGGTCGCGCTTCTCGAACATGCCCGTGGTGTCGATCTGCTCGGCCACCAGGAGCGTGTTGCGGCAGCCCTCCTGCCAGGCGTCCGAGGAGTCGATGGCGTACATCTCGTCCGTGGACTTCAGGTAGTAGCCGGTGCCGTCGAACTTGAAGCGGTCGGGGTCGGAGAGGTTCTTGCCGGTCTGGATGCACAGCAGGGCGTCGTGGGCGCCCGCCTCGTGCGCGTACGTGTAGTGCGAGTCGTTGGTGACCAGCGGGGGGATGCCGAGCTTCTTGCCGATCTCGAGCAGGCCGTCGCGGACCCGGCGCTCGATCTCGATGCCGTGGTCCATCAACTCCAGGAAGTAGCGGTCCTTGCCGAAGATGTCCTGGTAGTCGGCGGCGGCCTTCAGGGCCTCGTCGTACTGGCCGAGGCGCAGCCGGGTCTGGAGCTCGCCCGAGGGGCAGCCGGTGGAGGCGATGAGCCCCTCCGACCACTGGGCGATGGTCTCCTTGTCCATCCGGGGCCACTTCTGCAGCCAGCCCTCGGCATACGCGTCCGAGGAGAGGCGGAAGAGGTTGTGCAGGCCCGTCGCGTTCGCCGCCCAGATCGTCTTGTGGGTGTAACCGCCCGAACCGGAGACGTCGTCCCTCTTCTGGTGCGGCTGGCCCCACTGGATCTTGCGCTTGTTGCGCCGGGACTCGGGGGCGACATAGGCCTCGATCCCGATGATCGGGGTGACTCCGGCCTTCTTCGCGGTGTGGAAGAAGTCGTACGCCCCATGGAGGTTGCCGTGGTCGGACATGGCGATGTGCGTCATGCCCATTTCGTTGCACGCGTTGAACATGTCCTTGAGCCGCGCGGCACCGTCCAGCAGCGAGTACTGGGTGTGGACGTGCAGGTGCGTGAAGGGCGGCTTTGACACGGTTTCGGCCTCCGAGGAAAACAGGCGTCGACGATCTTCCGACCGGCTGCGGACAGTCTGGGGGACAGCGTCGAAGTCTATGCCCCGGCACTGACACAGGACGGGCACTCCCGCGTACCTTCGTCCGTTGGGACAGTTCGGAAGGCCCGCCCGGACGGATGTCCCATCCGTCCCATACGTCACGCATCACCTGCACCAGGAGGCACCCAGCGATGTCGGTACCCCAGCTCAACGACGAGCAGCGCGGCGAGGAGATCCTCGCCGTCTTCGACACCGCCTTCGGCCAGCTCCTGGCCGCCGACCCGGCCGCGTTCCGCGTGAAGTTCCGGAAGATGGCGGCCTCGGCCTTCGCGTTCTACCGGGGCACGGCGGCCCTCTTCTACCACGACCTCGACGCAGAGAAGCGCGGCGGCCCGTACCTGGACGAGCGCACCTCGCGCGTGTGGATCCACGGCGACCTGCACGCCGAGAACTTCGGCACGTACATGGACTCGAACGGCCGCCTGGTCTTCAACGTCAACGACTTCGACGAGGCGTACGTCGGCCCCTTCACCTGGGACCTGAAGCGCTTCTCCGCCTCCATCGCGCTGATCGGCTACGCGAAGGCGCTCAGCGACGAGCAGATCACCGAGCTGGTGCAGGTGTACGCGGGCGCGTACCGCGAGCGCATCCACGCGCTGGCGACCGGCGCCAAGAGCGACGAGGTGCCGCCGTTCACGCTGGACACCGCGCAGGGTCCCCTCCTCGACGCGCTGCGTGACGCCCGTTCGCTGACCCGCTTCGGGCTGCTGGACTCGATGACCGAGATCCGCGACTTCGAGCGCCGCTTCGCGTCGGGCGGCGGTTCCATCGAGCTGGACGCGGCCACCCGCTACAAGGTGCTCGCCGCCTTCGACGGCTATCTGGAGACGCTGCCGGAGACCTCCCTGGCCCGCCCGGACTCGTACCGGGTGAAGGACGTCGTGGGCCGCCGCGGCATCGGCATCGGCTCGGCCGGCCTGCCGTCGTACAACATCCTCCTGGAGGGTCACAGCGACGCCCTGGAGAACGACGTCGTGATCTACATCAAGCAGGCTCAGACCCCGGCCGTCTCCCGGCACATCACGGACCCGGCGATCGCGGAGTACTTCCAGCACGAGGGCCACCGCACGGTGATCTCGCAGCGCGCCCTGCAGGCACACGCGGACCCGTGGCTGGGCTGGACCGAGCTGGACGGCGCGGGCCAGCTGGTCGCCGAGGTCTCCCCGTACGCCGTGGACCTGGACTGGGGCGACATCGACGACCCGGAGGAGATCGCGGCCGTGGTCGCCGACCTCGGCCGGTCCACCGCCACCATGCACGCGGCGGCGGACGACACCTCCGGCGAGTCCCTGGTGCCGTTCTCCACGGAGCGGGCCATCGACGCGGCGATCGCGGCCGACGAGGAGGGCTTCGCGGGCCTGCTGTCGGACTTCGCGCACAGCTACGGCGCACGCGCGCGTGCCGACCACCAGATCTTCGTGGACCTGTTCCGCAACGGCCGGATTCCGGGGCTGTAACCTTCCCGGATTCACAGGCCCTCTTTAGGGGTCTCTTACCTGAGTACGTGACAGACTCTCCAGCGCTATGGACATATCCGGGACTCAGCTCAGAGCCGTGCGCGCGGCGCTGTTCACGGCGTTCGTCGTGACACTCAGCACCGCGGCGCACGTCCTGCTGTCCCGGGCCCCGCTGCCGCTGACGACAGTGGCGGCGGTCGCCGCCGGAGTGTTCCTCACCGCGTACGCGCTGGCGGGCCGCGAGCGCGGCTTCGGCCGCATCGCGGCGCTGCTGGTCCCGCTGGAACTGGCCGCCGACACGGTGTTCACCACCGGTCAGCACGAGTGCTACGGCAGGGCGGGCGGCCCGGTCGCCGGCCCGCTGCGCGCGGTCGGCCTGGACGTGCTGTGCGGCGGCGGTGCCGTGGGCACACCGCTGGCCCAGGTGACCGGCGGCCCCGGCCAGGCCTCCGCGCTGTTCGCGCACGCCGACCCGGCCGCCGCGTGGCTGCTGCTCGCCGCGCACGTCGGCGTCGGCCTCCTCGCGGCCGCCTGGCTGCGCCGGGGCGAGCGGGCGCTGACCCAGCTTCTGCGGGCGGTCGCCGCGACCGCCTTCCGGCCGCTGCTCGCGGTGGGCGCGGTCACGGTGCGGCGGGCTCCGGTACGCCGGCCGCCGCGTCCCGCGCCGCGCAAGGCCCCCGCCCGCGATCTGCTCCTCGTGCACTCCCTGGGACGGCGTGGACCGCCGTGCTCCTGCTCTCGCTCACTGGCCCTCGCCTGAGCGACGGCATCTGAGCACAAGCAGTCCCCCACACGTATCCCGCGCACGACACGTGCGCGTCCCACATGGAGATCACCAAGATGAGCAAGCGGAACAGCCAGGCGGCGAAGAACGCGGCCCGGGAGCGGCTGCGCCTGGAGCGCGAGAAGCAGGCCAAGCGCGCCAAGGTCAAGCGGCAGGTCATCGTGGCCTGCTCGGTGGTGGCGGTACTGGCCGCGGCGGGCGGCATAGGCTACGCCGTCGTCCAGGCCAACAAGCCCAGCTACTGGGAGGGCCTGAAGGACGCCAACGTCGCCGCCCCGGCCAACACCACGGGCACGAAGGGCACTACGGTCGTCATCGGCAAGGACACGGCCAAGAAGACCCTCAAGGTCTACGAGGACCCGCGCTGCCCGGTGTGTGCCTCGTTCGAGCAGGCCGTCGGTTCGACCGTGAAGAAGGACATCGACGACGGCAAGTACAAGATCGAGTTCATCAGCGGCACGTTCATCGACAACCACGACAACGGCGTGGGCTCCAAGAACGCGCTGAGCGCACTGGGCGCCGCGCTCAATGTCAGCCCCGAGGCGTTCCTCGAGTACAAGACCGCCGTGTACTCCGCGAAGTGGCACCCGGACGAGACGACCGACAAGTTCAAGGACGACGGCTACCTCATCAAGGTCGCCGACACCGTGCCCGCGCTGAAGGGCAACGCGAAGTTCCAGGACGCGGTCAAGAAGGGCACCTACGACGCCTGGGCGATGGCCATGTCGAAGACCTTCGACGACAACAAGGACGGCGTGACGGGCACCCCGAGCTTCGTCCTGGACGGCAAGAAGCTCATCGCCGACAACCAGGGCAACCCGCCCATGTCGGTGGCCGATTTCAACAGGGTGGTCGACGCGGCCCTGAAGGGCTGATGCCCTTCCTGACGACCCGTCAGAATCTGATCACCGCATGAAGGGCGGGCGAACATTCAGAGTTCGCCCGCTCTCGCGCGTACCGATCAGTAACCTGATCGGTCGTGACTAGTCCATACAAGCCATCCGAGGCAGCCAAGCGCCTCAACTCGCTCTCGCCCCGCCGCCGTACGGTCGTCAAGGCCGCGGCGGCGACTGCTGTCCTGGCCGGACCGCTCGCCGCCGCCCTTCCGGCGCGCGCCGCCGACCAGGCTCCCGCCTTCCTGCACGGCGTCGCCTCCGGTGACCCGCTGCCCGACGGCATCCTGCTGTGGACCCGTGTGACCCCCACCGCCGACGCGGTTCCCGGATCCGGGCTCGGCCCGGACACCGAAGTGAGCTGGGTCGTCGCCACGGACAAGTCGCTGACGAACATCGTCGCCAAGGGATCCACCACCGCGACCGCCGCCTCCGACCACACCGTCAAGGCGGACATACGCGGCCTGGCCCCGGCCACCGACTACTGGTTCCGCTTCTCGGCGGGCGGCACCAACTCTTCGGTGGCGCGCACCCGCACCGCGCCGGCGGCGGACGCGGCCGTGCCGGGCCTGCGCTTCGGCGTGGTCTCCTGCGCCAACTGGGAGGCGGGCTACTTCTCCGCGTACCGTCACCTCGCCGCCCGCAACGACCTCGACGCCTGGATGCACCTCGGCGACTACATCTACGAGTACAAGTCCGGCGAGTACGCGGCCCGCGGCACCGTCGTCCGCCCGCACGCGCCGGCGAACGAGATCCTCACGCTCGCCGACTACCGCACCCGGCACGGCAAGTACAAGACCGACCCGGACCTGCAGGCCCTGCACCTCAAGGCGCCGGTCGTCGCGATCTGGGACGACCACGAGTTCGCCGACAACGCCTGGTCGGGCGGCGCGGTCAACCACACCGAAGGCGCCGAGGGCACCTGGACCGCCCGTCAGGCGGCCGCCAAGCAGGCCTACTTCGAGTGGATGCCGGTCCGCCCCGCCGTCGCGGGCACCACCTACCGCCGGCTGCGCTTCGGCAAGCTCGCCGACCTGTCCCTGCTCGACCTGCGCTCCTTCCGCTCGCAGCAGGCGTCCACGGGCAGCGGCTCGGTCGACGACCCCAACCGCACCATCACGGGTCGTGCGCAACTCGACTGGCTGAAGGCCGGCCTGAAGGCCTCCGACACCACCTGGCGGCTGGTCGGCAACTCGGTGATGATCTCGCCGTTCTCCTTCGGCTCCCTCTCCGCCGACCTGCTCAAGCCGCTCGCCAAGCTGCTCGGGCTGCCGCAGGAGGGCATCGCCGCCAACACCGACCAGTGGGACGGCTACACCGACGACCGCCGCGAGCTGCTGGCCCACCTGCGCTCCAACGCCATCGGCAACACCGTCTTCCTGACCGGTGACATCCACATGGCGTGGGCCAACGACGTGCCGGTGGACGCGGGCACCTACCCGCTGTCGGCCTCGGCCGCCACGGAGTTCGTGGTCACGTCGGTGACCTCCGACAACCTCGACGACATCGTCAAGGTCCCCGAGGGCACCGTCTCCGCGATCGCCTCGCCGATCATCCGCGCCGCCAACCGGCACGTCCACTGGGTCGACACCGACCGCCACGGCTACGGCGTCCTGGACATCACCGCCGACCACGCGCAGATGGACTACTACGTCCTGTCCGACCGCACCAGCGCCAACGCCACCTCGTCCTGGGTGCGTTCGTACCGGACGCGCACCGGCACGCAGAAGGTCGAGCGCACCTACGACCCCGTGTAACGGCCCGCTAGAGCGATTCGAGGAAGCCGAGCGCCACCCGCCAGGTGGCCTCGGCGGCCTCCTCGTCGTAGTCCGGGAGGTCGGGGTCGGTGTAGAGGTGGCCCGCCCCGGCGTAGCGGTAGACCTCCACATCGGCGCCCGCCCGGCCCATCTGCAGATACCAGGCGCTCAGCCAGTCGTCCGTCTCGAACGGGTCCGGCTCGGCCACGTGCAGCTGGACCGGCAGATCGTCCACCGAGGCGCTCGGCGCGATGTCCGACGTGCCGTGCAGGAGCAGCAGTCCGCGCGCCTTGCCGTCGCCGAGGGCCAGGGTCTGCGCGACGGAGGCGCCCAGCGAGAACCCGGCGTACACGAGCCCCCGCTCCGAGTAGGGCGCCGCCGCCAGGACCGCCCGCTTCAGCAGCTCGTCCTTGCCGATCTCCTCCTTGAAGGCCATGCCCTCCTCGACCGTCTCGAACGTGCGCCCGTCGAAGAGGTCCGGCGTCCACACCTCGTGCCCCGCGGCCCGCAGACGGTCCGCGGCCGCGCGCACCGCGGGCCCGAGGCCATAGGTCGAGTGAAAGAGCATGATGTTCATGAGGCCATCGTGCCAGCCGGGTACGACAGCGCCCGACCACGGCCCTACCCGTCCAGCTCCCGAACACACATGTTCGTGACCGCCCGGTGCCGGTTACGTTCGGAGGCATGGAGAACGTACTGCGCCCTCTGATCGTGGTCGGCGGCGCCGTGGTCCTCACCGTGCTGATCGGGTGGGCCACGGATCTGCTGCTGCGCAAGGCCGACGAACGGCACAGCGAGACGCCTCTGTGGGGCCTGCTGCGCCGCGCCCGCGTCCCCTACCAGCTGGTGCTGTGCGCGGCCCTGCTCAGAGGATCCTACGACCAGGCGGAACTGCTGCAGGAGCACCGCGTCGGCATCGGCCGGGCGCTGACCCTGGTGCTGATCGGGTCGGCGGCCTGGCTGGTGGTGCGCATCGCGGCGGCGATCGTAGAAACCTCCTACAGCCGCTACGCCCGCGCGCACCGCGACCCGGCCCGGCTCCGCCGGGTCCGCACCCAGGTGTCGCTGATCATGCGGGTGGTCTCGGCGGTCGTCGGGGTGGTCGCCGTCGCCTCGATGCTGCTGACGTTCCCCGCGATGCGCGCGGCCGGTGCCTCGCTGCTGGCCTCCGCCGGCATCCTGGGCATCGTCGCCGGTGTCGCCGCACAGTCCACGCTGGCCAATATGTTCGCGGGGCTGCAGATCGCCTTCGGCGACATGGTGCGGCTCGGCGACACCGTCGTGGTGGACGGCGAGTGGGGCACGGTCGAGGAGATCACGCTGACCTTCCTGACCGTACGCACCTGGGACGAGCGCCGGATCACCATGCCCGTGTCGTACTTCACCTCCAAACCCTTCGAGAACTGGTCCCGCGGCACCCCGCAGATGACCGGGATCGTCTTCTGGCACCTCGACCACTCGGCGCCCGTCGAGGCGATGCGCGAGAAGCTCCGGGACCTTCTGCGTGAGTGCCCGGCCTGGGACGGCCGTGACTACGGGCTCGCGGTCACCGACTCCACGCCGAACACCCTGCAGGTACGCGCGCTGGTGACCGCCAAGGACGCGGACGACGTGTGGACCGTGCGGGTCGCGGTCCGCGAGCAGATGATCCGCTGGCTGTGCGCGGAGCATCCGTACGCGCTGCCCCGGGTCAACACGGCGGACGCGGTCCTGCCGCCGGGCGGCGTCCCCTCCCCCGACGGCGCGGTGCGCCGGGCGCACGAGCCGCCGCGGACCGGCCGGGGGTGAACCCCGGTGACCCCCTCCTTCATCGGACCCGCTGCTGTCAGTGACCTCGCTCGGCACCCCCGTTGACCTGGATGATCTGCGAGGTGATGTGCCCGGCCAACGGGGAGGCCAGCCAGTGCAGGGTGGCAGCGACGTCCCCGGGGGTGCCGGCCCGGCCGGTGGACGTCTCGGCGACGAGCCGTTCCCGGCGCGCATCGTCGATCGGTCCGCCGAAGAAGTCGGTGTCCTCGACATAGCCCGGCGCCACCACGTTCACGGTGACTCCGCGCGGTCCCAGTTCCCGGGCCAGGTCATGGGCGTACGGATGGAGGGCGGCCTTGGAGGCGGCGTAGGCCCCGCTGCCCGAGCCGCGGAAGGCGGCTATGGAGCTCAGGAAAAGCACCCGGCCTCCCGGGTCGGCGAGCCGGTCCTTGAGCGCTTCCGTGAGCAGCACGGCGGTGAGGGTGTTGAGCCGGAAGTTGATGCCCCAGGCGTGTGCGAGGGCATCGAGCGGATCGTCGGTCCCGGGCCCGGGCTCCAGTCCCCCGTTGCCCCCGGCGCTGTGCACGAGCACGTCGACGGTGCCCAGTTCCTCGGCGACGAACCGGGCCACGCCCCGCACGTCCGCCGGGTCGCCGAGGTCGGCCGCATGGGTGAGTGCCCCGGGCACCCCGGCCTTCTCGAGCACCTCCGCGCGCCGCCCGAGCAGCAGCACCCGGTCCCCGTCCGCCGCGAAGACCCGGGCCGTCGCGAGCCCGATCCCCGTACCGCCACCACTGATCACAATGTTGCGAGCCATGATCCGAGAGTACGAGCGGCGCGACGACCCGGCCTCCGGATATCCACAGCCGCCGTGTGTTCGTATGACCGCCATCGCGTCGTGTGTGCAGCGTCGCGTCTGCGGCGTCGCGTCGTGTGCCCTCAGCGCAGGCTTCGCACGTCCAGATGCCGAAGCACCCGGTCCACGACCTCCGGATCCGCCCCCGGCTCGCTCCGCGCCGCCAGCACCTCGTGCCGCGCCGCGCTCAGCATCTCCCCCTGGATCCGCCGCACCCGCTTCAGCCGCCGGACCCGCTGCTGGTGGGCCTCCCGCCGCTCCTCCTCGCCCATGTCCGGGCTGATCCGCACGCCGATGTCGAAGGCGCTCCGCAGCATCTGCTCGGACAGCTCCTCCGACAGGTCCTCGACCTGCTCGATCTCCCGCAGCCTGCGTTTGGCCGCCTTCGCCGCCCGCACGGCCAGCTGCTTCTCGAACTCCTTCTCCCGCTCGTTGTCGGCCTGCACCCCCAGCCGCTTCACCAGCCACGGCAGGGTCAGCCCCTGCAGCACGAGCGTCGCCATGATCACCCCGAACGCGATGAACACGATCTCGTCCCGGTCCGGGAAGGCGGATCCGTCGTCGGTCTTCAGCGGGATGGCCAGCGCCAGCGCCACCGAGGCCACCCCGCGCATCCCCGACCACCACATGACGACCGTCTCCCGCCAGCTCATCGGGATGTCCTCGTCGTAGTCCCGCTTGGCGTGCAGCCGCTTGGTCAGCCAGGTGGCGGGGAGCAGCCACACCAGCCGTACGAACACCACCACGGCCACGACGGTGCCCGCCCAGCCCAGCATCTCGCCCCACCGCCCGGACGCCGTCCGGATCGCGTTGTGCAGCTCCAGGCCGATCAGCCCGAACGCGACCCCGGTGACGAGCGTGTCCACGATGTCCCAGAACGTGTGTCCGGCGAGCCGTGTCATCACGTCGTCGGCACCCAGGGCGTACTCGGCGAGGAACAGGGCGGCGGTGAGCACGGCGAGCACCCCGGACCCGTGCAGCTCCTCCGCGAGCACGTACGACGCGTACGGCACCAGCAGGGTCAGGCCGATCTGCAGGGTGGGGTCGCCCAGCAGGTCGAGCAGCTTGTTCGCGCCCCAGCCCAGCGCGAGCCCCACCGCAACGGCGACCACCGCGGACAGCACGAGGTCGAGACCGGCCCGCCACGGCGAGAAGGTGCCGCTGACGACGGCGGCGATCGCCACGTGGTAGAGCACGATCGCCGTGACGTCGTTGAACAGCCCCTCGCCCTCCAGGATCGACACCAGTCGGCGCGGCAGCCCGAGCTGCCCGGCGACGGCGGTGGCGGCGACCGGGTCGGGCGGGGCCACCAGCGCGCCCAGCGCCACGGCGGCGGCCATCGGCAGCCCCGGCACGATCGCCCCCGCGACGGCGGCCACACTCGCCGTTGTGACGAACACCAGGGCCACGGCCAGCAGGAAGATCGGCCGCTTGTTGGCCGCGAACTGCCGCCACGAGGTCCGTCTCACCGCCGCGTACAGCAGGGGCGGCAGCAGCAGCGGCAGGATCAGCTCGGGCGGGAAGTCGACGTTCGGCACGAAGTCGGCCACCGCGAGGGCGATGCCGAGCAGCGTCATGAGCACCGGAGCGGGCAGGCCCAGCCGGTCACCCACCGGGACGCTCACCAGGGCCCCCAGCAGCAACACGAACAACAGGGCCAACTGATCCACGGCCGGCGCTCCGGGAGTCGACGATCACACAGCAGGCCTCAAGCCTGCCACGGCCGCCTTCCCACCGGCCTGTCGGCGGCCCCGGCCGCTACAGGGAGCGCCGCATCGCCCGGTGCGGGATCCCCGCCTCCGGATACTCCGGGCCGTACGCCTCGTACCCGAGGCGCTCGTAGAAGCCCAGCGCGTGCGTCTGGGCGTGCAGGTCCATCGCGGTCAGCCCACGCGTGCGTGCCGCCTCCTCGATGGCCCGCACGAGCGCGACGCCGACGCCGAGCCCGCGTGCCTTCCGGGCGACGGCGAGCCGCCCCAGGGAGCCCACCGCCGGGTCGGCGCCGGTCTTCGAGGCGGCCGCCTCGCCGGACAGCAACCGACCGGTGCCGAGCGGCAGGCCGTCCTCCCGGACCGCCAGCACGTGCACGGCCACGGCGTCGTACTCGTCGTACTCGATGTCCTGCGGGACGCGCTGCTCGACGACGAAGACCTCCTTGCGCACCGCGAAGCACGCCTCGCGGTCGGCGAGGTCGTCGGCGATCCGCACCACGTAGGGCGCACTCATGCCCAGGTCTCCTCGCGGACCTGTTCCAGGGCCTGCTGAAGGTCCTCGGGATAGTCGCACTCGAACTCGACCCACTGCCCGTCCCCGGGGTGCTCGAAGCCGAGCCGGACGGCGTGCAGCCACTGGCGGGTGAGCCGGAGACGCCTGGCGAGGGTCGGGTCGGCGCCGTAGGTCAGGTCGCCGACGCACGGGTGGCGGTGGGCGGCCATGTGGACGCGGATCTGGTGGGTGCGGCCGGTCTCCAGCTTCACGTCGAGCAGGGAGGCGGCGCGGAAGGCCTCGATGAGGTCGTAGTGGGTCACGGAGGGCTTGCCCTCGGCCGTGACCGCCCACTTGTAGTCGTGGTGGGGGTGGCGGCCGATGGGCGCGTCGATGGTGCCGCTGGTCGGGTCGGGATGGCCCTGGACGAGCGTGTGGTAACGCTTGTCGACCGTGCGCTCCTTGAACTGGCGCTTGAGCGACGTGTACGCGTACTCGGACTTGGCGACCACCATCAGGCCGGAGGTGCCGACGTCGAGGCGGTGCACGATGCCCTGGCGCTCGGCGGCGCCCGAGGTGGAGATCCGGTAGCCGGCGGCGGCCAGGCCGCCGATCACGGTCGGCCCGCTCCAGCCCGGCGACGGGTGCGCGGCGACACCGACCGGCTTGACGATCACGACCACGTCATCGTCGTCGTGCACGATCTCCATGCCCTCGACCGGCTCGGCCACCACCTGCACCGGCGCGGGTGCCTGCGGCATCTCGACCTCGAGCCAGGCGCCGCCGTGCACCCGCTCGGACTTGCCGACCACCGAGCCGTCGACCTGCACCTTGCCTGCCGCGGCGAGCTCCGCCGCCTTCGTACGGGAGAAGCCGAACATGCGGGAGATGGCGGCGTCGACGCGCTCGCCCTCCAGGCCGTCGGGCACGGGCAGGGTACGGATCTCGGGAATCGTCCTCACCCGTCGAGTATGCCGGACGGGTGAGACAGCCCCGTACGAGAGTCCTGCGGCCTCAGTCCTTGTGGACGGTGCCGTCCGGGTCCAGACCGCGGAAGGACAGGAGCACGATCAGGATGCCGCCGCAGACGATCGCCGAGTCGGCCAGGTTGAAGACCGCGAAGCCCTTGGGCGCGATGAAGTCGACGACCTCGCCCTCGAAGAGTCCCGGTGAACGGAAGATCCGGTCGGTGAGGTTGCCGAGCGCACCGCCCAGCAGCAGACCCAGCGCGATCGCCCAGGGCAGGCTGTAGAGCTTGCGGGCGAGGCGGATGATCACCACGATCACGGCGGCCGCGATCACCGTGAAGATGATCGTGAAGGCCTGCCCGAAGCCGAAGGCCGCTCCGGGGTTGCGCAGGGCGTTGAGCTCCAGCCAGTCCCCGACGAGCTTGATCGGCGCGTGGTGCTCCAGCCTGGCGACCACGAACATCTTGCTGATCAGGTCGAGGGCGTACGCGAAGGCGGCCACCGCGAACAGCACGGCGATCCGGCGCTTGCCCCGGGGCCGCTCGGCCACGGCCCCCCGCTCGTCCGCGCCGGACGCACCCGAGACGCCGGGCGCGTCGGCCGCTGCCGCCTTCTCGCCTCCGTCGTCCGGGGTGTCCGGCGTACCGATGATGCGCTCCGCCTCTGCCACGTGAGTCCCTCAACCTAGGTGCCTGACTGAGGACGAGACTACGGCACGCCTCGGACGACCCCTGTGCTCAGTAGCGGCGTTCCTGCTTCTGCTTGCACTCCACGCACAGGGTGGCGCGCGGGAAGGCCTGCATCCGGGCCTTGCCGATGGGGTTGCCGCAGTTCTCGCACAGGCCGTAGGTGCCCGCGTCCAGGCGTTCCAGGGCGCGCTCGGTCTGGACGAGCATCTCGCGCGCGTTGGCGGCCAGGGCCATCTCGTGCTCGCGCGTGATGTTCTTGGTGCCGGTGTCCGCCTGGTCGTCGCCCGCGCCGTCCCCGGAGTCCCGCATCAGGCCGACGATGGACTCCTCGGAGGAGGTGATCTCCGCTCGTAGCCGCGCCTCCTCGGACAGCAGCTCGGCGCGTGCCTCCTCGACCTCCTCCTTCGTCCAGGGGTCCTCGCCCGGGCGCACCGCGAGCTCGCCGGGCTCCACCGCGGCAACCCGCGCCTTGGGGACGGCGGTCTTTGCCGCCGTGGCCGTGCCAGGAGTCTTCTTCGCAACCACCGTCGTGGCTCCCGTCTGCTTCGCGGCCCGCGCCGCGCCCGCTTTCTTGGCCGTGCTCTTCTTGGCCGCCCCCCTGGTGGAGGTGCTCTTCCGGGACGCGCCCTCCGCGCCGGCGCTCTCCGCGCCCCCCTTGGCGACAGCCTTTTTGGCGTCGGCGGCCTTCCCGGCATCCGCCTTCCCCGCGACCGTCTTCTTTCCGACGGCCTTCTCGGCGACCCCCTTCTCGGTGGCCTTCTTCTCGGTGGCCTTCTTCTCGGTGGCCCTCTTCTTCGAGGTGGCGGCCTTCTTGACTGCCGTCCTCGCGTCGGCGTCGGCGATCTCCTCAACAGCCGTCCGATCGGCAATCGACGTCTTCACGGTCACCTTCTTGGCAGCGGGCTTCTCGGCGGAGGGCTTCTTGGTCCCCGTCGCCTTGGCAGCCGACTCCTTGCCGGCCGATTTCTTCGGGGCGGCCTTCTTGGAGGCTGCTTTCTTGGAGGCGGCCTTCCTGCCCGCAGCCTGCTCGGTGACTGCCTTGCCGGCCGCCGTCGTCCCGGTTGCCGCCTTCTTGCCCGCGCGTCTCCGGCCCCCCTCCCCCTCGACCGCCTTCTTCGAAGGAGCCGCCCTCCCAGCGGTCGCCTTCTTCGCGACGGATTCCTCGGCATCGGCCGACCGCACCGTCTTCACCGGGTTCACGGAGTTCGCAGTCCGCCTAGCGGTGCCCTTCTGCGTGCTCTTCTTCCCCCCTATGCCCTTGGCCGTACCGCCGGAGGCATCCGCGCTGCCGGAGGCCGCCGCGCCCCTGGAACTGCTGGACGCCGACTGCTGTACGGCGGTCTGTTTCACCACCATGGCCGCGGCCCCTTCACATATTGTGATCTTGCACGCGAATCGTGCTGGGACGATAAATCGACTTGAGTCCCGCGGCAACGGGGCACGCCGCCCGATTCGCCCGCCCCGCGCCCCCCGCGCAGCAGGTCTGCATGCGTTGTGCCCAGCTCCCCGCCAGGTAATCCGCCGGGCCGGGCATCCCGGGATCCGAACACGCGTACCTCGCCATTCGGGTCATCTCGCCATCGGCCGGTGCCCCTGCCCGGCCTCCGCGCAGGGGCACCGTAAATCCGGTCGGCCGCTGTCCCCGCGGCGCCGTACACTGGGCGGAGCGAAAAGCGTGGATGGGGACGAGTAGCGACGTACGCAGCCCAGAGCGACCCGGGGACGGTGGAAGCCCGGGGGCGAGCGCGACGTGAAGATCACCCCGGAGCCGTCGGAAGAAAGCCCCAGCGCAGGCCCAGGGGCCGGTAGAACCGGCATCGCGACCCCAATGAGGGGGCTCACCGGCGCATACGGCGCACGGGGAGCCAAGGAGGGTGGTACCGCGGGAGCGCGCCGCACACGGCGTACGTAGCACATACGGCTCTCGTCCCTCCGACGGAAGGCAGCAAGTCCGTTGGAGGAAGCTCGCAGATGACAGCGCCGACGTACCGCCAGGTACCCGCCCAGGTCGACCTGCCCGCGCTCGAGCACGCGGTGCTCGACTTCTGGCGCGAGCAGAAGATCTTCGCCAAGAGCCTGGAGCAGTCCGAGGGCCGCCCCGAGTGGGTGTTCTACGAGGGCCCGCCCACCGCGAACGGCATGCCCGGCGCCCACCACATCGAGGCGCGCGTCTTCAAGGACGTCTTCCCCCGCTTCCGCACCATGCGCGGCTACCACGTGGCCCGCAAGGCCGGCTGGGACTGCCACGGCCTGCCCGTGGAGCTGGCTGTCGAGAAGGAGCTCGGCTTCTCCGGCAAGCAGGACATCGAGGCGTACGGCATCGCCGAGTTCAACGCCAGGTGCCGGGAGTCCGTGCTCCGGCACACCGACGCCTTCACCCAGCTCACGACCCGCATGGGCTACTGGGTCGACCTCGACGACGCCTACGTCACGATGGACCCCGAGTACATCGAATCGGTCTGGTGGTCGCTGAAGGAGATCTTCAACAAGGGCCTGCTGGTCCAGGACCACCGCGTCGCCCCCTGGTGCCCGCGCTGCGGCACCGGCCTGTCGGACCACGAGCTGGCGCAGGGCTACGAGACGGTCGTCGACCCGTCCGTGTATGTCCGTTTCCCGCTCACCTCCGGTCCGCTCGCCGGCCAGGCCGCGCTCCTGGTGTGGACGACCACCCCCTGGACCCTGGTGTCCAACACGGCGGTCGCCGCGCACCCCGAGGTCACCTATGTCGTCGCGACGAAGGGCCCGGACGGCGCAGAGAAGCTCGTCGTCGCCGAGCAGCTCGTCGAGAAGGCGCTCGGCGAGGGCTGGGAGCGCACGGGCCAGACCTTCACGGGCGCCGAGATGGAGCGCTGGACCTATCAACGTCCGTTCGAGCTCGTTGAGTTCCCGGAGCCGGCCCACTTCGTGGTGAACGCCGAATACGTCACGACCGAGGACGGTACGGGTCTGGTCCACCAGTCCCCCGCCTTCGGTGAGGACGACCTCAGGGTCTGCCGCGCCTACGGCCTGCCCGTGGTCAACCCGGTCCGCCCCGACGGCACCTTCGAGGAGGACGTCCCGCTGGTCGGCGGCGTCTTCTTCAAGAAGGCCGACGAAAAGCTCACCGAGGACCTGGGGGACCGCGGCCTGCTCTTCAAGCACCTGCCCTACGAGCACAGCTACCCGCACTGCTGGCGTTGCCACACCGCGCTGCTGTACTACGCGCAGCCGTCCTGGTACATCCGCACGACGGCCGTCAAGGACCGCCTCCTCGAAGAGAACGAGAAGACCAACTGGTTCCCGGAGACGGTCAAGCACGGCCGCTTCGGCGACTGGCTGAACAACAACATCGACTGGGCGCTCTCCCGCAACCGCTACTGGGGCACCCCGCTGCCCATCTGGCGCTGCGAGGACGACCACCTCACCGTCGTCGGCTCCCGCGCCGAGCTCAGCGAGCTGACCGGCACGGACCAGTCCCAGCTCGACCCGCACCGCCCGTTCATCGACGACGTCACCTTCGACTGCCCGCAGTGCGCCAGGCCGGCCACGCGCGTGCCCGAGGTCATCGACGCCTGGTACGACTCGGGCTCGATGCCGTTCGCGCAGTGGGGCTACCCGTACAAGAACAAGGAGCTGTTCGAGAGCCGCTACCCGGCGCAGTTCATCTCCGAGGCGATCGACCAGACCCGCGGCTGGTTCTACACACTGATGGCAGTTGGCACGCTGGTCTTCGACAAGTCGTCGTACGAGAACGTCGTATGCCTGGGCCACATCCTCGCCGAGGACGGCCGCAAGATGTCCAAGCACCTGGGCAACATCCTGCAGCCGATCCCGCTCATGGATCAGCACGGCGCGGACGCGGTGCGCTGGTTCATGGCGGCCGGCGGCTCCCCGTGGGCGGCGCGCCGAGTCGGTCACGGCACCATCCAGGAGGTCGTCCGCAAGACGCTCCTCACGTACTGGAACACGGTCGCCTTCCAGGCCCTGTACGCCCGTACGTCGAACTGGGCGCCCAGCGCGGCCGACCCGGCCCCGGCCGACCGCCCGGTGCTGGATCGCTGGCTGCTGTCCGAACTGCACGCGCTCACCGACCAGGTGACGCAGGCGCTCGAGGCGTACGACACCCAGCGCGCCGGCAAGCTGCTGTCGGCGTTCGTCGACGACCTGTCGAACTGGTACGTCCGCAGGTCGCGCCGCCGCTTCTGGCAGGGCGACAAGGCCGCGCTGCGCACCCTGCACGAGGTCGTCGAGACGGTCACCAAGCTGATGGCCCCGCTGACCCCGTTCATCACCGAGCGGGTCTGGCAGGACCTGGTCGTGCCGGTGACCCCGGGCGCCCCGGAGTCGGTGCACCTGGCGTCCTGGCCGCAGGCGGACCTGTCCGCGATCGACCCGGAGCTGTCGAAGCAGATGGTCCTGGTCCGGCGCCTGGTGGAACTGGGCCGCGCCACGCGCGCGGAGTCGGGCGTCAAGACCCGACAGCCGCTGTCCCGTGCCCTGGTGGCGGTCGCGGGCTTCGAGTCCCTCGACCGGGAGCTGCACACGCAGATCACCGAGGAGCTGAACGTCAGCTCCCTGGCCTCGCTGTCCGAGGTCGGCGGTTCCCTGGTGGACACCACCGCCAAGGCGAACTTCCGGGCCCTGGGCAAGCGCTTCGGCAAGCGGGTCCAGGACGTGGCCAAGGCCATCGCGAACGCCGACGCGGCGGCGCTGTCCCTCGCCCTGCGCGAGGGCACGGCGTCGGTGGAGGTCGACGGGGAGACGGTTACCCTCGCTCCAGACGAGGTGATCATCACCGAGACCCCGCGCGAGGGCTGGTCGGTCGCCTCCGACTCCGGCGCCACGGTCGCCCTCGACCTGGAGATCACGGAGGAGCTGCGGCAGGCGGGCCTCGCCCGTGACGCGATCCGGCTGATCCAGGAGGCCCGCAAGAACAGCGGCCTCGACGTGGCCGACCGCATCGCGCTGCGCTGGACCTCCACGGACCCGGCGGTCATCGGGGCCCTGAGCGAGCACGCCGAGCTGATCGCCGACGAGGTCCTGGCGACCGACTTCGCCCAGGGCGAGGCGGACGACACCTACGGCGAGCCGTTCACCGACGAGGGCCTGTCGCTCACGTTCCGCCTGCGCAAGGCCTGAGCCACGCGGCTGGTCGGGGCCCGGTCTTCCCATGGGGGCCGGGCCCCCACCCCCCTCGGGCCCGGGCACCGCACCGTCCGCTCGCTCGGGCTCTCACCGATCACGAACCCGGCGGTCATCGCGGCACCGGGCGAGCACACCGAGCCGAGCGCCGACGACGGCCCGACGCTCACCGTCCAACTGCCTTCCAACTGCGTAACGCACGCGCCTACTCGAAGCCCGGTCCCCCCACGGGAGCCGGACCCCGGCCCATGTCGGGCACCCCCGGGCAGCACGGCGCCTCCAGGCCCAACGACTCCAGCAACCGCCGACGCGGAGGGCCGATCACCCAGACCGCGCCCTCCGCGACATCGCTCGGGCTCTCACCGATCACGAACCCGGCGGTCATCGCGGCACCGGGCGAGCACACCGAGCCGAGCGCCGACGACGGCCCGACGCTCACCGTCCAACTGCCTTCCAACTGCGTAACGCACGCGCCTACTCGAAGCCCGGTCCCCCCACGGGAGCCGGACCCCGGCCCATGTCGGGCACCCCCGGGCAGCACGGCGCCTCCAGGCCCAACGACTCCAGCAACCGCCGACGCGGAGGGCCGATCACACAGACCGCGCCCTCCGCAAAATCGTTCGGGCTCTCACCGATCACGAAGCCGCCCGCGGTGAGGACGGCGCGGATCGCCTCCGTCATCGCCTCGTCGATCGCGCGTATGTGCCCGAGCACCGGGTCGTCGGACCGCTGCGCCATGGCACAGCGCATCGCGGCCACCCGGAGCACCGGCGCCGGGCGCCAGCTGACGTAGACCCCGCCCGCCTCGTCCGCTCCCGGGTCGACCTCCACGACGGCGCCCGCTCCCACGGCCGGGTCCAGTCCGTGCGGTTCCACGGGCAGCCCCGCCGCCGCCAGCTGCGTTCGGGCCTCGCTCGCCCATGCCTCCCAGCGCCGCAGCGTCTCGGCGTCGGCCTGCCGGTACCCGGAGAACTCCAGATCTTCCACGGTGCGCACGCTACAGCCCCCACCGACATCACCGTCAACACGCGTAAACAGGGCGGGGCCCCGGATCGAAATCCGGGGCCCCGCCCTGTTGAACGCCGCCGACGCCTAAGGCGTACTACTGACCGTGCCGGCCGTCAGTTGTCGTCCTCGTCGATCAGGAACCCGCGCATCGGCGAGGGAGCCTGGCCCATCGGGCCGGGGCCCTGCGGACGGACGGGAGCCATCGGCTGGGTCATCGCCGGGGACATCTGCTGCTGGCCGCCGTAGGACGGGGCAGCGGGCGCCGGGGGACCACCCATGGGCTGGTTGCCGCCGTAGGACGGGGCACTCGCGCCTGCCGGAGCCATGGAAGGCGCCGGGGACGGCGGGAGGGAGGCCGTGGCCGGGGCGCGCGGCGGGGCGAGCGAGTCGTCGGCCTGGGTCTCCAGCTGGCGCAGCTGCGACTCCAGGTACGACTTCAGGCGCGTGCGGTACTCGCGCTCGAAGCCACGCAGGTCCTCGACCTTGCGCTCCAGCGTGGCGCGGGCGGACTCCAGGGAGCCCATCGCGACGCGGTGCTTCTCCTGCGCGTCCCGCTCCAGGGCGTCTGCCTTGGCACGGGCGTCACGCTCCAGACCCTCGGCGCGGCTGCGGGCCTCGCCGACGATCTTGTTCGCCTCGGAGCGGGCCTCGGCGATCGCCTGGTCGGCGGTCTGCTGGGCCAGCGAGAGGACACGGGCGGCGCTGTCGCCACCGGGGGCCTGACCGGGGCCGCCCATCGGGCCGCCCATGGGGCCGCCCATCGGGCCGCCCATCTGCTGCATCGGGGGCTGACCGCCCATAGGACCCTGTCCCATGCCCGGGCCCATACCCTGACCCATGCCGGGGCCCTGGCCCATCGGACCCTGGCCCATCGGACCGGGACCCTGCGGACCGCCCTGGCCACTGGGACCGGCCGGCAGCTGCGGAGCACCGCTGGGCAGCTGGGGCGGGCCTCCCATGGGGCCACCCATCTGCTGCTGCGGCGGGCCCGATATGCCGGCGGGTACCGGAGCGCCGGGACCTCGCATCCCCTGCTGAGGCATGCCGGGAGGCCCATCCTGCTCCGGAGGCTTGCGCATGTTCTGCTGGTTCTGGGCAGCAGCACGCGTCGCCGCGGCCAGTTTGGCGCGCAGGTCCTCGTTCTCACGAAGCAGTCGGGTCAGCTCGGCTTCGACCTCGTCGAGGAAGGCATCGACCTCGTCCTCGTCATAGCCTTCTCGGAGGCGGACGGTCGTGAACTGCTTGTTCCGCACGTCCTCGGGGGTCAACGGCATCTCTTCACCTCAACGTAGTCGTCGGCATTCGGCAAGACGGTAGTTCACATCGCTCACAGCCGGCTCACGATCGAGATCAGGATGTAGACGATGATCATCAGTACGAAGAAGGACAGGTCGAGCGCCACGCCCCCGAGACGCAGCGGCGGAATGAACCGCCGCAGAAGCTTGAGCGGTGGATCGGTGACAGTGTAGGTGGCCTCCAGAACGACCACCATCGCCTTGCCGGGTTGCCATGAGCGGGCGAACTGAAAGACGTAGTCCATGACCAACCGGAAGATCAGCACGATGAGGAAGCACATCAGCGCGATGTAGATCACGTCCAGGAACACGCTCATGATCCGTGCTTCCCTCTCCCCTGTTCCGTGCGTTTGACCGGTCTGCGTCTCAGCTCTGGTTGAAGAACCCGCCCTCTGCGATGCGGGCCTTGTCCTCCGCCGTGACATCGACGTTAGCAGGCGACAACAGGAACACCTTCTGCGTCACCCGCTCGATGCTGCCGTGAAGACCAAACACCAATCCCGCCGCAAAGTCGACAAGTCGCTTCGCATCTGTGTCATCCATCTCAGTCAGATTCATGATCACCGGGGTGCCCTCACGGAAGTGTTCCCCGATGGTACGGGCCTCGTTGTAGGTCCGGGGGTGAAGCGTGGTGATCCGGTACGGCTCTCGTTCCGACACGACCTTGGGCATGATCACCGGTGCGTTCTTCTCCAGGGACTGACGTTCTTGTGTGATGGACGCCACGGGCGCGATCCGCGCCGGGCGGCCGGATTCCGCGGGTAGCGAAGCCGCATGGGACACCGGTTCGCGTTGCGCGGGAGGCTGCACCACTCGCACCGCTTCGTCTCTTTGGGACTGATGTGCGGCGTGTGACTGATGTGACGGCTCGTGCCGCCGGTGGTCCCGCTCGGGCTCCGGGTCCAGTTCAGGCTCGAAGTCGTCGTCGGGATCGAATCCGCGGCCGTCGTACCCATCGTCCTCCACGAGGCCGAGGTAGACCGCCATCTTGCGCATCGCGCCGGCCATGCTCTGAGTCCTCCGCTCTGTGGTGGATCGACTGACGATTGCCAAGTCCTGCGATCCACGTGGTCGTTGTGCCCGCCTTCGGCGGCATTGACCATATTTTCTGCTGTGGTCCGACTTCCTGGCGACGTTACCCGAGCCTGGGGCGGACTCCGAGCACCGCGGTGCCGACGCGCACATGTGTCGCCCCGGCCGCCACGGCCTCCTCGAGGTCCGCACTCATCCCTGCAGAGACCATGTTCGCAGCCGGATGGGTTCGGCGCAGGTCAGTCGACAAATCCATCAACCGCTCGAACGCCGCCTGTTGACGCCCCGCATATTCGCCGGTCAACGGAGCGACGGTCATCAGTCCGTCGAGCCGCAGCCCCGGAGCACGGGCGACGAGGTCGGCCAACTCTTCGATTCCGCCGGGCGCCACGCCACCCCGCTCACCCCGGCCGGCCTCGCCCGCGTCCAGCGCGACCTGGAGGAGGCATCCCACCTCGCGCCCGGCCCGCTCGGCCTCGTTCGACAGAGCCGTGACGAGCCGGGAACGGTCGACGGACTGCACGACATTCGCGTAACCGACCACGGATCGCACCTTGTTGGTCTGCAATTGGCCGACAAAGTGCCAATTAAGGGGCAGATCCGCACAGGCGGCGGCCTTGGGGGCCGCGTCCTGGTCGCGGTTCTCGGCCACATGACGCACACCGAGTTCCGACAGCATCCGTACATCGCTCGCCGGATAGGTCTTGGTGACCACGATCAGGGTCACCTCTTCCCGCTTGCGCCCGGCGGCCGCGCACGCGGCGGCGATGCGTTCCTCCACCTTCGCCAGGTTTCGGGCGAGTTCAGTCTTACGGTCCGTCATGCCCCATCAGTCCAGCCACACATAGCCCGCGAGCCGTCCGGTGGTGCGGTCGCGGCGGTACGAGAAGTGGTCGCCCGACTCGAGCGTGCACACCGGCGACTGCTCCCGGTCGTGCACCCCGAGCCGTTCGAGCTGTGCGTGCACTCCGGCGCTCACATCGACCGCCGGTGTGCCCCAGCTCGTCTCGCAGTGCGCCGCCGGTTCGACGGCGGCCACCTCGGCGCGCATCGCTTCCGGCACTTCGTAACACCGGCCGCAGACGGCGGGCCCGGTGCGGGCGACGATCCGGGACGGCTCGGCGCCGAGTTCCACCATGGCCCGTACGGCGGCGGGGACGACCCCGGCGACCATCCCGGGGCGGCCCGCGTGGGCCGCGGCGACGATCTTGGCGACCGGGTCGGCGAGCAGCACCGGCACACAGTCGGCGGTGAGCACGGCCAGGGCGAGCCCGCGGCGGGCGGTGACGACCGCGTCGGCCGAGGGGATCTCCGCGGCGGAGCCCCAGGGCCCGTCCACCACGACCACGTCCGCGCCGTGCACCTGGTTCATCCAGACCACTCGGCCCGGGTCGATCCCCAGGGACTTGGCCGCGCGTTCGCGGTTGGCCCGGACGGCGGCGGGGTCGTCACCGACCGCCCCGCCGAGGTTGAGCTCTTCGTACGGAACGGCGCTCACCCCGCCCCACCTGTCGGTGAAGGCGAAGTGCGCGCCGTTCACGGTGTCGCGCTGTCCTATCACTTCAGGAAGTCCGGCACGTCCAGTTCCTCGGCCGCGCTGTCCGCGTAGGTCCGCGGCGCCGGCGTGATCGGCGGGACGGCCGGGGTCTCGTTCACCGGGGCGGGAGCGGGCTCCGGCTCCTCCTTCGGGGTCACGCTGCCGAGCGAACCGAAGGACGGGCGGCTCTCCGGCTGCCGCACCGGAGCGGGCTCGTCACGGCGGGCGGAGGCCGAGGCCGAGCCGAGGACGTTGTCCCGGCGGGCCGGCGGCTGACCGCCGTCGAAGCCGGCCGCGATCACGGTGACCCGGACCTCGTCGCCGAGGGCGTCGTCGATCACCGCGCCGAAGATGATGTTGGCCTCGGGGTGGGCGGCCTCGCTGACCAGCTGGGCGGCCTCGTTGATCTCGAACAGGCCGAGGTCGGAGCCACCGGAGATGGACAGCAGCACGCCCCGCGCGCCGTCGATGGACGCCTCGAGCAGCGGAGAGGAGATCGCCATCTCGGCCGCGGCCACCGCGCGGTCGTCGCCGCGGGCCGAGCCGATGCCCATGAGGGCGGAGCCGGCCTCGGACATGACCGACTTGACGTCGGCGAAGTCGAGGTTGATCAGGCCGGGGGTGGTGATGAGGTCGGTGATGCCCTGGACACCGGAGAGCAGAACCTGGTCGGCCGACTTGAAGGCGTCGAGCACCGAGACCTGGCGGTCCGAGATGGACAGCAGCCGGTCGTTCGGGATGACGATGAGGGTGTCGACCTCTTCGCGGAGCTCGGCGATGCCGTCCTCGGCCTGGTTCGCCCGGCGCCGTCCCTCGAAGGTGAACGGGCGCGTGACCACGCCGATGGTGAGGGCACCCAGGGAGCGCGCGATGTTGGCCACGACGGGCGCGCCGCCGGTGCCGGTGCCGCCGCCTTCACCGGCCGTCACGAAGACCATGTCGGCCCCCTTGAGGACCTCCTCGATCTCCTCGCGGTGGTCCTCGGCGGCCTTGCGGCCGACGGCCGGGTTGGCTCCGGCTCCGAGTCCGCGCGTCAGTTCGCGGCCGACGTCGAGCTTGACGTCGGCATCGCTCATCAACAGCGCCTGCGCGTCGGTGTTGATGGCGATGAACTCGACACCCTTGAGACCGACCTCGATCATCCGGTTGATGGCATTGACACCACCGCCGCCGACACCGATGACCTTGATGACTGCGAGGTAGTTCTGCGGTGCTGCCACGTCGAAGGCCTCTCGCCTCGAATTACGTTGCCGTCGTCTCGCGGGTCCGCCGCGCTCCGCCGACTGATGCCGAATGGGACGGTCCGAGCGCCGACCCGAACCCTAACGCTGAAGTTTAGGGTTACCAGTGTTTCCGTTCCTTGAAGTCTTCTGAACAGGACACTAAGTCGACAAGTGGCGCACGTTCAACGAACACGCCGAACCTCCCGTTTTTCTTTTCACCCTATGTGATCAGGCATAGCGGTGCCCAACCAGGGTGCTGGCCTGCACTGATATGCGTCAACTCCCCGCTGACGCAGGGGCGGTGGGAACACTGACATCGAAGTGCCGTGCACCGGACGAGGCTTTCATCAGGGCGGTGAGGGTGCGGGCCTTGGCGCGACCGCTCTCGGAACTGCCCCAGGCGACCGTGCGGCCGCCGGTCAACTCCAGCGAGATGTCGTCGTAGGAACGGACCTTGACGACCCGGGTGTCGCGCGCGACGGCGGCCGGAATGTCGCCGGCCACCCGGACCGCCTCGCGCACGAGCCGGTCCGGCCCGAATCGCCGCAGGCTCGCGGTGGCCGAACCCCGCCGGGACGCCGTCGATTCCAGCGTCGGAACGCCTTTCGGCGCCTGCGAAACCGTGGCGAAACGGACACCTTCGTCGTCCACTTCGACAAACTTTCCGCCCTTTCGGACAAGCAGGACCGGCGTGCGCTCGGTCACTTTCAGCCCGATTCCCCGGGGCCAGGAACGGATCACATCAACCGTGTCAATTCGGGGCAATTTCTTGCGAAGTCGGGCCCCGATCGCATCGGTGTCGACCGAAATCAGCGGTGCCCCGACCGGCACATCGGCGGCCTCGCGCACCTGTGCGGGCGTCAGGACGCGCGTCCCCGACACCGACACGTGTTGCACGCGCAGCCACTGCGAGCCGTACAACAGCCAGACGGAACCGGCACCGAGGAGCACGACGGCAGCGGCCAGGATGACGATCGTACGAACGCGGGGATTCCTCAACCGGCGGACGAGCGGCGGGCCGGACGACTCCTGCTGACGCTCACCACGCTCGGTGGTGGTCGGTCCGGCCACGCGCGCGCTCCTTTCACGGCTCGGTTGCCCTCCGGGGTGCCTCAGCCGGTGTCGAGAGCCCGACCGCGCTCAGCCCTCAGGGCCTCCGCGTGCTCGACCTCCCGGCACCGACGCGCCCCCTCGGATCACTCGCCGATGCTAGCGACGGTGCGAGGCGATCGCCTCGTACACCATGCCGACGAGCAGGTCGTCGGCATCCCGGCGGCCGAACTCACCGGCGGAGCGGGACATCTCGTACAACCGGTGCGGGTCGGCGAGCACGGGCAGGACGTTCTGCTGGACCCACTCGGGGGTCAGCTCCGCGTCGTCGACCAGCAGCCCGCCTCCGGCCTTGACCACCGGCTGAGCGTTGAGCCGCTGTTCGCCGTTGCCGATGGGCAGCGGGACATAGGCGGCCGGGAGTCCGACGGCGGAGAGTTCGGCGACGGTCATCGCGCCCGCGCGGCAGAGCATCATGTCGGCCGCGGCGTACGCGAGGTCCATCCGGTCCAGATAACTTACCGGGATGTAGGGGGGCATCCCCGGCATCTGATGCACCTGCGGAAGTTCATTCTTCGGGCCGACCGCGTGCAGGATCTGGATGCCTGCCTGCTGGAGCCAGGGAGCGACCTGCTGGACCACCTCGTTGAGACGGCGGGCGCCCTGCGAGCCGCCGGAGACGAGCAGCGTGGGCAGGTTCGGGTCCAGGCCGAAGCGGGCGCGCGCCTCGGGACGCGCGGCCGCGCGGTCCAGGGTGGCGATGGAGCGGCGCAGCGGAATGCCGATGTAGCGGGCGCCTCGCAGCTTGCTGTCGGGCGTGGAGACGGCGACCTGGGCGGCGTACCGGGAGCCGATCTTGTTGGCGAGCCCGGGCCGGGCGTTGGCCTCGTGGATCACGATCGGCACACCGAGGCGCTTGGCGGCGAGATAGGCGGGCAGGGCCACATAGCCGCCGAAGCCGACCACGCAGTCGGCTTTGGTGCGCTCCAGGATCTGCTCGGTCGCCTTGATCGTGCCGCGCAACCGGCCCGGCACGGTGATCAGCTCGGGCGTGGGCTTGCGCGGCAGCGGCACCGCCGGGATCAGCGCGAGCTCGTAGCCGCGCTCGGGCACGAGCCTGGTCTCCAGGCCGCGCTCAGTGCCCAGGGCCGTGATCCCCACGGTGGGGTCCTGCCTGCGCAGGGCATCCGCGAGGGCGAGCGCGGGCTCGATGTGGCCGGCGGTCCCCCCACCGGCGAGTACGACATGCACCGAAATTCACCGCTCTCCGGACGAGCGCGCCACCGAGGCACGCCGTCGCATCGTGTTCCATCTCCGGGGTCCCGGAGTACCCCCGGCCCGCTTTCTACCAAACCGAGGTTGCCGCATGGCAAGTGCCGCCCGTGCTGCGGGCTCGTCGCGCGCGAAGGCGATCAGCAGCCCGATGGCGAACATGGTCGGCAGCAGGGCGGAACCTCCGTAGGAGAACAGCGGGAGGGGGACGCCGGCGATCGGCAGCAGACCGAGCACCGCACCGATGTTGATCACTGCCTGGGCGGTGATCCAGGTGGTCACGCCTCCCGCGGCATACCTCACGAAGGGGTCCTCCGTGCGTCCGGCCACGCGGATACCCGCATAGCCTAGAGCCGCGAAGAGGGCCAGCACCGACAGCGTCCCGGCGAGGCCCAGTTCCTCACCGGTGACGGCGAAGATGAAGTCGGTGTGGGCTTCAGGTAGTTGGCCCCATTTTTCCACGCTCGCGCCGAGTCCGGAGCCGAAGAGTCCGCCGGAGGCGAGGGCGTAGATGCCGTGCACCGCCTGCCAGCAGTCGGTGACCCCGGAGCGCGGCTCGGTGGCGCCGATGCAGGCGAGCCGGGCCATGCGGTTGGGACTGGTCTTGATGAGGATCACACCGATCGCGGAGGCGACCGAGAGCACACCGACGAACAGCCGGGTGGGCGCTCCCGCCAGCCACAGCAGCCCGAACAGGATCGCGGTGAGGATGATCGCCGTGCCCATGTCGCCGCCGAGCATGATCAGCCCGAGCAGCAGGAAGGCGCCCGGGACCAGCGGCACCAGCATGTGCTTCCACTGGGTCAGCAGCTTCTTCTCCTGCTTGCGCGCGATCAGGTCCGCGCCCCACAGCACCAGCGCCAGCTTGCCGAACTCGCTCGGCTGGATCTGGAAGGAGCCGCCGAGGGAGATCCAGTTCTGGTTGCCGTTGACCGCCATCCCTATCCCCGGCACCTGCACCAGGACCATCAGGAACACGGCGCCGGCGAGGATCGGGTAGGCCAGCGCCCGGTGCAGTTTCACCGGCATGCGGGAGGCGGCGAACATCAGACCGCCGCCGATGACGGCGGCCAGGAACTGCTTGCGGAAGAAGTACGAGCCCGGCAGCGCAAGCTGGAGCGCTGTGATCTGGGAGGCCGAGTAGACCATCACCAGGCCGAGCACGGTGATCAGCAGGCTGCCGCCGACGATCAGGTAGTACGCGGTCAGCGGCCGGTCCCAGGCCTTCCGCGCGCGCGTGTAGAGCCGTCGTACGGGGTTCTCACGCGGGCCGCGGGGGGCCGTGGGCCGTCCGGCGGTCCGCCGAACCGGCGGACGCCCCGTACGGCTACCGGACATCCCCGGCTCCTCCCGGCCTGAGCCACATGCGAGTCACGCGTCCCTCCCAGGGTCCCGAAGCACCCGCTGTGGCCGAGACCCGCCGTCAGGCGCCCGCGCCGAGTTCGCGAACCGCCTCCGCGAACGCGTCACCGCGCTTGTTGTAGTTGGTGAACATGTCCATGGAGGCGCAGGCCGGGGCGAGGAGCACCGTGTCGCCGGGCCGCGCCAGCAGCTTCGCCTCCTGGACCGCCTGGAGCATCGCCCCAGTGTCGGTCCGGTCGAGGTCGACGACGGGTACTTCCGGGGCGTGTCGCGCGAGGGCGTCGCGGATCAGGGCGCGGTCGGCGCCGATGAGGACGGCACCGCGAAGTCGCTTCGCCGACTTGGCGACCAGCTCGTCGAAGGTCGCGCCCTTCGCCAGACCGCCCGCAATCCATACGATCGACTCATATGCCGCCAACGAGGCTTCTGCCGCATGCGTGTTGGTGGCCTTGGAGTCGTCGATGTACGCGACCCCGTCCACGTCGGCCACGTGCGCGATGCGGTGCGCGTCCGGCCGGAAGGCCCGCAGACCGTCCCGTACGGCCGTGGGGGGCACCCCGAAGGCACGGGCGAGGCCCGCCGCGGCAAGGGCGTTGGCGACGTTGTGCGGAGCGGGCGGGTTGACGTCGGAGACCTCCGCCAGCTCCTGCGCGTTCTTGTGGCGGTTCTCGACGAAGGCGCGGTCGACCAGGATGCCGTCCACGACGCCGAGTTGGGACGGGCCCGGGGTGCCGAGGGTGAAGCCGACGGCCCGGCAGCCCTCCTCGACGTCCGCCTCGCGCACCAGGTCCTCGGTGAGCTTGTCGGCCACGTTGTAGACGCAGGCGATCCGATTGCCCTCGTAGATACGGCCCTTGTCAGCCGCGTACGCCTCCATGGACCCGTGCCAGTCGAGGTGGTCGGGCGCCAGGTTCAGCACGGCGGCCGAGTGGGCGCGCAGCGACGGCGCCCAGTGGAGCTGGTAGCTGGAGAGTTCGACGGCCAGGACGTCGTACTCCTCCTCGCCGAGGACGGCGTCCAGCAGCGAGACGCCGATGTTGCCGACGGCGGCCGTGCGCAGGCCCGCCGCCTCGAGGATGGAGGCGAGCATCTGGACGGTCGTGGTCTTGCCGTTGGTACCGGTGACGGCCAGCCAGGGGGCGGCGTCCGGACCGCGGAGCCGCCAGGCCAGCTCGACGTCGCCCCAGATCGGCACGTCCGCCTCGGCCGCCGCCGTGAACAGCGGCTTGTCCGGCTTCCAGCCGGGTGCGGTGACGATGAGCTCGGTGCCCTCCGGCAGGCTCGCGCCGTCGCCGAGGCGCACGGTGATGCCGAGCGCCTCCAGGTCGGCCGCCTGGGCGCGGGCGCTCTCGTCGTCGCCGTCGTTGACGACCGTGACGAGGGCGCCGAGGCCGTGCAGCACCTTGGCCGCCGGGACGCCGGAGACGCCGAGCCCGGCGACGGTGACGTGCTTGCCCCGGAAGTCGGAGAACCCCGAAGGCACCGAAGAGGTCACTTGTCCGCTGCCCATCCCGCGTAGAAGAGGCCCAGTCCGACGATGACACAGATGCCCTGAATGATCCAGAATCGGACCACTACAAGGACTTCGGACCAGCCTTTGAGTTCGAAGTGGTGCTGGAGTGGTGCCATCCGGAAGACCCGCTTGCCGGTGAGCTTGAAGGAGCCGACCTGGATGACGACCGACATGGTGATGAGGACGAACAGACCGCCGAGGATGGCGATCAGCAGCTCGGTGCGGGAGCAGATCGCGAGACCCGCGAGCACGCCGCCGAGGGCGAGCGAGCCGGTGTCACCCATGAAGATCTTGGCGGGCGAGGTGTTCCACCACAGGAAGCCGAGGCAGGCGCCCATCAGCGCGGAGGAGACGACCGCGAGGTCGAGCGGGTCGCGCACCTCGTAGCAGGCGTTGGGGTTGGTCAGGGTCCCCGCGTTGGCGCAGGACTCCTGGAACTGCCAGACGCCGATGAAGGTGTAGGCGCCGAAGACCAGGACGGAGGCACCGGTGGCCAGGCCGTCCAGACCGTCGGTGAGGTTCACGCCGTTCGACATCGCCAGGATCATGAACAGCGCCCAGACCACGAACAGCACCGGGCCGATCGTCCAGCCGAAGTCGGTGATGAACGACAGCTTGGTGGAGGCCGGGGTGTTGCCGCGAGCGTCCGCGAACTGGAGCGAGAGCACGGCGAAGGCGATGCCGCCGAGCAGCTGGCCGGCCATCTTGGCCTTGGCCCGCAGGCCCAGCGAGCGCCGCTTGACGATCTTGATGTAGTCGTCGAGGAAGCCGACCAGGCCCATGCCGGTCATGAGGCCGAGCACCAGGAGGCCGGAGTACGTCGGCGCGTAGCCGGTGATCACCTTGGACAGGAAGTACGCGGCGATCGTCGCCAGGATGAAGGCGATACCGCCCATGGTCGGCGTACCGCGCTTGCTGGCGTGCTCGCGGGGGCCGTCGTCACGGATGTACTGGCCGTAGCCCTTGCGCGCGAGGAGCTTGATCAGCAGCGGGGTGCCGATCAGGGTGAGGAACAGACCAATGACACCCGCGAACAGGATCTGCTTCATCATCGGGCGGCAACCTCACCCTCGGCACCGGACTCGAGCAGCGCCTGGGCAACGCTCTCCAGCCCCACCGAACGGGACGCCTTCACGAGCACGACGTCCCCCGGGCGCAATTCGCTGCGCAACAGGTCGACCGCCGCCTGTGCGTCGGACACGTGCACCGACTCCTCACCCCACGAACCCTCGTTATATGCGCCCAGTTGCAGCCAGGACGCTTCCCTGTCCCCGACCGCGACGAGCTTGCTGACGTTGAGCCGGACGGCGAGCCGTCCGACCGCGTCGTGCTCGGCGAGCGCCTCGTCCCCGAGCTCGGCCATCTTGCCGAGCACCGCCCAGGTCCGCCGTCCCTTGCCCATGGCCGCGAGCGCGCGCAGAGCGGCTCGCATGGACTCGGGATTGGCGTTGTAGGCGTCGTTGACGATGGTCACGCCGTCCGGGCGCTCGGTGACCTCCATCCGCCAGCGGGAGAGGGAGCCCGCCTCGGAGAGCGCGGTGGCGATCTCTTCCGCGGACATGCCCAGCTCATGGGCGACGGCGGCCGCGGCGAGCGCGTTCGACACGTGGTGCTCACCGTACAGGCGCATGGTCACATCGCTTGCACCGGAGGGTGTGCGAAGTCTGAAGGAGGGCTGTCCGCTGTCCGTGAGTCGTACGTTCTCGGCGCGTACGTCCGCTTCGGCCGACTCTCCGAAAAGGATCACCTTCGCCTGGGTACGGGAGGCCATGGCCCGTACCAACGGATCGTCGGCGTTGAGGATCGCCGCGCCGTCCTCCGGAAGGGCCTCCACGAGCTCGCCCTTCGCCTGGGCGATCTGCTCGCGGCCGCCGAACTCACCAATGTGGGCGGTGCCGACGTTGAGCACCAGGCCGATCCTCGGCGGGGTCAGGTCGGTGAGGTAGCGGATGTGGCCGATGCCGCGGGCGCCCATCTCCAGCACGAGGAACTTCGTCTCCTCGGTGGCGCTGAGGGCGGTCAGCGGCAGCCCGATCTCGTTGTTGAGGGAGCCGGGGGTGAAGACGGTCGGCGCCTTGCTGCGCAGCACCTGGGCGACGAGGTCCTTGGTACTGGTCTTGCCCGCGGAGCCGGTGAGGGCCACGAGGGTCGCGCCGAGGCGGCCGACGACGTGCCGGGCCAGGGCGCCGAGGGCGGCCTGGACGTCCTCGACGACGATCGCGGGCACGCCGACCGGGCGCGACGCCAGTACGGCGACCGCGCCCGCCTCGACGACGGCCGCCGCGAAGTCGTGGCCGTCCACGCGCTCGCCGGCGAAGGCGGCGAAGAGGCTGCCGGGCACCACCTCGCGGGAGTCCCGGACGACCGGTCCGGTGACCTGGACGGACGGATCCGGTATGTCGTGCGTCTGCCCGCCGACGACTGCTGCGATCTCGGCGAGGGAGAGGGCGATCACAAGTTCATCCCTGGGTCTTCTGGATAGCTTCGCGGAGCACCTGGCGGTCGTCGAAGGGACGGACCACTCCGGCGATGTCCTGGCCCTGCTCGTGCCCCTTGCCCGCGACCAGCACCGTGTCGCCGGGCGCGGCACGGCCCACCGCTGCGGCGATCGCGGCGGCCCGGTCCTCGAAGAGGAGCACCTCACCGCGCTCGTGCACGGGTACGGAAGCCGCGCCCTGGAGCATGGTTGCGAGGATCGCCAGGGGATCCTCTGAACGGGGGTTGTCGGAGGTCAGTACGGCCGTGTCGGCGAGCCGGGCCGCGGCAGCGCCCATCGGGGCGCGCTTGGTCCGGTCGCGGTCGCCGCCGCAGCCGAGAACGACGTGCACCCGGCCCTTGGTGACCTTGCGCAGCGCCTTGAGCACCGATTCGACCGCGTCGGTCTTGTGGGCGTAGTCGACGACCGCGAGATACGGCTGTCCGGCGTCCACCCGCTCCAGACGGCCCGGCACGCCCGGTACGGCGGCGACGCCGTCGGCGGCGGTCTGCGGGTCGAGGCCCGCTGCGGCGAGGGCGACCACGGCGGCGAGCGTGTTCGCCACGTTGAACGGGCCCGGCAGCGGCGACTTCGCGTCGATCCGCTCGCCCTGGGGGCCGAGGACGGTGAACGTCGAGTCCATCGGGCCGATCCGGACGCCCTCGGCACGCCAGTCGGCGTCGGGGTGTCCCTCGGCGGAGTAGGTGACCACCGGGACGGAGGCCTCCTCGGCCAGCCGGCGGCCGTACTCGTCGTCGAAGTTGACCACACCGCGTTTGCTGCGCTCCGGCGTGAACAGCTGTGCCTTGGCCCGGTAGTAGTCCTCCATGTCGGAGTGGAACTCCATGTGCTCCGGGCTGAGGTTGGTGAAGACGGCGATGTCGAAGACGCAGCCGTCGACCCGGCCGAGGACCAGGGCGTGGCTGGAGACCTCCATGGCGACCGCATCGACGCCGCGCTCGCGCATGACGGCGAACAGGGCCTGCAGGTCGGTGGCCTCGGGAGTGGTGCGCTCGGACTTGATGCGCTCGTCGCCGATGCGCATCTCGACCGTGCCGACCAGACCCGTGGACTTCACCGTCCTGAGGCCGCCCTCGACGAGATAGGCGGTGGTGGTCTTGCCGGAGGTGCCGGTGATGCCGATCTGGAGCAGATCCTGGCCGGGACGGCCGTAGATCGTGGCCGCCAGCTCGCCCATCCGCCCGCGCGGGTCGTCGACGACCAGGACGGGCAGGCCGGTCGCGGCGGCGCGCTCGGCGCCCGTCGGGTCGGTCAGCACGGCCACCGCGCCGAGGCCGGCGGCCTGGGTGACGAAGTCGGCGCCGTGCAGCCGGGCGCCCGGGAGGGCGGCGTACAGGTCGCCGGGGCGGACGGCGCGCGAGTCATGGGTGATGCCCGTGACCTCGGCGGCATGTTCCGGAGTGGCGGCACCCAGCTGATCGGCGAGCTCCGCGAGGGGTGTGGCGGAGACGTGAACCGGTCGCGGCGGTCCCGGGTAGGTCACGGAAGCGCCCTTCTGGGTGGTTTGGGACTGATCAGCGTGTGGCACGGCGGTGAGCGTACCGGGCGCACCCGCCGCGGAGCGAAGCGAGGGGCCGGAGGGGCCGTGGTTCCCGGGATCTGGGGTGATCGTTCTCACGAGCTCGTTCCTGGTGGTCTGTGCGAGGTACCGGTGCAGGTCAGGGCTTGTAGGTGACCGGGAGATTCGCGGCCTTGGCCCCGGTCGGCGGGATCTGGAGGGTCTTCAGGGCGAACTCCATCACCTGCTTGTAGATGGGGCCGCAGATCTGGCCGCCGAAGTAGCTGCCGGCGGTGGCGTTCTGGATGGCGCAGTAGACGGTGATCCGCGGGTTGTCCGCGGGTGCGAATCCGGCGAAGGACGAGGTGTAGCCGCGGTACTTGCCGGTGGCCGGATCCACGCGGTTGGCCGTACCCGTCTTGCCCGCGACGCGGTAGCCGGGGATGCGCGCCCTGGTGCCGGTGCCCTCCCGGTCGTCCACGACGGACTCCAGCATCTGGGCGACGGTCTTCGCCGTCTTCTCGCTGATCACCCGGGTCTTCTCGGGCTTTGCGGCGGGGGTGAAGCGGCCGTCGGCGCCCTCGGTGCCGCGCAGCAGGGTGGGCTCGACACGGACGCCGCCGTTGGCGATCGTCGAGTAGACGGAGGCCGCCTGCATGGCATTGAGGGACATGCCCTGGCCGAAAGGAATCGTGTACTGCTGCGACGTCGACCACTTGTTCGCGGGCGCGAGGATGCCCTTGGTCTCACCGGGGAAGCCGAGCCCGGTGTAGCTGCCGAGGCCGAACTTCTTCAGATAGGAGTAGAGGACGTCGTTGGCCTCCCGCTGGGTCCTGCCGAGCTGGCCGGCGGCCAGGATGGTGCCGATGTTGCTGGACTTGGCCAGGACGCCGTTGAGCGTCAGGTACCAGGTCCCGTGGTCGACGTCGTCCTGGAAGAGGCGGTCGCCGCGGTGCAGCCGGTTGGGGACGACGACATGGGTGAGGGGGGTGGCTGCGTTCTCCTCCAGTACGGCCGACATCGACATCACCTTGGCGGTGGAGCCGGGCTCGTAGGCGTCCTGGAGGGCCGGGTTGCCCATCGCGGCGGAATCCGCCTTCGACAGGTCGTTCGGGTCGAAGCCGGGTGAGTCGGCCATGGCGAGGATCTCGCCGGTACGGGTGTCCTGCACGACGACATAGCCGCGGTCGGCCTTGGACTTCTTCACCTGCTCGGTGATGGCGTTCTGCGCCGCCCACTGGATGTCGCGGTCGATGGTGAGCTCGACGTCGGCGCCGGGCACGGCGGGGGTCTCGGTGGAGCCCGCGGTGGGCACCTCGCGGCCGCCGGACTGGGCGTAGCGGATCTTGCCGTCCGTACCGGTCAGCGTCTTGTTCAGCTGCTGCTCGATGCCGCCGCCGCCCTTGCCCTCGGCGTTGACCCAGCCCAGTATCCCGGCGGCGAGGTCACCGTTCGGGTACACGCGCTTGCTGCTGGGGTCGGAGAAGACGCCGGCGAGGACGTTGACGGTGGTCTTGTCGGTGTCCGCCTTCTGGGTGAGCGCGCTCCTCAGGTCCTTGATCTGGTTCCAGACCTGCGGGGTCTGGCGGCCGGCGAGCTTGACGTAGCGCAGGTCCCTGTTCGCGGGCCGCAGCTTGCGGACGAGCGTCTCCTGGTCCTGCCCGACGATCGGCGCGAGGAGCGCGGCCGCCCGCTCCGGGCCGTCGTCGATGCCCAGCTGCTTGCGCGTGAACATCGTCGGGTCGGCCGTGATGTCGTACGCGTCCTCGCTGATCGCCAGCGCCACCCCGTTGCGGTCGGTGATCCCGCCTCGCTCGGCGGCCAGGGTGTGGACGACGTACCGGTTCTGTTCGGCCTTGGCGGCGTACGCGCTCGCGTCGACGGCCTGCACCTGGAGCAGCCGCACCACGAAGGCGAGCAGCACCAGGGTCAGCGCGAGACTGACCATGCGCAGGCGGGGGCGGGGGCTGCCGAGCCGCAGCGGACGGGCGGCCGCGGGGCGGGCCTGCTGCGGGCGGCGAGCCGGACGGGCCCCGGGACCGGGTTGCCTACGGCCGCCGTTCCCGGGCCGGGGCGGCTTGGCGGGGCCGGGCACGCGGCGGCGCGGCGGTTGCCTTTCTCCAGAGCTGTCTGACACTTCCGTCACCTGCCGGGGGTCGGGGTCGTGGCGGCCTGGGGGGTGGAGACGGGCGTCGGTGGCGCCGGAGAAGCGTGGGTCGGGGAGGTGAGGGCCGGGGGGGTCGGGGTCGGGGAGCCCGGTGTCGGGGAGGCCGGTGTCGGGGAGGCCGGTGTCGGGGAGGCCGGTGTCGCCTGCCGGGCCGGGGACGCCGGGGCGGCCGGGAGGATCGCCTCGGGCGGGAGGGGCGCGGTCGTCCTGGTGGTGGGCTGCCGCAGGGCGGCCGGGCCGGGGACTCCCTTGACGGTGCCGTTGGGGTCGAGGAAGGCCGGGTCGCCGCCGGGCACCATGCCGAGTTCACGGGCGCGGCGCTGGAGGGCGTCGGGGGCGGAGTAGGCGTCGATGTCCCGCTGGAGGGCCTGTTGCTCGTCGGTGAGGTTCTTCGTCTGTTTCTGGAGGTCGTCCAGCCGGAACGAGCCTTCGCTGAGCGCGGAGTTCAGCACCAGGAGTCCGATGAGGCCACCGCCGAGGAGCAGGACGACGAGGAGGACGAACGGCGTCCGGGCCGCCTGCTTGCGCCCGGCCGGAAAGAGCCGTGCGAGCCGGGCGGCCCTGCCCCTCAGTTCGGGTTTCCTACTCACATGCCCTCCGGTGAGTTCGGGTACCCAACTCACTCACGCCCCTCATACGACGTCTTCCCTGATGCGCTGGGCCCCGCGCAGCCGCGCCGGAGCCGCCCGGCGGTTCTCGGCGACCTCTTCCTCGGTGGGAAGTTCGGCACCGCGCGTGAGCAGCTTGAGCCGGGGCTGGTAGCGCTCGGGCACGACCGGCAGTCCGGGCGGCGCGGTGTTCGCGGCACCGGCCGCGAACACCTGCTTGACCAGGCGGTCCTCGAGCGAGTGGTACGACAGCACGGCGATCCGCCCGCCCACGCCGAGCGCCTTGACGGCGGCCGGGATCGCCCGCTCCAGAACGGACAGCTCTCCGTTGACCTCGATCCGCAGCGCCTGGAAGGTGCGCTTGGCCGGGTTGCCGCCCGTCCGCTTGGCGGCCTGCGGCAGCGCGTCGCGGATCAGCTCCACGAGCCGGGCGCTGTTGCTGAACGGCTCCTTCTCGCGCTCGCGGACGATCGCGGCGACGATCCGCTTGGCCTGCTTCTCCTCGCCGTACGCCCGCAGGATCCGCACCAGCTCGCCCGCCGGGTACGTGTTGAGGACCTCGGCCGCGCTGATGCCGGTCGTCTGGTCCATGCGCATGTCGAGCGGCGCGTCCTGGGCGTAGGCGAAGCCGCGGTCGGCCTCGTCCAGTTGCATGGAGGAGACGCCGAGGTCGAACAGGACGCCCTGCACGCGCGCGATGCCTAGCCGGTTCAGTACGTCCGGGAGCTCGTCGTACACGGCGTGCACGAGGGTGGCCCGCTCACCGAAGGGCGCGAGCCGCTCGCCGGACAGCCGCAGGGCCTCCTTGTCCCGGTCGAGGGCGACGAGCCGGGCCTCGGGGAACCGGCTCAGCAGCGCCTCGCTGTGGCCGCCCAGGCCCAGGGTGCAGTCGACGACCACCGCTCCCGGCCGCTCCAGTGCGGGCGCCAGCAGATCCAGGCACCGCTGGAGCATCACCGGGACGTGTCGACTCTCGCTCAAGGGGGCCTCTCAGGTCCGGCGCGGGCCGTACGCACCGCCGGGTCCCCGCCCGCTCGTGAAGGGGAGGCCTGCCGGCGCCGGAAGCGTCAGCCGACCGGGAGCGGGAGGAGGCCGAGCCGTACGTACGCGCCGCGCACGTGGGGAGACGGTCCGGACGGGGCCGGGATCTCCGGGGGAATTCAGTCCAGCAGGGAGCGTCTCGCCTCCCGCTTCGCGTCACTTTAGTCCACCCTGTCTCGCGGTCAATCAACCGGCCTGCGCGTCGCGCACGGCACCTCGGGCAGGGGCGTATTTTGACGGTAATCACCCGTCCGGCGCCGGTTTGCCCTCCGTGTGGGTTAGCTCACAACAAGCCACGATGACGTTCTTTGTCCACTCTCACAACAGGCTCGGACCACTGGTGACCAGTAACGTCATGGGTATGACGACTTCCGCAGCAGTCCCCACTGGATCCGAAGGCGCCATAACCCACGGCGGCACCGTGACGGATCGCCTGGTCGAGGCCAACCGGCAGTACTCCGCCGCCTTCACCGACCCCGGCATGGACGCGCGCCCCGTCCTCCACGTCGCCGTCGTGGCCTGTATGGACGCCCGGCTCGACCTGCACGCCGCGCTCGGCCTGGAACTCGGCGACTGCCACACCATCCGCAACGCGGGCGGCGTGGTCACCGACGACGTGATCCGCTCGCTCACCATCAGCCAGCGCAAGCTGGGCACGCGCAGCATCGTCCTGATCCACCACACCGGCTGCGGCCTGGAGTCCCTCACCGAGGACTTCCGCACCGACCTGGAGATGGAGGTCGGCCAGCGCCCGGCCTGGGCCGTGGAGTCCTTCCGGGACGTCGACCAGGACGTACGGCAGTCCATGCAGCGGGTGCGCACCTCGCCGTTCCTGCTGCACACCGACGATGTGCGCGGCTTCGTGTTCGACGTCAGGACGGGTCTGCTGCGCGAGGTCGACCCGGCCTGACCGGCCCGCCGACGGCCCGCCCGCTCCGGAAAATCCCGCGCCCGGCATCGAAAATGCCGGTCGAAAGCGCCGTAAGACCGACATAGTGCAGGCAGTTGTCCACAGGCGAGTGACACGAATCGGTAACGGCAGCAAGAATGCGGGGTGTGGCGTCACGCGGAACCATTCACGCGTGGTGTCCGTGTTCCGGGGTGGGCCGGTCCGCAGCGCAGAGCGACGGCCCGGAGTAAGAACGGGCCGAGGAGGGCCGGGTGACGACCTATGACGATCGAGCGAGCCTCACTGATCTGACTGCCACTGTGGAGCGGGTCCGCAGTTCGGTGGAGGGAGTGATCGAGGGCAAGCCCGAGGTCGTACGGCTTTCGCTGACCGTGCTGCTCGCCGAGGGGCATCTTCTGATCGAAGACGTTCCCGGGGTGGGCAAGACAATGCTGGCCAAGGCGCTGGCGCGGTCCATCGACTGTTCGGTGCGGCGTATCCAGTTCACGCCCGACCTGCTGCCGTCGGACATCACAGGCGTGTCCATCTGGGACCAGCAGCGGCGGGACTTCGAGTTCAAGCCGGGCGCCATCTTCGCGCAGATCGTGATCGGCGACGAGATCAACCGCGCCTCGCCCAAGACCCAGTCCGCGCTGCTGGAGTCGATGGAGGAGCGCCAGGTCACCATCGACGGGCAGACCTATGAACTGCCCAGCCCGTTCATGGTGGTGGCCACACAGAACCCGGTCGAGATGGAGGGCACCTACCCGCTGCCCGAGGCCCAGCGCGACCGCTTCATGGCCCGGGTCTCCGTCGGCTACCCCAGCGTGGAGGCCGAGTTGCAGATGCTCGACATCCACGGCGGGGTGAGCCCGCTCGAGGACCTCCAGCCGGTGGCGCACGCCCACGACATCGTGAAGCTGATCGAGGCCGTGCGGGGCGTCCATGTCGCAGAGCCGGTCCGGCGGTACGCGGTGGACCTGGTCGCCGCCACCCGCACGCACCCCGACCTGAGACTCGGCGCCTCACCGCGCGCGACGCTGCACCTGCTGCGCGCGGCGAAGGCGTCCGCAGCCCTCAGCGGCCGGGAGTTCGCGCTGCCGGACGATGTGCAGGCCCTCGCCGTGGCCGTCCTGGCACACCGGCTGCTGCCGACGGCCCAGGCCCAGCTCAACCGTCGTACGTCGGAGCAGGTCGTCCAGGAGATCCTGCAGCACACTCCGGTACCCGCGGCGTCCCAGCAGCAGGCCGGCTTCGGCGGCCTGGTCCGGGGCACGCCCGCCTATCCCTCGCAGCCTCCGCGGAGGCTGTGATGACGGCCGGGGGGACCGGGCAGGCGGAGACCGAGCGCGACGAGAAGGGCGGCGTCCGTACCGCCCTGGCGGGGCTGACCACCCGCGGGCGGTCCTTCCTGGCCGCGGGCATCGCGGCCGCGATCTGTGCGTACGTCCTGGGGCAGAGCGATCTGCTCCGGGTCGGGCTGCTGCTGGCCGTACTGCCCTTGATCTGCGCGGCGGTGCTCTACCGCACCCGTTACCGGGTGGCCGGCAGCCGTCGGCTCGCCCCCTCACGGGTGCCGGCCGGCAGCGAGGCCCGGGTCCATCTGCGGATGGACAACGTCTCGCGGCTGCCCACGGGACTGCTGATGCTGCAGGACCGGGTGCCGTATGTGCTCGGCCCGCGGCCCCGCTTCGTCCTGGACCGGGTGGAGCCGGGCGGCCGCCGCGAGGTGTCCTACCGGGTCCGCTCGGACCTGCGTGGCCGCTACCCGCTGGGCCCGCTCCAACTGCGGCTGACGGACCCGTTCGGGATGTGCGAACTGACTCGTTCCTTCTCGACGTTCGACACCCTGACCGTGATCCCGCGCGTGGAGCCGCTGCCGCCGGTCCGGTTCAACGGTGAGGCGAAGGGGTACGGCGACGGGCGGCAGCGCTCGCTGGCCCTGGCGGGCGAGGACGACGTGATCCCGCGCGGATACCGGTACGGCGACGACCTGCGCCGCGTCCACTGGCGTTCCACCGCCCGCTACGGCGAGTTGATGGTGCGCAGGGAGGAACAGCCGCAGCGCTCCCGCTGCACGGTGCTGCTCGACACGCGCGGCATCGCCTTCGGGGGCGCGGGTCCGGACTCGCCGTTCGAGTGGGCGGTGTCGGGCACCGCGTCGGTCCTGGTCCACATGCTCGAACGCGGCTTCTCGGTGCGGCTGTTGACCGACACCGGCAGCGCGGTGCCCGGCGAGGGCACAGACGGGTTCGCGGGGGCCAGCCAGGAGACCGCGGACGCCGCCGGGCTGATGATGGACACCCTCGCCGTGATCGACCACTCGGACGGCACGGGGCTCTCCCGGGCCTACGACGTGCTGCGCGGCGGCAACGAAGGGCTGCTGGTGGCCTTCCTCGGCGACCTCGACGACGAACAGGCGGCGGTGGTGGCGAAGATGCGCCAGCGCAGCGGCGGCGCGGTCGCCTTCCTTCTGGACGGCGACGCGTGGATGCGCGAGCCGACCGATGTGCCCGGACCCACGGCGCAGCACGGGGAGCGACTGCGCATGCTGCGCGAGGCGGGCTGGACCGCCGTGAGCGTCCCCCGCGGCGCCTCACTGAGCGAACTGTGGCGCCAGGCGGACCGCGAACGTACGGGCGTCGCCGCGGTGTCCGGCAAAGAGGCACTGTCATGAGCGGGTGGGCAGGGATCCGCGCCGGCACGTCGGAAGGCCGGGCCGGGTTCACCGTCCCGGACCGGCTGATACCGGCGCGCGGCGCCCCGACGAGTGACCGGGAGGCACTGTCATGAGTGGGCGGGCGCGGCTGGCCCTGTGTGCCGCCGCGGCGACGTTGATGGCGGCGTGTGCGCTGCTGCCCCTGGTGGACAAACCCACGTGGCTGTTGCAGGCGATCTTCCTGGTGGCGGTGCAGACGGGGGTGGGCGCGGCGACCCGCCGGGTGCCGCTGGCCCGGCCGCTGACTGTGGCGGCACAGGCGCTCACCACGCTGATGCTGCTGACGCTGCTCTTCGCGCGGGAGCACGCGATCGCCGGGCTGATCCCCGGTCCGGACGCCATCCGGCACTTCGCCGATCTGTTCCAGCAGGGCTCGCAGGACGTCAACCAGTACGCGATCCCGGCACCGCTGTCCGACGGCATCCGGCTGATGCTCGTCGGCGGCGTCCTGGTGATCGGGCTGATCGTGGACACCCTCGCGGTGACCTTCCGCAGCGCGGCCCCGGCCGGACTGCCGCTGCTCGCGCTGTACTCGGTGGCCGCGGGGCTGTCCGACGGCGGCGCCGACTGGCTGTGGTTCCTGGTCGCGGCGGCCGGCTATCTGATGCTGCTGCTGGCCGAGGGCCGGGACAGGCTCTCCCAGTGGGGCCGCGTCTTCGGCGGTGCGCCGCGCGCTCCGGGCGAGCCCGCGGGCAGCGCGGTGGCACCGGTCCGCACCGGCCGCCGCATCGGCGCGGTCGCGCTCGGCGTCGCCCTGTTCGTGCCGCTCGCCCTGCCGGCGATGCAGGGCGGCCTCCTGGACGGCACCGGAACCGGCGTGGGCGCGGGCAACGGGAACGGCGGCACGATCTCCGCGGTCAACCCGCTGGTCTCGCTGCGCGACAGTCTGAACGTGGACCAGGACCGCCAGGTCCTGTCCGTGAAGACCGACACCAACGACATCTCCGACCTGTATCTGCGGATCGTCTCCCTGGACGACTTCGACGGAGTCACCTGGAAGCCGTCCCAGCGGCACATCGTCGGCGTGCCGGACCGGTTTCCCACGCCGATCGGCCTGGGTCCGGGCATCAAGCGCACGACGGTCACCACCACCATCTCGGCCGCGGACTGGTACGCCCAGGACTGGCTGCCGATGCCCTACCCGCCGAGCAGCGTGAAGGTCGGCGGCAGCTGGCGCTACGAACCCGTGGGCATGACGCTCGTCGGCGACCACGGCCAGAACACGCGCGGCGCGACCTACCGGGTGACCAGCCTGGACGTGCAGCCGACCGCGGACCAGTTGGCCACGGCGCCGGAGCCGTCGGCCGCATTGAAGCGCGACTACACCAAGGTGCCGTCCTCGCTCCCGTCGGTCGTGGCCAAGACCGCCAAGGAGGTCACCGACGGCGCGACGAGCCACTACGACCAGGCGGTCAAACTCCAGGACTACTTCGCCGTCACGGGCGGCTTCCAGTACGACACCCAGGTGGAGGTCGGCAGGGGCCGCAACGCCATTGCCAACTTCCTGCAGAAGAAGCAGGGCTTCTGCGTCCACTACTCCTTCGCGATGGCCGCGATGGCCCGCACGCTGGGCATCCCGGCCCGGGTCGCGGTGGGCTTCGCGCCCGGTTCCCCGCAGGCGGACGGCACGGTGTCGGTCGGTCTGAAGGACGCGCACGCCTGGCCCGAGCTGTACTTCGAGGGTGTGGGCTGGACCCGCTTCGAGCCGACCCCGACCCGTGGCACGACCCCCTCGTACACCCAGTCGGACTCGCCCGGCAGCTCCCTGCCGGACCAGGTGCGCCCGTCCAAGGCGGCGAGCGCGGTGCCCTCGACGGAGGCCTCGCCCAGCGAGAGCTGCACGGCCCAGCAGCGGAAGCAGGACGTGTGCTCCAGCCCGTCCGCGGCAGCCGTGCTGCACACGGACGACAACGGTCCCAGGTGGTGGGAGTACGCGCTGTGGGTCCTCGGCGCGCTGGCCGCCGCGGCGATCCCGCTGGCGCCGATGCTGTGGCGGATGCGGCTGCGTGCCCTGCGGCTGGGCGGGCATGCCCGTACCGACGAGGGCGTGGCGGCCCACGCGCTGGCGGCCTGGCAGGAACTGACCGACACCGCATGGGACTTCGGCATCATGCCGGACGACTCGCTGACCCCGCGCAGGGCGGCCGCCCGGATCGTCCGGCTCGGGCACCTCGACCCGGCGGTCGGAGCCGCGGTGCACCGGGTGGCCGACGCCGTGGAGCAGGTCCTCTACGCGCCCCGGCCGCGCCCGACGGCGGGGCTCGCCGAGGACGTGCGCCGAGCCACCGGCGGGCTGAGCAGCACGGTCGGCCGAGGGACGCAACTGCGCGCGCGGTTCGCTCCGCGGTCGAGCGTGCGGGTGCTGTGGGCCGCGTCGGCCCGGTGGGCCTCGCTCAGGGCCCGGACGGCGGCGGCCCGGCCCACCCTGCGCAGGCCGTCGGGCCAGCAGAGCTGAGGACAGAGTCGGGCCGGCGGGGCCGAGGACAGAACTGAGGGGTGACCACCCGGTGGGTGGTCACCCCTCAGTTCGTGTCGCCGGGATCTTTCAGCGACAGCGAAGAACTAGTGGCCCTGTTCGTCTCGGCGGCGCTGCCAGCGCTGTTCGATGCGGTCCATCATGGAACGCTTCGGCCGTCCCTGACGGCGAGCATGCGGGGTGGCCGCGGGCTGTTCACCCGGCTTGGGAGCCTTGCGCCACCCCGTTACGGCGAGTACCGCACAGCCCAGCATGACGAGGAAGCCCACCACACTGACCCAGATCTGCTGTGCGACCATTCCGGCCATGAGGAGCGCGATACCTACGAGGAAGCCCGCCACCGCCTGGTAGACCCGTCGCCGGGTGTACGTGCGCAGCCCGCTTCCCTCAAGCGCTGTCGCGAACTTGGGATCTTCGGCGTACAGCGCTCGCTCCATCTGCTCGAGCATGCGCTGCTCGTGCTCCGAGAGCGGCACGGAGTCCTCCTCATCGTGCAGTCGCCGGGGCGACCCGGGGGGTCCCTTCAGGATAGGCAGGGAATCGCCCCCGTGAAACCCGCCCCTCTACGCCAATTGGCCAACCGGAATCCCGCCATGGCCGACCCGGCTCGCTGAGGCTTCCATTCCCCGGCGGCCGACCCGTCATGCCGGGCAGTCTCCCTCGATCATACGGCGCAAACCGCTCGATCGGGGGGCCTGTGGCGTACTCCATGTGCGCCCCAAGCGCTGATCAGCAACGTGACCCGGGAGGCGGCTCAGGCCTCTGCCGCACCCCGCGTCTCGCCCAGGACGTGCAGCTGGGTGGCGACGGAGTGGAACGCGGGGAGCTCGGCCGCCGCGGCCTCCAGCTTGAGCAGGGCGTCCAGGGCGCCGGGCTCGGTGTCCACGAGGACGCCGGGTACCAGGTCGGCGAAGACCCGTACGCCGTGCACGGCGCCCACCCCGAGGCCCGCGGCCTCGACGAGCGAGGTGAGCTGCTCGGCGGTGAAGCGCCGCGGCATCGGGTCGCCGGTGCCCCAGCGGCCGGCCGGGTCCTCGAGCGCCTGCTTGGCCTCCTTGAAGTGACCCGCGAGGGCGCGGGCGAGCACGGCGCCCCCGAGGCCGGCCGCGAGGAGGCTGAGGACGCCCTCGGAGCGCAGGGCGGCCACCGCGTTGCGGACGCCCTCGGCCGGGTCGTCCACGTACTCCAGGACGCCGTGGCACAGCACCACGTCGTAGCCGCCGCGCTCGACCACGTCGAAGAGCCCGTGGGCGTCGCCCTGCACGCCCTGGACCCGGTCGGCGACCCCGGCCTCGGCGGCCCGGCGCTCCAACGCGAACAGCGCGTTCGGGCTGGGGTCGACGACGGTCACGCGGTGGCCGAGGCGGGCCAGCGGCACGGCGAAGTTGCCGCTGCCGCCGCCGGTGTCGAGCACGTCCAGCGAGTCCCGGCCCGTGGCCTTGATCCGACGGTCGAGGGCGTCCTGGAGGACCTCCCAGACCACGGCGGTACGGAGGGAGGAACGGGGGCGCATCGGATCCGACACGGCAGTTGACTCCTCGGCGCGGCACCGCCTGTTGCCCGGCGGCGCGAACGGGGTGCCTTCCCGGCCCGGGGTACGGGCGGAGGGAAGACTGCAGGCGCTCTCCACCCTATTGCCTCCGGTGCCGTACCTGGTCACCGCGATGGTGTAACGCCGCATGCGTCTCGCACGGCGGACATCCGTGGCGCCGGCCCGCTCTCCGGCGGGTGGTCAGCCCGCGTCCGGGAGCTCTCCTCGGGTGACCGGGCGGTCCGGCCCGTCCGTGTCCTGGCGGGGCTGTGGCAGGACCGGCTGGAGCACCAGCATCCGCTCGACGAGGCGGACGAACATCGCCACGTCCCGTATCAGGTCGTCGGCGTCCCGCCGGCTGACCGCCCCCTGGATGCCCGCCTCGGCCCGGGCGCGGCGGCGGGCGCCGGAGGCGAACAGCGCGCTCCACTCGGTGAGCTCGGGCGCGATCTCGGGGAGCACTTCCCACGCGCTCCTGATGCGGGCGCGGCGCCTGGGCGAGGGCTCCGGGCGGCCTCGCGCGGCAAGGACGGCGGCGGCCGTGCGCAGGGCGGCGAGATGGGCCGTCGCATAGCGCTCGTTCGGCGTTTCGAGGACGGTGGCCTCGTCGAGTCCGGCGCGGGCCTGGGCGAGCAGGTCGAGGGCCGCGGGCGGGGCCGTGGCCCGGCGGAGCACGGGGTGGACATCGCTCGCCGGGCCGGTCAGTGAGGGGGCAGGGCCGGTGGCGCTGCGCCGACGTGCGGCGGCTGCGGACGAGTTGGCCATGACGAACCTCCTGTCGTCTGGGTGACGGCACGACCTGTCCGGTGATGCCGTATGTGCCCATCGTGAGGTATGGCACTGACAATCCGTTCTGACCTGGGCTTTTGCGTCGATCGAGAGTTCGGGCTAGTTTTTGCACTGACCAGTCAGTTCAAATTGGGAATCGGCTCGGGGACGTGGGGGACATTCCCGGGCCCAGGGATGGGGGAGCTGTGAGCAGTCCGCCAGGACTCGCCGTCGCCGCCCGGGACTTCGGCCTCAAGGGCCCCCGGGGCTGGGCATTCCAGGGGGCCTCCGTCGACGCGGAGCCCGGCTCGCTGATCGCCGTCGAGGGACCGTCCGGCTCCGGCCGGACGTGTCTGCTGCTCGCGCTCACCGGCCGGATGAAGGCCACCGCGGGAACGGCCACCGTGGGCCCGGCCCACCTGCCGAAGCAACTCGCGGCGGTGCGCCGCCTCAGCGCGGTGGCCAACGTCGCCGGCGTCACCGACCTCGAACCGGCCCTGACCGTCGGGGAGCACCTGCGCGAACGGGCGCTGCTGCAGCGGCGGTTCGGGGACTCGCTGCGCGGGCTGATGCGGCCGCAGCGGGAGCGGACGCTGGAGGCGAGGCTGCGGATCGACGCCGCGCTCGGTGCCGCCGGGCTCGACCGGGAGGCCCTGCCCAAGGGCTCCCGCACCGCCGTACGCGACCTGGAGCGCCTGGAGGCGCTGCGTCTGTCCGTCGCCCTCGCGCTGATCGGCCGGCCCCGGCTGCTCGGGGTGGACGACGTCGACCTGAAGCTCTCGGACGCCGAACGGGCCGAGGTCTGGGCCCTTCTGAGGTCTCTCGCGGAAGCCGGGACGACGGTCGTCGCGGTGTGCAGCCAGGCCCCGGACGACGCCGTGGTCATCTCCACCGGGACCACGAACAAGACCGAGACCGGGACCAGGGCCAAGAGCGAGACCGAGGCCGAGGCCGGCACCGACATCGGCAGCGGCACCGACACCGACACCGACACCGACACCAAGATCGACGACCGAGCGAAGGAGGACGGCGATGCGCTCGCCGAGGCTGGCCGCGCTTGAGCTGAGGCGCTTCGGCCGGGGGAAGCTGCCGCGTGCCGCCCTGGTCGCGCTCCTGGTCCTGCCGCTGCTGTACGGCGCCCTGTACCTGTGGTCCTTCTGGGACCCGTACGGCCGTCTGGACCGTATCCCCGTGGCACTCGTGAACGACGACAAGGGGGCGACCGCCGGCGGGAAGAAGATCACGGCGGGCGACGACATCGTCGACGGGCTGCGCGACAGCAAGACCTTCGAGTGGCACGAGGTCGACGCGGCCGAGGCACGCAAGGGCGTCGAGAACGGCACGTACTACCTGTCGCTGACCATGCCGACCGACTTCAGCCGGCGCATCGCCTCCAGTTCGGGCGACGCCCCGGAGACGGGCGCCCTCCAGGTGCGGACGAACGACGCGAACAACTACATCGTCGGGCAGATATCCCGGACGGTCTTCAGCGAGGTGCGCACGGCCGCGTCCACCAAGACCTCCCGGTCCTTCCTGGACCGGATCTTCATCTCTTTCTCCGACATCCACGGGCAGACCGTGAAGGCCGCGAAGGGCGCCGACAAGCTCACGGGCGGCATCGGGAAGGCGGAGAAGGGATCCAAGGACCTCGCGGACGGTCTGACGGACGCCAAGAGCGGCAGCGGCAAACTGTCCAAGGGCCTGAAGAAGCTCAACACGGGCGCCGGCGACCTGGCGGACGGTTCGCAGCAGGTCTCCGAGGGCACGCAGACGCTCGCCGACAACGTCAACGGGGTCTACGACAAGGTCGGTCCGTTCCTCAAGGACAACGAGAAGACCATCGGTGACACGGCACAGCTGGTCGCCGACTCGGCCAAGGCGGTCAGCCACAACCTCGATGTCCTGGTGAAGGCCGCCCCGGGCGCCGCCAGGACCGCGCACGCGGCCTCCGAGGCGCTCGACGAGATCTACCGGACGCACTGCGAGGCAACGGTGCTGCCCGACCCGATCTGCCCCGACCTGAAGAAGGCCAAGGAGGCCGCCGCCGACGTGGCCACGGTGGCCGACGACCTCAACACGCTGATCGCCGACCAGGACGGCGACCTGAAGACGCTCCGCACCAACCTCGGCACACTCCAGAAGCAGGCCCAGGCCCTGGCCGACCGCTCGCCGCACCTCTCCGAGGACGTCGACGACGCCGTCAAGAAGATCAACAAGCTGAACGACGGCGCGGGCAAGGTCGCCGCCGGCGCCAAGAAGCTGCACACCGGGCTCGGCACGGCCGGGACCGGTGCCTCCGACCTGGACGAGGGCGTCGGCAAGCTCAAGACGGGCGCCGAGGACCTCAACGGCGGCATGTACAAGCTCGTCGACGGTTCGGGCAAGCTCGCCGGCGGACTGCACGACGGGGCCGGACGGATCCCCGACTACGGCAAGAAGGACCGCGACCAGCGCACCGAGGTGATGGCCGACCCGGTCCAGCTCGCCTCCAGGGACCTGCACAAGGCGCCCAACTACGGCACCGGGTTCGCCCCGTACTTCATCCCGCTGTCCCTGTGGGTGGGCGCGATGGTGGCGTACATGCTCATCCAGCCGCTCAACCGGCGTGCCCTCGCGGCCGGTTCCGCCGCCTGGCGGATCGCGCTGGCGGGCTGGCTGCCGGTGGTCGCGGTCGGCGTGCTGCAGACGGCGGCCCTGATGGCGGTGCTGCACTGGGCGATCGGTCTGCAGATGGCCCGGGCGGCCGGGACGGTGGGCTTCCTGTTCCTTGTTGCGGCGTGCTTCGGGGCGCTCGTGCAGTGGCTGAACGCACGCTTCGGGGCGGCGGGCCGGATCCTCGTGCTCGCCCTGCTGATGCTCCAGCTGACGTCGGCGGGCGGCACGTACCCCGTGCAGACCAGCCCGGGCTTCTTCAACGCGATCCACCCCTTCCTGCCGATGAGCTATGTCGTCGCGGCCCTCAGGAGGCTGATCACGGGCGGCGGCCTCGGCCCGGTGTGGCACGCGTGCGCCGTTCTGGTCGCCTTCACGGCCGGTGCCCTGGCGCTGACCGCCCTGTCGGCCCGGCGCCGCCAGGTGTGGACCCTGGACCGGCTGCACCCGGAGCTGAGCCTGTGACAACCTCGCGTTTGACCTCGGCTTCCGCGCCCTCCGGGGCCACGGTTCCTGTGACAATCGGGCCCATGGAAAGCAGCAGCACCACGTCGGGCGGCCGCACGCGCCGCGAGGCCACCCGGCAGAAGCTCTACGAGGCGGCCGTCACGCTCATCGCCGAGCAGGGCTTCTCCGCCACCACCGTGGACGAGATCGCCGAGCGGGCGGGGGTCGCGAAGGGCACGGTCTACTACAACTTCGCGAGCAAGTCGGTCCTCTTCGAGGAGCTGCTGCGGCACGGCGTGGGGCTCCTCACCGCCTCGCTGCGGGAGGCGGCCGAGCGGACCGAGCGCCAGGGCGGCAGCAAGGTCGACGCCCTGGACGCGATGGTCCGTGCCGGGCTCGTCTTCATCGACCGGTACCCGGCGTTCACCCAGCTGTACGTGGCCGAGCTGTGGCGCACCAACCGGGCCTGGCAGTCCACGCTGATGGTGGTCCGGCAGGAGGCCGTCGCGGTCGTCGAGGGCGTGCTGCGCGAGGGTGTGGCGAACGGCGAGTTCAGCGAGGAGATCGATGTCCAGCTGACGGCGGCCGCGCTGGTGGGCATGGTGCTGGTGGCCGCGCTGGACTGGAAGTCGTTCCAGCCGGAGCGGTCCCTGGACGATGTCCACGCGGCCCTGTCCCGGCTGCTCCAGGGACGGGTGAGCGGCAAGGGCTGAACGCGAAAACGCCGGTCCGATGCGGCCGCGTCCCCCGCGGGCCACCGTCGGACCGGCGCCTTCCGTGCTCCCCCGTTGGAACCCCCGTTCCGGTCTTCCCCGGGGTCTCCCCCTGCTCCCCCCGTGTCTCGCTTCCGCCGACGAATCGGCGGAAGGAGCGGACAAGGGCGCGATCGCCGTTCCGCCGCCCCGTGTCGGCGGTGCCGGACGTGGCGCCCTTTCCGTGGCTCCACTGTCTCGTTCGCGCCTGTCGGCCCCCATCCGCGCGCGTACTCATCTCACTCCCTAGGTACGCGTACTCAGACCTGTGTGCTCATGCCCAGGACGCGCTGATTTCGACTGGTTACGATCGCGTCCGTGTCCGTACTCCCTCTCGTCTTCACGAGCGGCTGGGCCAGCGGTGTCAACGCCTACGCCGTGGTGCTGCTGCTGGGTGTCTTCGGCGCGGCGGGGCTGAGCGACGACGTTCCCGAGACGCTGCAGCGGCCCGAGGTCCTGGTCGCGGCCGGCGTGCTGTTCCTGTGCGAGGCGGTCGCCGACAAGATCCCGTACGTCGACTCGGTGTGGGACTCCGTGCACACGGTGATCCGGCCGGTCGCGGGAGCCTGGGTCGGGGCGCTGCTCGCCGGGCACAGCGGTTCGCTGTCAGACGTGGCCGCGGGCCTGATCGGCGGCTCGACGGCACTCGCCAGCCATACGGTCAAGGCCGGCACCCGTATGGCGATCAACACCTCGCCGGAGCCCTTCAGCAACGTGATCATGAGCCTGGCCGAGGATCTCGGGGTGGCCGGCATCGTCACGTTCGCCATGTTCCATCCGGGGGCGGCTGCGGTGATCGCGGCGGTCCTGCTGGCCGCCGGACTGATCGCGCTGTTCTTCCTGGTCTCACGGATCCGCCGCTTCCTGCGGCGCAGGGCCCAACGGCGCGAGGAGCGGCGGCTGGCCGCGCACGAGCGCCGGCCGCCGGACTGACCGCCCGCGGGCCGGATTGTCGGTGGCGGTCGATAAAGTCGCAGGCATGGCACGGATTGCGGTGATCGGCGCCGGGATGGGCGCGATGGCGGCTGCCGCCCGGCTGGCCGTCGCGGGCCACCGGGTGGTGGTGTACGAGCGCACGGAGACATACGGCGGCGCGGTGCGCCGGTTCGAGCGGGACGCGTTCCGCTTCGACACCGGTCCCGGGCTGCTGCCCCTGCCCGCCGTCTACCGCGATCTGTTCGTCAAGACCGGCAAGGAGCCGCTGGAGGACCGCGTCGAACTGGTGCAGGTCGATCCGTCGTCCCGGCATGTGTTCGCGGACGGCACCGGGGTGTCCCTGCCCAACGCCTCGCGCGCGGGTGTCGTCTCCGCCCTGGACGAGGCCCTTGGAGCGGGCGCGGGGCAGCGCTGGGGCGACTTCCTCGTGCGGGCCCGGGAAGCCTGGGACCGCACCCGCCGGCCCTTGCTGGAGGAGCCCCTGTGGCCCAACTGGGCGGTGCTGGCGGAGCGTGAGCCCTATCCGTCCGTCCCCCACAAGCGTCTGCTGCGCACCCGCCGGGCCGGCACGCTCGCCGAGGTCGGCGCCTGGGAGCTGCGGGACCCGCGGCTCGCGGCACTCCTGGAGAGCCAGGCCCTCGCGTACGGCCTCGATCCCCGGGTGGCTCCGGCGAGCGCGGCCGTGCTGCCGTACATGGAGCACGCCTTCGGCACCTGGTATGTCCGCGGCGGGATGCGGGAGTTGGCGCGCGCGGTCCACGAGCGGTGCCTGGCCCGCAGGGTGGAGTTCGTCTTCGGCGCCGAGGTCACCGGGATCCTGGAGAAGGACGGCCGGGCGGCGGGGGTGGAACTCGCCGACAGGACGGTGGCCGAGGCGGACCATGTGGTGGCGGACGTGGATCCGGTACGGCTGCGGGGGCTGACGGGGCATCCCCTCGACACGGAGGGCGACGTACGCGCCGAGACCGCGGCCCCCCGGCCAGGACGGTTCACCGTGCTGCTGGCCCTGCGTGGCGCGCGCGAGGCCGGTGCCGCGCACCGCACGGTCGTGCACCCACCCGACCGGGACGCCGAGTTGGACTTCCTGGCCTCGCCCGGTGCCGGGCCCGCGCGCCCCACGGTGACCGTGCTGCGGCCCGACGACCCCGCCCTGCGCCCGGACGCGGACCACGAGTCGGTGGTCGTGTCGGCGACCGTGCCGACGGAGGCCGGCTGGGAGCGGGAGAGCACCGCCGAGGACTTCGCCGACCTGGTGGTGGAGGCCGCCGGGGCGGCCCTGCCCGGGCTGCGCGAGCGGCTCATATGGCGCGAGGTCCGTACGCCCGGCCACAGTGCGGACGAGACCGGCGCCGGGCCGGTGCCCGCTCCCGCGCTCGCCGCGGGCGGGGGACGCTTCCTGCATCCGGCGAACACCACGCGGCTGCCGGGCCTGTACAGGGTGGGCGGCTGGTCACACCCGGGCGGTGGACTCCCCCACGCGGGCATGTCGGGCGCGCTGGTCGCGGGACTGATCGTGGAGGGGCCGGACTTCCGGGGTTCCCGGTGAGACGCCGCTAGCCCTCAGAAACGGTACTGCTCGTCGTAGCCGTTGCCCGGCTGCTGCCCGTTGCCCTGCTGGTACGGGTACTGCTGCTCCTGCGGCAGCTCGCCGCCGTACGTCTCGTCGGTGCGCTGCTGCGGGACCCACACACCGTCGGCCGGGGTCTCGCCGTAGCCGCCGGTGGCGTACTGGTCCTGGCTGTAGCCCTGCTGGGGGTACTGCTGGCCGCCGTAGCCGTTGTCGTACGAGGCACCGCCGTAGGACTGGTTGCCGACGTACGGGTCGGAGTAGTTGGCGTACTGCTGCTGGCCGGTGGCGTCGTAGCCGTACTGCTGCTGGCCGTAGCCGGAGTAGTCGTACGCGTAGTTCTGGTCGGTGCCCTGGGCGGCGGTCGCGTAGCTCTGGTCCTGGGGCTGGCCTGCGGTCGCATAGGCGGGGCCGCCGTATATGCCGTACGAGCCCGTGTCCTCGGGGAGCGGCTGCGGCTCGTAGACGGCGGTCGTCTCGGCGGCGGTGGGCTCGCCGGACCGGGTCGGCGTGAACACGTCCTCGCGGTCGTAGTCGTCGCCGTACGAGACGTTGTCGCGGCGGTAGGCGCCGTCCTGGTCGTCGTCGCCCTCGGCGTCCTCCAGGTCGGAGACCTCGAGGACGGGGTCGGCCGGCTCGCCGCGGCGGCGCTTGCTGGTGCCGCCCGCGCCCGGGCCCGGGCCTCGGACCGCCCAGCCGGCCGCGAAGCCGCGGCGGAACGACAGCGTGACGTAGGTCTGGCCGATCGCAAAGGCGGCCGCGCCCAGGCCGATGACCACGACGGAGGGGATCAGGACGCCGAGCACGACGCCGAGAAAGCCGACGAAGGCGAGCAGACGCCAGCGCAGGCGCGCCTTGTACTGCAGCAGAACCTCGCCGAGCAGCCACAGCGCAACGATGCCGAACGCGATGTAGAGGACCGTCAAGCCCATGTACGCCCCTCTCCCAGTGACCGCTACGCAGTGTGTCGTATACCCGTGCGGCCGGTCTAGGCCTGCGGGGGGTGGTGCAGGCCCAGGTTCTCGTAGATTTCCAGCGTCGCCGTGGAGTTGTTGAGCGTGATGAAGTGCAGTCCGGGCACTCCCTCGGCCAGCAGCCGTGCGCAGAACTCCGTGGCGAATTCGATGCCAATGGAGCGTACCGCCGCCGGATCGTCTTTGGCTGTGAGGATCCGCTCTTTCAGGGCGTCCGGGAACACGGCGTTGCTGAGCTTGGGCAGTCGCTCCAGCATCTTCACGCTCGTGACCGGCAGGACCTCGGGGATGACCGGGGTCTCGCAGCCCGCGGCCGCGACCCGGTCACGCAGCCGCAGATAGGACTCCGGCTGGAAGAACATCTGAGTGATCGCGTAGTCGGCGCCCGCGCGGCACTTGTCGACGAAGTGCTCGACGTCCGTGTCCCAGTCGCCGGAGCGCGGGTGCATCTCCGGGAAGGCGGCGACGCCCACGCAGAAGTCGCCCGACTCCTTGATGAGACGGACGAGTTCGGCCGCGTAGGTCAGGCCCTGGGGGTGCGGCACCCAATCGCCCATCGGGTCGCCGGGCGGGTCGCCGCGCACGGCGAGCATGTTGCGGATGCCGGCGTCGGCGTACTGGCCGATGATGTTGCGCAGTTCGGCGATGGAGTGGTCGACCGCGGTGAGATGGGCGACCGGGGTGAGCGTCGTGTCGACGACGATCTGCTGGGTCTCCTTGACCGTGGTGGCCCGGGTGGAGCCGCCCGCGCCGTAGGTGACGGAGACGAAGTCCGGAGCCACCGCCTCGACCCTGCGGAGCGCGTTCCAAAGGCTCCGCTCGCCCTTCGGGGTCTTCGGCGCGTAGAACTCGAATGAGTACGTCGTCTTGCCGGTGCCAAGGATGTCGCGCACGGTGCGTGCGCGATCCGTCCTGGTCGATGCGGTTCCGAGGGCCATACCGGCAGGTTAGCCAGGGGTGGGCGGAGACCCAACCAAAGGCCGGGGAATTGCCCGTTTTGTCGACTTTCCGTCCACTCCTTGGACAGGAGAGGGGCGGGAACGCGGACAGTGACGGGTCCTACACCTGCCGCAGTCGCTTCTGGAACTCCGCGGCGGCCGCTCCCGGGTCCTCGGCCTCCGTGATCGCGCGGACGACGACCACCCGGCGGGCGCCCGCGTCGATCACCTGGTCGAGGTTGCCGAGGTCGATGCCGCCGATGGCGAACCAGGGACGCTCGGTGCCGAGGGAGGCGGTGTGGCGGACCAGGTCGAGGCCCGGGGCGTAGCGGCCGGGCTTCGTGGGGGTCGGCCAGCAGGGGCCCGTGCAGAAGTAGTCCACGCCTTCCTGCACCGCGGCCGCGGCGGCCTCCTGCTCGGCGTGGGTGGACCGGCCGATCAGCACCTCGTCGCCGAGAACGGCCCGGGCCGCGGGCACCGGGAGGTCACCCTGGCCCAGGTGCAGCACATCGGAGCCGGCGGCGTGGGCGACGTCCGCGCGGTCGTTGACCGCGAGCAGCTTGCCGTGCCGGGCGCAGGCCTCGGCGAACACCTGGAGGTGCTCCAGTTCCTCGGCCGCCTCCATGCCCTTGTCCCGCAGCTGCACGATGTCGACACCGCCGGCCAGGACCGCGTCCAGGAACTCGGCGAGGTCCCCCTGGCGCCTGCGGGCGTCGGTGCAGAGGTAGACACGGGCGTCGGCCAGACGGGCGCGTGCGCTGGCGGTGTCGGACATGGGTTGACTCCCCCGGTTGTCGGTGTGAAGCAAGGCGAAGCGATCCGATGCGACGACGGCGCAAGCACACACCACCGAGGGGCCGGGCCGGGCCACGGCCCCTCGGCGTACGTCGTTCCGGTATCGGTGTGTTGGGTCAGACAGCGAGCGCCTGGGCCCGGCGCTTCACCTCCGTGCCGCGGTTCTCACTGAGGGCCTGGGCCGGGGTGCCGGGCAGGCTCGGGTCGGGGGTGAAGAGCCACTCCAGCATCTCTTCGTCCGTGAAGCCGTCGTCCCGCAGCAGCGTCAAGGTCCCGGACAGGCCCTTGACCACCTTGTCGCCGTCGATGAAGGCGGCGGGGACGTGCAGCGCGCGGTTCTCGCCACGGCGTACGGCGATGAGCTGGCCCTCCTTGACCAGCTGCCGCACACGTGTCACCTCGACGCCGAGCTGTTCGGCGATGTCGGGCAGCGTGAGCCAGGCGGGGACGAGAGCATCGATCTTTGCGTCAATCTCGGTCACGGAAAACAGCCTGCCATCCCGGACTGACAGTCGGAAGCCGGGCCCGTCCGAGCTGGGCTTTTTCACTACCGTGCCGCGGCCTGCTTCAAGGGCCGGGCCGGATCCGTCAGCAGTTCGGCGACCACCGGCGTGCCGGACTCGATCAGCCGCCGCCCCTGGGCCAGGTCCCGCGGCCTGCCCACCGCCAGCAGGGCGACGAGCCGGTCCTCCCGCAGCCAGCAGACGGTCCAGGCGGGCCCGAGCGGGTCGCCGCGCCACAGCAGCGTGTCGGCGGACGCGTGATGACCGGCGTACTGGACGAAACGGCCGAACTGCTCGGACCAGAAGTAGGGGACGGGGTCGTAGACGACCGGGGTCTCGCCGATGATGTTGGCGGCCACCGTGCGCGGGCCCTGGAGGGCGTTGTCCCAGTGGTGGACGAGCAGCCGCTCGCCGTACCGGGCCGACGGGAAGGAGGCGCAGTCGCCGACCGCGTACACGTCGGGGGTGGAGGCGCGCAGATGGTCGTCGGCCACCACCTCGCGGTGCGCTCCTAGCTCGATGCCCGAGGCGGCGAGCCAGTCCGTGGCGGGACGCGCGCCGATGCCGACCACGACGGCGCCCGCGGGCAGCCGCGCCCCGTCGTCGAGCACCACCGCGCCCGGCTCGATGCGCTCCACGCGCGCGTGGGTGCGCAGCGCGGCGCCGCTGTCGGCGTACCAGGCGGTCATCGGCGCGGCCACCTCGGCGGGGAGCGCTCCGGCGAGCGGGCGGTCGGCGGCCTCGACGACCGTCACCGCACAGCCCGCCTCGCGGGCCGCCGTGGCGAACTCGGCGCCGATCCAGCCCGCGCCGACGACCACGATGTCGTGCTGCCGCGAGAGCACCGGCCGCAGCCGCTCGGCGTCGTCCAGGGTGCGCAGCAGGTGCACTCCGGGGACACCCTCCGTGCCGGGCAGGCGGATCGGTTCTGCGCCGGTGGCGAGGACCAGGACGTCGTACGGAACGGGCCCGGACTCGGTGTCCAGCTCGTGGTCGGCGGGGCGCACGCCGTCCGCCTCGCACCCCAGCTGCAGCTCGATGCCGAGCGACTCGAAGTCGACGTCGAAGGCGGAGCCCTCGGCCTTGCCGAGCAGCACGGCCTTGGACAGCGGTGGCCGGTCGTACGGCTGGTGCGGCTCCGCGCCGATCAGCGTGACGGTGCCGGTGAAGCCCTGTTCCCGCAGGGCGACCGCGGTCTGCACCCCGGCCATGCCCGCGCCGACGACGACCACGCGCCGCGCCTGTGACGTGCCCCGTTGCTGCGTCTGCTCGCTCACCCGATCACCATAGACAACTGACAAACTGTCAGTCAGGGGGCGTGCTGAGTGACCTGCTCCACAACGCTCGTTCCGCTGCCCCGCTGCGACTCCCACGCCCAGGTCTCCTCCAGGCGCACCCGGCCGTCCGGCAGCTCGACGACGGTCGACACGCAGTGGCCCGAGGACGTGGTGCCGTCGTGCTTCAGCTGCACGTACCGGAAGTCCAGCCGGTCGCCCTCCCGCGTGCCCACGAGACACCCGCGCACGACGTCGCCGCCCGCGTACTCGGCCCAGACCTCGCCGTCCTTCTCGTGGTACGCGAACCGGGTCCGGGTACCCACCTGGCCCGGGGCCTGGTCGGCGACGGGAGCGAGGATCAGACCGTCGAGCGATCGGGCCATGGGCGGAGGCTCCCTTACAAGGGCGAAGCTCTGCGGGCTAGGGTGGCCACCGTACAAGCACTCGCGGGAGCCCGGACGCACCGGGCTGAGAGGGAGGCTGGCGGCCTCCGACCGTACGAACCTGATCCGGGTCATGCCGGCGAAGGGAGGGGCTGGACGCCCATGTCGTCACGTACGTCAGACGTCCTCGTCGTGGGGGGCGGAATCATCGGCCTGGTCACGGCCTGGCGGGCCGCGCAGCGCGGGCTCGTCACTGCCGTGGTGGATCCCGAGCCGGGCGGCGGTGCCGCACAGGTGGCGGCCGGGATGCTGGCCGCGGTCACGGAACTGCACTACGGCGAGCAGACCCTGCTGGGCCTGAACCTCGCCTCGGCCCGCCGCTATCCGGACTTCGCGGCCGAGCTCACCGAGCTGACCGGCCACGACCTCGGCTACCGGCGCTGCGGCACACTCGCCGTCGCGCTGGACGCCGACGACCGCGCCCATCTGCGCGAACTGCACGCCCTGCAGCAGCGGTCGGGACTGGAGTCCGAGTGGCTGTCGGGGCGGGAGTGCCGGCGCCTGGAGCCGATGCTCGCGCCCGGTGTGCGCGGCGGGCTGCGGGTGGACGGCGACGATCAGATCGATCCGCGGCGGCTGACGGCCGCGCTGGTGGCCGCGTGCGAGCGCGCGGGGGTGGTGTTCCACCGCACGTGGGCGGAGCGGCTGTCCGTCGTACGGGGACGGGCCTGCGGGGTCGTCACCCGCGACGGAGACGTCCTGGGCGCGGACCAGGTGGTGCTCGCGGCCGGCAGCCTGAGCGGGCGGCTCGCGGGCGTGCCGGACGACCTGCTGCCGCCGGTGCGGCCGGTGAAGGGGCAGGTGGTGCGGCTTACGGTGCCCCGGCGGTATGCGCCCTTCCTGAGCCGTACCGTGCGGGCCGTGGTGCGCGGCGGGCACGTCTATCTGGTGCCCCGGGAGAACGGCGAGCTGGTCGTGGGGGCGACGAGCGAGGAGCTGGGCTGGGACACGACGGTGACCGCGGGCGGTGTGTACGAGCTGCTGCGGGACGCCCATGAGCTGGTTCCCGGGATCACCGAGCTGCCGCTGACGGAGACGCAGGCCGGACTGCGCCCCGGCTCCCCCGACAACGCGCCGATGCTCGGCCCGACCGCGCTCGACGGGCTGCTGATGGCCACCGGGCACTTCCGCAACGGCGTGCTGCTCACACCGGTCACCGGCGACGTCATGGCACACGTCCTGGTCACGGGGGAACTCCCGGACCTGGCCCGTCCCTTCACGCCGATGCGCTTCGGCGCCGCACTCGCCGTCCCCTCGGCCCCGGTCCCTTCGGAGCAGCCCGCATGAACATCTCGGTCAACGGGGAGCGCCGGGAGATCGCGCCCGGCACCGCTCTCGACACCCTCGTGCAGTCCCTCACCGCGGCACCGCGCGGAGTGGCCGCCGCGCTCAACGAAACCGTCGTCCCGCGCGCGCAGTGGTCCGCCACGGCCCTCGCCGAGGGAGACCGCGTCGAAGTCCTCACCGCCGTGCAAGGAGGCTGACCCATGGCCGACGATCCCTTTGTCCTCGGCGGTACGCCCCTCTCGTCCCGGCTGATCATGGGTACGGGCGGTGCGCCCAGCCTGGATGTGCTGGAGCGGGCGCTGGTCGCCTCCGGCACGGAGCTGACGACGGTGGCGATGCGGCGGGTCAACCCCGAGGTGCACGGCTCGGTGCTGTCGGTCCTTGAGCGGCTCGGCATCCGGGTGCTGCCGAACACGGCGGGGTGTTTCACCGCGGGTGAGGCCGTGCTCACGGCCCGGCTGGCGCGGGAGGCGCTGGGCACCGATCTGATCAAGCTGGAGGTCATCGCCGACGAGCGGACGCTGCTGCCGGATCCGGTCGAGCTGCTGGACGCGGCGGAGACGCTGGTGGACGACGGCTTCACGGTCCTGCCGTACACCAATGACGACCCCGTGCTGGCCCGGAAGCTGGAGGACGTCGGCTGCGCGGCGGTCATGCCGCTGGGCTCGCCGATCGGCTCCGGGCTCGGCATCCGCAATCCGCACAACTTCCAGCTGATCGTCGAGCACGCGCGCGTGCCGGTGATCCTGGACGCGGGGGCCGGCACGGCGTCGGACGCGGCGCTGGCGATGGAGCTGGGGTGCGCGGGTGTGATGCTCGCCTCCGCGGTGACGCGGGCCCAGGAGCCGGTGCTGATGGCGGAGGCGATGAAGCACGCGGTGGAGGCGGGCCGACTGGCACGGCGGGCGGGGCGCATCCCGCCCCGGCACTTCGCCGAGGCCTCCTCCCCCACCGAGGGGCGCGCGCACCTGGATCCCGAGCGCCCCGCGTTCTAGTCGCGCAACAGTCACAGCTCTGCTGCATTCCGTCCCCGGAACGGCGTAACCCCCGGCCCTGTCGGTCGCGGCTCGTACACTCACCTGCGTGGATACGACCCTTCAGGACCCTCTCGTCGGGCAGGTGCTCGACGGCCGTTATCGCGTCGAGGCGCGGATCGCGGTCGGCGGGATGGCCACGGTCTACCGGGCCCTGGACACCCGCCTGGACCGGGTGCTCGCGCTCAAGGTGATGCACCCGACGCTGGCGGCCGACGGGTCGTTCGTGGAGCGGTTCATCCGCGAGGCGAAGTCCGTGGCGCGGCTGGCGCACCCCAACGTGGTGCAGGTCTTCGATCAGGGAACCGACGGGTCGTATGTGTATCTCGCGATGGAGTACGTCGCCGGGTGCACCCTGCGTGACGTGCTGCGCGAGCGCGGTGCGCTGCAGCCCCGTGCCGCGCTGGACATCCTGGAGCCGGTGCTCGCCGCGCTCGGCGGCGCGCACCGCGCCGGGTTCGTGCACCGGGACATGAAGCCCGAGAACGTGCTGATAGGGGACGACGGTCGGGTCAAGGTCGCCGACTTCGGTCTGGTGCGGTCCGTGGACACGGTGACGAGCACCACGGGCGCCGTGCTGGGCACCGTCTCCTACCTCGCGCCGGAGCAGATCGAGCACGGCACGGCCGACCCGCGGGTCGACGTGTACGCCTGCGGTGTCGTCCTGTACGAGATGCTGACCGGCGAGAAGCCGCACGCCGGGGACCGGCCCGCCACGGTGCTCTACAAGCACATCCACGAGGACGTGCCGCCGCCCTCGGCCACCGTGCCCGGACTGCCGTACGAGCTGGACGAGCTGGTGGCCGCGGCCACCGCGCGCACCCCGGACCTCCGGCCGCAGGACGCCGTGGCGCTGCTGGCCCGGCTCCGCGAGGCCCGCGCGGGGCTCACCGACGAGCAGCTGGACGCCGTGCCGCCGCAGGCGCTCTCCGCGGAGCACGACATCGCCGAGGACCGTACGAGCGTGATCCCGCGCTCGCTGACCGTGCCCCGGCTGCTGCCCGTCAACGAGGACGACGACCGGGTGGGGGCTGCCGACCACACCAGCCGGCTGGAGGCGCCGCCCGTGCCGCCCCGGCGAGGCACGGGCCGGCCGCGGCGCACCGTGGTCACGGTCATCGCCGCCGTACTGCTGGTCTTCGGTGTCGGCGCCGGAGTCTGGTACATCAACTCCGGTCAGTTCACCCGGGTCCCGCCGCTGCTGGCGAAGACCGAGGCGGAGGCGAGAGCACGGCTGAAGGAGGCCGGGCTCGACGTCAAGATCGAGCACGCCTACGACGACACGGTGAAGCGGGGCACGGTGATCCGCACCGACCCGGCGGCCGGCACCCGGATCCGCGGCCACAACGCGGTGACGCTGACCATCTCGAACGGCCCGGAGACCGTGAACGTGCCCGACGTCCACGGCGTCCCGCTGGCGAAGGCCAGGGCCCGGCTGAAGGCGGACGCGCTGGAGCCCGGGATGGTGACCCGGGAGTTCAGTGACAGTGTCGCCAGGGGCTCGGTGATCAGCACCGACCCGACGGCCGGTACGAAGCGGCACGCGGGCTCGGCGATCGCGCTTGTCGTCAGCAAGGGCAGCCCGGTCGACGTCCCGGACGTCACCGGCGACGACCTGGACGACGCGAAGCAGGAGCTGGAGAACGCCGGCTTGAAGGTGGAGGTCGCCTCGCAGCAGGTGAACTCCGAGTACGACAAGGGCCAGGTCGCCCGGCAGACCCCGGCAGGCGACAGCCAGGCCGCCGAGGGTGACACGGTGACGCTGACGATCTCCAAGGGCCCGGAGATGATCGAGGTCCCGGACGTGGTCGGGGACAGCGTCGACGACGCGCACAAGGCGCTGGAGGGAGCCGGCTTCAAGGTCGACGAGGACCGCGGGCTGCTCGGGCTGTTCGGGGACACGGTGAAGAAGCAGTCGGTCCAGGGCGGCGACACGGCGCCCAAGGGATCGACGATATCGATCACCATCCGCTGACGGGAGCACGTGGACGGGGCGCTCCGGGGGCGTGACACCCTGAACGGGTGAGCAGTCAGCATTCCTCCGGTGCCGTCCCCGGCCCCTCCCGCAATCCGATCGGCGGCCATGTCCCCGTGGCCGGCGGCCTGCACTCCGTCGGCCTGACGTACGCCCGCGACCTCAAGGCCGAGACGGTGCAGGTCTTCGCCGCCAACCCCCGTGGCTGGGCCACCCCGGCGGGCAGCCCGCGACAGGACGAGGCGTTCCGGGCGGCGTGCGCCGAGGAGTCGATCCCCGCGTATGTGCACGCCCCGTACCTGATCAACTTCGGCTCGCACACCGAGGCGACGGTCGAGAAGTCGGTGGAGTCCCTGCGGCACTCGCTGCGGCGCGGGCGGGAGATCGGCGCGCTGGGGGTCGTCGTGCACACGGGCAGCGCGACCGGCGGCCGGGAGCGGGCGGTGGCGCTGGAGCAGGTGCGGGAACACATGCTGCCGCTGCTGGACGAGCTCACCCACGACGACGATCCCTTTCTACTGCTGGAGTCGACCGCCGGGCAGGGCGCCTCGCTCTGCTCCCGCACCTGGGACTTCGGGCCGTACTTCGAGGCGCTGGACGCGCATCCGAAGCTGGGCGTGTGCCTGGACACCTGTCACATCTTCGCCGCCGGGCACGACCTGACCGGCCCGGACGGCATGCACCGGACGCTGGATCTGCTGGTCGGCACGGTCGGTGAGGGCAGGCTGAAGCTGATCCACGCCAATGACTCCAAGGACGTGGTCGGCGCGCACAAGGACCGCCACGAGAACATCGGCTCCGGCCACATCGGCGAGGACCCGTTCCGGGCCCTGATGACCCACCCCGCGACCGAGGGCGTACCGCTGATCATCGAGACGCCCGGCGGGAAGGAGGGGCATGCGGCGGACGTGGAGCGGCTGAAGAAACTGCGCGACGGGTAGCTCCGCGACTGCCGCGGGAATACCCCAAGGGGGTATACGGTTCCCACTGCACGCAGGAGCCGTGACTCGACATTGGGGGATCTCATGCAGCACGAGGCACACGCGGACACGCACACGCGCGCCCACCACCACGCGCCGGCCGCGGCCACCTGGCCCGTCGCCGCCCAGGCCACCCTGCACTGCCTCACCGGCTGCGCCATCGGCGAGGTGCTGGGCATGGTCGTGGGAACGGCCTTCGGGTGGGGGAATCCGCCGACGACGGTCCTGGCGATCGTGCTGGCCTTCTTCTTCGGCTACTCGCTCACCCTGCGCGGGGTACTGAAGGCGGGCGTCGACTTCCGCACCGCCTTCCGGGTGGCGCTGGCCGCGGACACCCTGTCGATCGCCGTGATGGAGCTGATCGACAACGGCGTGATCGTGCTGTGGCCGGACGCGATGGACGCACAGCTGCACGACCTGCTGTTCTGGGGTTCGCTGCTGATCTCACTCGTGGTGGCCTTCGCGGTCACGACGCCGGTCAACAAGTGGACGATCGGCCGGGGCAGGGGCCACGCGGTGGCGCACCAGTACCACCACTGAGCGCATCGCCGGGAGGTGTCAGAGCTCGGGGCCGTCCCCGGGCTCCTCCTGGTAGGAGTAGCGCTGTTCCTTCCAGGGGTCGCCGAGGTTGTGGTACCCGCGCTCCTCCCAGAAGCCGCGGCGGTCGGCGGTCATGTACTCCACGCCGCGCACCCACTTGGGGCCCTTCCAGGCGTAGAGGTGGGGCACCACGAGGCGGACCGGGAAGCCGTGCTCGGCGGTGAGGAGTTCACCGTCCTTGTGGGTGGCGAAGATCGAGCGGTCGGAGGCGAAGTCCGGCAGGCGCAGGTTCGAGCTGAAGCCGTACTCCGCCCAGACCATCACATGGGTGACGTTGGGTGCGGGCGGGGCGATCTCCAGGATGGTCCGGGCGGGGATACCGCCCCATTCCGCGCCGAGCATGCTGTATTTCGTCACGCAGTGCAGATCGGCCACGACGGTGGTGTACGGCAGGGCCGTGAACTCCTCGTGGTTCCAGCAGTGCTTCTCGCCGTCGGCGGTGGCGCCGAAGACCCTGAACTCCCAGCGCTCGGGCCGGAACTTGGGCACCGGGCCATAGTGCGTGACCGGCCAGCCACGCTGCAGTCGCTGCCCCGGCGGAAGCTCGGATCCTGCCGCTTCTCCAGATTCGCGCTCCACCGGATGACCCATGACTCCATCCTGACAGACCCGGAGCAGTGCACTTGACCAGCCCTGCCCTAAATCAGACAACTAGTGTCAAGCCTGCACTTACTTACTAAGTACGCACTTACTGGACGATCTTCGACACCGGTGCAATCATGCGCCCGCAACCTCCCCATTTCCCCCATGCGGAAGGAGCCCGTGCGATGCAGGGCGATCCCGAGGTCATCGAATTCCTCAACGAGCAGCTCACCGGTGAGCTCACCGCGATCAACCAGTACTTCCTGCACGCGAAGATGCAGGAGAACTTCGGCTGGACGAAGCTCGCCAAGTACACGCGGCACGAGTCGTTCGACGAGATGAAGCACGCCGAGGTGCTCACCGACCGCATCCTGTTCCTGCAAGCGCTGCCGAACTACCAGCGGCTGTTCCATGTCCGGGTGGGACAGACCGTCCGGGAGATGTTCGAGGCGGACCGGGAGATCGAGGTGGAGGCGATCGACCGGCTCAGGCGCGGGATCAAGGTGATGCGCGAGAAGGGCGACATCACGTCCGCGAACATCTTCGAGGACATCCTCGCCGACGAGGAGCATCACATCGACTACCTGGACACCCAGCTGGAACTGGTGGAGAAGCTCGGTGAGGCGCTCTACATCGCGCAGCTGATCGAGCAGCCGGAGAGCTAGGCGGCTTCGTCCAGCCCGGCCAGGATCGGCTTGCCCTGGTCGGCCAGCTCACGGCGCGGGCATGCGCCACGGCCGAGGATGGACTGGATGCGCCGTACGCACGAACCGCAGTCGGTGCCCGCCTTGCAGGCCGAGGCGATCTGGCGCGGGGTGCACGCGCCGTCCTCCGCATGCTTCTTGACCTGCGCCTCGGTCACACCGAAGCAGCTGCACACGTACACGCGGATTCACCTCCCGACGGGATCGCTGACTGGTGCCGTCCCGCTTGATCGGTGAGGCAAACCTAACCTTACCCATCACTTGGGAACCGCAAAAGTGGGAAGGGGCGCGGATCGTATGTGATCCGCGCCCCACTTCACTTGTCCCTGACCGGCAGACCCGTCACTGGTCCCGGTACATCTCGGCGACGAGGAACGCCAGGTCCAGCGACTGGCTGCGGTTCAGGCGCGGGTCGCAGGCCGTCTCGTAGCGCTGGTGGAGGTCGTCCACGAAGATCTCGTCGCCGCCGCCGACGCATTCGGTGACGTCGTCCCCGGTGAGCTCGACGTGGATGCCGCCCGGGTGGGTGCCCAGCGCCTTGTGGACCTCGAAGAAGCCCTTGACCTCGTCGAGCACGTCGTCGAAGCGGCGGGTCTTGTGACCGGAGGCCGCCTCGAAGGTGTTGCCGTGCATCGGGTCGGTCACCCAGGCAACCGTCGCGCCGGACGCCGTGACCTTCTCGACCAGCTCGGGGAGCTTGTCGCGGATCTTGTCGGCGCCCATGCGGACGATGAAGGTGAGGCGGCCCGGCTCGCGCTCGGGGTCGAGGCGGTCGATGTACTGCAGCGCCTCCTCGGCCGTGGTGGTCGGGCCGAGCTTGATGCCGATCGGGTTGCGGATCTTCGAGGCGAACTCGATGTGCGCGTGGTCCAGCTGCCGGGTGCGCTCACCGATCCACACCATGTGCCCGGAGACGTCGTACAGCTTGCCGGTGCGGGAGTCGACCCTGGTCAGGGCGGACTCGTAGTCCAGCAGCAGCGCCTCGTGCGAGGAGAAGAACTCGACGGTCTTGAACTCCTCCGGGTCCGCGCCGCAGGCGTGCATGAAGTTCAGCGCGTTGTCGATCTCGCGGGCCAGCTGCTCGTAGCGCTGGCCGGACGGGGACGACCGCACGAAGTCCTGGTTCCAGGCGTGCACCTGGCGCAGATCCGCGTAACCGCCGGTGGTGAAGGCGCGCACCAGGTTCAGCGTCGAGGCGGACGCGTGGTACATCCGCTTCAGCCGCTCGGGGTCCGGGATCCGGCTCGCCTCGGTGAAGTCGAAGCCGTTCACGGAGTCGCCGCGGTACACGGGCAGCGTGACGCCGTCGCGGGTCTCGGACGGCTTGGAGCGCGGCTTGGAGTACTGGCCGGCGATACGGCCGACCTTCACCACGGGCACCGAGGCGGCGTACGTCAGCACGGCGCCCATCTGGAGCAGCGTCTTGAGCTTGTTGCGGATGTGGTCGGCGGACACCGCGTCGAAGGCCTCGGCGCAGTCGCCGCCCTGGAGGAGGAACGCCTCTCCCTTGGCGACAGCAGCCATCCGGGCGCGCAGCTGGTCACACTCGCCCGCGAAGACGAGCGGCGGATACGACTCGAGGTCCGCGATCACTGCGCGCAGAGCCTCGGCGTCGGGGTACTCGGGCTGCTGCGCCGCGGGCAGGTTTCGCCAGGTGTTGCCAGCGCTCGCGCTGGTCTTAGCGTTCACGGTCACGCACTCAACACTACGGGGTCGTGTCGAGTCGTTTTCTCCCGGCTCGACAGGTGAGACGGTCATGCGCTCACCTGTGGACGCACGGGCGATCGGGTAGGGTGCACCGCATGTTCGCGCTTTCGACCCAGAACTGGTGGTGGACCGCTCATCCGGCGGCCCACTGACTGCGCGTACGCAAGACTTCGCGAAGGCCGCCCGAGGGGCGGCCTTCGGCGTTTTTGGGGCCGTTCCTCTCCGTCAAGAAGACCGAGAAGGATCACCGACCCATGAATCTGCTGGACCTGCTGACCGACCCACGCCCCTTCGCCCTGCTCCGCCGCCGCACCCCGGGCCACGACGAGAACACCGTGGAGGTGTTCCTGGGCCCCGTCACCACGTACGACCGGCTCGCCGACCTGCCCGACGAGGGCCTCGCCCTCGTCCCCTTCCGGCAGATCCGCGAACGCGGCTTCGACGTCCGCGACGACGGGACACCGCTGGCCGTGCTGATCCCCGAGGAGACCCGCACCCTCCCCCTGGCCGACGCCCTGGCGCAGCTGCCCGCGCACGACGTGCGGGTCGAGGGCGGTGGCTTCGACGTGGGCGACGAGGAGTACGGCGAGATCGTCGGCCGCGTGCTGCGCGACGAGATCGGGCGGGGCGAGGGCGCGAACTTCGTCGTCCGGCGGACGTACGAGGGTGAGATCCCCGGCTTCGGCCGCGCGGACGCCCTCGCGCTGTTCCGGCGGCTGCTGGAGGGCGAGCGGGGCGCGTACTGGACCTTCGTCGTCCACACCGGCGACCGGACGCTGGTCGGGGCCAGCCCCGAGGTGCACGTCCGGATGTCCGGCGGCACGGTCGTCATGAACCCGATCAGCGGCACGTACCGCTATCCGGACGGCGGCCCGACGCCCGAGCACCTGCTGGACTTCCTCGCCGACGGCAAGGAGATCGAGGAGCTGTCGATGGTGGTCGACGAGGAGCTCAAGATGATGTGCACGGTCGGCGACATGGGCGGGGTGGTGATCGGCCCGCGGCTGAAGGAGATGGCGCACCTCGCGCACACCGAGTACGAGCTGCGCGGCAAGTCCTCCCTGGACGTGCGGGAGGTCCTGAAGGAGACCATGTTCGCCGCCACGGTCACCGGCTCGCCGGTGCAGAACGCGTGCCGGGTCATCGAGCGGCACGAAGTCGGGGGCCGCGGCTACTACGCGGGCGCGCTGGCCCTGATCGGCCACGACTTTGGCGGTGCCCAGACGCTGGACTCCCCCATCCTCATCCGCACCGCGGACATCGACGCGGCGGGGCGGCTGCGCGTACCGGTCGGCGCCACCCTGGTCCGGGGTTCGGACCCGGCGGGCGAGGTGGCGGAGACCCATGCGAAGGCGGCGGGTGTGCTGGCGGCTCTCGGCGTACGGCCCTCGCGGCCCCGCGGGGAGCACGCGCGCCGCCGGCTGGCCGACGACCCCCGGGTGCGGGCGGCGCTGGACGGGCGCCGGGCCTCGCTCGCGCCGTTCTGGCTGCGGATGCAGGAGCGCTCCGAGGCCCTCGCGGGCCATGCGCTCGTCGTCGACGGGGAGGACACCTTCACGGCGATGCTCGCGCATGTGCTGCGGTCGAGCGGTCTGGCGGTGACCGTCCGGCGCTACGACGAGCCGGGGCTGCGCGAGGCGGTGCTCGCGCACGAGGGCACGGTCGTCCTGGGCCCCGGACCCGGTGACCCCGCGGACCTCACCGATCCGAAGATGCGCTTCCTGCGGGGGCTCACCGCCGAGGTGATCCGGGGGCACCGGGACGGCGTCCTCGGCGTCTGTCTCGGGCACGAGCTGATCGCGGCCGAGCTGGGGCTGGAGATCGTACGCAAGGAGGTGCCGTACCAGGGGGCGCAGACGACGGTCGACCTGTTCGGGCGGACCGAGACGGTCGGCTTCTACAACAGCTTCGTGGCGCGCTGCGACGAGGAGGCCGCCCGGGAGCTGGCGGCACACGGCGTCGAGGTGAGCCGGGCAGCCAACGGGGAGGTGCACGCGCTGCGGGGTCCCGGGTTCGCCGGTGTGCAGTTCCACCCGGAGTCGGTGCTGACCCTGAACGGGGCGGTGATCGTGCGGGAGCTGATCGGCCGGCTGCGAGGGACGAGCACAGCGCCGGACGGACCGGGTTTCGCCGACCGGCGCTGAGAAGCGAGCCCTGGGTCGGATCACCCGGGTCGGCCACGGTTCCCCGTGCCCAGTTCCGCCCCGATTCGGTCCTCACCCTGAACGGTGCCCCCCGTGCACACGAAGAACGCCGCCACGGATGCCGCGGCGGCGTTCGCATGTCGGGCAACCCCCGTCGGGAGGCTGGGGAGTTCGGGGTTCAGCCGAAGAACACGCCGACTTCCTCGTACAGCTTGGGGTCCACGGTCTTGAGCCTGGCAGTGGCCTCGGCGATCGGGACGCGGACGATGTCGGTGCCGCGCAGCGCGACCATCTTGCCGAAGTCGCCGTCGCGGACGGCGTCGATGGCGTGCAGCCCGAAGCGGGTGGCGAGCCAGCGGTCGAAGGCGCTCGGGGTGCCGCCGCGCTGGATGTGCCCGAGGACGGTGGTCCGCGCCTCCTTGCCGGTGCGCTTCTCGATCTCCTTGGCCAGCCACTCGCCGACACCGGAGAGCCGTACGTGCCCGAAGGAGTCCAGCGACCCGTCCTTGAGCACGACGTCGCCGTCCTTCGGCATGGCGCCCTCGGCGACGACCACGATCGGGGCGTAGGACGCCTTGAAGCGGGAGGTGATCCAGGCGCACACCTGGTCGAGGTCGAAGCGCTGCTCGGGGATGAGGATGACGTTCGCGCCGCCCGCGAGCCCGGAGTGGAGGGCGATCCAGCCGGCGTGCCGGCCCATCACCTCGCAGACCAGGACCCGCATATGGGACTCGGCGGTGGTGTGCAGCCGGTCGATGGCCTCGGTGGCGATTCCGACGGCGGTGTCGAAGCCGAAGGTGTAGTCGGTGGCGGAGAGGTCGTTGTCGATGGTCTTCGGCACGCCGACGCAGGGCATGCCGTACTCGTCGGACAGCCGCGCGGCCACGCCCAGGGTGTCCTCGCCGCCGATCGCGATGAGCGCCCCGATCTCGTGCTTGGCGAGGTTCTCCTTGATCCGGCGGATGCCGTCCTCCTGCTTCAGCGGATTGGTCCGCGAGGAGCCGAGGATCGTCCCGCCGCGGGGCAGGATGCCGCGCACGGCCGGGATGTCGAGGCGGACGGTGTCGCCTTCGAGGGGGCCCCGCCAGCCGTCCCGGAAGCCGACGAAGTCATAGCCGTACTCCTGCACGCCCTTGCGCACGATGGCCCGGATGACGGCGTTGAGCCCCGGGCAGTCGCCGCCTCCGGTCAGTACTCCGACCCGCATGGAAAAGTCCCTTCGCCGCGGTTGCCTGATGCAGGTCACGCTAATGGTGATCCCGGTCACACAGGGATGGGCGGGAAAGGCAATTCCGGTGAAATGTCAGGCGGTTGGTTGACGGTGCCGGTCAGGCGTCGTCGAGCCCGCGCTCTATCGCGTACCGCACCAGCTCGACCCGGTTGTGCAACTGGAGCTTGCCGAGGGTGTTCTGGACATGGTTCTGGACCGTGCGGTGGGAGATGACCAGGCGTTCGGCGATCTGCTTGTAGCTCAGGCCCTTGGCGACCAGCCGCAGCACCTCGGTCTCGCGCTCGGTCAGCCGGGGCGCCCCCGGCTCGTCCGCGTCCGGGGCGGGCGCGGGCTCGGAGGCCAGCCGGCGGTACTCGCCGAGGACCAGACCTGCGAGGCCGGGGGTGAACACCGGGTCGCCGACGGCCGTACGGCGCACGGCGTCCAGCAGTTCCTCGGTGGAAGCCGACTTGAGGAGGTAACCGGTCGCGCCGGACTTCACGGCCTCCAGCACGTCGGCGTGCTCGCCGCTCGCCGACAGCACCAGGACGCGCAACGCGGGGTTGACGCCGACCAGTTCCTTGCACACCTGGACGCCTGGCTTGGCGGGCAGGTTGAGGTCCAGGACGAGGACGTCCGGGGCCGCGGCCCTCGCGCGGCGCACCGCCTGCTCGCCGTCCCCGGCGGTGGCGACCACCTCGAAGCCGGACTCGGCCAGGTCGCGGGCGACCGCGTCGCGCCACATGGGGTGGTCGTCGACCACCATCACCTTGATCGGGCCCTGCTGCTGCGTCATCGCTTCTCCGCCTTCCCCCGGGAGACGTCCGGGTCCTTCGGGACCTTGGGTACCTTCAGCTCGACTTCTGTGCCCTGCCCCGGAGTCGAGACCAGTTCGGCGCTGCCGCCGAGATCGCGCAGCCGCCCCCGGATCGACAGGGCCACCCCGAGCCGCCCCTCGCCCTCGGCCTGCGCGAGCCGCCCCTCGGGGATGCCGGGTCCGTCGTCCCGGACGGTCACCACGACCTCGTCCGGCTCGTCCTCGACCAGGATCCAGGCCCGCGCGTCCGGACCCGCGTGCCTGCGCACATTGTCCAGGGCCGCGCCGACGGCGGCCGCCAGCTCCCGGGCGGCGCCGGGCGGCAGCGGCACCGGGGCGCCGGGCTCGGCGAAGCTGACCCGGGCACCGGCGTACGGGACGAGCAGGGTGCGCAGGTCGACCGGCCCCGCGGTGTCGTCGGGCTCCTCCACGGTCCGTACGACCGCCCCCTCGGCCGCGTCCTCGGACACGCGCGGGAGGGGCAGCAGACCGCCGGAGACGAGCGCGCGCAGCGCCACCTCCTGCTCCCCCGCCATACGGCCCAGCTCGGCCGCCTCCCCGCCGATGACCGCGCCGCGCCGCTGCACCATCGCCAGCACCTGCAGCACACTGTCGTGGATGTCCCGGGCCAGCCGCTCCCGCTCCCGGGTGGCGGCCTCGATCTCCAGGGCGCGGGCGAGGGTGCGCTCGGAGGCCCGGGCGACCTCGACGACGTATCCGATGGCGATGGAGGCGACCCAGACGAGGATCACGTTGTGGACGGTGTCGCGGGCCGGGTGGCCGCGCTCGATCAGGTTGGCGACGGCGACGGGTGTGGAGGCGAACGCGGCCCAGCGCCAGCCGCCCTTGAGGGCGAACGCCAGGACCGAGCCGGCCGTCCAGATCGACGGCAGGGTGGGGCCACCGCGGTCGATGTGGTAGTCGGTGACGACCCACGGGGTGAGGACTATGCCGGTGAGCGCGATCGCGAGGTCCACGGCGAGGAAGCGCTTGGTGCAGGCCACCGCGTTGCGCACCCGGGGCAGCGTGGCAAGCGCCCAGACGCACAGGACGACGTAGTAGGCGATGGCGACGACGGGGCGGTCGTACTCGTCGTAGGCGGAGGCGAACAGGCCGACCGCATACAGCATCGTCAGGACCCGGTAGCCGGCGAGCGCACGCCACAGCGGCAGCTCGACCGACATCGTCATGACCTTTTCGCGCTTCGGCACGACCCCCACCCCCCGGTCCCGGACTGCCCCGCTCAGGGCCTCGTCCAGGACTCCGCCTTCTCCCCGTCTAGGACTCCGCCTTCTTCTTCTCCGCCTTCTCGGCCTCCTTCGAGGCCTTCGCCGCCTCCGCGATCTGCCGCTTGGCGGCGGTCGCGTAGATGTCGACGTACTCCTGGCCGGAGAGCTTCATGATCTCGTACATGACCTCGTCGGTCACCGCGCGGAGCACGAAGCGGTCGTGCTCCATGCCCTGGTAGCGGGTGAAGTCCATCGGCTTGCCGATGCGGATGCCGGGCCGCATCAGCTTCGGGACGACCTTCCCGGGCGGCTGGATCTTCTCGGTGTCGATCATCGCGACCGGGATGACCGGAGCTCCGGTGGCGAGGGCCACACGGGCGAGGCCGCCGGGCTTGCCGCGGTAGAGGCGGCCGTCGGGCGAGCGCGTGCCCTCCGGGTAGATGCCGAACAGCTCACCGCGCTCCAGAACCTCTATGCCGCTCTTGATCGCCGCCTCGCCCGCGCCGCGCGCGCCGGAGCGGTCCACCGGGAGCTGGCCGACGCCCTTGAAGAAGGCCGCCGTCAGCCGTCCCTTCACACCGGGCGTCGTGAAGTACTCCGCCTTCGCGATGAAGGTGACCTTGCGGTCGAGGACCGCGGGCAGGAAGAACGAGTCCGAGAACGAGAGGTGGTTGCTCGCCAGGATGGCGGCGCCCTCGGCGGGAATGTTCTCAAGGCCTTCCACCCAGGGTCTGAAGGCGACCTTCAGCGGTCCCCCGATGGCGACCTTCATCGTGCCGTACAACAACCGAGTGCCTCCTGTTTCCGTCGATGAGACCTTAACCCGGAGCGCTGGCAAAGGGACCGACGACCCTGGTCGGTGTCAGTGCGGTCGCGTACGGTGAAGCACACCGGAGTCGTTCACGCCCTTCTCATGGACAGGAGACCGAAAGGTGCCGGTTCTCCCCGGAGCCGAGCCGTACCGCCACGAGGGCGGGGAGGTGGGTGTCCTCCTCTGCCACGGCTTCACCGGCTCGCCCCAGTCACTGCGCCCCTGGGCGGAGCATCATGCCGAGCACGGCCTGACCGTGTCGCTGCCGCTGCTGCCCGGGCACGGCACGCACTGGGAGGACTTGCAGCTCACGGGCTGGCAGGACTGGTACGCGGAGGTGGACCGCGAGCTGCGCGTGCTGCGCGAGCGCTGCGCGCGGGTGTTCGTGGCAGGCCTGTCGATGGGCGGCGCGCTCGCCCTGCGGCTGGCCGCGAAGCACGGGGAGGCGGTCGACGGCGTGGTGGTCGTCAACCCGGCCAACAAGGTGCACGGCCTGTCCGCGTACGCCCTTCCGGTGGCCAGGCACCTCGTGCGGACGACGAAGGGCATCGCCAGCGACATCGCGAAGCCGGGCGCCGCCGAGACGGGCTACGACCGGGTGCCGCTGCACGCGGCGCATTCCCTGCGCACCTTCTTCCGCCTGCTGGACGGCGAGCTCCCGCAGGTGACCCAGCCTCTGCTGCTCCTGCGCAGCGCCCAGGACCATGTGGTGCCGCCGGCCGACTCGGCCCGCATCCTGAGCCGGGTGTCCTCCCTGGACGTAACGGAGGTCGTGCTGGAACAGAGTTACCACGTGGCGACGTTGGACCACGATGCGGACCGGATCTTCGAGGAGAGCCTCGCCTTCACCGGCCGGCTCGCACCCAGTGTCGGCAAAGAAGGGACGGCCTCAGTTGGCTGAGCACGACTCCGACCGCGAGGACCGCGAGCCGGACGAGAAGGGCGTGCCCTTCGACGAGGAGGCCGCCTGGGCGGCGATCGTCGCCGGATACGGCGACGAGCCGCCGGACCCGCCGGGCGCCAAGCCCTTCAAGTCGATCGAGGATCTCGCGCTGCCCGAGACCGGGCCGAACGAGGACGACGACTCCGAGGCGGAGCAGCCCGCGAAACCGCTGGGCAGCTCCGTTTCCTTCGCGCCCGGCATCGGGCCGCGTGACTACACGGCGCCGGAGCCGTCCGAGGACGACTTCGACGAGGACGACGAGGGCCACTTCGTGCCGCCCGAGCCGCCGCCGCTGCCCACCGCCGACACGACGGCCAAGTTCGCCTGGCTGGGCGTGGTCGGCGGCCCGATCCTGCTCCTGCTGGCCGTGCTCCTCGGCTGGGAGATGACGTGGTGGCTGGCGACGCTCGGCATCGGTGGTTTCCTCGGCGGCTTCGTCACGCTGGTGACACGGATGAAGACGGACGACGACGAGGACGGCGACCCGGGGCGGGGCGCGGTCGTCTGAGCGACGCGCGGCCCGCTACGCCGACGGGATTCTGAGGGCGGCCAGGACCGGAAGGTGGTCCGTGGCCGCCCTCAGGTCTGCCCGGGTCACTCCGGGGTGGCCGAGGGGCACCCCGCAGCCGAGGACCTCGATGCCCTTGGTCGCGAAGATCGCGTCGATGCGCTGGTGGGGGTCGGTGGGGGTGGAGGTGTATTCGCTGCCCCAGGGTGCGGTGGCCCAGCAGTCCCGCAGTCCGTCGGCCAGGCGCCGGAAGGTGCGTCCACCGGGGCGTTCATTGAGGTCGCCGCCCGCGACGGCGTGCTCCACGCCCATCCCGGCCAGCCGGTCGAGGAGCATGCCCGCCTGCTCGTAGCGCTCGTCCTGCTGCAGGCTGAGGTGACAGCTCAGGACGCCGAGCCGGGTGCTGCCGAACTCCACGACGGCGGTGGCAAAGCCCCGCCTGTGCAGTCCCGGCGTGAGCGGGAGGAGTACGTCCTCCGTCCGCTCGACGGTGGCCCGCAGGCTGCACAGGATCGCCGGTCCTGCCGCGGTGGCGCCCCCGGTGAGGATCACCTGCCCGGACGCGGCCGCGAGCCGGGCCAGCTTCTTGCGCCAGCGGAAGAAACGGGGGGCTTCCTGGACGAGGACCAGGTCGGGGGCGCAGGCGGTGATCACACGGGCGAGGGCGGCGGTGTCGTCCCTCATCGAACGGATGTTGTAGCTGAGGACGCGGATCACGGCCGAACCGTCCGGCTCGGTGCGGGAGTTGGGGAGCGGCACCATGTGGATCAATGTACGCCGAACAACTCGGGGCGCGAGGTGCGTGCGCGGCTGCCGGTGGTTCGTGGCTTGTCGCGCCTACGCGGCGGGGCCGCACATCGATGCAGCCCCGCGCCCCTTGGTAGGCACAGTCGCCCTACCCCGAAAGTGAACGTCACATGATCGGGTCCGGCTCCCGGGCCAGGTCCGCGGCGCCCACCAGGCCCGCCTTGTTGCCCAGCTGGGCGGCGATCACGTCGGCGACCGGGCGCCAGTTGCCGCCGACCAGCCAGCGCTTGTAGGACTTGCGGATCGGGTCGAGGACCAGCTCGCCCTCGTCGGAGAGGCCGCCGCCCACGATGAACGCGGAGGGGTCGAAGAGGGAGGCCAGGTCGGCCAGGCCCGCGCCGGCCCAGCGGGCCAGCTCGCGGTAGGAGTCGACGGCGACCGGGTCGCCCTGGCGGGCGGCCATGGAGATGTGCTTGCCCTCGATGCCGTCGGGGGTGCCGTCGCCCATGCCGAGCAGGATCTCGGCGCTCTCCGGGGTGGCGTTGGCGCGCTGCTTGGCGTACCTGACCAGGGCACGTCCGGAGGCGTACTGCTCCCAGCAGCCCTGCGAGCCGCAGCCGCACAGCAGGCCGTCCGGGACCATCCGGATGTGGCCGAACTCGGCGGCCACGCCGAAGTGGCCGCGGCGCAGCTTGTTGCCGATGATGATGCCGCCGCCGAGGCCGGTGCCGAGCGTGATGCAGATGACGTTGCGGTGGCCCTTGCCCGCCCCGAACTTGTACTCGCCCCACGCGGCCGCGTTGGCGTCGTTCTCGACGACGACCGGGAGACCCACGCGGGCCTCGACCTCCTGCTTCAGCGGCTCCTGGCGCCAGTCGATGTTGGGGGCGAAGTAGACGGTCGAGCGCTGCCGGTTCACGTAACCGGCCGCACCGATGCCCACGCCGACGATGTCGTGACCGGCATGTGCGCCCTCCACCGCCGAGGCGATGGCGTCCACGATCGCTGCGGGCGTGCCCGGGGTCGGCACCTTGTGGGTCGAGAGGATGTTGCCTTCCTCATCGACCACGCCGGCCGCAATCTTCGTGCCGCCGATGTCGACGCCGATGGTGAGTCCCATGAATCCCTCAGTTTCGGTCGAGCCCCGCTACGGCCAACCGTACCCGAGGCCCTACCGGCGGGGGCTGTCAGTCCAAGTCGATGCGTTCTCCTGAGCCGGTGCCGTCGCCCCGGTCCTTCAGGTCTTCCGTACGGGACGTCCAGCGCTGTTCCTGTGCCTGGACGGCGGAGCGGTACGCGGCCAGCAGTTCGTTCCCGGCCGCCGCGAGGTGGTCGAAAACATCCGGGTTGCGCTCTATGACGGGCTCGACGGCGGCCTTGGCCTGCTGGACCACCTGCCGCACCACCTGCTGGGCGGCGGGCCCGGCGACCGCCCCGAGGAGCGGGGACTGGAGGCCGGACAGCTTGTCGGCGACGGCGTCGACGAGTTTGCGCAGTTCCTCGGCGGCCGAGCCCTGCGGAGAGCCGTACTGGGCACGACGGCGGGCCCGCTCGGCCTCCAGGTCCTCGGCGCAGGCCTTGGACCAGGCATCGGCGTCGGTCGCCCGAACCTCTTCGTCCGCCTCGGGGGCGTCAGGTGTGGGGCGCTCTTCGCTCATGACGGACTCCTGACTACGGTTCGTCTCTACGACGTTACCCGAATGGGCGTGCGGGGTTCACCGTCGGCGCGGCCGGATCGGCCGTCGCTCCGGTGCCGGGCGAGCGGGAATCACTTTTCGCGCGGCCACAGGTCCGGATCCGGCGCGAACCGGATGCGCAGCTCGCCCTCGCGCAGGGCCGCGCCGGCGACGCTGCAGCGGCGCAGGGCGGACGGGAGCGCCACGATCCGGCGGAACCGGCCGGCCGTGATCACGATCTCGTCGCCGCGCCGGACGAGGTCGAGTTCGTCGCGTATCGCGCCGGGCAGCGGGACGGTCCAGACGAGCACGCCGTCCTCGGCGATCCGGTCGGTGACGGGCCACTCGACGGGGGTGGGCGCCGGGTTGACGGCGGGCACGTGGAGCGCGGCGAGGTCGTCGTGGCCGTGCGGATCGCGGCCGAGGTGGGCGACCGGGTGGACGTCGTAGGACTCCTCCCAGTCGGCGAGGGCCTTGCGCTGCTGGGCGACGAGTCCGGCGAGCCAGGTGTCGGACGCGGTCTCGGGCAGCACGCGGTTGGCGACCAGCGTCTCGGTGCGCAGGCCGCGCAGGGCGAGGGCGAGGGTGGCGGCGCGGACGGCGTCGGCGCCTGCCGGTCCCGGTTCGGCGACCAGCAGTACGGATGTGGCGCGGTCGGCCATGACGGCCTCGACGGCGGCCAGTTCGACGTCCCAGCGGGCGGCCGTCTCGTACAGCCACTGGGCGGGCATGGGGACTCCGGCGAGCCGGCCGAGGACGGGGCGCAGGGCGCGGGCGGCCTGCCGCTCGGGCGGCAGCAGCCTGCGCAGGTAGCGGCGCAGCTCCTCGGGGAGGGCGAGGAGGGCGAGTGCCTGCGGGATGGGCGGGAGGTCGACGACCAGGAGGTCGTAGCGCTCGGACAGGGCGGCGTCCCGCAGGGCGCGCAGGAAGGACAGCTCCTCGGCGCCGGGCAGCGGGGTGACCTCCTCGCCGTCGAGGCGGGCGGCGCCGAGGAGGTCCAGGACGTTCGCGGCGCGGGTCTGGAACGCGGTGAGGTCCTCGCGGAAGCGTTCCACCGCGTCGGGGCGCCAGGCGGTGAGGTGCGGCGCGACCCGCACCGGGGCCGGTCCCGTCGCCGTGCCCAGCGCCGCACCGAGGGTGTCGGTGCGGTCCGCGCTCAGCACGAGGGTCCGACTGCCGGTGCCCGCGGCGCGCAGAGCGGTGGCGGCGGCGAGGGTCGTACGTCCACAGCCGCCCGGGCCCGTGATCAGGATGGTGCGCATGAGGGTGAACGGTACCGCCGCGCGCCGCCCCGGAACGTCGCGCCTACTTCTCGGCCGACTCCACCCGCTTCTTCAGCCCCGCCAGCGCCCGGTCGATGATGACCTTCTCGGCCTTGCGCTTGATCATGCCGAGCATGGGGATCTTGACGTCCACGGTGAGCTGGTACGTCACCTCGGTGGCGCCCGCGCCGGCCGGCTTGAGGAGGTAGGAGCCGTCCAGGGAGCGCAGCATCTGGGACTTCACCAGGGTCCAGGAGACCTCGTTCTCCCCGGTCCAGGTGTAGCCCAGGGTCTGGTCGTCCTTGATGGCCCCGGCGTCCATGACGAGGCGGACCTGCTCGGCGCGGCCCCGGTCGTCGGTCTTGAGGACCTCCGCCTCCTTCACCTCGCCGGTCCAGTCCGGGTAGCGGGCGAAGTCGGCGATCACCGCCATGACGTCGGCCGGAGCCGCCTCGATCGTGATGCTCGAACTGGTGTGTTCCGCCATCGCCGTGGCTCCTCCAGATGCGGGCCGTTAGTCGGGTGCGCCGTGCGCGGGCGTGCGCACGTGTGTGCAGCGTGAAGGCTACCGCGCGCCCGACCAGGCGCCTTCACCCCATCTGAGGTCGTTCACCATTCCAGTACCCAGGGCCGTCCCGTCCCGGCGAAGTGCCCCACGTTCACGCACTCGGTCGCGCCGATCCGCATGCGCCGTACCAGCGGCTGGTGGACGTGCCCGAACAGGGCGTAGCGGGGTCTGGTGCGGCGGATCGCGTCCAGCAGGGCGCGGCTGCCGCGCTCGAAGCGGCGCGCGACGGTGTCGTACACCAGTTCCGGGACCTCCGGGGGGATGTGGGTGCACAGCACGTCGACCTCGCCGACCGCCTCGATCTTCGCCGCGTACTCCTCGTCGCTGATCTCGTACGGCGTCCGCATCGGGGTGCGCAGGCCGCCGCCGACGAAGCCGAAGGTCCAGCCCCCGATCTCCACCCGCTCGCCGTCCAGGACCGTGGTGCCCGGACCGGCGTACTCCCGCCACAGGGGCGGCATGTCGACATTGCCGTACGTCGCGTACGTCGGTGCCGGGAACACCGCGAACATCTCGGCGTACTGCTTGCGCACCGCCTTCTCGATCGCGGAGCCGCGGTCGCTGCCTATGCCCGCCCACAGCCGGGCCCCGAACTCCCGCGCCTCCTCAAAGCGGCGGGAGGTGCGCAGCTCGACGATACGGTCCGCGTTCGCCACGCCGAACAGGTCGGGGAAGATGCCGCGCGAGTGGTCGGCGTAGTCCAGGAAGAGCACGAGGTCGCCCAGACAGATCAGGGCGTCGGCGCCGTCGCCGGCTCTGGCCAGGTCACGGGCGTTGCCGTGCACGTCACTGACCACATGGACGCGCGTCCTTCGGTTACCGGCGGGTGTGGGTGCCATGGTGATCAAGGGTAGGCGTGTGCGGCATACGTGAACAGTGGCGGTCGGACCTGCGGTTACTGGCCAGTCAGTAAAGGGGTGGACTACCGTACGCGAAGGAACACCAGCTTGTGTGACGCAGCGAACATCTCGCCGGGAACCCCTGTCGAAGAAGCCATACCGACGGGTAACGTCCGGGCAGTCCAGTCGTGCTCTGGATTTCAACCAACGATCCTCAAGGCTCGTGGTGGACAACCGGAGTACCTGCCCGAGCCTTGGACCGCACCGTCGCATCGCACAACGTCGTGGCGCCGGCGCCCTATGAGGAGCAGCAGTCTTGCGCGAGTTCAGCCTTCCGGCTTTGTACGAGGTCCCTGCGGACGGCAACCTGACCGACATCGTCCGCAGAAACGCCGCGCAGCATCCCGACGTCGCCGTCATCGCCCGCAAGGTCGGCGGTGTCTGGCAGGACGTGACGGCCACGGCATTCCTGGCCGAGGTGCGCGCCGCGGCCAAGGGACTCATCGCCTCCGGTGTGCAGCCCGGCGACCGGGTCGGCCTGATGTCCCGTACCCGCTACGAGTGGACCCTGCTCGACTTCGCGATCTGGAGTGCCGGCGCGATCACCGTGCCGGTGTACGAGACCAGCTCGCCGGAGCAGGTGCAGTGGATCCTGAGCGACTCCGGGGCCACCGCGTGCATCGTCGAGCTCGACAACCACGCGGCCGCCGTCGACTCGGTGCGCGACCGCCTGCCCGCCCTCAAGCACGTCTGGCAGATCGAGGCCGGCGGCGTGGAGGAGCTGGGCCGGCTCGGCCAGGACGTCACGGACGCCACCGTCGAGGAGCGCAGCTCGCTCGCCAAGGCGGACGACCCGGCGACCATCGTCTACACCTCCGGCACCACAGGGCGGCCCAAGGGCTGTGTCCTGACCCACCGCAGCTTCTTCGCCGAGTGCGGGAACATCGTGGAGCGGCTGCGGCCGCTGTTCCGCACCGGCGAGTGCTCCGTCCTGCTCTTCCTGCCGCTCGCGCACGTCTTCGGCCGGCTGGTGCAGGTCGCGCCGATGATGGCGCCGATCAAGCTGGGCAACGTCCCGGACATCAAGAACCTCACCGACGAGCTGGCCGCGTACCGGCCGACCCTGATCCTGGGCGTCCCGCGCGTCTTCGAGAAGGTCTACAACTCGGCTCGCGCCAAGGCGCAGGCGGACGGCAAGGGCGCCGTCTTCGACAAGGCGGCGGACACCGCGATCGCGTACAGCAAGGCGCTGGACACGCCGTCGGGCCCGTCCTTCGGTCTGAAGATCAAGCACAAGGTCTTCGACAAGCTCGTCTACAGCAAGCTGCGCGCGGTGCTCGGCGGCCGGGGCGAGTACGCCATCTCGGGCGGCGCCCCGCTGGGCGAGCGTCTGGGCCACTTCTTCCGCGGCATCGGCTTCACGGTCCTGGAGGGCTACGGCCTGACCGAGTCCTGTGCGGCGACCGCGTTCAACCCCTGGGACCGGCAGAAGATCGGTACGGTCGGCCAGCCGCTGCCCGGCTCGGTCGTGCGGATCGCCGACGACGGCGAGGTGCTGCTGCACGGCGAGCACCTGTTCAAGGGCTACTGGAACAACGAGGCCGCGACCGCCGAGGCGCTGGCCGACGGCTGGTTCCACACCGGTGACATCGGCACCCTCGACGAGGACGGCTACCTCAAGATCACCGGCCGCAAGAAGGAGATCATCGTCACCGCGGGCGGCAAGAACGTCGCCCCGGCCGTGATCGAGGACCGCATCCGGGCGCACGCGCTGGTCGCGGAGTGCATGGTGGTGGGCGACGGGCGGCCGTTCGTGGGCGCGCTGGTCACCATCGACGAGGAGTTCCTGGGCCGTTGGGCCGCCGAGCACGGCAAGCCGGCGGGCTCCACCGCGGCGTCGCTGCGCGAGGACCCGGATCTCATCGCTGCGATCCAGGACGCGGTCGACGACGGCAACGCCGCGGTGTCGAAGGCGGAATCGGTGCGGAAGTTCCGCATTCTGTCCTCCCAGTTCTCGGAGGAGTCGGGCCACCTGACGCCGTCCCTGAAGCTCAAGCGCAATGTGGTGGCGAAGGACTACGCGGACGAGATCGAGGCGATCTACCAGAAGTAGTACGGCCCCTGACGGTGCATCATGGCGCGGTGTCCTCGGCGAGGACCCGCGCCATGGTGCGTTCGGCGAGCGCGGTGATGGTGACGAAGGGGTTCACGCCGATCGACCCGGGCACCAGCGAGCCGTCGGTGATGTACAGCTTCGAATAGCCCTTCACCCGGCCGTAGTCGTCGGTGGCCTTCCCCAGCACGCAGCCGCCCAGCGGGTGGTACGTGAAGTCGTCGGCGAAGACCTTGCTGGTCGAGCCGAACAGGTCGTACCGGTAGATCGTGGCGTTGGCCAGGTTGATCCGGTCGAACAGCTTCTTGGCCATGCCGACCGACACCGCGCTCTGGGCGGCGGTCCAGCCGAGCTTCACGGAACCGGAGGCCGCGTCGTAGGTGAATCTCGCCCGCTCCGGGTTCTTGGTGATCGCCAGATAGAGGCTGACCCAGTGCTCGAAGCCCATGGGCAGCGGGGCGATCTCGGCGAAGACCGGGTTGTCGGCGTTGGCCCAGTCGTCGATGCCCAGGACGGGCATGGTCGCCTGGTTGGCGCCGACCGTGTCCCAGATGTGGTTGGCGCGCCCGAGCATGGTGTTGCCGTTGGTGCCCCAGCCGGCGCCCACGCTGGAGTTCAGCTCGGGCAGGGTGCCGGTGTCCCGGGCGCGGACCAGGAGTTCGGTGGTGCCCAGGCTGCCGCCGCCCAGGAAGAGGTAGGTGCAGCCGTACTGCTTGGTCTCGACGACCGCGCCCGTGTTGTCGATCCGGTCGGCGGTCAGGACGTACGTCCCGTCGCTCGCCCGGCTGACGGCCTTCACCTTCTCCAGCGTGTGGATGGTGACGTTGCCGGTGCCGAGCGCGGCGGCGAGATACGTCTTGTCGAGGCTGCGCTTGCCGTAGTTGTTGCCGTAGATGACCTCGCCGGCGAGCGCGGACTTGGTGGCCGTGCCGGCCGCCTCGCGCTGCATGTAGCCGAAGTCGTAGACATTCGGCACGAACGTGGTCTTCAGGCCCGCGTTGGAGGCGGCCTTCCGGGAAGTGCGGGCGAACTTGTACCACTCGGTCGACTCGAACCAGGCGGGTTCGATGGTGTTGACGCCGAGCATGGAACGGGCGCGCGGGAAGTACGTGCCGTACATCTCCGTGGCGTCCACGGTCGGGAACTGCTCGGTGAAGTAAGACTGGAGCGGGGTGACCGCCATCCCGCCGTTGACCAGGGAGCCGCCCCCGACGCCCCGCCCGACGAACACGGACATGTGGTCGTAGTGCACCCGGTCCAGGACGCCCGGGTAGGAGTTGATGTTCTTGTTGACGAGGTCCAGCCACAGGAACGTGGCCAGTGGCGCCTCGGTGCGCGTACGGAACCACATGGAGCGCTCGTCCGGGGCGCTGGTGGAGCAGAAGACCTTGCCGTCGGAGCCGGTGGTGTTCCACAGCCGGCCCATCTCGATCACGAGGGTGCGGATGCCGGCCTGGCCGAGGCGGAGGGCGGCGACGGCGCCGCCGTAGCCGGAGCCGACGACGATCGCGGGGGCGCTCTCGGCGGCGGCCGGTTCGGCGGCTCGGGCGGACTGGAGACCGATGCGGGTGAGACCGGCCGTGGCGGCGGTCTGGAGGGCGACCATGCCCAGGATTTGACGTCTCGTCAGCTGACGCTGCATCAGTTTTGCTGTCATGCGCGCAGCATGTGCGGATTTTCCGGTTCCGCCTAGAGTCCCGGCAAGGTCTGAATCGAACCTTTGCAGCAGCTTTTTACAGGCGAGCAGCCTTTTACAGCAGCGCCTTGAGCCGCTCGGCGAGCAGGTCCCAGCGCCACTTCTCCTCGACCCACTGCCGCCCGCGCTCGCCCATCCGGCGGCGCAGTTCGGGGTCCCCGAGGAGCGTGGCGATCCGGTCGGCGGCGTCCTCGGGGGAGCCGCCCCGCACGACCCATCCGGTCTCCCCGTCGAGCACCGCGTCGGGCGCCCCGCCCGAGTCGCCGGCGACGACCGGCAGCCCCGTGGCCGAGGCCTCCAGATAGACGATCCCGAGCCCCTCGACGTCGAGCCCGCCGCGCCGGGTCCGGCACGGCATGGCGAAGACGTCCCCGGCGCCGTAGTGGGCGGGCAGCTCCGCCCAGGGCACGGCGCCGGTGAAGCGCACCGAGTCGGCGACCCCGGTCTCCCCGGCGAGTCGACGCAGATCCTTCTCGTACGGCCCGCCGCCGACGATCAGCAGCACGGCGTCCGGCTCCTTGGCGAGGATCCTCGGCATGGCCCGGATCAGTGTGTCCTGGCCCTTGCGCGGCACGAGGCGCGAGACGCAGACCACCACGGGCCGCTCGGTCAGGCCGAGCCGCGCCCGGACCTCGTCTCCGCCCGACGCCGGGTGGAAGGTCTTCTCGTCGACGCCCGGGGGCAGCTGGGCCATCCGTCCGGCCGCCTCCGGCGTCAGCGCGCCGGCGATGCGCGAGCGCGTGTACTCGCCGAGGTAGGTGATCGTGTCGGTGGACTCGCCGATCCGGCGCAGCAGCTGCCGTGCGGCGGGCAGCTGGGCCCAGCCGGCCTCGTGCCCGTGGGTGGTGGCCACCAGCCGCTCGGCGCCAGCCCTGCGCAGCGCCGGCGCCATCAGCCCGAGCGGGGCCGCCGCCCCGAACCACACCGAGGTGCACCCGTGCTCGCGCAGCAGCCCGACCGCCCGCCGGGTCGCCCCCGGCGTCGGCAGCAGCATCGTCGTACGATCGCGCACGACGGTGAAGGGCTGGTCGGCGTCGAAGGCGGCGGTCGCCTCGACACCCTCCCGGCTCCGCTTCCAGGTGGAGGCGTAGACGACCAGCCGGTCGGGGTCCAGGCGCAGCGCCATGTTGTGCAGGAACGCCTGGATGCCGCCCGGCCGGGGCGGGAAGTCGTTGGTCACGATCAGGGTCTTGTGCATCGCCGCCGACCCTACCCAACCGGCGTACGACGGGCACGGGCGCCCGCGGCCGTGCTTCATGGCACTTGCACAGGCCGGCGGGGGATCATGGGTCCGCACCCACCGCAGGCGGACGAACAGGGGCTCAGGTGAACAGGACGGGCGCGGGGCGGTCCCCGGCGTGGCTGCTGGGCGCCTGGGGCGTCACCCGGCTGGTGCTGCTGCTCTTCGTGGTGCGCCTGTTCGTCGTCCCGGGGGTGGACGTCACGACCGACGTGTCCGTGATCTACCACGGCTGGTACGAGGTGCTGCGCCACGGCAGCTTCCCGGTGGGCGACGTGACCTGGCAGTACCCGCCCGCGGCGGCACTGGCGATCCTCTCCCCCGGTGTCCTGCCCTTCCTCGGCTACACCACCGCCTTCTTCGTCCTGTCCTGTCTCGCCGACCTGAGCGTCCTTTCCCTGCTGCTGTACGCGGGCCGGCGTCCCGGCGCCTCGCTGCGCGGTGCCTGGGTGTGGGTGGCCGGTGTCCCGCTGCTCGGCCCCACGGTGTACGCGCGCTACGACCTGATGGTGACCGCGGTGGCGGTCGCCGCGCTGCTCGCGGGGGCCCGGCATCCCCGGGTGATGGGCGTGCTGGCGGGCTTCGGGGCGATGATCAAGGTGTGGCCGGTGCTGCTGCTCGTGGGGGCCGTGCGGCGCCGGGCGTGGGCCGCGGCGGCGGTGACCGCGGGCGCGCTGGCGGTGCTGTTCTCGGTGGCCATGCCCGGTGCCTTCACCTTCCTCACCGCCCAGCGCGGGCGGGGCACCGAGGTGGAGTCGCTGGGCGCGCTGGTCTTCCATGTGGCGCGGCACTTCGGCTGGCGCGGCCAGGTGCTGCTGAACTACGGCTCGGTGGAGTTCCTCGGGCCGTACGTCGGCGTGGTGAGCACGGCCGCCCTGGCGCTCAGCGGCGCGGCCTTGGGCTGGCTGGTGCTGTGGCGGCTGAGGGCGGCCCGCTTCCCGCCGCAGACGCTCGCGGAGGCGGCCTTCACGGCGGTGCTGATGTTCACGGTGACCAGCCGGGTGATCAGCCCGCAGTACCTGGTGTGGCTGATCGGCCTGGCCGCCGTCTGTCTGTGCTTCCGGCAGAGCCGCATGGGGCTGCCCGCCCTGCTGCTGGTGGCGGCGGCCTTCGTCACGCTCCTGGAGTTCCCGATCGGCTTCGCCCACGTCGTGGCCAGCGACCTGCACGGCACGGCCCTGCTGTTCCTGCGCAACGGCCTCCTGCTCACGGTGACGCTCCTGGCCGCCCGCACCTTGTGGCACACCACGGCCTCCGAGGCCCCCACCACGCAGGTACCGACCCAGGCGACCCGAACGAAGGGGTCCCCGGTCTCGTCCTGAGCCGGGAGCGCCGGCCGGGGACCGGGCGGAGACCCGCGACGGGGCAGGCACGCGCCCGAACTCCTCGCCCCCAGGCCCCGCCGCCGTCGTCACGCCTCAACCGCTGCCGCCGACCGCACCGCACGCACGAGGGCCCCGGGCGGTGCCCGCACGCCCCCGGACTCCTCGCCCTCGGGCCGCCGCCATCGCCCCGGACCGCTCCCGCCGACTCGCGATCCTGGCTTCCTGGCCGAGCAGCCCCTGCGTGATCACCCGCCTGGTGGCGGCGGGCAAGCTCGACCGGCACATGGAGGAAGGCGCGAACACGGTGCCGGCCTTCCTGCGGTACCTGCCGGACCGGGCGGAGCAGGCGGCCGTGCTCCGCCGCCGCCTGGACTTCCTGGAGACCCCGGCGAGCTTCTCCGGCAGGGCAGGCTGCGAGTGGCGCGGGCGACGGGCCGGGCGGAGCGCGAGTGGCTGCGCGAGGCCCTCGACCTGCTCTCTCAGGCGAGCTGGGCCCGCACGTAGTCCTGCCACTGCGCGGTGAACGCCTCCGGGGTCGTGCCGAGCACCTTGCGCAGCGCGTCCCGGACCGCGCCCGCCCGCTTCCCGTGCCCGCCGACGGCCCGGTAGAACTCGCCGAGGCGGACCTCGCCCCAGCGGTCGGCGATCATCCGGCAGGCCAGCCAGCCGCCCTCGTAGGCCTGGGCGAGCCTGGTGGGGTCGCTGTCGAAGCCGAAGTCCTTGTCGACGGGCAGATCGGCCGGCACCCGGTCATCCTGGACGGCCCGCGCCAGCTCCGGCGCCGCCTCACCGGGCGCCCGGCCCGTGCCGAGGTAGCCGATCCAGTCCGCGTAGCCCTCGGAGAGCCACAGCGGCGTGGCCGGGGTGGTGTCCGCACGGGTCGCCACGTGGGTCGTCTCATGGGTGAGCACGACCTGTTTGCCGACGTTGCCGAGAAGGGCGTACGCCTCCGGGTTGATCACGACCCGGTCCGCGGGCGCCTTGCCGGAACCGCCCGCCTCGCCGGTGGTGACGGCGGCGATCCCGCGGTAGGAGGAGGCGGGTGAGCCGAGGACACCCGCCATGCCCTCCAGGGACTGCGGTACGAGCACGACGAGCTGCCGCGTCCAGTGCGTGCCCCACGCCTGGGAGACGGCGGGCACCGCGCGGTCGGCGAGCCTTGCGTACGTGTGCAGCGTGGCGGCCGGCTGCCCGACCCCGAGGATCAGGCTGCGCCCGCCCCTGACGGCCCTCACCTCGCCCTGGTCCCACAGCTGCTGGGCCGCCTTCTTGGCGGGCCTGTCCGCGGCGACGTACCACTGCCCGTCGGCGGTGCGCCGGAGGGCGAGCGTGCGGCCGGTGGTCACGGGGGCCTTGTCGATGCCGCGCAGCCGGTAGCGGAGCTCGGCGGCGGCGGTGGCCGTGGAGCCGGTGCGGTGCAGGGCGGTCAGCCGGTAGGTCCAGGAGGCCAGCGGGACGGTGCGGAGGTTCTCGTACGGCGTGCGCGAGCCCGTCCTGCCGTACGCCGTCTCGTCGTGGCCGAGCAGCGCCGCCGCCCGCCGGTCGAGCACCTGCTGCACCTCGGTGCGCGCGGAGTCGGCCGCCGTCCGGCCACCGCCGCACCCGGTCAGGGGAACGAGCAGCAGACAGAGTCCCACCACTCCCGAGCGCCACGCCCGTCTGCGACCAGCCACTTCCCGATCGTAAGGCCCGATGCGCCGAGTCAGACCCGGGTGACCGAGGAGATGGGCATCATCCCGACCGGGTCGTAGCGCACCGGCGCGCCGGGGTGGGGGGCGTGGATCACCTGGCCGTTGCCCACGTACATCGCCACATGACCGGCGTCGGAACGGTAGACGACCAGGTCACCGGGGCGCACCTGGGAGAGCGGAATCCGCCGGCCGGCGTAGCGCTGCTCCTGCGAGGTGCGCGGCAGATGGACCCCGGCGTGCGCGTACGACCACTGCATCAGGCCCGAACAGTCGAAGCCGGAGGGCCCGTTGGCGCCCCAGACGTAGGGGCGGCCGAGGGCGGAGCGGGCGGCGGCGAGGGCCGCGGCCGCACGGCCGGCCGGGGCGGCGGCGCCGGAGAGCTCCGGCATGTGCTGGCGAGCGCCGCGGGTGGCCCGTTCGTAGGCGGCGCGCTGCGCGGCCGGCAGGGAGTTGAGCAGCTTGCGGGCCTCGGCGAGCTTCTTCTCGATGGTCCGCTTGTGCGAGGCGACGACCTTGCGGCTCCGCTCCAGCTCGGTGAGCTTCCCGACCGTCTCGGTGCGCTCCTGGGCGAGTTCGCGCAGGGCCGACTGGAGCTCCTTGAGCCGGCCCGCCTGATGGGCACCGATCCGGTCGAGCGTGGCCGCCTTGTCGAGGTAGTCGGCCGGGTCGTCGGAGAAGAGCAGGGCCACCGTGGGGTCGATGCCACCCGAGCGGTACTGGGCGCCGGCCAGCGAACCGAGCTCGTCCCGCATGGTGTTGATGCGCTCCTGCTGACGGGCGATGTGGTCCCGTGCGTCGCTCACCTGCCTGCGCAGCACGCCCACGCGTTCGCCGGCCTGGTCGAAGGCCTCGGTCGCCTTCTCCGCCTCCTGGTAGAGGCGGTCCACCTCGGCGCGGGGGTCGCCGTGCGGCGCGGCGGCCGCCGGTACGGCGCCGAGGGCCGCGGCAGCGGCGGACAGGACGCACAGGACGACGGCGCCCCGGTTGAACCCGGACGGTACAAGGCGGCGATGGGACCCCACGGGAAGCCGCGCTCCTTCCGCTGGCGGACGGCTGACTGTTCGGAAACTCGCCAGACAGTAGCCGCGCGGACACGCAGCGTCCAAAGCCCGCCGACCTGCCACGCACCGGCCACGCAACGCGACGACCCGCCGCCGACGCAGGTCAGCAGCGGGTCGGGGGGTCAGTTTCCGGTTGTCGCGAATCGCCCGTTCGGGCGGCAGCCGCAGGGTCAGACGCGGACGCCGAACTCGAAGGTCATGTTGCCGATCGACTCGTACCGCACCACGGCGCCGGTGTGCGGGGCGTGCAGCACCTGGCCGTTGCCCGCGTACAGGCCGACATGGTGATAGTCGCCGTAGAAGATGACGAGGTCACCGACCTGCAGGTCGCTCTGATTGTAGATCCGCGTGCCGGCGCTGGCCTGGGCCTCGGAGGTGCGCGGGATGGAGACGCCGGCCTGGGCGTAGGCCCAGGAGGTCAGGCCCGAGCAGTCGAAGGAGGACGGGCCGGAGGCACCGTAGACATACGGCGAGCCGAGCTTGCTCTTGGCGGCGGCGAAGGCCGCGGCGGCCCGGCCGGAGGCGGGGGTGTCGTTGCCGAGGTCCACGCGCTCGCTGGCGGAGCGACTGGCGCGGGCCTGGTCGGCGGCGAGCGCCGCCTTCTCCTTGGCCGTCAGGGTGTTGAGCAGCTTCTGCGCCTCGGCGAGCTTGCCCTGGACTTCCTTCTTCTTCTTGCCCAGCTCGGTGCGGGTGGAGGCGAGGTCCTTGAGCTTGTCCGTGGCCTCTGCCCGCTCCTGGGCGAGTTCGCGCTGTTTGTCCTGAATCTTCTTCAGGGCCTCGACCTGCTGACTGCTCAACTGGTCGAGCGTGGACGCCTTGTCGAGGTAGTCGTCCGGGTTCGAGGAGAGGAAGAGCTGGACGGACGGGTCTATGCCGCCCGAGCGGTACTGGGCGGTGGCCAGCGAACCCAGGCCGTCGCGCAGCTTGTTGAGGTCCTCCTGGCCGCGGGCGACGTTGTCCTGGATGGTGGAGATCTCCTTCTGGAGCTTCTCCTGCTTCTCCTTGGCCCCGTTGTACTTCTCGGTGGCCTGCTCCGCCTGCTCGTAGAGCTTGTCGACCTTCGCCTTGACCTCGTCCTTGCTGAGCTTCTCGCTCGGTGCCGCGTTGGCGGCGTTCGCGCTCAGGGCGACGGCAGCGGCGGCTGCGGTGGTCAGCACGGTCACGCGTGTGCGGCTCGGCTGCTTGGGTCGACGGTGGGACGCCACGGAGACGGGCTCCTTCTTTTGAGTGATCACCCGTGTGGAGGTTCGAGCCCAGACCCTAGTGACCTTGCTGTGATCAGTTCAAATCCTCACACCAAAAAATCCCACCCCGCAATGCATTCTTTGCACACAACTCACATGCTGTGATCCCCGATTGACGCTAGGTTGAGTGACAGTTCGGTCAATTCGGGCATTGCATATGTGTGTTGAATGTTCAGGACAGTCGCTTCAGAAGCACCGCAGACGCGACGGGTCGGGCACCTGCCTTGGCGACCCCGTCGGCCACCTCGCGGTCGGTCGAGGCGACGATGACCGGACGGCCCGGCGGCTCCGCGCGCACCAGCTGGCGGATGAGTTCGTCGGCCGTGACACCCGGCTTGGAGAACAGCACCCGGACGCCGCGCGGCGGGGCGAGCAGGACGGGCGCGGCCAGTTCGGCGCCGTCGAAGACGCAGGTCACCTCGGCGCCGGTCTGCGCGGCGAGCTGCGAGAGCTGGCCGAGCAGCCGCAGGCGCTGCTTCTCCAGCGGCATCTGCGGATAGCCGGTCTTGGTGACGTTGTAGCCGTCGACCACCAAGTGCGCCTGCGGCAGGGCGAGAAGCTGATCGAGAATGGCCGGATCGCTGTCCGACAAGGCCCGAGCCGCGATGTCCTTCGGGGTCATTCGTCCCGGTTCGACCGCATCCACGGTCTCGGCCGGGCGGACGGAGACGGGCGGCAACGCCAGTTCCCGGCGCAGCCCTTGGGCCGCTTCCAGCACGGTGTCGAGCAGCAGCCGTACCCGCATGTCCTCGACGCTGCGCCCCTCCCGGGCAGCCCTCCGGGTGGCCTCCAGGGCGGCCTCGGCCTCCCCAAGGCGGGCCTTGAGGCGCCGGGTCTCGCTCTCGGCGGCGGACACCTGGGCGTGCCCGTCGGTGCGTACGGCCTCGATCTCGCCCTGGACCTTGCGCAGGGCCGCCTCGCCGCGCTTGACGTCGCTCAGGGCAGCCCTGAGCTTGCGGTGAAGCGATTCCGCTTCCTTCTTCGCCGTCTCCAGCTCGATACGCAGCCGCTCGGTCTCGGCCCGGGTCTGCTCCCGGGCCCGGTCGAGGTCCTCGCGCAGCCGCTCCAGTTCGGCCCGGCTCTCCTCGTCCGCGCGCTCGGCGTCCGCCCGCTGGGCCTCCTCGCCGGCCGCGGTCACCAGCTTCACCCAGCCCGTGGGGCGCAGTACATAGGCCGCGGCCGCCACGTCGAGCGGGTCCGCGGCCGGGGGCGGCGAGCCGGAGTCGAGGGCGCCGGCGAGTTCCGGCTGGGCCTCTCTCAGCTTCTCGCCGATGCGCTGCCGGAACAGGGCATCGGTCTCCAGGGCGGCCGCCATGGCGTTCCCGGCGAACTTCGCCCGGCGGTTCGGGGCGAACCGGGCGTACTGCCGCAACTGGGCGGGCAGTTCGCCGACGGTCAGCCCGCCGAAGCCGTCCGAGACGATCTGTACGACACGGCGTCGCACGCCGTCGGGCAGCGGACGGTCAAGCACCTCAGCGGTGCCGTCGCCCGGCCCCCCGCCTGTGGTCTCCACCATCCGTCACACCCCAATATCCGTACGGGGCCGCTCCCGGTCAGGAGTCGGCGCCCGGCCTGTCCACCAGTTCCACCTGGTCCACCGCGTTGCACCAGCGGCAGCGGACCGACTCGATGGTCTCACTGACCACCTCGCGCTCCTCGATCTTCGGCTCTCCGGCCAGGTCGAGATGGACGTACTCGACGACCTTCGAGGCACGCGTCACGTCGAAGCGCGTGAGGTTGCCGCAGAGGGTGCAGCGCCACCGCGTCGTGGCGGTAGGCAGGGGAACCGGCATCGTGGCTGTTCGCTTCCTTCTAGTGTCCGTGACGCGCCATCTGCCCGACGCGTGTGGCTCGTAACCCTACGGCCTGCTGGGGACTCGCCGCTGGTGCGTCCACGGCGGCGAGGCGGTCTGTGTGAGTGCGTCCCCTTACGTCATGCTCTGTGTCCATGATCAGCAACTGGAGCGCGGTGGCCGCGAGGACCTTCAGAGCGGTTCGGAGCACGCCGGCGCCGATGACGTACACCTTCATCGCCCTGTGCTGCCTGATCTTCGTGATGGGTCCGGCGTCCGGGCTCAATCCGGCGTACGGCACGGGGGACGCGCTGCTCGCCGTGCAGCGGGCGTACTTCCGGCACTGGGGAGTGATCCCCGCGAAGCTGTTCGAGCAGCCGGCGCAGGAGGCCCTCACCCCCGCCACTGCCCTCTTCGTGCACGGCAGCTGGGTGCATCTGCTCGGCAACATGCTCTTCCTCTACGTCTTCGGCGCGATGACCGAGGAGCGGATGGGCCGCGTGCAGTTCACCCTGTTCTACGTCGGCAGCGGCTATCTCGCGCTGATCGGCTACGCGGCCGCCAACGCCTCGTCCCAGCAGTCGCTGGTGGGCGCGTCCGGGGCGATCTCAGCGGTACTCGGAGCGTTCCTGTACCTGTTCCCCGATGCCCGTGTCACCAGTCTCCTCCCCTTCCTGTTCTTCCTCCCGCTGCGCTTCCCGGCCTGGGTCGTCCTGCCCTTCTGGGCGGCGATCCAGTGGCTGGCGGCGGGCCGCGCCTCCCAGGGGCCCGGGGTGGCCTATCTGGCCCATCTGGTGGGCTTCTCGCTGGGCTTCGTCTTCGCGTGGGTGCGGTTCGGGCGGACGACTGCCGTGTCTTGCCGGGGGGCAGCCCCCGGACCCCCGGCAGAACGACCAAGCCGGCTGGACCGCGAGTAGGGTGAGAGCCCCAGCGAGGCCCCCGAGGAGAGAAACAGCCGTGATCACCGCGATCGTCCTCATCAAGACCAGCGTGGACCGGATCCCCGAGATCGCGGAGCAGATCGCTTCGCTGGACTCGGTGAGCGAGGTCTTCTCCGTCACCGGTACGTACGACCTGATCGCGATGGTGCGGGTCAAGGAGCACGAGGAACTGGCGGACGTCATCCCCGGCCGGATCAGCAAGATCCCCGGGGTGGAGGGGACGGACACGCACGTGGCCTTCCGCACGTACTCGCAGCACGACCTCGAGGCGGCGTTCTCGATCGGGCTGGACAACTAGGACCTGTCCGGCCGGGGCCTGTCCTAGACGGTCACGTCGACCGCCGCGATCCCGGTGCCGGAGGGGACGTAGAGGCGTCCGGCGCGGATGACCGGGGTGTGCTGGTCGTCGCCCCGGGTCTGGCCGATGTCCGCGCTCCAGCGCGGTCTGCCGTCGCTCAGGGCCAGGGTCTGGATGCGGTTGCCGACGCGGGCGTACACGGCGTCGCCGGACACCACGGCGCTGGGAAGCGAGGGGGTGCCGTCGCCGACTTCGCGCGTCCACGCCTTGGTGCCGTCGGCGGCCCGCAGCGCGTAGACGCCGCCGTTCTCGGTGGCGACGGCGACGGACCGGTTGCCCGGGACCGGGTTCGCCGGGCTGCTGTCCGGGTTCCGCCACAGCCGTTTGCCGTCCGTGCTCCGGAAGCCCTGCAGGCCGGGGGCGGAGTCGGCGAGCAGCGTCGTGCCGGCCAGCACCGACACCGTCACGTCGGCTCCTCCCGGCACGGACCACTTCATGGAGCCGTCCGTGGCCTCCAGCGCCAGCAGCCGGTCTCCGTAGCTCCCGGTGTAGACCACACCGCCCGCGACCAGCGGGATACCCGTGGGACCGGCGGGGGTCGTCACGAGCCAGCGCTCGCTGCCGTCGGGGGCGACGCAGCGCAGGCCGCCGGCGTCGGTGCTGCCCATGACGACGAGCACGTGGTCACCGAGCAGGACCGGGATGCTGTAGCCGTGGTCGCCGAGGGTCTGCTGCCACTTCGGGGTGCCGTCGAGGGCCACGGCGCGCAGGCGGCGCAGGTTGCGGTCGTGGTCCCAGGTCACGCAGAAGACGCCGTCCGCGGTGACCACGGGAGTCGAGACTTCGTCACCGAGTTTGATCTTCCAGCGGCGGCTTCCCGTGCGGGAGACGGCGTGCAGGGTGCCGCTGGAGCTGCCGATGCAGACGGCGGAGCCGTCCGGGGCGAGGGCGACGCAGGGACCGTCCAGCCCGCCGAGGCCACCGACGTCGTACTGCCACCGCAGCACGGCGGGCCCGCCGGTACGTTTCCCGCCGGCGCGGGGCGCCCCCACGGACTTGTCGCCCCCCTCGCCTTCGCTCCCCGCCCCTTGCTGCCAGAGCCCCCCTCCGACCCCGGCCCCCGCGGCAACCACGGCGCCACCGGCCAGCACCTTCAACAGCCGCCGTCGCCCGGGAGCCACCACACCGGCCGGGGCGACGGCGGTCACGGCTCCGGAGGCCCGGTTCCCGGGTGCGGCAACGGGGGTCGCATTCGCATCGGGCACGGGGGCTTCGGCCTCGGGCGCGGCAGCGGCGCTCACGTACACGTCGACATCGGTCCCGGGTGCAACAGCCTCGGCCTCGGGCGCGACAGGGGCGATCACGGAGACGCCCGATTCGACCCGGGCCGCGTAGGCATCCGCCACCGGTGCGGCGCCGTCGGTCACGGACGCGGTGACAGCGACGACCGGCAGGGCATTTCCGGTCGCGGACTGATCGGCATCGGTTACGGGCGCGGTGCCGCCGGTCCCCGGCGCACCGGCGTCGGTCAAGGACGCGGCAATATCCGTGCCGGGTATGGCAGCGGCCGACGCAGATGCGCCGGTATCGGTCGCAGGTGTGGCAGCGCCGGACGCGGGGTCGTCGCCGTCAGGCTCGGGCACGGTGGGTCCGGTCCCCGGCGCGACGACATCAGGCGCAGACTCGGCGGTGGTGGTGGCGATGGCGGTGCCGGGCGCGGCCGCTCCCGTCACTGGCGCGGCAGCGGGCGGCGCGGAGGTGTCGGTGCCCGGTGCGGTGGTCGCGGGGGTGTGGGGGGCCGCGTACTCCACGCCGCTCGCGCGGTCGGTCGGGATCCAGTGGGGTGCGGCGTGGCGCGGTGTGGGGTCGGGTGTGCCCGCGTACCAGCCCGGGCGGATGCCGGCGCGCAGTGAGGTCGGGCTATGGCCGGTGGACGCCAGCAGGTCCGCCGGGGTCGGGCGCTCCAGTGGGTCCTCTCGCAGGCAGGCCGCCACCAGCGGGCGCAGCTCCTCCGGCACCCCGGACAGGTCGAAGTCGCGGGTCAGGATGCGCAGCAGGACGACCGAGTCCTGGCCCTCGCCGAAGGGCTCGCGTCCGGCCGCCGCGTAGGCCAGGACCGCGCCCAGGGAGAAGATGTCGCTCGGCGGTCCCACCTGGCCGCCGTTGCGGATCTGCTCGGGCGAGACGTACCCGACCGAGCCCACCACCGCGCCGGTGCGGGTCAGTGACGTGGCCTCCAGGGCCCGTACGATCCCGAAGTCGATGACCCGGGGGCCGTCCGCGCCCAGCAGGATGTTGGAGGGCTTCAGGTCGCGGTGGACCATCCCCTTGGCGTGGATGGCGGCGAGCGCCTCCCCGAGCGCCCCCGCCAGGACCCGCACCGCCGACCGGGGCAGCGCGCCCCCGTCCAGCACCGCGTCCCGCAGGTTCGGGCCCTCGACGAACTCCGTGGCCATCCAGGGCCGTTCCGCCCCGGTGTCTGCGTCCACCACCCGCGCGGTGTACGTGCCCGCGCCGCCGACGGTCTGCGCGGCCCGCACCTCATGGCGGAACCGGGCCCGGAAAGTGCGGTCCTCGGCGTGCTCGGCCCGCACCACCTTCACCGCGAGCCTGAGTCCGGTGCGCGACTCGGCGAGATACACCTCGCCCATCCCGCCCGCGCCGAGCCTGCCCAGGACCTCGTACGGCCCGATCCGCCGCGGATCCGCCGCGCGCAGCGCGTCCACCCCGTGCTCCCCCGTCAAGAGTCCGGCTGACAGGGGGAGCGTATACCGCGGTGACGTACGGCGATCAGACGGCCGGGACGCAGCGCCCGTCCTCGGTGCGGTACTGCCACTTGGCGCCGTCCCGGACCAGTTCCTTCACCGCGTTCACGAACCGCTCGACGTGCTCGTCCGGCGTGCCCGCGCCGAAGCTGACGCGGACGGCGTTGAGGGACTTCTCACCGGGCGCGGCCTCCGGAGCGCCGCACTCGCCCTGGGTCTGCGGGTCACTGCCCAGCAGGGTGCGCACGAGCGGGTGCGCGCAGAACAGGCCGTCGCGGACCCCGATGCCGTACTCGGCGGAGAGCGCGGCGGCGAAGTGCGAGCTGTTCCAGCCCTCGACGACGAAGGAGATCACACCGACGCGCGGGGCGTCGTCGCCGAAGAGGGAGAGGACGCGGACCTCCGGGACCTCGGCCAGGCCCTCCCGGACCTTGCGGATCAGGTACTCCTCACGCGCCACCAGGGTGTCGAAACCGGCCTCGGTGAGGGCCTTGCAGGCGGAGGCGATGGAGTAGACGCCGATGACGTTCGGGGAGCCAGCCTCGTGGCGGGCGGCGGTCTCGTGCCACTCGACGGCCACTCCCCCGTCCGTACGGCGGCTGACCTTGCGGCTGGCGCCGCCGCCCGCGAGGTACGGCTCGGCCGCGCGCAGCCAGTCGGCGCGGCCGGCCAGGACGCCGGAGCCGAACGGGGCGTACAGCTTGTGGCCGGAGAAGGCGACCCAGTCCACGTCCAGGTCCTGGACCGACACCGGGTGGTGCGGGGCCAGCTGGGCGGCGTCCAGGACGATCCGGGCGCCGTGCGCATGGGCAGCGGCGGCCAGTTCGCGGACCGGCCACAGCTCGCCGGTGACGTTGGAGGCGCCCGTGACACAGACGAGGGCCGGGCCGTGGCCCCCTTCAGTGGACGCAGTGCGGTCGGCGAGGGCCCGCTCCAGGGTCTCGACCGCCTCTCGCGGGCTGCGCGGGGCGTCGAGGTAGCTGACCCGGGCGTCCTTCCAGGGCAGCAGCGAGGCGTGGTGCTCGGTCTCGAAGACGAAGACCTGGCAGTCGGCGGGGAGCGCGGCGGCGAGCAGGTTCAGGGAGTCGGTCGTGGACCGGGTGAAGATCACCTGGTCGGCGTCGCGGCAGTCGAGGAACTCGGCGACCGTCTTGCGGGCGTTCTCGAAGAGGTCGGTGGAGAGCTGGGAGAGGTAGCCGGCGCCGCGGTGGACGCTGCCGTAGTAGGGGGCGTAGGCCGCCACGTCGTCCCAGACGCGCTGGAGGGCGGGGGCGCTGGCCGCGTAGTCGAGCGCGGCGTAGGTGACTTCGCCGCCCGTGACGAGCGGGACGGTGACATCCCCGCCCAGAACGGGCAGCGGCCCCGGAATGTCACTGCAAACGGTCCGGGCGGCGGCAGCGGTGGAGACGGACATGGTGAACTCCCGTGAGAGGCAAGGCGGAACCACCACGCGAGCGCGCACGGCTCGAGCGTGGGGAAGGTGAAAGGGGTACGCGGAGGCGGGGCTCTACGCCCTATCGCATTCGCTTGCTCACAGAAGGCTCCCTCGACGACCAGGACCCCTGGTGTACGAGGGGTCCGCGCTTGCCGTAGACCTCGCTGCCTACGACCTGGTCCTCACCCGGGGCACCCCGCCACGGACGGAGGGTTGCCGGACAGTCGGCCGGGGCCTCATGACTGTCACTCATGACCTGAACAGGAAAGTACGTGAAGTGATCGCGGTCCCGCAACCCGTGTCCGGATCGCGGGACCGCCGACCGGTCGTGTCAGGCGTTGCTGGCGGCCACCCACCGCTCCAGCACCCGCTTGGCCGAGCCCGAGTCGATCGACTCCGCGGCCTTGGCCATCCCGGCGCCGATCTGCTCGGCGAGGGTGCCGGCGCCCGGGTCGAGGGCCAGCAGGGCCGCCGCCGAGTTCAGCAGCACCGCGTCGCGTACGGGGCCCGGCTCGCCGTCCAGCAGCCGCCGGGCGACCTCCGCGTTGTACGACGGGTCGCCGCCCCGCAGCGCCTCCACCGGCACCAGCTCGATGCCGACGTCCCGCGGGTCGAAGCTCTCCTCGGTGACCTTGCCGTCCCGGACGACCCAGACATGGGAGGTGGACGTCGTGGTCAGCTCGTCGAGCCCGTCGTCGCCGCGGAACACCAGGGAGGAGTTGCCGCGCTCGGCCAGGACGCCCGCGATCATCGGCGCCAGCCGCGGGTCCGCGACACCGACCGCCTGGGACTTGACCTTGGCCGGGTTGGTCAGCGGGCCGAGGGCGTTGAAGACCGTACGGATGCCCAACTGGCCGCGGGCCGCGGCGACATGGCGCAGCGCCGGGTGGAACTTCACGGCGAAGCAGAAGGTGATGCCCGCCTCCTCCGCGACCTCGGCGACCCGCTGGGGCGTCAGGTCGAGATTGATGCCCAGCTTCTCCAGGACGTCGGAGGAGCCGGACGCCGACGAGGCGGCCCGGTTGCCGTGCTTGACGACCTTGGCGCCCGTGCCGGCCACCACCAGCGCGGACATCGTGGAGATGTTCACCGTCTTCGCGCCGTCGCCGCCCGTGCCGACGATGTCGACCGTGCGACCCGACACCTCGATCACCTTGGCGTGCTCGTACATCGCCCGGACGACGCCGGTGATCTCCTCGACGGTCTCGCCCTTGGCCCGCAGTGCCACCACGAAGCCGGCGATCTGTGCGTCGGTCGCCTCGCCGCGCATGATCCGGTCCATCGCCCAAGCCGTCGCGTCGGCGCTCTGGTCACGGCCGTCCAGCAGGGCGTTCAGTACCTCGGGCCAGGAACGGCCCGCCGCGGTGTCGCCTCCAGCGGGGGTCACAGCGCTCATAAGCCGCTCCTGGATGAGGTCCCGGCATCCGGGACGCGAATCTCAACAAGGTCCACCCTATCCAGCCGCCGGGCATGGCGAAGGGCCCCGTCCGAACACCGGACGGAGCCCCTGCCGTGGCGTGGCGTGCGCAGCGATCAGTGGTGGCCGTGGCCGCTCGTGATCTCCTTGTACTCCTCGACGGTGGCCTTCGGGATCTGGGAGTCCTCGCCGTAGAGCGCGTCGCTGAGCTTGGCGCGCAGCTTCTGCGTGCCCGCCACCTTGCGCTCGACACCGTTCTCGTCGACCGTCGGGCCGATCTCGGCCGGCGCGTACTGCTCGTGCGCCGTGAGCGTGTGCAGCTGCTCCTGGCTGAGCGGCTCGTGGATCTCGATGAACTCACCGTGCGGCAGGCGCTTGATGATGCCGGTCTCGCGACCGTGCAGCACCTTCTCCCGGTCCCGGCGCTGCAGGCCGAGGCAGATCCGCTTGGTGAGGAGGAAGGCCAGGACCGGTCCGACGAAGACGAAGATCCGGACGAACCAGGTGACCGCGTTGATCGACAGGTTGAAGTGCGTGGCCCACAGGTCGTTGCCTCCGCCGACCAGCAGCGTCAGGTACACCGTCATCCAGGCGACACCGAGCGCGGTGCGCGTCGGGGCGTTGCGCGGGCGGTCCAGGATGTGGTGCTCGCGCTTGTCGCCGGTGACCCAGGACTCGATGAACGGGTAGACCGCGATCGCGACCAGGACCAGCGGGAAGATCACCAGCGGGATGAACACGCCCAGGACGAGCGTGTGACCCCAGAAGTTGACCTCCCAGCCCGGCATGAAGCGGATCAGACCCTCGGAGAAGCCCATGTACCAGTCGGGCTGGGCGCCGGTGGAGACCTGGTCCGGACGGTAGGGGCCCATGGCCCAGATCGGGTTGATCTGCGCGACCGCGGAGATGGCCGCGATGACACCGAAGACCAGGAAGAAGAAGCCTCCGGCCTTGGCCATGTAGACCGGCAGCAGCGGCATGCCGACGACGTTCTTGTTGGTCTTCCCGGGACCCGCGAACTGCGTGTGCTTGTGGTAGAAGACCAGGATCAGGTGGCCCACGACCAGGCCGAGCATGATGCCCGGCAGCAGCAGGATGTGGATCGAGTAGAACCGGGCCACGAAGTCGTGGCCGGGGAACTGCCCGCCGAAGAGGAAGAACGACAGGTACGTGCCGACGATCGGCACGGACAGGACCGCGCCCTCCATGAAGCGGACACCGGTGCCGGAGAGCAGGTCGTCCGGGAGCGAGTAACCGGTGAAGCCGGTGAACATGCCCAGGACGAACAGCAGGAAGCCGAACAGCCAGTTGATCTCACGCGGCTTGCGGAACGCGCCGGTGAAGAACACGCGCATCATGTGCACGAACATGCCGGCGAGGAAGATCAGCGCGGCCCAGTGGTGGATCTGCCGGATGAGCAGACCACCGCGCACGTCGAAGGAGATGTGCAGGGTCGAGCTGAACGCCTCGGACATCAGCTGGCCCTGCAGCGGGACGTAGCTGCCGTGGTACTCCACCTCGTTCATCGACGGGTGGAAGAACAGCGTCAGATACACACCCGTGAGGATGATGATGATGAAGCTGTACAGGCACACTTCGCCCAACATGAACGACCAGTGGTCGGGGAAGATCTTGCGCATGTTGGACTTGGCCAGGGAGTAGATCCCGAGCCGGCCGTCGGCCCAGTCGGCGACGCGCTCGCCGGCGGGCGCCTTGCCGCGTCGCTCGTTGTTCTCGTTGGTGCTCATCCGCGCTCCCAGAATGCAGGACCGACGGGCTCTTCGAAGTCGCCGAGCGCCTCGAGGTAGCCCTCGTCGTTCACGCCGATGCGGAGCTGCGGCAGGGCGTGACCGGCGGGGCCGAAGATCACCCGGGCACCGTCGGAGAGGTCGAAGGTGGACTGGTGGCAGGGGCACAGCACGTGGTGCGTCTGCTGCTCGTACAGCGAGATCGGGCAACCGACGTGGGTGCAGATCTTCGAGTACGCCACGATGCCCTCGTGCGACCACTCGAGCTCGCGCTTGTCCTTGATGTTGTCCGGCTGGAGCCGGACGATCATCAGGGCCGCCTTGGCGATCTCGACCTGGAACTCCTCGTCGGTCTCCTCCAGGCCCTCGGGCTTGGCGAAGGTCAGCGAGCCGACGGCGACGTCCTCGGGACGCAGCGGCTCGTTGGTGTTCATGTTGACGAGCAGCTTGCCCTTGGCCCACAGGGTGTGGCGGAGCGAGGTCCCGGGCAGCGGGCCGAGGTCACGCAGCAGCATGACGCCGGAGAGCGGCACCAGGGCGAGCGCACCGAACATGGTGGTGCGGATCAGCCCACGGCGGCCGATCGCCGACTCCTTGGCACCCTGCTTGAAGTCGGCGATGACCTTCGCCTTGACCTCCGGCGGCGCCGAGATCGCGTGACGCTCGTCGGCGACCTCCACGTCCGACATCAGCGTGCGGGCCCAGTGGACCGCGCCCGCGCCGATGCAGAACAGCGCCGTGCCGAGGGTCAGGCCCAGCGCGAAGTTCAGCGCGCTGAGGTGGCCGATCGGGAAGACGAAGATCGACTTGTCGTGCGGGATCGCCACGTACGAGGCGATGAAGCCGACGGTCGCCAGCATCGAGACCGTGAACAGCAGGGCGACGACGCGCTCGGACCGCTTGGCGGCCCGCTCGTCGATGTCCTGGATCCGGTGCTCGTGGGGCGGCAGGCCCGGGTCCGCGAACGGGTCCTTCTCGTCCGCGATGCTCACCGCGCCGTGCGCGGCCTCCTGCTCAGCGGGCAGGTTCTCTTCTGGAATGTCTTGGCTACTCATGACTTCTTGGCCTTTGCGGTCCGAGCGGCGACCCAGACGGCGACCGCGATCAGTGCGCCCAGACCGAAGATCCACGCGAACAGGCCCTCGGTGACCGGCCCGAGGCCGCCCAGTTCGAGACCGCCGGGGTTCTCCGTCTTGTCGCTGTCGACCGCGTTCAGGTACGCGATGATGTCCTTCTTGTTCTTCTCCGACAGGGTCGTGTCGGGGAAGGACGGCATGTTCTGCGGGCCGGTGAGCATGGCCTCGTAGATGTGCCTCGGCTCGACGCCCTCAAGAGTCGGCGCGTACTTGCCATCGGTCAGCGCACCACCCTTGCCGGTGAAGTTGTGGCACTGCGCGCAGTTGGTGCGGAACAGTTCACCGCCCTTGGAGATGTCCGCGCCTTCGGGGCTGTACTGCTCACCCGTCGGCACCTGCGGACCGGCACCCAGCGAGGCGATGTACGCCGCGAGCAGGTCGATCTGGGCCTGCGTGTAGACGGGCTTCTTGCGCGGGACCTGGGCGCCCTGGGAGGTGGCGGCGGGCATACGGCCGGTGCCGACCTGGAAGTCGACGGCCGCGGCGCCGACGCCCACCAGGCTCGGCCCGTCGGAGGAGCCCTGGCCACCGGTGCCGTGGCAGCTGGCGCAGCCGACCGAGTAGAGCTTCTTGCCCTGCTCGATGGTCAGGGACTGGGCGGTTTCATCGGCCTGCGCCTTGCTCGCGGGCGCGAACGCGGAGTACAGCCCCCCCGTGGCCGCCAGCGCGAGGAGTAGGACGACGACCGCCGCCAGCGGATGGCGTCGTCGTGCGGAGAGCTTTTTCACGGATTACCCCGGTGTCAGGATCTTCTGCGTCGATGCTTCTGGGAAGTGCGTTACGCGAACGCACGTGGGATCGGGCCCGGCTACTTGATCATGTAGATCGTGGCGAAGAGGCCGATCCAGACGACATCGACGAAGTGCCAGTAGTAGGACACGACGATGGCCGCGGTCGCCTGCTCGTGGGTGAACCTCTTCGCCGCGTAGGTGCGGCCGAGGACGAACAGGAAGGCGATGAGGCCGCCCGTCACGTGCATGCCGTGGAAGCCGGTGGTCAGGTAGAACACCGAGCCGTACGGGTCGGAGGAGAGCGAGAGCCCGTCCTTCTTCACCAGCTCGGTGTACTCGTAGATCTGACCGCCGATGAAGATCGCACCCATGATGAAGGTGACGATGAACCAGGCCCGGAGCTTCTTCACGTCACCGCGCTCGGCGGCGAAGACGCCCATCTGGCAGGTGAAGGAGGAGAGCACCAGGATCGTGGTGTTCGTCGCCGAGAACGGGAAGTTCAAGGCCTCGGCCATGTGCTTCCAGTGCTCGGGACCGGTCACCGATCGCAGGGTGAAGTACATCGCGAAGAGGGCCGCGAAGAACATCAGCTCGGAACTCAGCCAGATGATGGTTCCGACGCTGGTGAGGTTCGGCCGGTTGACCGACGGGTGCGCGTGCCCGGTATCTACTGTCGTTGCTGTCGCCACGACCGACATTATGTCGGTCGCTTATCCCGCCCTCACTCCGGGGGGTGCCGTTCGGAGTGTCCGTACCGTGTGTACTGCCCGGATGGCCCATCCGGCGGTCTTTCGAAGTCCTGTCCGAGCCAGTGTTGACACGGTGTCGGAAGGGGTAGCATCCGGCGCATCGGTCCTGTCCGTACGACGCCGACGTCTCGGAGGAACAATGCAGCCGACCGCCACGGTGCTGGTCTACAGCGACGACTCCAACACCCGCGAGCAGGTGCGGCTAGCCACCGGGCGCAGGCCGGCCCCGGACGTCCCCGTGGTGGAGTTCGTGGAGTGCGCGACGCCCGCCGCCGTTCTCACGGAACTGGACAAGGGTGGCATCGACGTCTGTGTGCTGGACGGCGAGGCCGTGCCCATGGGGGGCATGGGCATGTGCCGCCAGATCAAGGACGAGGTGTTCAACTGCCCGCCGGTGCTCCTGCTGATCGGGCGCCCCCAGGACGCGTGGCTGGCCACCTGGAGCCGTGCCGACGCGGCCGTGACGCTCCCTGTGGAGCCGGTGGAGTTCGCGGGTGCCCTGGCGTCCCTGCTGCGGCAGAAGAGGCTCCAGAGCGCCTAGGAGGCCGGGGGCGGGGCGCGGGGTGTGTACGGCCCGCGCCGCACCCCGAGTGGTCACACCGCGGTCGGCCGGAGCCGGTCCGCGTCCTGCGGCTTCGGGCCGTCCTGTTTGCCGTTGGTCAGGGCGCTGCCCGTGCGCCACTTGGCCCAGTCGAGGTTCCAGTCACCGAAGCCGTTGCCGAACGGCTCCATCTCGTGCCCGTTGGAGTTGACGACCTTGACCAGGTCGCCGGGGTGGAACGTGTCGAAGAACCACTCGGCGTTGCTGGTGTTCATACCGGTGCAGCCGTGGCTGACGTTCGCGGACCCCTGGGAGCCCACCGACCAGGGTGCCGCGTGCACGTACTCGCCGGACCAGGTGACGCGGGTCGCGTAGTACACCGGAAGGTCGTAGGAGTCGGAGCTGTCCTCGGAGATGCCGACGGTGGTGCCGCGCATCCGTACGAAGTACTGCTTTTCCAGCACCACCTTGACGCCGTTGCGGGTCTCGAAGCCGGGCTTTCCGGTGGTGACCGGGATCGTGTTGATCAGCGCGTCGTTCTTGTAGACCGTCATGGAGTGCGCCGAGGCGTCCGTGACGGCAAGGATCTTGTCGCCCGTGGTGAGGGTCAGCGGCTTGGCCTTGCCGCCCCACAGCCGGTCGCCGACCTTCACGCCCTCCAGGTTGCTGTGCACCAGGATGGTCGCGTGGGCGGGCCAGTAGTCCTTGGGGCGGAAGTGCAGTTGCTTGTCGTTCACCCAGTACCAGGTGCCGTCCGCGGCGGGCGTGGAGTCCACCCTGAGGGCGCGCTCGACGACGGCCCGCTGGGCCTTGTCCTTGATGGGCTGGTTGAGGTCGGCGGTGATGGGCTGCCCGACACCGTACTGGCCCGCCTTGGGCCCGAAGGTGACGTCCAGGGTCTTCTTGGTGGAGGGCTTGCTGGTGTCGAAGGTGAGGACCTTGCGGCCGGGGGCCCCGTCCTCGTCCTCGGTGCTGACCCGCACCGTGTAGTGGGCGTCTGCGGCCAGCGGGGAGGTGCTGTGCCAGCGGCTGCCGTCGGCGGCCAGTTCGCCCGCCACATAGCGTCCCGTCGAGTCGGTGGCCGTGACGTCCGTGATGCGTCCCTCACCGTCCTCTGCGGTGACCTCCAGGGGCTTGTCCGGGTCGACCTTCTTCCCTGCGCCGGTGGGGCTGTTGAAGGAGATCTGGTCCGCTGCGTCGTACGGCTCGTCCGCCAGCGGGTTTCCGTCCGAACCACACGCGGTGGCGCCGGCGCCCAGGGCGGTCACCAGCAGCGTGCAGCCGACGACGACGGTGCGGGTGCGCGGAGAGGTTCTCATGACCTCACGCTAAGAAGCTTCGTCGGCCGCGGCGCGGTGGGTGAGGCGGACGGGGGACGGGCCCGGGGCGCCCCCGGACCGCAACGGAAAGAGCCCGGACCTCCTTACGGAGTGTCCGGGCTCCCCTGTTGGCTCGGCGCCGTGCTACTGGGTGCGGTTCTCACCGTGGTAGTACTCGAAGACCCAGCCGAACAGGCCGATCAGGATGATCGGTGCCGAGAAGTACAGCAGCCACCAGCCGACCGCGACACCGAGGAAGGCCAGCGCGCCACCGATGCCGAGGGCGAGCGGCTGCCAGCTGTGCGGGCTGAAGAAGCCCAGCTCGCCCGCGTCGTCCGCGACGTCGGCCTCCTTGTTGTCCTGGGCACCCGCGTCGACCCGCCGGGCGGTGAAGCCCAGGTAGAAGCCGATCATGATGCTCAGGCCGAAGGCCAGGAAGAGCGCCGTGGTACCGGCCGGCTCCTTCGACCACACGCCATAGACGATCGCCATGACGAGGAGGAAGGCGCTCAGCCAGATGAACAACCGGCCCTGGATCTTCACTTGCCGGCCTCCTTGTTGCCCGCGATGGCGCTGCTGCCGTGACCGGCCAGCTCCAGCTGCTCCATGGCGGCGATCTCCGGGTGGTGCAGGTCGAACGCCGGGGATTCACTGCGGATCCGCGGCAGGGTGAGGAAGTTGTGACGCGGCGGCGGGCAGGAGGTCGCCCACTCCAGCGAGCGGCCGTAGCCCCACGGGTCGTCGACACCGACCGGCTTGCCGTACTTGGCCGTCTTCCACACGTTGTAGAGGAACGGCAGGATCGACAGGCCGAGCAGGAACGAGCCGATCGTCGAGATCGTGTTCAGCGTGGTGAAGCCGTCGGCCGCGAGGTAGTCCGCGTAACGACGCGGCATGCCCTCGGCGCCCAGCCAGTGCTGCACCAGGAACGTGGTGTGGAAGCCGATGAACAGCGTCCAGAAGGTGATCTTGCCGAGCCGCTCGTCGAGCATCTTGCCCGTCATCTTCGGCCACCAGAAGTGGAAGCCGGAGAACATCGCGAACACCACGGTGCCGAACACCACGTAGTGGAAGTGCGCCACCACGAAGTACGAGTCCGAGACGTGGAAGTCCATCGGCGGCGAGGCCAGGATGACACCGGTCAGGCCACCGAACGTGAAGGTGATCAGGAAGCCGGTCGCCCAGAGCATCGGCGTCTCGAAGGACAGCGAGCCCTTCCACATGGTGCCGATCCAGTTGAAGAACTTCACCCCGGTCGGGACCGCGATCAGGAAGGTCATGAAGGAGAAGAACGGCAGCAGCACACCGCCGGTGACGTACATGTGGTGGGCCCACACCGTCACG